>JBGAKY010000077.1:0-25142 GCA_044224175.1 Rubrivivax sp. | reverse complement strand
GCGCCGTCGTCACGGCCGCCGTGCGTCGGCGCGGTCATCCGGTGGTGCCGGTGCCCGGCGCGAGCAGCGTGATGGCGGCCTTGAGCGTGGCCGGCGATGCCGCGCCAGGTGGCCATCGGTTCGTCGGCTTCCCGCCGGCCAAGGGCGCGGACCGCGAGCGGGCGCTGCAGCGGCTGGCGGTGGACCCGCCGACGCAGGTGCTGTTCGAAGCCCCGCACCGCATCGCCGCGCTCGCCTCGGCCCTGGCCGAAGCGGCCCCGGACCGAACCGTGACGCTGTGCCGCGAGCTGACCAAGCAGTTCGAGACCATCGCCACGATGCCGTCGCGCGAGCTGCCCGCCTGGCTCAGCGCGGACCCGAACCGCGAGCGCGGCGAGTTCGTGCTGGTGCTGCATGCGCTGCAGGAACCCGCGGCAGCGGACGACCTGCCCGATGCCGCGCTGCGCACGCTGCTGGTGCTGTTGCGCGAACTGCCGCTGAAGCAGGCCGTCTCGCTGGCCGCCGAGATCAGCGGCGCGCCGCGCAACGCGCTCTACGCGCGGGCGCTCGAGCTCAAGGCTTGACCTGGGCGTCGTGCTTCTGGCGGTAGATGTCGCGGCTGGCGGCGTTCTGTGCCCGGTGCAGCTTGCGGCGCTCCTGGGGCGTGACCACGCCATCGGCCTTGGCGTTCTGCTCGGCCTTGTTGATCGCCTTCTGCTCGCGGTTCAGCCGGCGCTGTTCGCGGCCGGTCAGCGAGCCCGAGGCGGCGCCCTGCGCGATGCGGGCCGACTGGTTGGCTTCACGCTGATCGGCGCGCGGGGTCTCGGCGGCGAGGGCCGCCTGGGCCGACAGCAGCGTGGTGACGAGCAGGGTGATCGCGGGAAGGGGGCGCAGGTTCATGTTGATGTCCTCTGGTGGTTGCTCTGGCGTCGGTGATGTGTGCCGAGCGCCTCGCCACAACGAAGCTGCGCGGCGCTCCGCGCACCGCCGCGACGTGAATCTGGGTAAAGAAGCTTGTCGGGTGCCAACTGCTGCTCGCTCCCTAGAATCCTCGACCCATGATCACGCGTGAACCGACCCTGGAGCGACTGGCCCTGGCACAGGCCCAGCTGCTCGACCCGTACGGCTTGTCCGAGGCGTCGCTCGCCCAGGCGCTCGCGCTGATCGGCGAGCACCGCGTCGACGATGCCGACCTCTACTTCCAGACCACGCG
This sequence comes from Rubrivivax sp., assembly GCA_044224175.1. GTDB lineage: Bacteria > Pseudomonadota > Gammaproteobacteria > Burkholderiales > Burkholderiaceae_C > Rubrivivax. Next base: position 23,950 of record JBGAKY010000077.1, on the reverse strand, counting down.
CCACGAGGGCTGGAGCCTGGAGGAAGGCATCGTCAAGAGCGGCAGCTTCAGCATCGACCAGGGCGTGGGCGTGCGCGCGGTGGCAGGCGAGAAGACGGCCTTCGCCTATTCCGACGACCTGTCCGAAGCCTCGCTGCTGGACGCCGCGCGCACGGTGCGCACCATCGCCGCCGCCGGCCAGGAACGCCGCGTGCGCGTGAAGTCGCGCACCCGGGTCGCGGGCAGCCGCGTGCTGTACGCCCCGACCGACCCCATCGCCACCCTGGACAGCGCGCAGAAGGTGGCGCTGCTGGAGAAGGTGGAGAAGCTGGCGCGCGCGAAGGACCCGCGCGTGGTGCAGGTGATGGCCGGCCTGGCGGCCGAATACGACGTGGTGCTGGTGGCGCGCGCCGACGGCACCCGCGCCGCCGACGTGCGGCCTCTGGTGCGCGTGTCCGTCACCGTGATCGCCGAACAGAACGGCCGGCGCGAGATCGGCTCCGGCGGCGGCGGCGGCCGATTCGGACTCGGCTACTTCCAGGACGCGGTGCTCGAAAGCTACGTCGACCACGCCGTCAACGCGGCGCTCACCAACCTGGAAAGCCGCCCCGTGCCGGCCGGCGAGATGACGGTGGTGCTGGGCCCCGGCTGGCCCGGCGTGCTGCTGCACGAGGCGGTGGGCCATGGCCTGGAAGGCGACTTCAACCGCAAGGGCAGCTCGGCCTTCTCCGGCCGCATCGGCCAGCGCGTGGCGGCCAGGGGCGTGACCGTACTGGACGACGGCACCCTGCCCGACCGCCGCGGCTCGCTCAACATCGACGACGAAGGCTGCGCCAGCCAGCGCAACGTGCTCATCGAGGACGGCATCCTGCGCGGCTACATCCAGGACAGCCTGAACGCGCGCCTGATGGGCGTGAAGCCCACCGGCAACGGACGCCGCGAAAGCTACGCCCACCTGCCGATGCCGCGCATGACCAACACCTACATGCTGGCCGGCGACAAGTCGCGCGAGGAGATCGTCGCGTCCATGAAGCGCGGCGTCTACGCCACCAACTTCGGCGGCGGCCAGGTCGACATCACGAGCGGCAAGTTCGTCTTCTCCGCCAGCGAGGCCTTCTGGGTCGAGAACGGCAAGGTGCTGTACCCGGTGAAGGGCGCCACCATCATCGGCAGCGGGCCCGAAGCGCTGAAGCGCGTCAGCATGATCGGCAACGACCTGCAGCTGGACACCGGCGTCGGCGTCTGCGGCAAGGAAGGCCAGAGCGTGCCGGTGGGCGTGGGCCAGCCGACGCTGCGCATCGAACGCCTCACCGTCGGCGGCACCGCGTGAGCGTTTCACTCGCCGACATCCAGGCCGCCGCCGGCCGCCTGGCCGGCCAGGTGCTGGACACGCCCTGCGTCGAAAGCCGCACGCTGGGCCAGATCGCCGGCTGCCAGGTGTTCCTGAAGTTCGAGAACCTGCAGTTCACCGCTTCGTTCAAGGAACGCGGCGCGCTCAACAAGCTGCTGGCGCTGTCGCTCGAAGGCGTGAAGGGCGTGATCGCGGCGTCCGCCGGCAACCACGCGCAGGGCGTGGCGCACCACGCGCAACGTCTGGGCCTGCGCGCGGTGATCGTGATGCCCGTGGCCACGCCCACCGTGAAGGTGGAGCGCACGCTGGGCTTCGGCGCCGAGGTGGTGCTGCATGGCGAGACCTTCGACGAGGCGCGCGACCACGCGCTGGCGCTGGCCGCCGCGCAGGGGCTGAGCTTCGTGCACCCGTTCGACGACGAACTGGTGATCGCCGGCCAGGGCACGATCGCGCTCGAGATGCTGCGCGCGCAGCCCGACCTGGAGACGCTGATCATCGCCGTCGGCGGCGGCGGGCTGCTCGCGGGCATCGCCACCGCGGCGCGCGCGCTCAAGCCGGACCTGCAGATCATCGGCGTCCAGACCGTGCGCTTCCCGGCCATGGTGAACGCCATCAAGGGCACCCACCACCCGCAGGGCAACGGCACCATCGCCGAAGGCATCGCGGTCGGGCAGCCGGGGATGATCACGCGCGAGATCATCGGCCGGCTGGCCGACGACCTGGTGCTGGTGGACGAAGGCGACATCGAGCAGGCCATCGTGATGCTGCTCGAGATCGAGAAGACCCTGGTCGAAGGCGCCGGCGCCGCCGGCCTGGCCGCGCTGCTGAAGGAACCGGCGCGCCACGCCGGCCGCAAGGTGGGCCTGGTGCTGTGCGGCGGCAACATCGACCCCATGCTGCTGTCGGCCATCATCGGCCGCGGCATGGTCCGTGCCGGGCGGCTGGCACGCATCCGCGTCGGCGCGCGCGACACGCCCGGCGTGCTGGCGCGCATCACCGCCGCGGTGGCCGAGGCCGGCGCCAACATCGACGAGGTGCACCACCAGCGCGCCTTTTCCACGCTCTCGGCACAGAACGTCGAGGTCGAGCTGGTGCTGCAGACGCGCAACCCGGCCCACGTGCAGGAGGTCGTGCGCGCGCTGCAGGCGGCCGGCTTCGCGGCCCAGAGCTACTAGACCCACCGCAGGGAGTGACCCCGAAATGAAGAGCCCCCCGTGGCGCCGCGGCGCCATCGCACTCGCGTTCACCCTCCTGGCGGCCGCCGCCGGCGCCCAGCAGCGCTGGGACCTGCGCGACCTGTACCCCGACCTGGCGGCCTGGGAGGCCGCCTTCGGGCAGGTGCAGGCCAGGGCCGACGCGCTGGACCGCTTCAAGCCCACGCTGGGCGACAGCGCGGCCACGCTGCGCGAGGCGCTGGTGGCGGTGAGCGACGTGCAGCGCGAGAGCTCGCGCCTGTGGGTCTGGGCCAGCCTCTCGGGCGACGAGGACTTGCGCGAACCTCGTGCGCAGGAGCGGCGCCAGCGCATGCGCGCGCTGTGGGCGCGCATCACCGAGAAGTCCGCCTGGCTGGCGCCCGCGGTCCAGGGACTGGGCGCCGAACGGGTGAAGGCGATGGTCGCCAGCGACCCGGTGCTGAAGGCGCGCTTCGACTTCTACCTGGACGACACGCTGCGCACTGCCGCCCACACGCTGGCCCCCGAAAGCGAGGCGCTGCTGGCCGCGGCGGGGCCGGCGCTGGGCCAGCCCACTTCGGTCTTCGAGCAGATCACCGATGCCGAATTCCCGGCCGCGAAGCTGAAGCTGGCCGACGGCAAGACGGTCACGCTCACCACGAGCGGTTTCGAGGCGGCCCGCACGAGCGCGGTGCGCAGCGACCGCAAGAAGGTCTTCGACGGTTTCTTCGGCACCTTCAAGCGCCAGCAGGGCACGCTGGGCGCCAACCTGGCCACCCAGGTGCTGGCCGACGTGTTCGTGGCGCGCGCGCGCCGTCACGAGACCACGCTGGACGCGGCGCTCTTCAACGACAACATGCCGCCGGCCGTGTACCGCACGCTGGTCCGGCAGGCCAACGAGGCCCTGCCCACGCTGCACCGCTACCTGCGGCTGCGCCAGAAGGTGCTGGGCATCCCCGGCCGCCTGGCCTACTACGACAACTACCCGCCGCTGGTGCGCGCGAAGTCGCACGAACGCTGGGACCTGGAACGCGCGAAGGCGGTCACGCTGGAAGCGCTGGCGCCGCTGGGCGAGGAGTACGGCGCCTTGCTGAAGCGCACGCTGGCTTCGCCCTGGATCGACAGCCACCCCCGCCCCGGCAAGGCCTCGGGCGGCTACATGGCGGGGGCCGCCTACGACGTGCACCCCTACCTGCTGCTCAACCACAACGGAGACTTCGAGTCGACATCGGTGCTGGCGCACGAGGCCGGCCACGCGGTGCACACGCTGCTGGCCAATGCCGCCCAGCCCTACGACAAGGCAGGCTACGCGACCTTCATTGCCGAATCGGCCTCGATCGGCAACCAGATGCTGTTGCTGGACCATTTGAGCGCGAAGGCCAAGACGCGCGAGGAGAAGCTCTTCTACATCGGCGAAGGGCTGGAGATGATCCGCACCACGTTCTTCCGCCAGGTGATGTTCGCCGAGTTCCAGCTCGCCATCAACCAGGAAGTGGAACAGGGGCGCGCGCTGTCCGGCGCCCGCCTGACCGACCTGTACTGCGGGGTCGCGCGGCGCTACTACGGCGAGGCCGAGGGCGTGATGTCGATCGACCCCGTCTACTGCAACGAGTGGGCCTACGTCAGCCACTTCTTCCGCGGCTACTACGTGTGGCAGTACGCCAGCTCGATCGTCGGCGCGGCGCAGTTCGCCGAAGCCATCGCGAAGGAAGGCGCCCCGGCGCGCGACCGCTTCATCAACCTGCTGAAGGCCGGAGGTTCCGACTACCCGTACACGCTCTACGTGAAGGCGGGCATCGACCTCGCCCAGGCCGCGCCCTACCAGGCCCTGGTGGCGCGCATGAACCGCCTGATGGACGAGTTCGAGGCGACCTGGAAAGCGCGCGGAACGCTGTGATAGAGTCCGCCTCCATGCAACGCGCCGCGTTCATCTTTGCGTACTTCTGGTTCTCGCTGCCACCGGCGGCTGGAGAGGCCAGCGCGTAGAAGAAGACGACGCGAAGCACCCCCAGAAACCGCCGGCAGCCCCGGCGGTTTTTTGTTGCCCGCGCCAAACGACCAGAGCACGCCATGATGAGTCCGAAGCCCGCCACCCCCGTCGCCGCCGACGGCCGCTACGCCCTGAGCGAGAAGACCAGCCAGACCGACGACCAGCGCATCCGCGACATCACGCCGCTGCCGCCGCCGGAGCACCTGATCCGCTTCTTCCCGATCGCGGGCACGCCGGTGGAACGGCTCATCGGCGACACGCGCGGCCACATCCGCCGCATCATGCAGGGCGAGGACGACCGGCTGCTGGTCATCATCGGCCCCTGCTCGATCCACGACCCCGCCGCCGCGCTGGAATACGCGCGCCGGCTGAAGGCCGAGCGCGACCGCCATGCCGGCGAGCTGGAAGTGGTGATGCGCGTGTACTTCGAGAAGCCGCGCACCACGGTGGGCTGGAAGGGGCTCATCAACGACCCCTACCTGGACGAGAGCTACCGCATCCACGAAGGGCTGCGCATCGCGCGCCAGCTGCTGCTGGACATCAACCGCCTGGGCATGCCGGCGGGCAGCGAGTTCCTGGACGTGATCAGCCCGCAGTACATCGGCGACCTGATCGCCTGGGGCGCGATCGGCGCCCGCACCACCGAAAGCCAGGTCCACCGTGAGCTGGCTTCCGGACTGAGCGCACCGGTCGGCTTCAAGAACGGCACCGACGGCAACATCCGCATCGCCATCGACGCCATCCAGGCCGCGGCGCGGCCGCACCACTTCCTCTCGGTGCACAAGAACGGCCAGGTCGCGATCGTCGAGACCAAGGGCAACAGGGACTGCCACGTCATCCTGCGCGGCGGCAAGACGCCCAACTACGACGCCGACCACGTGGCCGCCGCCTGCGCCGAGCTGGAAGCCGCCAAGCTAGGACTGCCACGTCATCCTGCGCGGTGGCAAGGCGCCCAACTACGACGCCGAGAACGTGGCCGCGGCCTGCAAGGAGATCGAAGCCGCCAAGCTGCCTTGCCGGCTGATGATCGACGCCAGCCACGCCAACAGCAGCAAGCAGCACCAGCGCCAGGTCGACGTGATGCAGGACGTGGGCGGGCAGATCGCCGGCGGCACACGCTGCATCTTCGGCGTCATGGTCGAAAGCCACCTGCACGCCGGTGCGCAGAAGTTCAGCCCGGGCAAGGACGACCCGGCGAAGCTGGCCTACGGCCAGAGCATCACTGACGCCTGCCTGGGCTGGGACGACACGGGGCCGTTGCTGGAGGGCCTCGCGGCGGCGGTGAAGGCACGGCGGCAGCTGCGGTGACCGGGACCGGCGGGACAATAGCGCTATTCTTGGGGAAGACGCTGAAATCATTGCGCGGTCGTCCCGGCCGCCGACCCACATGACCGAATACGCCGTCGTCGCCCTGCTTGTCACGCTGGGGGGCCTACTGCTCATGCTGGTCAACTCGGTGACGGTGAGCGCCGTCTACCGCACCCGCAACTACCTGCTGGCCGGGTGCCTGCTGCCGCTGATCGCCCTGGTCATCACGAAGGCCATCTCGTCGAGCGTGCTGCTTTCGCTGGGCATGCTGGGGGCGCTGTCCATCATCCGCTACCGCACGCCGGTCAAGGGCGTGTACGAACTGGCCCTGCTCTTCGGCCTGGTGACGCTGGGCGTGACGGCGGGCGTCAAGCCCTGGCTCGCGGCCGGGCTGGTGGGCGTGATGATCGCGGCGACGGTCGTGATCGCCGGCGCTTCGCGGCTGGCACCGCGCTGGATCCCGGCCGAGGAACGCACCGGCGGCAGCTGCGAGTACCTGGTCTGCGGCGACGCGGCGGTGTTCGAGCAGCTGCAGCTGGAGCCGCGCTCGATCAAGACCCTGGCCTACCTGAACGAACAGGGCACGCGGCGCTTCGAGGTGGCCGCGCTGCTGCCCGACATGGCGGCCTGCCTGGCCCTGGAGCAGCGGCACCGGCCGATGGACGGCATCAGCTCGATCTCGATCCGGGCCCTCTGAGATGCGCGGCAGACGTCTGCTGGCGGCCGCGCTGGCGCTGCTGGCGGCGGCACCGGTGCGGGCCGCCGGCTTCGAACCGATGTTCGAGCCCGACGTGCCGGACCACATCGAGATCGTGCTCGACTCGAAGACCTTCAAGCGCTACCAGAAGCTGATCCTGCGCGCCTCGACCGGCGACGACCGCATCATCGACGACCGCTACAAGGTGGACATGCCGGCGCATGTCGTCGTCGGCGGGCGCCGCCTGAAGGCGAAGATGCGGATCCAGGGCGACTGGAAGGACCACCTGTCCACCGGCAACGGCAGCATGCTGACGAGCTCGCTCGCGATCAAGCTGTCCGACGGCAGCGTGGGTGGCATGACGCGCCTGCGCCTGCTGCTGCCCGAGACGCGCAATGGCGACGAGCACCTGTTCTGGTCGGTGCTGATGGAGACCCTGGGCTACCCGACGCCCTACGCGCGCAACGTGACGATGCTGATGCACGGCAGCGCGCAGCCGATGATCCTGCAGGAGACGCCGGCCAAGGAGTTCATGGAACGCTTCGGCATCACCGAGTCGCCCATCCTGCGGCAGGACGAACGCCAGATGTGGCTCAACCGCCGGCTCAAGCGCACCGACCTGCCGGTCCCCGTCTCGGCCAAGGTGCAGAACGCCGAATACATCAAGGCCTCGCCGACGAAGGCGGCGATCGCGATGAACGCCGTCTCGGCCTTCGCGGTCTCGGCCGTGGTCGGGCGCCACGGCGGGCCTACACCCGAGACGTCGCGCTACCCGCTCTTGATCTCGCCCCGTGCGACCAGCGGGCGATGCAGTCGGTGGTGCTGACAGCCGCGGAACAGTCCGATCTGCGGCGCGTGCGCGAACGCATGCGCCAGCGCGCCGGCCGCGACCTCACGCCGGCCCAGGTATGCGCCGCCACCGACGTGCTGGCCACGGCACGCCGGTTGCCGCGGTTCGCGCCCGACTTCGGCGAGCCCAGGCTCGGCAGCTACCTGACGCCGCCGTCGCTGCCGCTGCCCCTGGCCGAGCCGCACGCCGGCGCGCTGCGGTTGCGCGCGCTCGCCCTGCTCGACGGCCGGTTCCAGGCCTGCACCGCCGACGAAGCCGGCCGCCTGCGCGACTGCGGCGACATCGCCCAGGCCGAAGTCAAGCGCTGGCTGGGCGCTGACGAACCGGCGGGCGAGGACAGGCTGTTCCCCGTCGTCGCGCCGCAGCGCGACGACGGCAGCGCGCGGCGTCGCATGGAACACGTGGTCTTCGGCGAGCGCGACCTGACGCTTTCGGTGCCCGACAACGAATGGCTGCACGTGCGCAGCGAGCCTTCGACTCGGCCGCGCCGGCTGCAGCTGACGCTGCTGGGCGAAGGCTCGCGCGTCATCGTCACCGGCACGGTCTCGGCGGGCGACACGATCGAGCTGCGCGACCGCACGCCCCATGGCGGGCAGGACGAGGCCGAGCGCGTCGACGCACGCATGATCACGGGCTGTCTCACGCTGCTGGACACGCGACTGGAAGGCGGCACGCTCTCGGTCCAGGACGCCCACTGCGAGGACTCGGTGAACCTGATCCGCGCCCGCGGCCGGCTCGATCGGGTGCAGATCGCCGACGCCGCGCAGGACGCGCTGGACGCCGACTTCTCCGACTTCGAGATCGCGCGCGTGCAGGTGAAGGGCGCGGGCAATGACTGCATCGACGTCAGCTACGGCCGTTATCGCTTCGGCCAGGTGCAGGTGGAAGGCTGCACCGACAAGGGCGCCTCGGTCGGCGAACGTTCGCAGGCACGATTCGAAAGCCTGCAGGTGCGGTCTTCGGACCAAGGCGTGGTCGGCAAGGACCTGGCGCGCGTCACGGTCGTCCGGCTGGACGCCGACGTGCGCAAGAACTGCATCTCGGCCTACCAGAAGAAGTCCGAGCACGGCGGCGGCTCGGTGCACGTGCACGCCATGAGCTGCCGCGGAAAGGTCTCGCATGACGACGTCAGCACCGTCGAAGTTCCGGCGCGTTGAGGTCAAGTACCCGCACGCCAGCGTCGCGGTGCTGTCCGGCGCGGTGCAGGCGCTGCGCGCGCGCCCGCAGCACGCCGCGCGCACGGTCAATTCCATCTACTTCGACAGCGCCGAGCTGCGCGACCACGAGGACGGCGAGGAAGGCATCACCCCGCGCTCGAAACTGCGCCTGCGCTGGTACGGCCCGGCCGAGCTGACCTTCCCCTTCAGCGGACAGCTCGAGCGCAAGACCACGCTGGCCGCCGGGCGCGAGAAGTCCGTGCATCCGGTGCAGGCCGCCGACCTGCCGGCACTGCGGGCGGCGCTGGGCGCGCTGGTGCCGGCCTGGGTGCGGCCGCAGCTGCAGGTGAGCTACGAGCGCCGCTACTTCGTCGTCGGCGAAGGCCGGGCGCGGGTGACGCTGGACCTGCGCATCCGCTACCGGGCCTGCCCTGCCATCGGCCGCGCGGGCCTGGCCTGGGCCGACGACGCGCTGTCGGTGCTCGAGATCAAGGCCGAGGCGCGCCAGGGGCGCGTGTTCTCCGACGTCGGGCTGGTCGAGAGCCGATTCTCCAAGTACTGCCGCGGCATCGTTCGCCTGCGCGGCACCGTCGAGGCGCTCGCCTGAAGGCTGTTCGGGACACCTGAAAGTGTGCGTACGCTTCTCTCGGTAAGCTCGTTGACTCTGAGGGTAAACCGGGAAACGTGGCGCAAGAGCGCTGGCCTCGGCGGCGCGGACGGGGCTGCAATGCAGGCTTCCGAAACCGCTCAGGAGGTCTTCCTCATGCAACGCCCGACCCGACGACTCGCCTACGCCACCTTGCTGGCCGCCGCCCTGGCGGCCTTCGGCGCGCAGGCCCAGACCACCCAGCCCGGCCTGACGGCCACGCCGCCGGAGGCCGCCGCCGCCGTCTTCAAGCGGCTGGACGCCAACCAGGACGGCCGCCTCTCGCGCGACGAGGTGGCGCGCCTGCCGGCTGTGGCCGAACGCTTCCACCAACTGGACAAGGACAAGGACGGCCTGCTCAGCCCCGAGGAGTTCGCGGCCGGCTACGCGGCTTCGAAGCCCTAGCCCCGCGGCGCGGCCGGGCGGCACGCCGCCCGGCCCCAGGCCCGGTTCAGAACCCGCGCCCGATGCGCAGGTAGACGCGGGTGCCCTTCGGCTCGTCCAGCGCGCTGGCCACGCCCAGCCGCAGGTCCAGGCCCAGCGCGTAGAGCGCGCGCACCTCGCCCAGCAGTTCGAAGCCCACGCTCTTGCGCCAGCGGTCGGGGCCGTTGCCGGCCGACCAGGCACCGCCCGCTTCGACGAAGGCCATCGCCGACAGGCGGTCGATGCCGAAAGGCGGCACCATGCCGTGGCGGTCGATGTCGGCCAGCGGCGTGCGGAACTCGACGGTGGCGACGCGGGCGTCGCGACCGCGCAGCTCGGGTTCGTCGCCGCGATAGCCGCGGAACGCCAGGTTGCGGCTGTTGAGCACCGGGCCGTACTGCAGCTGCTCGTCGGTGGCGCCGCCCAGCTGGAAGGCTTCGGTCGTGCCCTTCGCGCGCGCTTCGGTCCAGCGCAGCGCCAGCACGCTGCGGCCCAGCGGCACGAAGCCGCGCAGGTCGGCGCGCAGCACGGCGCCGGTGTAGTGCGGCGCATTGGCGTCGGTGCCGCTGGAGAAGGGGCGATAGGTCTCGTACAGCAGCGTGCCGCGGCCACCGCGGTTGGGACCTTCGGCGTACCAGTTGGTGCCGCGGGTGTCGAAGTCGAACAGCGCCGCGGCCACGCGCTCGTCGCGCCGGCGGGTCTGGGTGGCGCTGTCCACGTCCACCTGCTCCAGGCGGTCGATCGCGGCGCCGACGCCGAAGGCGATGCGCCTTTCCAGCCGCAGCCAGGGCAGCAGGCTCACCCACTGGGCGCGCGTGCGGCGGTCGTAGATGGTGGTGCGTTCGTTGCCGCTGTCGCCGGTCCAGGCGCGCGCGCTGAGGGTGCGCGTGATGGCGAAGTCGTTGCTGCCCAGGAACAGGTACTCCAGGCTGCCGATCGCCTCGTGCTGCGAAGTCTCCCACTGCAGCAGCGCGGCATAGGCATGGAAGCCGAGCGCGTCACCCCCGAAGGTGGAGGCGCCGTACGCGGTGAGGCCGCGGTCGGAGGTGATGGCGGGCAGCCACGAACGCGGATAGACCGATCGCCAGGCGGCATACGACCGGCCTTCGCCGAGCGAGGTGTCGGCGTTCCCGGCGGCCGCCGGCGCGGCCGGGGGTGCTTCGCGTGTGTCGGCGTCCAGCGTCTGAAGTGGCGGCGTGGCGGCCAGGCGCCGCAATTCGTAGCCACCGGGCACGACGTTCACGCTGGCCAGGCTGCCGTCGGCGGCGCTGCCGGACTGCTCGATCACCGCGGTGTGGCTGTGGGTCAGCCTTTCGAGCCGGCCGCCAGCCAGTCGCCAGGCGTTGTACTGGCCTTCGTCGACCAGCACCATCTCCAGCCCCTTGGCACCGGCGCGCAGCGACGCGATGGGGTGGGCGCGACGCAGCAGCAGCTTGGGCGCGGCCTGCGGCTGGGCAGGGTCGATCTCCAGCAGCCGCCAGTCGGCGCCCTCGTGCACCGACAGCGCCAGGCGCTGACCGCCGCCGGTGGGGGCGAGGTCGACGATGTCGGTGCCCGCGGGCGCTTCCCACAGCGTTCGCAGCTCGCCGCCCTGCGCGCCCATCGCCCCCCGGCGGGTGCGGCCGCCGTCCAGCTGCACGGCGGCCACGCCGCCGGCATAGTCCACCCCGCGCCGCAGGTGCGCACAGCTGGAAAGCGCGCGCAGGCCACCGCCTTCTTCCAGCCGGTACAGGTCGTAGGCCAGGTAGTGGGTGTTGCAGATGTCCAGCTGCGCCACCAGCACGCGGCCGTCGGCGGCCACGGACAGGCGGGCGCCGGCGGTCAGGTCGGCCAGCACCTTGCGGCTGCCGTCGGCACCCAGGCGCACCAGCTGCGCGCGGCCCAGGCCGTCGTCGAGCGCGGCGACGAGCGCGCCGTCGGGCAGCATGCCGACGCCGCCGATCTCGAACACCGGGCCGGCCACCTTCTGACCCAGCACTTCGGGCCGCGCGGTGATGGCGGCGCCGCGTGCGTCCACCTGCTGCGCCAGGTCGGCCAGGAACTCGTCCCACAGCTCGTCCATCATCTTGCCGGTGGCGTCGTACGGGCCGCTGTGCAGGCGCGGCACGATGTTGCCGCTGTAGCGTTCGATGAAGGCCAGCGGCTTGTCGGTGCCGTACTTGCGCGCCAGGAACTCGAAGAAGTAGGCGCCGTAGAGGTACTGCTTGGCCAGCGGCAGCGCGCGGCCGTCGGCGTTCAGCTCGGCCAGCTTGATGAAGCCCTTGCTGCGCTCGGCGCGCAGCCAGGCTTCGAACATCGGCCCCTTCAGGCGGCCGCGCCCGGCGGCGGGGTCGCTCTCGTTGTAGACGGCGATGCCTTCGAGCGTCCAGCCCGGCGCGAGCAGGTTGGGGATGAACCAGGGCACGGTGCCGAAGATGGTCTGCAGGATGCGCGGCGCGCCGCGCACCTTGTCCAGGTGCACGGCGTGGGTGAATTCGTGCACCAGCAGCAGGTCGAGCCAGACGCTGTTGTCCAGCAGCTGGCCTTCGTCGGGCGGGGTCAGGAAGACGCCGATGATGTTGAAGGGCAGCGGCGTGGTGAAGCCGTTCGCGATGTCCAGTTCGCTGTAGACCACCAGCTCGGTGCGGCCGCGCGGTTCCCACTGCAGGCCTTCGGTGACGCGCGGGTACACGCGTTCGGCGGCGCGCGCCACGGCTTCGGCCTGCGCGCGCTGGGTGGCGCGGTAGTGGACGCGGAAGTGCGCGCTGTCGGCGCTCTGCCAGTCGGCCCAGGGGTCGGCGCCCTGCGCGAACGCGGCGCCCGCCAGGGTGCACCACAGCAGCAGCAGCGCCAGGGCGCGGCACGGCCAACGGATCGTCATCGTTTCGCCTCCGAGTGGGACGCCGTTGCGCCGGCGCCTGTCTTCATTCGTCTTCTTCTTGGCGCGCCAGCTTCTCGCTGCGCCAGTAGACGTCGTCGCCGCCCAGGCCGTCGAGGTTGGCGCGGTTGAGCACGCGCGCCAGCACGAACATCAGGTCCGACAGCCGGTTCAGGTACTGCCGCGGCGCGGCGTTCACGGTCTCGTGCGCGGCCAGCGCCACCACGGCGCGTTCGGCGCGCCGCGCGACCGTGCGGCTGACATGCGCCAGCGCGGCGCTGCGCGTGCCGGCCGGCAGGATGAATTCGGCCAGCCGCGGCAGCTGGGCGTTGTACTGCTCCAGCGCCTGGTCCAGGCGCAGCACGGCGTCCTGCTTGAGCAGTTCGTAGCCAGGGATCGAGAGCTCGCCGCCCAGGTTGAACAGCTCGTGCTGGATGGTCACCAGCAGCGTGCGCACGTCCCCGGGCAGCGGCTCGGCCAGCAGCACGCCGAGGCTGGAGTTCAGCTCGTCGACATCGCCCATCGCCTGCACGCGCAGCGCGTCCTTGCGCGTGCGCGTGCCGTCGCCCAGCCCGGTGCTGCCGTCGTCGCCGGTGCGGGTGGCGATCTGGGTGAGTCGGTTGGCCATGGACGGGATGTTAGCCCCGCCCGCGACCGGATCACGGGGTACCGGTCAGGGTGATCTCCTGCAGGTGGCAGCGCCAGGTGGACTGGCCGACGAGGCGGCCGCTCTCGTCGACCGAGAAGTACAGCGACTGCACCGACGGCGAACCGGGTGGCAGGTAGCTGCCGCCGAAGCTGTTCGCGGTGCCGCTTCCCGCGAAGACGGCTTCCAGCCAGGGTGCTTCCGGCGGGTCGGTGATACGCCAGCGGTAGGTCGCGCTGTAGGCCCTGGGATCACCTGTCACCGTGATCTCGCCGACGAAGGAGGCGCTGACCGGGCAGCGGTCCGAGCCCGGGTTGCGCTCCAGGCAGGTGCGCGAGCACTCGGGATTGTCGTAGGGCATGTAGTACTCGACCACGCTGCCGGCGAAGCGCTTGCCGGTGATCTTCGAAGGCTCGGGCGGCTGGCCGGCGGCGAAGTCCAGCGTCACGCGCACCAGCACCGCGTCGGTGGCGCCGAGCGCGGCGTTGCAGCTCGAGCCCACGCGCTTGAGCTGCAGCGTGTGCAGGCCGCGCGTCGCCGGGTCGATGGCGGCCGCGGCCAGCAGCGTCGAGACGTCAAAGGTGAGCGTGCCGTCGAGCAGGCTGTCGCCGACCGACGCCCGTTCGAGCACCTTCACGCCTTCGAACTCGACCACCAGCGTCTCGGTCGCCGCCGCCGGGCAATGCAGCACGGTGATCGGGCCTTTCAGCTCGACGCTGCCGCCGGCACGCGCCGGCACCGTGGTGGCGGTGCGCGTCTCGTTCGGGCCGGCGCCGCCGCCGGCACTGCCGCTGCCCATCGCGGCGCTGCCGCTGCCGCCTTCGTAGGCGCCGACGTAGAGCGACGTGCCCACCATCTGCAGGTCGCCCCCGAACGCCGAGTACAGGCCGTAGATGCGCAGCACGTCGCGGTAGTGGTCGTGGGTGGTGCCGTTCGCGCTCGCGTCCCAGGCGGTGGCACGCAGCGGCGCGGTCAATGGCTGCAGCGTCTCCTGCTGCACCACCTCGCCCTGCGCCGGCACGCCGAGCAGCCGGTCCTGGCCGACCAGCGCGGCCGCGCGCGCCAGCCCGGGGGCCACCTCGGCGATCGTCACCCCGTCGCGGCTGCCGCCCAGTCGCGTCTCGACCGCGCTGCGGTAGCGCTGCTCGACGGCCACCAGCGCGCCGTCGACGTCGACGCCGGCGCAGGGGCCGTCGCCCAGGCGGGCGACGATGGCCTGCCAGTAGTGCACGGGCTCGATCTGGCGCGCCCGCCACTGGGCCACCGCCAGCCCGCCGCCGCCGAAGGCCGGCACCTCGACGAGCGTGGCCGCACCGACGGCGCCCGCGAGGTTCGCGCAGGCGATGCGCTTGAGGTCCGACAGCAGGCCCACGCCCAGCGGGTCGGGCGTGCCGCCGTCGGTTTCCAGCACCATCTGCACCGTCGTCAACGCCGCGGTCGCCTTGAAGGCGGTGGCGAACTGCTGCTCGCGTTCATGCACGCGGATCGTCTCCTCGACGACGCCGTAGAGTTCGGCGCGGCTGAGGGTCCTCAGCGCGGCGATCTCGGTCTCCAGGGGCGCCGCTTCGGCGAGGCGGTGCTTCGCCGCCATCGCCTGCGCCCGCTGCGCCGGTGCGGCGTCGGCGAACTGCTGCAGCGTGAGCACGATGGTGCGGGCCGCCACGTCGACGCGCGTCTGCAGCGGCACCGTCTGGGCGCCGTCGCGCCAGACGCCGGCCGCGCTTGCCGCCGGCACGCTGCCGGCGGGCAGCGTGAGCGTCATCGTCAGGGGCCGGGTCAGCACGCCGCGCGGGCCGGCGATGCGCAGCCGCAGCCACTCGCCCGTGGCGGGCGCGAGCGGGGTGATGGTCAGCGTGGTCGGCTCGGCGAAGGTGCCCTCGGGCACCTCCAGCGTGCCGGCGACGCCGCTGGCGCTGAAGGCCACCTTGCTGCCGCCGCCGTCCACGGTGGCGACGACCGGGTCGCCGGCCGACGCCGCAGGCGGCGGCTCCTCCACGGCCGGGCTGCTGTTGCCGCCGCCGCCGCAGCCGGCCAGCAGCAGCGCCCCGCCGGCAAAACATGCGGCCAGCCACCGGGCCGCCCGGCGGGCCGTGGGGCGTTCAAGGGTGATCGTCATCGGAACCTCCTGGGTGCTCGTCCTGGGGTGGCGGGGTGCCGACCGACTCGGCCAGGAAGTTCGCCAGCGTGAGCGGCTGCGTGAACAGCAGCGCCTGTTCGTCACCGACGGCACGCACCGAAGCGCGGAACGCTTCGGCCAGGCGCCAGACGCGGACGACGAAGACCTGGGCCTCGTTCATGCGCGGGCGCCGGGGACGGCGGGGACGGTTGGGAGCTTCATGGCCTGGGGGTCGGCAGCAGCCGACGCGGGCCACGTTAGGCGGGGGGCGTTTCCTCGCCGTTGCCCGGCGGCCGCCGGTCGCCGAGCAGGTCGTCCAGCGCCTCGTCGAGCGTCGGCGCGCGCACCGGCAAGGCCGCCGCCGGCATGGCCGCCAGCAGCTGCGCGAGCACCCGGTCGTGGGGCTCTTCGAGCCAGCGCGCGGCGCGCGCCGCCGTGAAGGCACGCGCCGCGGCCGCCGTGTCGCCGGCGGCGGCGTGCCAGTGGCCGTGGATCACGACCGCCCAGACGAGATGCCAGGTGGCCGACCGCGGCCGCGCCTCGGCGACCACCGAGCGCAGCCGCGGCAGCGCGGCGGCCAGGTCCCGATCGTTCACGTCCATGCGCGCGAGCGCGAGTTCGGCGGTCCAGCGCAGCACGTTGGCACCTGCACGCGGCGACAGGGCGAGCACCTGCTGGTAGGCCTTGCGCGCGGGCTCCGACGCCCCCTGGTTCCGGTACTGGTGCCCGAGGTTCAGCGTCGCATAGGCCTGCAGCAGCGGCAGCCCGTGCGCCTCGGCGGTCTGCTTCGCCTCCAGCAGGTGGCGGCAGGCCTGTTCGGCGTTCGATCTCGCGCCTTCGAGCTGCCCCAGCGCCAGCAGCTGGGTGACGACGGCGTAGAGGTCGCCGACGGCGCGGCTGTGGTCCAGGGCTTCGCGGAGCGCGGCTTCGCCTGCCGGCAGCTCGCCCTGCGCCACCAGCAGCTGGGCCAGGTTGCCCAGCGCCTGCCCGAGGCAATGGCCGTCGCCGCGCCGGCGCGCCACGGCCACCGCGTGCTCGTACTGCTGCCGGGCGGCCCCCTCGTCACGCAGCTGCCACAGCGACGAGCCGGCGCAGAGCAGGCAGCCGACGAACGCCTCGGTGTCGCCGCAGTGCTCGGCCGGATCGATCGAGGAACGCGCGATGGCCAGGCTCTGCGCATGCTCGCCCAGACGGAGGTGCAGCAGTGCCAGGCCGTGCGCCAGGCGGGCGTGCGCCAGGGCCGCCACCTCGCCGCGCAGCGGCCGCGCCAGCGCCGGCGCCAGCAGGTCGACGCCCTCGCGGTGGCGGCCGAGGTTCTCGAAGTAGGCCCACAGCGCACGCACCATGTCGGCCAGCAGGTCGTCACGTTCGAGCGAGCGCGCCGCGTTCCAGGCCGCGACGGCATTGGACTGTTCGGCGGCCAGTTCGGCCAGCAGCAGCGCGACGTCGCCCCGCGCATGCCGGGCCAGGCCGGCGAGCCAGCGCGCATGATGCTCGGCATGGCGGGTCACGACGCTGGCACGGCTCGCGGCATCGGCGGCCAGCCGCTCGAGCGCGTAGGCGCGCACCACCGGGTGCATCGCGAAACGGCCGCCCGGGTCGGCCGCCAGCAGGCCCTTGTCGACCAGCGACGACAGCAGCGGCAGCGAACAGCCGGCCACCGCCAGCGCCGCCGCGCGCGTGAAGCCGCCTTCGAAGACCGCCAGCGTCGCCAGGGCCTCGCGCTCGTGCGCACCCAGCAAGCGCCAGGTGCCGTCGAGCACGGCGCGCAGGCTGCCATGCTCCGGGCGCGCCGGCCGCTGGCGGCCGGCAGGGTCGCGTTCGAGCAGCTCGATCGAGCCGCGCAGGTCCTGTGCCACCTGCTCCGGGGGCAGCAGGCGCACCCAGCCCGCCGCCAGCTCGATGGCCAGCGGCAGGCCGCCCACCGCCTCGACGATGTCGATCACGGGGCGCAGCTGGCTTTCGAGGCGAAAGTCGCGCTGCACCGCGAGCGCGTGATGCTCGAACAGACGCACGGCGTCGAAGCTGCTCGCGGCCTCGAAGTCGCGGCTGTCCTCGTCGGGCACGGCCAGACCCTGCAGGACGAGCGCCGGCTCGTCGCCCAGTGCGAGCCGCAGGCGCGAGGACAGCAGCAGCACCAGCGCCGGGGCACGGTCGATCAGGCGCTGGAGCGCCGGCACCAGCGCCGGCAGGTGCTCCACGTTGTCCAGCACGAGCAGCCGGCGCGGCGGCGGCAGGTGGCGCAGCAGCTGGTCGACCGCGTCGTCGCCGTCGACGAGGCGGATGCCCAGCGCCTGCGCGACACGCGCCAGCGCCGCCGGCGCCGTGTCGACGTCCTGCAGCTCCACCCAGTGCACGCCGGCGGGAAACCGGGGCGCGCAGGCCGGCAGCAGCTGGCGCGCGAGGCGACTCTTGCCGATGCCGCCGGGCCCGAGCAGCGTGAGCGCACGCAGGCCGGGGCTTGCCAGCAGCGCCAGCGCTTCGGCGATCTCGAGTCGGCGGCCGATGAAGCCGTCGCCCGCCGGGAGGACCGGCGCGCCGACGGGACCGGCGGCGGGTGCGGCGTGCACCAGATCGCGCAGCACGCGCGAAGGCTCGACGCCGAGCGCTTCGGCCAGGCGCGCGGCGTAGCGGCGGTACTCGGTCTGCACTTCGGCTTCGCGGCCGAGGGCACGTTCGGCCTCCAGCAGCGCCAGCATCGCGGCCTCGTCCAGGGCGTCGACCGCCAGCACGCGCCGCGCGGCGCGCACCCGCGCTTCGTGGTCCGTGGCGGCACGCACCTGCGCGAGGGCGGCCTCCAGCCAGGCCTGCTGAAGGCGCGCCCGCTCGGCAGCGAACAGCTCGGACAGCGGGCCGTTGGCCGGGTCGTCGATGCCCTCGACCGCCACCCCGCGCCGCCAGGCCAGGGCGGACTCGGCGTCGCCGCGGCGCAGCGCCTCGTCGAAGGCCTGCAGGTCGGTCGACACCTTCCAGCGCAGCGCATGGTCGGTCGCCTCCAGCCCGTCGACGCCGGGCACGGCGTGGGCACGGAAGACGACCTTGCGCAGGTTGCGCCGCGCCGTGCCCAGCGGGTGCTCGGGCCACAGCAGCGCGGCGACGCGGTCGCGATCGACCCAGCGGCCCGCCTGCAGCGCCAGCAGCACCAGCAGCTGGAAGCGCCGCTCGGGGCCGAACGGAGCCGCGTCCCCGCCATCCGCGGGCCGCAGCATCGGCACGCCCCACAGCCGCAGCCGTGGTGTCTGCGTCGGCTGCAGAGGGGCCATGCGCGGAAGTATCCGCGACCGCACGGCCCCGGTGTCAGCCTGCCAGGCGAACCGCCAGGCGCTCCAGCAACGGCCGCCGGCGCCAGGTGTGCAGCGCGCGGTCGGCGAAGGCCCGGCCTTCGGGGCTGAGGCGGTAGTACTCGACCGCGGGAAATCCCTCGGGGTTGTCCCAGCGCTGGACCAGGCCGTAGCGCAGCAGCGCGGGCGCGCTGCGGTACACGACGCCGCCGTCGACGACGCAGCCGCCGGGGTGGTCGCCCAGGCGCACCATCACGCTGCCGCGGCGCAGCGCGGCAAGCACGTCGATGAACTCGCCGCGGTCGGGGATGATGGGGTCGGTGCCTGCCACGCCACCATGGTGCCGGCCCGGCGCCACCGTGAGGGTGCGAAAAGGCGCTGCCGGCAGGGTCATTTCGCGCCCGTCCCTAGAATCCAGTCCTTCACCGCCCGAACGAGGCCGCCCATGAACGCGCCGCTGCCCAACGAAGTCCTGCCCGCCTACCAACGGCGCCCGCTGCCCGCCGCCATGCTGGACGCGCTGCGCGGGCGCTTCGGCGAGCGCTGCAGCACCGCCGCCGCGGTGCGCGAACAGCACGGCCGCGACGAAAGCCCCTTCCCGGTGACGCCGCCCGACGCGGTGGTGTTCTGCGAAAGCACCGAGGAAGCCGCCGCGGTGGTGGCGCTGGCCGCCGCGCACGACGTGCCGGTCATCCCCTACGGCGTGGGCTCGTCGCTCGAAGGCCACCTGCTCGCGGTGCAGGGCGGCGTGACGCTGGACCTGTCGCGCATGACCAGGATCGTGCGCCTGAACCCGGAGGACCTGACGGTCACGGTGGAAGCCGGCGTCACGCGCGAGCAGCTGAACCGCGAGATCCGGGACAGCGGGCTCTTCTTCCCCATCGACCCCGGCGCCAACGCCAGCCTGGGCGGCATGGCGGCCACGCGCGCCAGCGGCACGAACGCGGTGCGCTACGGCACGATGCGCGAGAACGTGCTCGGGCTCACCGTCGTCACCGCCAGCGGCGAGGTCATCCAGACCGGCACCCGCGCCAAGAAGTCGGCCGCCGGCTACGACCTGACGCGGCTGATGGTGGGCAGCGAAGGCACGCTGGGCGTCATCACCGAGGTCACGCTCAAGCTCTACCCGCTGCCGGAGGCGGTGAGCGCGGCGATCTGCCACTTCAAGGACGTCGGCGCGGCGGTGAACGCGACGATCCAGATCATCCAGATGGGCGTGCCCATCGCGCGCTGCGAACTGCTGGACCTGAACGCGGTGCGCGCCGTCAACGCGCAGAGCAAGCTGGGCCTGCGCGAGCACCCGATGCTGCTGATGGAATTCCACGGCAGCGAAGCCGGCGTGAAGGAACAGGCCGAGACGGTGCAGGCCATCACGAGCGATCTGGGCGGCGAGGACTTCCAGTGGGCCAGCACGCCCGAGGAACGCACCCGCCTGTGGACCGCGCGCCACAAGGCCTACTTCGCCGGCATGTCGATGAACCCGGGCTGCCGCACCGTGACCACCGACACCTGCGTGCCGATCTCGCGCCTGGCCGAGATCATCGAGGCTTCGGTCTCGGAGGCCGACGCGTCGGGGCTGCCGTACTACATCGTCGGCCACGTGGGTGACGGCAACTTCCACCTGGCCTACCTGGTGAAGGAAGGCGACGCGGCGCAGCGCGCGGTGGCCGAGCGGCTGAGCCTGCAGATGGTGCAGCGCGCGATCGCGCTCGAAGGCACCTGCACCGGCGAACACGGCATCGGCCTGCACAAGATGGCCTTCCTCGTCGACGAGGCGGGCGCGGGCAGCGTGGCGATGATGCGGGCGGTGAAGCGGGCGCTGGACCCGAAGAACATCCTCAACCCGGGGAAGATCTTCGCGCTCTAGTTGCCGCTTTGCGCGGGGGCCGGCACGGTCCAGCGCTTGGTCACGTCGCCCTTGGCGTTCACGCTTTCCAGGTGCACGCCGAAGCCCCACAGCCGGGCGACGTGCTTGAGCACCTCGTTCGCGGTCTCGTGCAGCGGGCGGTCGTTGTGCTGGAAGTGGCGCAGCGTGAGGCTGCGGTCACCGCGCAGGTTCACGTTCCAGACCTGGATGTTGGGCTCGCGCGAGCCCAGGTCGTACTGGTGCGACAGCGATTCGCGCACGCGGCGGTAGCCGCTTTCGTCGTGGATGGCGGCCACTTCCAGTTCGTTCTGGCGCTCGTCGTCGACGATGGCGAACAGGCGCAGGTCGCGCATGAGCTTGGGGCTCAGGTACTGGCCGATGAAGCTCTCGTCCTTGAAGTTGCGCATCGCCGCGTCCAGCGTGGGCAGCCAGGGCTTGCCGGCGATTTCCGGGAACCAGGCGCGGTCCTCGTCGGTGGGCTCCTCGCAGACGCGCTTGATGTCGGTGTACATCGCAAAGCCCAGCGCATAGGGGTTGATGCCGCTGTAGGCGCGGTGCCCCACCGGCGGCTGGTAGATCACGTTGGTGTGCGACTTCAGCCACTCGATCATCACGCCGTCGGTGAGGAAGCCGTCGTCGTACATCTGGTTGAGCAGCTTGTAGTGCCAGAACGTGGCCCAGCCCTCGTTCATGACCTGGGTCTGGCGCTGCGGGTAGAAGTACTGGGCGATCTTGCGCACGATGCGCACGATCTCGCGTTGCCAGGGTTCGAGCAGCGGCGCGTTCTTCTCGATGAAGTAGAGCAGGTTCTCCTGCGGCTCTTCGGGGAAGCGCTTGCTCTCCTTTTCGGCGGCGTCCTTCTCGGCACGCCGGGGCAGCGTGCGCCACAGGTCGTTCACCTGCTGCTGCACGTAGGCTTCGCGGTCCAGGCGGTCGGCCAGTTCCTGCGCCAGGCTCTTGCGGCTGGGGCGCCGGTAGCGATCGACGCCGTGGTTGGACAGCGCGTGGCAGCTGTCGATGAACAGTTCCACCGCGTCGAGGCCGTGCTTTTCCTCGCACTTGGCGACGTAGTCCTTCGCGTAGACCAGGTAGTCGATGATCGACGACGCGTCGGTCCACATGCGGAACAGGTAGTTGCCCTTGAAGAAGCTGTTGTGGCCGTAGGCGGCGTGCGCGATGACGAGCGCCTGCATCGCCATCGTGTTCTCCTCCATCAGGTAGCTGATGCAGGGATTGCTGTTGATGACGATCTCGTAGGCCAGGCCCATGTGGCCGCGCTTGTAGTTCTTCTCGGTGGCGATGAATTCCTTGCCGTAGCTCCAGTGGCGGTAGTTCACCGGCATGCCCACGCTGGCGTAGGCGTCCATCATCTGTTCGGCGGTGATGATCTCCAGCTGGTTCGGGTAGGTGTCCAGGCCGAACCGCTCGGCAGTGGCCTTGATGACGCGGTGGTACGTGTCGACGAGGTCGAACGACCAGTCGCTGGGGCCCGGCAGGTGCTCGCTCGGCCGCGATTCCAGCGGCCGCGGTTCGTCCAGGGCCACGCGCTGAAACTTCATGCGGCCTGCGCCCCTTCCTTCTTGAACAGGTCACGGAACACGGGGTAGATCTGGTCGGCGCTGGTGGCCTTGCGCATCGCGAAGTGCTTGTGGCCTTCGAGCAGCTGGGTGTATTCCTCCCACAGGTTCTGCTCTTCCTCGGCCACCTGCACGTAGGCGTAGTACCGGCACAGTGGCAGCAGCTTGTCGTTGAGCAGCTCGCGGCAGCGGCCGCTGTCGTGGTGCCAGTTGTCGCCGTCGGAGGCCTGCGCGCCGTAGATGTTCCACTCGCTCGGGCTGTAACGGGCGCGGATGATCTCTTCCATCAGCACCAGCGCGCTGCTGACCACGGTGCCGCCCGTTTCGCGCGCGTGGAAGAAGTTCTCCTCGTCGACTTCCTGCGCCTGCGTGTGGTGGCGGATGAAGACGAGCTCGATCTTCTCGTAGTGACGGGTCAGGAACAGGTACAGCAGGATGAAGAAGCGCTTGCTGAGTTCCTTGCGCCCTTCGTCCATCGAACCCGAGACGTCCATCAGGCAGAACATCACCGCCTTGCTGGTGGGCACCGGCACGCGCACCCGGTTGCGGAAGCGCAGGTCGATCGGGTCCAGGTAGGGGATGCGCTCCAGGCGCAGGCGCAGGTGGTGGATCTGCTCTTCCAGTTCCTCGATCTCGCGCGCCGCGACCTCGTCGCCGGGCTTGTGCTCCAGCCGCAGTGCGGCCAGGCGGTCTTCCAGTTCGCGCAGCTCGCGCCGGCTGCCGGCGCCGATGGCGATGCGGCGGCCGATGGCGCCGCGCATGCTGCGCACCACGTGCAGGTTGTTGGGCGTGCCGTCGCTGGTGAAGCCGGCGCGGTGGCTCTTCCATTCCGGCACTTCGGCGAGCTGGGTGCGGATCAGGTGCGGCAGGGCCAGGTCCTCGAAGAAGACCTGCATGAACTCTTCCTTGCTGAGAGCGAAGACGAAGTCGTCCTCGCCCTCGCCCTGGTCGCTGGCCTGCCCCTGCCCGCTGCCGCCGCCCCCGCCGCCGCCCTTCGGACGTTCGATGCGGTCGCCCTGGATGTACTCGCGGTTGCCGGGGTGAACCACCTCGCGCATGCCGCCCTGGCCGTGGCCGAACACGGGTTCGGAGAGATCCTTCTTCGGGATGTGGATCTCTTCGCCGCGTTCGATGTCGCGGATGCCCCGACCGTCGATCGCCCGCTTCACCGCTTCCCTGATCTGCTCCTTGTGGCGGCGCAGGAAACGTTCGCGGTTGCCGATGGACTTGTTCTTGCCCGCCAGCCGGCGATCGATGATGGAGTGGAGCATCAGCTGCTCTTGCGCACGCGCAGGTACCACTCGCAGAGCAGGCGCACCTGCTTGGGCGTGTAGCCCTTGGCCACCATGCGGGTGACGAAGTCCTCGTGCTTCTTGGCTTCGTCGGCGCTCGCCTTGGCGTTGAAGCTGATGACGGGCAGCAGCTCCTCGGTGTTGGAGAACATCTTCTTCTCGATCACGGTGCGCAGCTTCTCGTAGCTGGTCCAGACCGGGTTCTTGCCCTGGTTGGAAGCGCGCGCCCGCAGCACGAAATTGACGATCTCGTTGCGGAAGTCCTTCGGGTTGGCGATGCCGGCCGGCTTCTCGATCTTCTCCAGTTCCGCGTTCAGCGAAGCGCGGTCGAACACCTCGCCGGTGTCGGTGTCGCGGTACTCGTGGTCCTGGATCCAGTAGTCGGCGTAGGTGACGTAGCGGTCGAAGATGTTCTGGCCGTACTCGGAGTAGCTCTCCAGGTAGGCGGTCTGGATCTCCTTGCCGATGAATTCCGCGTAGCGCGGCGCCAGCAGCTCCTTGATGAAGCCGACGTACTTCTGCTCGGTCTCGGCCGGGAACTGCTCGCGTTCGATCTGCTGCTCCAGCACGTACATCAGGTGCACCGGGTTGGCGGCGACCTCGGTGCTGTCGAAGTTGAAGACCTTGGAGATGATCTTGTAGGCGAAGCGGGTGCTGATGCCCGACATGCCTTCGTCGACGCCGGCGTAGTCGCGGTACTCCTGGTAGCTCTTGGCGCGCGGGTCGGTGTCCTTGAGGTTC
>JBGAKY010000005.1:0-143108 GCA_044224175.1 Rubrivivax sp. | reverse complement strand
GCCGGGTACGCGTGGTAGCAGTTGGTCCACACGCGACCGGCCTGGATGGCGCGGCCCATGCGGTAGGCGCGGCTGCCGTCGCACGTCCAGACACCGGCGCCCAGGCCGTAGACGGTGTCGTTGGCGATCTGCAGCGCCTCGGCTTCGGTCTTGAAGGTGGTCACGGCCAGCACGGGGCCGAAGATCTCCTCCTGGAAGATGCGCATCTGGTTGTGGCCCTTGAAGAGCGTGGGCTGCACGTAGTAGCCGCCGGCCAGGTCGCCGCCCAGTTGCGCCTGGGCGCCGCCGCACAGCACCTGCGCGCCTTCCTGCTTGCCCACTTCCAGGTACGACAGGATCTTGTCGAGCTGCATCGAAGAGGCCTGCGCGCCCAGCATGGTCTCGGTGTCCAGCGGGTTGCCCTGCCGGATGGCGGCCACGCGCTTCAAGGCACGCTCGATGAAGCGGTCGTAGATGCTCTCGTGGATGACCGCGCGGCTCGGGCAGGTGCAGACCTCGCCCTGGTTGAACGCGAACAGCACCAGGCCTTCGATCGCCTTGTCCAGGAAGGCGTCGTCGGCGGCCATCACGTCTTCGAAGAAGATGTTAGGGCTCTTGCCGCCGAGCTCCAGCGTGGCCGGGATCAGGTTCTGCGCCGCCGCCTGCGCGATCACCTTGCCGGTGGCGGTGCTGCCGGTGAAGGCGATCTTGGCGATGCGCTTGCTGGTGGCCAGCGGCATGCCGGCTTCGCGGCCGTAGCCGTTGACGATGTTCAGCACGCCCGCGGGCAGCAGGTCGGCGATCAGCTCGGCCAGCACCATGATGCTGACGGGCGTGTTCTCGGCCGGCTTGAGCACCACGCAGTTGCCGGCGCCGAGCGCGGGTGCCAGCTTCCAGGCCGCCATCAGCAGCGGGAAGTTCCAGGGGATGATCTGGCCGACCACGCCCAGTGGTTCGTGGAAGTGGTAGGCGATGGTGTTGCCGTCGATCTCGCTGATCGAACCCTCCTGCGCACGCAGGCAGCCGGCGAAGTAGCGGAAGTGGTCCACCGACAGCGGCACGTCGGCATTGAGCGTCTCGCGGATCGGCTTGCCGTTGTCCACGCTCTCGGCGTAGGCCAGCAGTTCCAGGTTGGCTTCGATGCGGTCGGCAATCTTCAGCAGCACGTTCGCACGCTCGGCCGGCGAGGTGGCGGCCCATCTCGCGGCCGCGCCGTGCGCGGCGTCGAGCGCGAGTTCCACGTCGCGCGCCGTCGAGCGCGCGGCCTTCGTGTAGGGCTTGCCGTTGATGGGCGTGACGACGTCGAAGTACTGGCCGTCGAGCGGCGCGACGAACTTGCCGCCGATGAAGTTGTCGTACTTCGCCTTGAAGGCGAGCCTGGCGCCGGCGGTGCCAGGGGCTGCGTAAACGGTCATGGCTGTCTCCTCGAAGAGGCGGTTGACGGGTTGGGACCGCAACTCCTTCCGCAATCGACATGCCAGCACCGTTCTCCGAGGAGAGCGCCGCCTGCGCGCGCCGGGTTGTGCCAGCGCGCAGCGTCACCGCTGGTCCGGCACGGACCAGCCCGCGCCGACGCGCCGGGGTGAACCCCTTTGAACGCGCGTGCATAGCAGTTCTGGCCGCACAATCGGTTCGTCATGCTGCGCGCGCCCGATTCCCTGCCCGGCCACCTGGCCGAGAACGTCATGCACTTCGGCCGCGTGCTGCGCCACGCGGGCCTGCCGCTGGGCACCGACCGCATCGCGCTCGCGCTGCAGGCCCTGCAGGTGGGCGGGCTGGGCTCGCGCACCGACTTCCACGACACGCTGGCAGCCTGCTTCCTGGACCGCGTGGAACACCAGGACATCTTCGAGCAGGCCTTCGCGCTCTTCTGGCGCGACCCCGACCTGGCCGGCCGCATCATGGCGATGATGCTGCCGCAGGTGCGCGGGCTGGAGAACACCACGCCGCCGCCGCCCGAGAACCGGCGCCTGGCCGAGGCGATGTTTCCCCACCAGCCCGAGGCGCCGCCACCACCGGAGGCGCCGGAGCAGCTGGAGATCGACGCCGCCTTCACCTGGAACGAACGCGAGCTGCTGCGCAAGGCCGACTTCGAGACCATGACGGCCGACGAATGGCGCGCCGCGAAACAGATGCTCAGGCGCCTGGCGAACTTCTTCGAGCCGCTGCCCACGCGCCGTTTCGTGCGCGCGCCGCACCCCGGCCGCGTCGACGCGCGCGCCACGCTGCAGGCGATGGCGCGCCACGGCGGCGAGCTGTGGGCTACCTGCGCTGGCGCCGCGCCCTGCGGCCGGCGCCCTGGCTGGTGGTGCTGGCCGACATCTCGGGCTCGATGAGCCGCTACTCGCGCATGCTGCTGCACTTCACGCACGCGCTCGGCCATGCCGAGCTGCGCGTGGAGAGCTTCGTCTTCGGCACCCGCCTCACGCGCACGACGCGCGCCCTGCGCCAGCGCGACCCGGACATCGCCATCGCGCAGGTGGTGCGCGAGGTGCAGGACTGGTCGGGCGGCACCCGCATCAGCGAAAGCCTGCGCCAGTTCAACCTGCACTGGGCGCGCCGCGTGCTGCCGGGACGCGCGACGGTGCTGCTCATCAGCGACGGGCTGGAGCACGGCCACACGGCCGACCTCTCGTTCGAGATGGAGCGCCTGCACAAGAGCTGCCGCCGCCTGGTGTGGCTGAACCCGCTGCTGCGCTTCGAGGCCTTCGAGCCGCGCGCCGGCGGCATCAAGGCCATGCTGCCGCACGTCGACCGCTTCCTGCCGGCGCACAACATCGAGAGTCTGGAACAGCTGGCCAGGGTGCTGGCCGGCCAGGACGCCTGAGCCCGGGCTTCAGGTCCCCTTGCGGATCCAGGCGCGCAGGCGGCTGCCGGTGGTCTCGGCGTCGCGCGCCGCGCGGTGGGTGCGCAGCACCATCAGCCCGCCCTGCAGGTAGATGGCGTTGAGCATGCGCGCCGCGCGCTCACGGTCCATGCCCGGCCACTGGGCAATCTCCACCAGCGGCGCGATCTCGCTGCGCAGCCGGCGCAGCGTGGGGCCCAGCGCGCCGGCGGCGGCCTGCGCTTCAGGCACGTACTCGGCCGACAGGCGGTAGGCGGCGCGGCCGGCGATGTCGGCCAGCAGGTGCGCCCGCGGCGCGTACATCGCCATCGCCCACAGCAGTTCGCGCAAGGG
Organism: Rubrivivax sp.; assembly: GCA_044224175.1. GTDB lineage: Bacteria > Pseudomonadota > Gammaproteobacteria > Burkholderiales > Burkholderiaceae_C > Rubrivivax. Next base: position 139,951 of record JBGAKY010000005.1, on the reverse strand, counting down.
GCGGTAGGCCACCGTCTCGTCGATGCGCTCGTGCATCTCGTGGCCCGGCGGCCGCAGGCCGGGTGGCTCCACCGCCAGCACCTGCAGGTCGGCATTGCCGTTGCGAAGCGACTCGACGATGGAACGCCGCTGGTGGTAGACCTCGCGGTAGGGGAACACCGTGACCGGCCAGACGTAGCCGCGGTGCTGCAGCAGGATGAGCGCGCTCTCGCGCTGGCGGATGCAGGCGGCCAGCACCTCCAGCACGTCGCCTTCCATGCGTGCGCGCTGCAGCTGGCTCAGCTCGGCCGTCAGCGTGGTCGACAGCACCGTCTTGCGCTGCATCGCCGCCTGATCGGCAGCCGGCGCCTCGGCCTTCATGCGCTCCCAGGCGCTGATGCGCCAGAGCGTCGAAGAGTCGAAATTCAACATCCCGTCCCTCCCGCTTCCATACCGCCGTGCGGCCGACTGCGCGGCCTTGGATTCGATGGGCTCAGGCCAGCGCTTCGTCGACGAAGTCCAACCGGTCCTGGCCGAAGAACATCTGCCCGCCCACGAAGCAGGTGGGTGCGCCGAACACGCCGCGTTCCACCGCCTCTTCGGTGGCCGCCACCAGGCGCGCCTTCACTTCGGGGTCGGACACCAGCGCGTGGAAGGCCTCGGCCTCGAAGCCCGTCTCGGCCAGCGCGGCAGCCAGCACCGCGGGTTCGCCCAGGTTGCGCGGCGTGTGCCACATGAAGTCGAAGACGGCGTCGTTGTAGCGCTCGAAGTCGGCCGGGCGGCGCAACTGCAGGCCCACCGCGCCGCGCATCAGCGTGAGCGTGTTGATGGGGAAATGCGGGTTGAACTGGAAGGGCGTGGCGTGGCGTTCGGCCCAGCGGCGGATGTCCTGGTTCATCCAGCGGCCCTTGGCCGGCACCGTCACCGGGCTGGCGTTGCCGGTGGCCTTGAACACGCCGCCCAGCAGCATGGGCCGCCACACCAGTTCGGCGCCGCGCGCGGCAGCGATGGCAGGCAGGCGCTTCGCGGCCAGGTAGCTGGTCGGGCTGCCGTAGTCGTAGAAGAACTCCACCGTGCGCGCCATCACCACTTCTCCATCCAGGGTCTGAGATCGAGCTCGTGTGTCCACGCGCTCCGCGGCTGCCGGTGCAGCTGCCAGTAATTTTCCGCGATGGCCTCGGGATCCAGGATGCCTTCCTGGGCCTTCAACGCGTAACGATCGGGAAAATTCTGTGCGATGAATTCGGTGTCGATGGCGCCGTCGATCACGACATGCGCCACGTGCAGGCCTTGCGGACCCAGCTCGCGCGCCATGCTCTGCGCCAGCGCGCGCAGCGCGTGCTTGGCGCCGGCGAAGGCGGAGAATCCGGCACCGCCGCGCAGGCTGGCGGTGGCGCCGGTGAAGAGGATCGTGCCCTGGCGGCGCGGCAGCATGGCGCGCGCCGCCTCGCGCCCCACCAGGAAGCCGGCCAGCGCGCCCATCTCCCACACCTTGCGGTAGACGCGTTCGGTCATCTCGGTGACGGGAAAGCGCACGTTGGCGCCGATGTTGAAGACCACCACCTCCAGCGGCGCGATGGTCTTCTCGATGGTGGCGAAGAGCTCGGCCACCGCCGCTTCGTCGCGAGCGTCCGAGGCGAAGCCGTGCGCCTGGCCGCCTTCGGCGCGGATGCGGTCCACCAGCGGCTGCAGCTTGTCGGCCGTCCGGCGCGTGACGCAGGCCGCGTAGCCTTCGCGCGCGAAGCGGCGCGCGATGGCACCGCCGGTGGCGTCACCGGCGCCGACGACGAGGACGGAACGGGTCGGGGCGTTCGCGACGGCGGGCATTGCGCGGTTTGTAGCACGCGCGCCCCGCCAGCGCAGGGGCCGCGTCAGCCTGGCAGAGGATCAGCGGCCGTGCAGCGCGCGCCAAACCACTTCCGACGTCAGGGGCATCTGCAGCTGCTGGGCGGCAGCGCCGCGGCCGGCCGCGTCCAGCGCATCGATCACCGCGTTCACCACCGCCGGCGTGGCGCCGATGGTGCCCAGCTCGCCCACGCCCTTGGCGCCGAGCCCGTTGGTCGTGCAGGGCACCGATTCGTCGAAGCGGGTCCTGAAGGCACGGAAGCCGTCGGCGCGTGGCATCGCGTAGTCCATGAAGCTGGCCGACAGCAACTGCCCGCCTTCTTCGTAGCTCATCGCCTCGCAGAGCGCCTGCCCGATGCCCTGCACCGCGCCGCCTTCGACCTGGCCGCGCACGATCTCGGGACTGACGACACGGCCGATGTCGTTCACCGACGAGTAGGCCACCACCTGCACTTCGCCGGTGGCGGGGTCGATCTCCACTTCGGCCACGTGGCAGCCGTTGGGCCAGCTGGCGTTGGCGGCCTTGGCGTCGCCTTCGGCCACGATGTGGCCGCCCGGCTGGCGGCGCGCCAGCTCGAAGAGGTCGATGCCGAGGTCGGTGCCCGCCACCTTGAAGCGGCCGGCACGGTATTCGATGTCGGCGGCCGGCGCCTCCAGCGCCTTCGCCGCCAGCTGCTTGCCGGCTTCCACCGTGTTCTGCGAAGCGACGCGGATGGCGGCGCCCCCGGTGAACAGCGACCGGCTGCCGGCGCTGCCGAAGCCATTGGCGCGGTCGGTGTCGCCCTGCAGCACGCGGATCTTCTCCAACGGCACCCCGAAGACGTCGTGCGCCAGCTGCACGTAGCTGGTGGCGATGCCCTGGCCCATGGCCTGGGTGGCGCTGGTCAGCTCGATGAAGCCGTCGGCCGTGACCTCGACCTTGACGTTCTCCTCCAGCGCGTTGCCGCCGGTCCATTCCAGGAAGGTGGCGATACCGCGGCCGCGCAGGCGGCCCCGCGCCTTCGAGGCGGCGCGCCGGCCCTCGAAACCCTTCCATTCAGACAGCGCCAGGCCCTGGTCGAGCATCTTCTCGAACGCGCCCACGTCGTAGAGCTGGCCCATCGCGTTGGTGTACGGGAACTGCTCCGGGCGGACCATGTTGCGGCGGCGCAGTTCGGCCGGGTCGAGCTTCAGCTGGCGCGCGGCGGCGTCCATCAGCCGTTCGATGATGTAGATGGCCTCCGGCCGCCCGGCGCCGCGGTAGGCGCCGGTGGGGGCGGTGTTGGTCATCACCGCGGTGATGCGCAGGTCGATCGGCTTGATGTCGTAGACGCTGGTCGTGACCCAGGGGCCGATGAGGACCTGGATCGCGACGTTCACCACCGCCGGATAGGCGCCCACGCTGGCCAGCGTGCACGCGCAGGCCCAGCACCTTGCCACTGCGCCGAGCGCCAGTTCGGCCAGCTCTTCACGTCGCGACCATGGCCGGCGAGGAAGTCGTCCAGGCGTTCGGCCTGCCACTTCACCGGGCGCTTCGTCTGCACGGCGGCGTAGGCCACCGCCACGTCCTCGGCATAGAGGCCGGTCTTCATGCCGAAGCCGCCGCCGACGTCGCCCACCAGCACGCGCACCTTCTCGGGCGACAGGCCGGGCACCATGCCGGCCACACCGTCGCGCAGCGCGGTGGGCATCTGGCTGGAGGCGCGCATCGTCAGGCGGCCGTCCTCGGCCACCCAGGCCAGCAGGCTGCGCGGCTCCATCGGGTTGGGGTGCAGGCGCTGGTTGACGAGGTCGAGCTTGACGACATGCGCCGCCGTCGCGAACGCGGCGTCAGTAGCCGCGGCATCGCCGTGGCGCATCTCGGCGCTGATGTTGTCGCCCAGATCGGGCAGGATCAGCGGCGCGCCGGGCGCGTAGGCGGCACGCACGTCCACCACGGCCGGGCGGGATGCGTATTCGGCCGTCACCGCGTCGGCGGCGGCGCGGGCGGCCTCCTTCGATTCGGCCACCACCAGGGCGATCGGCTCGCCGACGAAGCGCACGTCGCCCACCGCCAGCACCGGCCGCGCCGGACCGGCCATCGGCTTGCCGTCGGGACGCGGGAAGGCAGGCGGCAGCACGAAGGGCTTGACGCCCGCGGCTTCCAGGTCGGCGCCGGTGTAGACCGCCACCACGCCGGGCAGCTGGCGCGCGGCCGCCACGTCCACCGACAGCAGCCGGCCATGGGCTTGCGTCGAACGGACGAAGCGCGCGACCAGCTGGCCCGCGGGCGCCACGTCGTCGGTGAACCGGCCCTGGCCCTGGACCAGTGCCGGGTCTTCCACGCGGCGCACGGCCTGGCCGCTGCCGAACCGGAGCGCTTCCATCAGGCTTCTCCCCGCATCGTCCTGGCGGCCTTCTGCACCGCGGCCACGATGTTCACGTAGCCGGTGCAGCGGCACAGGTTGCCTTCCAGCGCCTGCGCCACCTCTTCGTCGCTGGGCGCCTTGTTCTCCGCCAGCAGGCAGCTGGCGGTCATGATCATCCCCGGCGTGCAGAAACCGCATTGCAGGCCGTGGCAGGCGACGAACGCGTCCTGCAAGGGCGACAGCTGCCCCCCCTGGGCCAGCCCTTCGATGGTGGTCACCTGGCGGCCCGCCGCCTGCAGTGCCAGCGTGCTGCAGCTGCGCGTGGCGCGGCCGTCCAGCAGCACCGTGCAGGCGCCGCACTGCGCGGTGTCGCATCCCACGTGCGTGCCGGTGAGGCCCAGCGTGCCCCGCAGCAGGTCCACCAGCAGGGTTGCGGGTTCGGCTTCGGTCTTCACCGGCCGGCCGTTGAGCGTGAGTTGGAGTCGGGCCATCGTCGTCCACAATCAGGTAGTGCGTTCGATCCTAACCACTTCGCGGGCGACGTGCGTCCGCATCACCCCGACCCCGCGCCGCCGCTGGCTGCTGGCGCTGGCCACGGCCCTGCTGGCCGCCCCCGGCGCCCGGGCGCAGGACGTTCAGGTGAAGGTGGAACGCGCCGGCGACAGGATCGTCGTCGACCTCAAGGCGCGGGTCGCCGCGCCGCTGGCCGAGACCTGGGAAGTGCTGGTCGATTACGACCGCATGTCGGAGTTCGTGTCCACGCTCAAGAGCAGCAAGGTGACCAGCCGCCAGGGCAACCGGCTGGAAGTCTCGCAGGCGGGCGAGACGCGCGTGGCCTTCATGAGCTTCAAGTTCGCCACCGTGCGCGCGGTCGAACTGCTGCCGATGGGCGAGATCCGCACGAAGCTCGTGAGCGGCGACTTCAAGTCGTTCGACACCGTGACGCGGCTCACCGAGGAAGGCAGCGACACCGTCATCGCCTACCGCGGCGAATACGTGCCCACGGCCTGGGTGCCGCCGCTGGTGGGGCCGAACGTGATCGCCGGCGAGACGAAGCGCCAGTACGGCCAGCTGCTGGCCGAGGTGTTGCGCCGGCACGGCGCGACGCCCAAATGACGAGACCCGCGACCAGCCGCATCCCTGACGGGGCGGCCGCGCGGGCCTGAGGGGTTTCGGGGCGCGAACCTTGCGGTGACGGCGCCCCGTCGACGCCTGCTGTTACTTCTTCGGTTCGCCGGCTTCGCCCGGGTTGGTGATCTTGCCGGCCTTCTTGTCGGCAGCGACCTTCTTGCGCGCTTCGGCGCGCTCGGCCTTGCGCTCGGCCCTGGTGCCGCTGGCCTTTTCGGCCATGTTGGGGGCGCCTTCGCCAGCCGGCGTCAGCTTGCCTTCCTTCTTGGCTTCCTTCACGGCTTCCTTGCGCTCGACCTTGGCGGCGGCCTTCTCGGCCGGCGTCGCCTTCTTGTCGGAAGCCTGGGTGGCCTTGGTGGGATCGTCGGCGCGCGCCGGGGCGGAAGCCAGCAGCATCGCGGCGAGAGCCGCCGCCGCCGTCAGAAGCATCTTCGTCTTCATGTCTGTCCTTGACTGTTTGTGGAGGGGAAAAGAACCGTGGTCAGGTGGTGACGGGCTCTCCTGAAATTGTCGAACCCGCTGCGTGTGGGCGTCAAGCAACAGCAGGGATTTCGACGCCCCGGCGATGCACGGACCCAACTGCCGCCTTGAATCCAACGCCGCAGCGTGCTACCGGGTTGACGTCGGCCGCCGGGCCGGCGGTCGCGAGGTTTCAGCTCGCGCAGCTGCGAAATCCGCAGAAAGCGGTGTCCGTGTCCGGTGGAGCGAACCTGCGGGCCTTGGGGTGTCGCTGGCGCGACGGGGTCATCCAGGAAGCGCCGCGCAGCACTCCCTGGCTGCCGGGCGCCGGCAGGCGGTCCAGGGCGGCGGCGCCGGCCTGGTGGCCGGGCCAGGGGCGGGCACTGCCAGCCACCCATTCGAAGACGTCGCCCCAGGCGAAGCCGCGCGAGCGGCCGGCCCCGGCGGCAAGTTCCCATTCGGGCTCCGTCGGCAGGCGCCGCCCGGCCCAGCGGCACCAGGCTTCGGCCTCGTGGCGGCTGGCGTGCAGCACCGGCTGGTCGAGCGAGACACGCTGCGTGCGGCCGCGGCGCTGCACCAGCACCGAGCCGCCCCGCAGCTGTTCGACGTGGCGCGGGGCGCGCCGGCTTTCGGCCAGGGCCCAGGCCCAGCCGGATTCGGACCAGAGTTCGCGCCGGTCATAGCCGCCGTCGTCGGCGAACTCGACGAAGCGCTGCCAGCTCACCGGCTGGGCGTCGATCTCCAGCTCGGGCACCGCCACTTCATGCGCCCAGCGCTCGTTTTCCGGTACGCAGCCGCCGCGTGGCGAGCCCAGTTGCAGCCGCTGGGGCGAAAACCACACCGGCGGTGCGGCCGGCCGGGCCGCCATCGGGCGCCAGGGGGGCGGGTCGGCACCGGCGTCCGTCAGCTGCCGTTCGGCCGCCCGTTCGGCCAGCGCTTCACCCAGGCGGTCCTCATGGCGCAGCGCCACGCGGTAGAAGTGAAGGCCCGCATCGGTGGAGGGCGCGCCGGCCAGCAGGTCGAGCGTGACGTCCAGCGTCTGGGCCAGGTAGGCACGCAGGGCGTCGGCGGTGGGCGCGGCGCCGCTGCCCTGGAACCAGGACTCGATGGCGGCGTCGGCCGGTGGCAGGCGCAGCACGCCGGGGTCGGCGGCCTCGCCGCGGTCGCGCTGCAGGTGGCGGCCGATCCAGTGGTCCTGGAACCAGCCGGCATGGCCGGCCAGCGGCAGCGCGGCTTCGAGCGCGTCACGCGCTTCGAAGGCCGCCAGCCAGCGCAGGGTGTGGTTGCGGGCGTCGATCAGCGCCAGCGACAGCAGCTCGGCGTTCGCGCCGCGCGCCGCCTGCGGGTCGTCCGCGGTCAGCGCGGGCACGGCGTTCACTCGCCCACCAGCCCGTTGCGGATGGCGTAGACGGTGAGCTCGGAGTTGTTGGTGAGGCCCAGCTTTTCCAGCACCCGCGCACGGTAGACCGACACCGTCTTGGGCGACAGCGTCAGTTCCTCGGCGATGTCCGAGAGCCGCTTGCCCGAGGCGATCATCACGAGCGTCTGCAGTTCGCGGTCGGACAGCTTCTGGTGCGGGCTTTCGATGGCCGGCGTGGTGAGGCTTTCCACCAGCATCTGCGCGATGTCCGGCGTCACGTACTTGCGCCCCTGCGACACCGTGCGCACCGCCTGCACGATGAGCTGCGGGTCGCCGCCCTTGTTGACGTAGCCGTAGGCGCCGGCCCGCAGGGCGCGGATCGCGTACTGGTCCTCGGGGTACATGCTGACGATGAGCACCTTGACCGGCGAGCCCTCGTCCTTCAGCGCGTGCAGCACGTCGAGGCCGCTGCGCCCGGGCATGTTGATGTCGAGCACCAGCACGTCGCAGGACTTTCCGCGCATCAGCGTGCGCAGTTCGCCGTAGTCGCCGGCCTCGCCGACGACGCGGATGTCGCTGGCGTCGGAGAGCGTGTCGCGGATGCCGCGCCGGATCAGGGCATGGTCGTCGCAGAGGATGACTTCGATCATCTACCGCCTAGAGTTGACCCCAGGCAGAGGGGTCGTGCTCTTCATTGTCACGCCCGCGTGGTTCGGCTTCGCGCGGCGCGTTGTCCAATGGCACGGAAAGAATCACGGTCGTGCCGCCGGCGCCGGAACTCAGGTCGATCCAGCCGCCCACCGTGAGCGCGCGCTCGCGCAGGCCGCGGATGCCGAAGCTCTGCGCCTTGCCCAGGTCGGCGCTGGAAAGGCCGCGGCCGTTGTCGCTGATCTCCAGCGAGAGCACGCCGCGCGTGAGCGACAGGTCGATCGAGACCCGCGTGGCCTGCGCGTGCTTGCTGATGTTGGTGAGCGCCTCCTGCGCCGTGCGGTAGGCCACCAGCGGCACGCCGGCGGGCAGCGCCGGCTTGTCGTGGCTGGTGCGGAAGACGCAGGTGACGCCGCTGCGGCGCTCGAAGCGGCTGGCCATCCACTGCAGCGCCGGCACCAGGCCCTGTTCCAGGATGGCGGGGCGCAGGTTGTGCATGATGCGCTGGCTGGCTTCGATGGCATGCGTCACCGTGTCCAGCGCGCTCAGCACGCGCTGGCGCACCTCGGGCTGCGTGACGCGGCGGCCGATCCAGTCCAGGTCGAACTTCAGCGCCGTGAGCGAGCCGCCGACGTCGTCGTGGATCTCGCGCGCGATCGCGTGGCGTTCGCTCTCCACGCTGGTCTGCAGGTGCTGGGCCAGTTCGGACAGCCGCTTCTGCGAAGCCTGCAGCTCGCGGTCGGCCTGGCGCTTGGCGCGCAGCGTCTCGGCCGCCGAGATGGCCTGCTCCACCGCCGGCGCCAGCCGCGCCAGGTTGTTCTTCAGCAGGTAGTCGTTGGCGCCGTTGCGCATGGCCTCGACGGCCGTGTCCTCGCCGATCTCGCCCGAGACCAGGATGAAGGGCAGCGCGCGGCCGGTGGCGCGCAGCATCTGCAGCGCCTCGATGCCGGTGAAGCCCGGCAGGTTGTAGTCGGACAGCACCAAGTCCCAGGGCCGGGCCAGGGCGCGCCGGAACTCGTCGCGCGTCTCCACGCGGGTCGCTTCCACCCGCAGGCCGGCGCGGCGCAGCTGGGCCATCGCCAGCACGTGGTCGGGCTCGGAGTCCTCGATGTGCAGCAGGCGCACCGCGGCGTGGGAGTTCGGGACGGCAGCCATTCGGAATCTGGGGCTGCGCACAGTATGGCGCAGCGTGGGGTCCTGCCGATTGCGACGAGAAATGAGGCCTGAAACAGGCTGTCATCGCCTCAAGGCGTCCAGGGGGGCTGCCGAAAATGACCCGGAAGACAAGAACCGGACACACCTCGGCGGCGCCCCTTGGGCGGGCGTCTGTGGCGGTGCCGGCGTGAACAAATCCTCGTTATGGACCCAGGAGCTCCGATGCTCGTGCAGGAAGCCCCAGACCCGGCGCCCCCAGGCGGCATGTCGCTGCTCGCTGCGGCCGACCTTCAGGATCACCTGATGGTCGCCAGCAACGACCTCGAACGCCTGCAGCGCCTGCTCTCCGACGCCTGCGACGCGTTGCTGATGCACTTCTATGGCGCCACCGGCGAGTTGAAGGAGCTGCTGCACGCGGGTTCGCACCTGCCCGGCGTCGACACCCACCAGCTGCACACCGCGATGGAACACATGGCCGGCGCGATCACCGCGATGCAGTTCCAGGACATGGCCTCGCAGCTGGTCACGCACACCTCGCGCCGGTTGCGCAACTGCGCCGACCGGCTGGCCAACGAAGCCTTCGCCGGCGACGAGGAGGGTGCCGCGGTGATCGAGGAACCGCCGCTGCGCCCCAACCCCGTCACCCAGGACGAGATGGACGCCGGTTCCGTCGAGCTGTTCTGACCCGCACCCGATTCCCCCTTTAGCAACCGCCCGCGCCTGCGCCCGAGCACCTGAGCCAGACCTCCCGGAGAAAAGACCATGCACTCCATCCTTGCCGTTGATGACAGCGCTTCGATGCGTCAGATGGTGTCCTTCACGCTGAAGAACGCCGGCTTCAATGTCGTCGAGGCGGTCGACGGACAGGACGCCTTCGAGAAGGCCAACAGCCGCGACTTCAACCTGGTGCTCACCGACCAGAACATGCCGCGCATGGACGGCATCAGCCTGACTCGCAAGCTGCGCGAGAACCCCAAGTTCAAGAACACGCCGATCCTGATCCTCACCACCGAGTCGAGCGACCAGATGAAGCAGGCCGGCCGTGCCGCCGGCGCCACCGGCTGGCTGGTCAAGCCATTCGACCCCGCCAAGCTGGTGGAGGTCATCGGCAAGGTCATCCGCTGACCCGCCGGCTGACGCAGCGAACCGAGGAGTGATGCGATGGGCGACATGACCAACGAAGGTGCGAACCTCTCCGCAGGCATCGACCTGTCCCAGTTCTTCCAGGTCTTCTTCGAGGAAGCCGGCGAGAACCTGGAGACGATGGAGCAGATGCTGCTCAACCTGGACATCGAGAACGCCGACGACGAGGCGCTGAACGCGATCTTCCGTTGCGCGCACTCGGTCAAGGGCGGCGCCGCCACCTTCGGCTTCGCCGACGTGGCCGAGCTGACGCACCAGATGGAGACGCTGCTGGACAAGCTGCGCCGCCACGAACTGGCCCCGAACGCGGCGATGGTCGATGGCCTGCTGGCCTCGGGCGACGCGCTCAAGGCGATGCTGGCGCGCCACCAGGGCAACGGCGCGGCGGCGATCGACACCACCGAGCTGCTGTTCACGATCCGCCGGCTGTCCGAAGGCGGCGGCGAAGCCGCCGTCGCGGCGGCGCCTGCGGCGGCGGCCGCCCCCGCCGCCCCGGCCCCCGCGCCGGCTGCCGCGTCGCGGCCCGGCAAGCCGCAGGCGCGTACGGTGGAGCTGACCGTCGGGCCGCTGGAAGACCTGTCGCAGGCCGACAGCCTGGCCGAGCTGTTCAAGGAGATCACCGACCTCGGCACGATCGAACCGCTGGACGCCGGTCGCGCTGCCGACGGCGTGCGCCGCTTCAAGATCGTGACGTCCACGTCGGACAACGACCTGCTGGACCTGTTCACGTTCCACGTCGCGCGCGAGCACCTGAAGCTCACCGAGCACGGCCCCGGCTACGGCTTCCATGCCGGCGCCCCCGGCGCGCCCGAGGAGACCGCCGCGCCGCCGGCCGACCCGGGCTACGGTTTCTTCGACAACGCACCCGGGGCGCCCGCCGCCGCCGCCACGCCGGCCGCCGCCGAGGCGGCCCACCCGACCCCGGCCGCCGCGGCCCGCCCGGCTGCCGCCGCGCCCAAGGCCGAAGCGGCCAAGGCCGCCGCGACGCCCGAATCGAGCACGCTGCGCGTCTCGGTGGAGAAGGTGGACCAGCTGATCAACCTGGTGGGCGAGCTCGTCATCACGCAGGCCATGCTGGCGCAGAACAGCAAGGGCATCGACGCCACGCTGCACCAGCAGCTGACGGCCGGCCTGACGGATCTGGAACGCAACACGCGCGACCTGCAGGAAGCCGTGATGTCGATCCGCATGATCCCGATGTCGCTGGTCTTCAACCGCTTCCCGCGCATGATGCGCGACCTGGCCAACAAGCTGGGCAAGAAGGTCGAGCTGGTGCAGGTGGGCGAAGCCACCGAACTGGACAAGGGCCTGGTCGAGAAGATCACCGACCCGCTGACGCACCTGGTGCGCAACAGCTGCGACCACGGCATCGAGCTGCCGGCCGAGCGTCTGGCCAAGGGCAAGCCCGAGACCGGCACCATCACCCTGATCGCCAGCCACCAGGGCGGCAGCATCGTGATCGAGGTGCGCGACGACGGCCGCGGCCTCAACCGGGGCAAGCTGCTGAAGAAGGCGCGCGAGCGCGGCCTGGACGCGCCCGACACGATGACCGACCAGGAGGTCTACGGCCTCATCTTCGCCCCCGGCTTCAGCACCGCCGACGTCGTGACCGACGTCTCCGGCCGCGGCGTCGGAATGGACGTGGTGAAGAAGAACATCACCGCCCTGGGCGGCACGGTGGAGATCGACTCGGCCGAAGGCTACGGCATGACGGTGCGCGTGCGCCTGCCGCTGACGCTGGCCATCATGGACGGCATGAGCGTGGGCGTGGGCGAGGAGTGCTACATCCTGCCGCTGTCCTCGGTCGTCGAGTCGTTCCAGGTGCAGCCCGGGATGATCAAGACCATCGGCGGCTCCGGCCGCGTGGTCGAGGTGCGCGACGAGTACATGCCGGTGGTGGACCTGGAACGCGTGTTCGAGGTGCCGCGCTTCGACTTCGAGCACGTCAGCAACATCATGGTCGTGGTGGAAGCCGAAGGCGGCCGCGTCGCGCTGCTGGTCGACGAACTGCTGGGCCAGCAGCAGGTGGTGGTGAAGAACCTGGAGTCGAACTACCGCAAGGTCAACGACGTGTCCGGCGCCACCATCATGGGCGACGGCCGCGTCGCGCTGATCCTGGACATCGGCTCGCTGGTGCGGCGCTCGCGCCATTGAACAGGACCCCCGCCGGGACCGAGAGGACGCGATGAGGTTCGATCGACTGCGCATCGGCACCCGGCTCGGGCTGGGCTTCGGGCTGGTGCTCCTGCTGTGCGCGCTGACCATCGGCGTCGCGATCTGGCGCCTGGGCCGCGCGGCCGACGCCGCCGAGCAGATGACCAGCATCTCGCTGCAGAAGGAGAGGCTGGCCAGCGAGTGGCTGCGCAACACCAGCAACGGCGTGCGCCGCACCACCGCCATCGCCAAGAGCGACGACTCCAAGCTGGAAGCGGTGTTCGCCGAGGACATCTCCAAGACGACGGCGCGCACCAACGAGATCCAGAAGGCGATCGGTGAGCTCGTCACCGACCCCGCCGAAAAGCAGATGCTGGTGGAGATCGCCGACCTTCGCAAGGCCTTCCTGGCCGCGCGCGAGCGCGTGCTCGAAGCCAAGAAGGCCGGTCACGTGGACGAGGCGAACCGCCTGTTCCGCGAGGACTTCGTCAGCAGCGCCAACACCTACCTCGCCCGCATGCAGGACTTCCTGGAGAAGCAGGGCGACGCCATCGACGAGGCCGGTGCGCGCATCAAGTCCGACGCCTTCGGCGCCCGGCTGCTGCTGGTGGGCTTCGGCGCGCTGGCCCTGATGCTGGGTGGCGCCCTGGCCTGGGGCCTGTCGCGTTCGATCACGCGCCCGCTCGCCGACGCCGTCAGCGCCGCGCGCGCGGTGGCCGCCGGCGACCTGACGCGGCGCGTCCGGAGCAGCGGCCGCGACGAGGTGGCCGAGGTCGTGGACGCCATCGGCGAGATGTCCGAACACCTGGGCCGCATCGTGCACCAGGTGCGCAGCGGCGTCGACGCGGTCGGCGCCGCCAGCGCGGAGATCGCGCGCGGCAACGCCGACCTGAGCCACCGCACCGAACAGGCCGCCAGCTCGCTGCAGCAGACCGTGAGCGCGACGACCCAGCTCACCGGCACCGTCTCGCAGACCGCCGACTCGGCGCGCACCGCCAACCAGCTGGCCGGTTCCGCCGCCGAAGTGGCGCAGAAGGGCGGCACGGTGGTGGCGCAGGTGGTCTCGACGATGGACGAGATCAACGCGAGCTCGAAGAAGATCGCCGACATCATCGGCGTCATCGACGGCATCGCGTTCCAGACCAACATCCTGGCGCTCAACGCGGCGGTGGAAGCCGCGCGCGCGGGCGAACAGGGCCGCGGCTTCGCGGTGGTGGCCGGCGAGGTGCGCAGCCTGGCGCAGCGCTCGGCGGCCGCGGCGCGCGAGATCAAGGCCCTCATCGGCAGCAGCGTCGACCGCGTGGAGTCGGGCGCGCGCCTGGTGGCCGACGCCGGCAGCACGATGAACGAGATCGTCGCCTCGGTGCAGCGTGTCACCGACATCATCGGCGAGATCAGCGCCGCCGCCGGCGAGCAGAGCTCGGGCATCGGCCAGGTCAACGGTGCCATCGGCCAGCTCGACCACATGACGCAGCAGAACGCCGCCCTGGTGGAACAGAGCGCGGCCGCCGCCACCCAGCTCAGCGACCAGGCGCGGCAACTCGCTTCGCTGGTCTCGCACTTCCAGCTGCAGTCCGCCTGAACAGGCTTCTCCCCGCGACGACGACGACGAAAGACTCTCCTCCATGAGCACCTCTCCCCTCTTCCGCCGGCGCCCGGTGGCCGGCCTGGCGCTTCTGGCCGCAGGCCAGGGCTGTGTGGTCGCCGGACTCGCGCTCGGCTGGCCGGTGGCGGCCACCGTGGGCGCCAGCGCCGTCTGCGCGGGCCTCGCGGCCGCGGCCCTGGCGGGCGGCGCAGCGCGCGGCGGCAGCGGCAGCTTCGTGCAGCAGGCGCAGGCCATCGCCGAAGGCGACCTCAGCCGCGAAATCCGCGCCGACAACGCCGGCGCGGCGGCACTGCACGCGCTGCAGGCGGCGCTGCGCAAGTCGATCGGCGCCATCCGCGGTGGCGCGGCGGGCGTCTCGGCGGCCGCCGACGAGATCGCCAGCGGCAACGCCGACCTCTCGCGCCGCACCGAGCAGACCAGCGCCAGCCTGCAGCAGACCGCGAGCTCGATGACGCAGCTGACCGGCGCGGTCAACCAGACCGCCGAGGCCGCCCGCACTGCCAACCAGCTGGTGTCGTCGGCCAGCGAGGTGGCGCAGCGTGGCGGCAATGTCGTCTCGCAGGTGGTCTCGACGATGGACGAGATCAACGCGAGCTCGAAGAAGATCGCCGACATCATCGGCGTCATCGACGGCATCGCGTTCCAGACCAACATCCTGGCGCTCAATGCCGCGGTGGAAGCCGCGCGCGCGGGCGAACAGGGCCGCGGCTTCGCGGTGGTGGCCGGCGAGGTGCGCAGCCTGGCGCAGCGCAGCGCCGAGGCGGCGCGCGAGATCAAGGCCCTCATCGGCACCAGCGTCGACCGCGTGGAGTCGGGCGCGCGCCTGGTGGCCGACGCCGGCAGCACGATGAACGAGATCGTCGCCTCGGTGCAGCGTGTCACCGACATCATCGGCGAGATCAGCGCCGCCGCCGCCGAGCAGAGCCAGGGCCTGGCGAAGGTCAACGGCGCCATCGGCGAGCTCGACCAGATGACGCAGCAGAACGCCGCGCTGGTGGAGGAAAGTGCCGCCGCCGCCGAGTCGCTGCGCGAGCAGTCGCGCCAGCTGGCCGCCGCGGTGGCCGGCTTCCGCTTCGACGGCCATGCGGCGCCGGCAGTGTCGGCACCGCCCGCAGTGGCCGCCAAGGCGGCCATCGAACAGGCCCGCCACGCCAGCGCGCCGCCCGCGAAGGCGGTCACCGCGCCCCGCCAGGCCGCCCCCAGGCCCGAGCCCGCGAAGCCCGCCGCCAAGGCCGCACCCAAGGCGCCCCCGAAGGCCGCCGACAAGCCGGCGGAACGTGCGGCGCCGGTGGCACCGCAGCCGCGCCAGGACAGTGCCGACGGCGACTGGGAAACCTTCTGACGCCGCATTTCACGGCCGACGGCCCGGGGCGCTCAAGCCCGCCGTGCGGCCGCCGATAACAGCACGACAACCCGCCCGCTGAGGACCCTGCGATGGACATGATCACCGAAGCCACCCACGTCGCCCGCCACGAGGCCGCGCGCGCCGGCGCCACCGCGGGCCACCCGGCGGCCGGCCGCGAAGGCCATTCGGGCGGCGAATTCCTGACCTTCCGCCTCGGTGCCGAGGAGTACGGCATCGACATCCTGCGCGTGCAGGAGATCCGCTCCTACGAACAGCCGACCCGCATCGCCAATGCGCCCGCCTTCCTGAAGGGCGTGGTCAACCTGCGCGGCGTGATCGTGCCCATCGTCGACCTGCGCCTGAAGCTGAACTGCGAGAGCGCGGAATACAACGGCTTCACCGTCGTCATCGTGCTCAACGTGCGCGGCCGCGTGGTCGGTGCGGTGGTGGACTCGGTGTCCGACGTGCTGGAACTCACCAAGGACCAGATCAAGCCTGCGCCCGAGCTGTCCTCGAATGTCGACGCGTCCTTCATCACCGGCATCGGCACGGTGAAGAACGGCGACGTCGAGCGCATGCTGATCCTGATGGACATCGAAGGCCTGATGAGCAGCGCCGAGATGGGCCTGATGGGCGGCGCCAGCTCGCTGTCCTGAACCTTCGCCGGCCCTTCTGCCGAAGGCCGCCGCAGCACTGCGGCGGCCTTTTCACTTGCGTGCCGCCGGACGTTTTGCACGCTTGCCGGGTCGGGGCCCGGCGTGCCGTTCAAGCGACCAGCCCAAGCATCCGATATCTCCAAGACGCAAGCGAACCGACCCCTCGGAACCGTAGGAGCGACTCCATGAAACACCGTCACGCCGCCGTCATCATCGCCACCCTGGCCCTGGCCGCCGCACCGCTGGCCGCGCTGGCCTCCAACGCCACCGCCGCCGAAGCGACCGCGATGGTCAAGAAGGGCGTCGCCTTCATCAAGTCCGCCGGCAAGGACAAGGGCTACGCCGAGATCAGCAACAAGCAGGGCCAGTTCAACGACCGCGACCTCTACCTGGTGGTCTACGGCCTCGACGGCGTGGTGCGCGCCCACGGCGCGAACGAGAAGATGGTGGGCAAGAACCTGCTGGAGCTCAAGGACATCGACGGCAAGCCCTTCGTGAAGGAACGCGTCGAGCTGGCGGCCACCAAGGCCAGCTTCTGGCAGGACTACAAGTTCACCAACCCGGTGACCAAGAAGATCGAACCCAAGAGCGCCTATTGCGAGAAGCTGGAAGACACCGTCGTCTGCGGCGGGGTCTACAAGTAAGCCGCGGACCGTCGCACGAGCACGCCGCCGGCCGAGGCCCCCGAGATGAAACTGAGACACAAGCTCCTGGCCGCGCCGATCGCCACCGCGGTGGTGGTCTTCGCGGCCGGCCAGGCGAGCAGCTGGCTGATCGCCGGTGACGCCAAGAGCAGCCACCAGGCATTCCTGGAACGGCTGCAGGACTTCAACAGCCTGGCGGCCACCAACACCCAGCTGGCCGAACTGCACGCCTCGGCCTACCGCACGATCGCCCTCGTCGCCTCGCTCGACGAAGCGAAGATCAAGGCGACGCGCGACACCATCGCCGGCCAGCTGAAGACCGCGCGCGCGACCTTTACCGGGCTGGCCGGCAAGGCGGGAGGCGACACGACGCTGCGCGAACTGGCCCAGCGTGCCGGCGCCGGCATCGACAGCTACGCGAAGCAGGTGGACAGCGCGCTGGACATGGCCAGCGTCGACCCCAACACCGGCATCGCCGCCATGCAGGGCGCCGACGCCCAGTTCGACAAGCTGGCCAAGGTGGCCGGCGAGGTGGTGGCCCACATCGACGCCAGCACCAGCGCCGCCGGCCAGGCGGACGAGACGCGCGCGCTGCGCACCACGCTGCTGCTGGGCGCGCTGGCGCTGCTGGCTTCGCTGGCCGCGGTGGCCGCCTCCTGGCGCGTGCTGCGCCGCGTGGCGGCCGACCTGGGCGCGGCCGGCGACCTGGCCGAGCACGTGGCGCAGGGCCGGCTCGACGTGGCCGCGACGAGCGACCGCGACGACGAGCTGGGCGACCTGCTGCGCGCGCTGGGGCGCATGACGGCTTCGCTGGCCGACTCGCTGCGCACGGTGCAGCAGTCGTCGCAGTCGATCGCCAGCGCCTCGGTCGAGATCGCCAGCGGCAACCTGGACCTGTCCTCGCGCACCGAGCAGGCCGCCAGTTCGCTTCAGCAGACCGCGGCCTCGATGGAAGAGCTCACCGGCACCGTCGCGCAGAGCGCCGATTCAGCGCGCCAGGCCAGCCAGCTGGCCGCTTCGGCCAGCGAAGTGGCGCAGAAGGGCGGCACGGTGGTGGCGCAGGTGGTCTCGACGATGGACGAGATCAACGCGAGCTCGAAGAAGATCGCCGACATCATCGGCGTCATCGACGGCATCGCGTTCCAGACCAACATCCTGGCGCTCAACGCGGCGGTGGAAGCCGCGCGCGCGGGCGAACAGGGCCGCGGCTTCGCGGTGGTGGCCGGCGAGGTGCGCAGCCTGGCGCAGCGCAGCGCCGAGGCGGCGCGCGAGATCAAGGCGCTCATCGGCACCAGCGTCGACCGCGTGGAAGCCGGTTCGCGCCTGGTGGCCGACGCCGGCCAGACGATGAACGAGATCGTGAGCTCGGTGCACCGCGTGGCCGACATCATCGGCGAGATCAGCGCCGCCGCCGGCGAGCAGAGCTCGGGCATCGGCCAGGTCAACGGCGCCGTCGCCCACCTGGACAACATGACGCAGCAGAACGCCGCGCTGGTGGAGCAGAGCGCCGCCGCCGCCGAGTCGCTGAAGGAACAGACGGCGCGACTCGACGAAGTCGTGCAACGCTTCACGCTCGCCCGCGCCACGGCCGCCTGAGCGGCGCACGAGAGACCCCCGGGCGCGGCGGCAGAATGGCCGCATGGCCCCGCCGCCGCCCGGCGCCCCCCCGGAACCCGCCCCGACGCCCACCGCCGTGGGCGCCGCCGTGCGCCGCGCGCGGTTGCAGGCGCATTCGGCCAGCATGCCGCACACCGCGCTGGCCAGCGCCCTGGTGGCGCTGGTGCTGGCGCTGCTGCTGGGCGGCGCCTTCGAAGGCGGCGTGCTGCTCGGCTGGGTGCTGGCGCTCGCCGCGGTGACGGCGCTGCGGCTGGCGGCCAACCGCCTGTACCAGCGCCACCCCGAGGCCGGCCCGTGGCTGGCGGTGTACCGCGGCGGCGCGCTGGCCAGCGGCCTGGTCTGGGGCAGCACCGCGCTGCTCGCGCAGCAAGCCGACGGCGGCGCGCTCGTGATGCTCTCGTTCCTGCTCGCCGGGCTCTCGGCCGGGGCGATGACGCTCACGCTGTTCGACCTGGCCTCGGCGTTGTGCTTCACGCTGCCGGCGCTGGCGCCAATGGCGCTGCGCTTCGCGCTCTCGGAACGCACGGTGCCGCCGCTGGTGGTGGTGGCCGGCCTGCTGCTGGCGCTGCTGCTGGCGCTGTTCGTCGTGGCCGCGCGGCGCGCCGAACGCGAGGCGCGCGGGCGCGCGCGCTCGCCGCCGCACGCCTGGCCGAAGCCGAGCGGCGTGCGCTGGCCGCGCGCAGCGAAGCCAAGCTGGCCGAGGCCGGCCGCGTGCTGGAGGTGACGCTGGACAGCCTGGCGCAGGGCGTGCTGAGCATCGGCGCCGATGGCCGCACCAACGCCTGGAACCGGCGCCTGCTGGAACTGCTGCAGCTGCCCGAAGCCATGATGCAGAGCCGCCCCACGCTGCAGGAACTGGCGCAGTGGCAGATCCGCCAGGGCCACTTCGGCCCCGCGCTGGAACAGATGGACCCCGCCGGCCGCGAAGGCCTGCAGCGTTTCGTGGCCGGCGATGCCGGCGCCATCGCGCGCCACTACGAACGCACGCGCGCCGACGGCGTGGTGCTCGACGTGCAGACGCACTTCGCCGCCGACGGCAGCCTGGTGCGCACCTTCACCGACGTGACCGGCCGCAAGGCGGCGGAACGCGCGCTCATCGCGGCGAAGGACGAGGCCGAGCGCGCCAACCGCGCGAAGTCGGAATTCCTCTCGCGCATGTCGCACGAGCTGCGCACGCCGCTGAACGCCATCCTGGGTTTCGGCCAGCTGCTGGAGGCCGACCGCCACGACCCGCTCAGCGCCGCGCAGCGCACGCGCGTGCAGGAGATGCAGCGCGGCGCGCGCCACCTGCTGGCGCTCATCAACGAGGTGCTGGACCTGGCGCGCATCGAGTCCGGTGCGCTGCAGCTCAGGCTGGAGCCGGTGGCGCTGGCGCCGCTGGTCGACGAATGCCTGCGCCTGGTGGCACCGGTGGCGCAGGAGCGCGGCGTCACGCTGCTGCCGCCGACCACCCCGCTGCCGGTGGTGCACGCGCTGGCCGACCGGCTGCGCCTGGGCCAGGTGCTGCTGAACCTGCTGGGCAATGCCATCAAGTACAACCGCGACGGCGGCCGAGTGCGCGTGGAAGCGGGTGCGCAAGGCGGCTGGCTGCTCATCGAGGTGGTCGACGACGGCCCCGGCATCGAAGGCGCACAGCAGGCGCGCCTGTTCCAGGCCTTCGAGCGCCTGGACGCCGAAGGCTCCAGCGTCGAGGGCGCCGGCATCGGGCTCGCGCTGTCGAAGTGGCTGGTCGACCTGATGCACGGCGAGATCGGCGTCAGCAGCGAACTCGGCCGCGGCCGCACCTTCTGGGTCCGGCTGGCGGCCTGCGGCGCGGCGCCCTCTTCCGTGCCGGCGCCCGCCGCCGCGCCCGTCTCCGCCCCGCTGCCGCCGGCGCCGGCCGGCGGTCGGCGCCGGCGCGTGCTCTACATCGAGGACAACCCGGTGAACCAGGTGCTGTTGGAAGGCATGCTGGCGCACCGCCCCGGGATCGCGCTGCTGCAGGCCGAACGACCCGAAGACGGCCTGGACATCGCGGTCGACCAGCAGCCCGACCTGGTGCTGCTGGACATCCAGCTGCCCGGCATGGACGGTTTCGAGGTGCTGCGCCGCCTGCGTTCGCACCCCGCCACACGCGCGATCCCGGTGGTGGCGGTGAGCGCGAACGCGATGCCGGCGGATATCGAAGCCGCGCGCCGTGCCGGCTTCGACGACTACCTGACCAAGCCGCTGGAACTGCCGCGCCTGCTGGAACAGGTCGACCGCAGGCTCAGCGTGGCGGCGTGAGCCGGCAGCCGGGCGCCCGAAGGGCTACGATGCGGGCCTGACCGCCAACTGCTCCCCATCCGACCATGCATGTACTGCTTGTCGAAGACGACGCCCCCCTCGCCGAAACCACCGCCCGCGCGTTGCGCGCCCAGGGCTGGCACGTCGACGTGACCGACCGTGCCGAGCCGGTGGCGCGATCGGTCGCGCAGGACGACTACGACCTCGTGATCCTCGACATCGGCCTGCCCGGCATCGACGGCTTCGAGGCGCTGCGTCAGCTGCGCGCCCAGGGCTCGCTGACGCCGGTGCTGATGCTCACCGCTCGCGACACCGTCGACGACCGCGTGCAGGGCCTGGAAGGCGGCGCCGACGACTACGTGGTCAAGCCCTTCGCGGTGCGCGAGCTGATCGCCCGCGTACGCGCGCTGCAGCGGCGCGCCGAGGCGCGCCCCGGCGACGGCCTCACGCTGGGCCGGCTGCGGCTGGACGTGGCGGCGCGCGGCGCCTTCATCGACGGCAAGCGGGTGGCGCTGTCGCTGCGTGAGTTCACGGTGCTGCAGTACCTGGTGGGCAAGGCCGGCAAGGTGGTCTCGCGCGAGCAGATCACCGCCCTCGTCGAAGGCTGGAACGCCGCCACCACCGACAACGCGCTGGACCTGCTGGCTTCACGCCTGCGCGCCAAGATCGAACCCGCCGGGCTGGTGCTGCGCACGGTGCGCGGTCTGGGCTACCTGATCGACGTCGCCGAAGCGGCGTGAGCGCGCAGGGCCGCTCCAAGGCGCGCACAGCGGAGCGCGTGAGCGCGGAGCCTGACGGTTGACCGGCACCGCGCCGCGCGGGCCCAGCCTGCGTGTGCAGCTGCTGCGCTGGCTGCTGCTGCCGCTGGTGGCCATCGTGCCGCTGGCGGCGGCGGCGCTGTACTTCATCGCCGTGCGGCCGGCACTGGACTCGCTGGACCGGGCGCTCAGCGGCACCGCCGCTGCGCTGGCTGACCGGCTGGCGGTGCGCGAAGGCCGCCCGGTGATGGCACTGACGGAAGACACCGCGCGCGCGCTGCGCACCGACCCCTTCGACCGCGTGAGCTTCGCCGTCTTCGACGGCGACGGCGCGCTGCTGGCCGGCGACACGCCGCTGGCCGCGTTGCGCCCGGCGGTGGAGCGCGGCCGCACACGCTACCTGGACGGCCGGCTGGACACGTTGCCGGTGCGGCTGGCGGCGCTGGGCGTGCCCTGCGGCGTGGCCCAGGCCGAGACCTGCACCGTGCTGGTGGCCGAGTCGCTGGCCAAGAGGGCCGAGGTGCAGCGAGCGGTGCTGGCGAGCGCCGCACTGGTGGCGTTGCTGCTGGCGGCCACGCTGGTCTTCCTGGCGGTGGTGGCGGTGACGCGCGGCCTGCGGCCGCTGGCGCGGCTGGGCGACGCCATCGAGCAGCGTTCGCTGGGCCACCTGCAGCCGATCGACGACCTGGGCGTGCCGCGCGAGGCCGCCACCATCGCGGTGGCGGTGAACCGGCTGCTGGCGCGCCTGCGCCAGGCCGCCGAAGCGCAGAAGAAGTTCATCGCCGACGCCGCCCACCAGCTGCGCACGCCGCTGGCCACGCTGCGCGCCGAGAGCGAGCTCGCGCTCACCGAGCCGCACCCGCCTTCGTTCGACGCCACGCTGCGCCGGCTGGCCGCCGGCAGCGAGCGCGCGGCACGGCTGGCCAACCAGCTTCTCTCGCTGGCCACCAGCGAGAGTGCGCTCGAAAGCGGCACCCGCCGCCGCGTCGACCTGAAGGCGCTGGCCGCCGAGGAGGGCGAACGCTGGCTGGCGCGCGCGCTCGAGGCCGGCGTCGACCTCGGCTTCGAGCTCGCGCCGGCCCAGGTGGAAGGCCACGAGACGGCCTTGCGCGAGCTGCTGGCCAACCTGCTGCACAACGCGCTGGAATACGCCGGCCGCGGCGCCAGCGTGACGCTGCGCTGCGCGCGCAGTGGCGCCGGCGTGCGGCTGGAGGTGGAAGACGACGGCCCCGGCATCCCGGTCGAGGACCGTGAACGCGTCTGGCAGCGCTTCCAGCGCGGCCGCGGCGCACCCGGCGCGGGCAGCGGCCTGGGCCTGGCCATCGTGCGCGACATCGCGCGCGCCCACGGCGCCAGCGCCACGCTGCACGAAGGCCCCGGCGGACGCGGGCTTTGCGTGCGGATCGAGTTCCCGGCCGCGGGCGCCTAGGAGTCTGCGCGGCAGAAATCCGGCCCCGCGTTGGCCTGGTTCGGGGGTGCAGGCGAGGCGCGACGCGCAGCCAGGGCTGGACGCCCTGGCAAGCGGCGCAACGCGGCATGCGCCCCCGAACCAGGCCAACCCTGTGGGCCGGGGCGATTCGCGGCGCGGGGCGGCGTTGCACGCTCGTTGCGTGGCGCCCACCACGCGCCTCGCGCGCGCCTTGCCCGGCGCCGCGACTCGCCACGGCGCGGGGTCGGATTTCTGCCGCGCAGACTCCTAGCGGCCCTCGCAGACCTTGTCTTCGCTCAGCACCTCGGCGGCCTGACCGCCGGCAGGCACGGTCTGTTCCTTGTAGATGTCGCGCCCCAGCCGGAACAGCGCACAGGTGCTCCAGGGCGTGCCCACGTGGCGCGGCTCGCCCTTGCGCGCCTCGTTGCGCGAGACCAGCCAGCCTTCCAGCCCCTCTCCGGCCCCCACGAACCACTGCTGCTCGTCCACCGGGTTGATGCTGCGGCCGAAGCGGGGCATGCGTGCGATCGGCGCCGGTACCTGCACCGCGCCTTCGTCGCCGGTCACTTCGGGCCGCGGGTAGACCGCCGCCACCAGCCGGTAGCGCACCGTGTGCCCGCTGCTGTCGCCGCTGCCGCTGCTCAGCACCGCGGCGTCGGGCACGCCGGACTGCACCACGAAGCAATGGCGCTCGTCCTGGGGGTCTTCGAGCGCCCGCGTCGCGAAGCCGGTGCCGCGCGCCTCCTCCTGCGCTTCCAGCTGGCGCTGGATGGCCAGGCAGGCCGCGCTGCGCGCCGGTTCCAGCGCGCGCAGCGAGGCGTGCGTCGCCTCGGGGATGCGCTGCGCCAGTTCATCGACCAGGCGCCAGCCGTGGTCGCCGACCTGGATGACGCGCCCGCCGTGCACGCGCAGCGTGACCAGCGTCGCCGGGCCCGAAGGGTCATGGCTGGCCTGGCGGATCTGGCCCAGCAGGTGGTCGGCGGTGGCGGCGCCTGTGATCACGGTGGGCGGCAGGCGCTTGACCGAGAAGCTGCCGTCGGTGGTGGGCTGCTCCCAGTCGATCTCGGTCACGGTGACGGTCTTGGTGCCGGCCTCGTTGGTGAAGAAGAGCAGGTTGCGCAGGTTGGCGTCGAAGGCCACCACGGGCTCCAGCGCGCGCGGGATGCCCATCACCTGCTGGCGCGAGGAGCACTCGCCGTCGCGGCTCAGGCTGGCGGCGCGCACCTCCAGTTCGGCGTCGCCTTCCGAAGGCTCGGGCACGAAGATGCTGCGCGTGGCGGCGGCTCCGGCGACGGTGTTCGGGTTCACGGCCGTCAGCAGGGTGCCGCGCCGAACCTCGTGCACGACGATGGGCACCGGGCTGCCCTGGGTGGCCACGGTGCGGCGCAGGGTGCAGATCCGGCCGCGGTTCGTCGTCGCCAGCATGACGGTGCCGAGCTTGAAGGTGCTGCTGCCCTGCCACAGCCAGGCCTGCAGCATGTCGCGCAGCGACCCGTTCACGGCCGGCTCGCTGCCGCCCATGACCTGGTCGACGAAGCGCCGCTGCACGCGCACGAAAGGCACGTCGCCGAGCCCGGCGACGAGCCCGCGATTGAGCCGCGTCCACATGCCGTCGCCCGACCAGCCCTCTTCGAGGCGGCGCGCCGCCACCAGCAGTTCGCCGAGCTCGCGCGTCTCCGAGCCGACACCCGACTGCGCGTTGCGCAGCGGCGTGCCGTTGGCGCGCGTGAGGGCTTCGAACATGAGCGAGGTGCGGTGGATCACCGGCCCCTGGATCAGCGTCCAGTAGGCCAGCGGCGGCAGCGCCAGCAGCGCGGCCACGCCGATCCAGCGCCGGTGGCGCTGGCGCCGCTTCTCGCCGTCGGCGCGCGCCTGCTGGCGTTGCTGCGAAGCCTGCAGGAAGGCGTCGACCTCGTCGCCCAGCGCGCCCAGCGGCGCGTAGGCATGGGTGGCCTCCAGGCGGCGGAAGCTGCGCATGCGGTCGGCGGGGTCGGCCAGCAGCGTGGCCACACCCGCTTCTTCGGCGCGCCGCAGGTCGGCCGTTTCCAGCAGGTCGGCATCGTTGCGGCCGCCGCGCTTCCAGTCGCCGGTGCGGCGCAGCAAGTCGATGAAGACGGTGAAGCGGTCGGCGTCCTCGTCGATGGCCTCGCGCAGCTGCGACCAGCCGCGGATGAAGGATTCGTGCGAGACCTTGAGTGTCACGCGCGAAGGGTCGCCGCGGTCCCAGAACAGGTAGTCGACGCCGTCCAGGAAGCCACGTTCGAGCAGCGTGCGCAGCTCGGCCGCGGACGGCAGGCCGAGCAGGCGCGCCGCGTCGCCGACCTCGATGCGCTCCTGCGAATACATGCCCGTGTTCGGGTCCTTCACACCCAGCCGGTGCAGCAGCAGGTCGAGCCGGCGCCGGCCTTCGTCGTCGTGGCTCTTCCAGCAGGCTTTGGCCCAGCTTTCCAGGCTCTCGGTGAGCACGTTCACGCCTTCGGGCGGCGCGCTCGCCGCGTGCGCGCAGGTCGCCACCGCGAGGTCGGCCATCACGATGCGGTCCGGCAGGTCCAGCCGGTCGGCCACGCGCATGACGGCGGCGTCCCACAGCCGCGCCAGCACGTGCTGCAGCAGCGGCAGGTGGTCGGGGTTGGCGTCGAGCGCCCGCGTGTCGGCCAGCAGGCGGTCCACCACCGCGTCTTCGAAGGCCACCGCGTCGGGCAGGCGGGCGTCGTCGTCGTCGGCTCGCTGGCGCAGGCGCAGCAGCCGCTGGGCCGGGCCGGTGATGGCCGCCCGCAGGTCTTCCGGGCCCAGGCGAGGCACCAGGAACGAAGCCTTGTTGATGGCGTCGGGCAGCTCCAGGTAGCCGGCGCAGTCGTTCAGGTGCTCGCTGCGCATCGTCAGCACCAGGTAGCAGCGCGGGTCGGGGCTGAAGAAGTGGTCGATGACGCGTTCAATCAGCTGGCGCGCGTCTTCGGCGCGCCGTGTCGTGGGGTGGAACAGCTCCTCGAACTGGTCGATCACGAACAGGAAGCGCGCGTCCTTCGGGTCGGGGCCGGGCGGCGCCTTCAGCTCGGGCGTGAACTGGCGCACCAGCTGCGCCAGGCCGCGCTCCTTGCGCAGGCAGGCGGCGATCTCCAGCAGGCGTTCCTCGTCCGCGGCGGCGCTGCCGCGGCTCTTGAGCAGGGCGCCGAACTTGCGCGCCAGCCGCGTGAGGGGCGTGTTCAGGTTGCGCTGCTGGTCTTCCAGCGTGGCGTTGGTGCCGGGCGTGCAGACCAGCGGCACCCAGAAGTCGCCGGCGCCGGGGATGCCGAAGCTGCGCAGCTCGGGCACCACGCCGGCCAGGATGAGCGAGGACTTGCCCGAACCCGAGCCGCCCAGCACGGCGACGAACTGGGTCTGGCGCAGGCGCTCGATCACCTCGCGCACCTGGCGTTCGCGGCCGAAGAGCAGGATCTCCTCGTGGTCCAGGAAGGGGCGCAGCCCCGGATAGGGCACGTCCGGGATGCGCGAGCCCGCGGCCGGCGCGTCGCTGTCGGTGCGGGCTTCCATCAGGCCCTCCGGGCGAGCGCGCCGTCGGCGGCAGGCTTGCGCTTGGCGGTGCGGTCCAGGATCTTGCGCAGGAACTTCTCCAGCCGGTCGGTTTCCGGCGCGACGATGTCGATGTTGGCCGTGTTGGCATCCTGGAAGCGCAGCACCTTCCAGTAGGTGGCCTCGATCGGGCCCGGCCGTTCGGGCTGCTGCGGCATCAGGTAGGCCACGATGCCCGGCGGCGGCGGGTCGCCGCCCAGCCGGTCCTCGACCTTGCGGAT
Source organism: Rubrivivax sp. (assembly GCA_044224175.1). Lineage (GTDB taxonomy): Bacteria > Pseudomonadota > Gammaproteobacteria > Burkholderiales > Burkholderiaceae_C > Rubrivivax. The sequence continues at coordinate 113,642 of JBGAKY010000005.1, read as the reverse complement.
CTGCGCCCGCAGCGAGGCTTCGTCCTTGTTGCCCCACAGCAGCACCACGCCGTCGGCGTCGACCAGCAGGTCGTCGTCGAAGTCCTGCATCGGCAGGCCGCGCGGGTTCAGGCGCAGCGGCGGCACCGTGGCCGGCTCGTACTGCTCGATCAGCGCCTGCCAGCGCGACTTGATGCGCTCGCCCAGGTCTTCCCAGAGGTCGACCTCGTTCTGGTTGCTCTCGATGTAGATGTTCACGGGACGCGAACGCGGCAGCACGGGTTCGGCGCCGCCTTCGGCGTCGGACTTGCGGCGCTGGTAGCGCGCCAGCAGCCGCTCGGGCGTGACCGACTGCGGCGCCACTTCCTCCAGCAGCTCGGCATGGCCCTTGGCTGGCGGCGTGGTGCAGGGTTCGGCTCGCAGGTCCAGCCAGACCAGGCCTTCGGGCGGGCGCTGCTTGTCGAGCCAGGCCCCGCGCTGCGCCGCCAGGTGGCCACCGGGGATGAACTTGAACGGCGCCAGGTGCTGGCCGCCGCTGCCGAAGGGCAGCAGCAGGGTGCCGGCGTCGTCGAACTCGGCGAACTCGCCCTGCAGCGAATCGGGGCCCAGTTCGCGCACCGCCACGCCTCGCTGGCGCAGCTGGCTCGCGAAGCGCGCGGTGGCTTCGGCCAGCTCGGGGGCGGGCACCCCCATGAGCATGGAGCGGGTGGAGTCCACCAGCCGGCTCGCTGTTCCCGCCGGCCGCGCCTGCGGCGGCGCCGGCTTGCGCGCCACCTCGACCATGCGGCCGATCACGGCTTCCAGCACTTCCTGGAATTCGGCCGTCAGTCCCAGCGTCTCGGACAGCGACACGCGCACCGGCAGGTCGCGCTGCTTGGGGTTGAAGAAGGGCATCCAGACCAGGTCGGAAGGCACCAGGCGCTGCCAGTCGGAGCGGGTGGCGAGATCCTTCATCGCCGGTTCGGACATCACCACCACGAACAGCCGCTCGGCGAAACCCTGCTCGCCGAACAGCGACCGGAAGTACTCCAGCTCCTTGATGCACCAGCCGGAATCGAGGTAGCTCTCCTCGACGACGACGATCATGAAGAACGAATCGGCGATGCTTTCCTGCAGCTGCCGCGCCAGCAGGCCGGCCACCGGGCCGTTGCCGCCCTGGCCGCTCATGTGCATCTCGGGCACCTCCAGCCGCAGCACGCGGCCCAGGCGGATGCGCAGGATGGGCTCCAGCGCGTCCTTGAAGCGCGTGACCCAGTTGTCGTGCGCCATGTTGCTGGCGTGCGCGTAGCTGATGAACGCGCTGTAGCGGCATTCCTTGAAGGGTTTCATGACGTCGCCGTGTCTTTCTTCGGGCCAGGGGCCGTGGGGGGAAGGGCAGCGCGCTCCTGTTCGAGCCGCTGCAGCACGATGTCGAACGGCCGCTTGACCATGCTGCGGCAGTAGAGCGTCTCGGCGCTTTCGAAGCGCCCGTTCTCGTACAGCTTGTTGGCCGGCGCGCCACCGCCGCAGAAGGCGAAGTGGGCGCATTGTTCGCGGCAGGCTTGCACCCCTTCGGCGATGGCACGCCACAGGCGCTGCGCCGGCGGCGCCGCCAGCCGCTCCAGGAAGCCATGTTCGGCGACGTTGCCGAGCACGAAGTCGCCGTACGCGGCCGAGGCCTGGCCCAGCAGTTCGGGCGAGAAGGTCGAGAAGTCGCCGTTCCAGGCCACGCTGACGATGGCGCCCGGCATGACCTGGGTGTTGGCCGGCCACGGGCGGCCGGCGAAACGCCAGTCCGGCAGGGGCGCGGCCACCAGGCGCCAGGCGGCGGCCAGTTCACGCACCACCAGGCGGCCGCCGGAGGCGACCGAAAGCTCCAGCAGGCGGCGCAGGAAGGCTTCGTGCGCCGCCTCCTGCCCGGCCAGGCTGGAGCCGGCGTTCACGCCTTCGGCTTCGTCGAAGTTGCAGCCCAGGTCGTGCACGCCCTGCTGGACGAAGAAGTCGAAGAAGGCGTCGGGGTCGGCCAGGGCCTCGCGCGTGACGACCGCGATCGCGTGGAAGGGCACGCCGTGCGCGCGCAGCCGCGCCAGCCCGCGCAGCACCTGCGCGTGCGTGCCTTCGCCGCGCCGGGTGCGGCGGTGGCGGTCGTGCAGCGCGGACGGGCCGTCCACGCTGACGCCCACGCGCACACCGTGGCGCTTGAAGAAGCTGCACCAGGCGTCGTCCAGCAGGGTGGCGTTGGTCTGGATCGCATGCACCACCCTGCAGGCCGGGCCCAGGGCGGCGGCGATGCCGGCAAAGGCTTCCTCGTAGAAGGCGACGGGCACCACCAGCGGTTCGCCGGCGTGCCAGACCACGGTGAGCTCGTCGCCGGCCAGGCCGTCCTCGTGCAGCCGCTCGGCGGCCCGACGCGCGGTGACCGGCGCCATGCGGTGGCGCTGGTCGCGACCCGGCAGGTAGCAGTAGTCGCAGTCGATGTTGCAGAAGGGGGTGGGCTGCAGCACCAGCAGCTGGGTGCGTGCCGGCTCTTCCAGCGTCAGCGGGGAGGCAGAGCCCGTCGGGCGCGCCCTGGGGCGCGGCAACCAGCGCAGGGGCGAGAAGGCGGCCGCCGTCACCACTCGTTCAGCCGTTGGCCCACTTGGCCCAGTTGCTCCAGTTGGGCCAGTTGTTCCACTGGTTGGCGGCCAGTTCCAGCGGCGTGGCCGCCCCTTCACGCGCGGCCAGGTCGGCGCGCGCCTTCGCGACGCGGGCTTCCAGAGCCGCCCGCTCGGGCGAAGGCACGGCGTGCGCGCTGCCGAGCAGGCCGGCGACGCCGCACAGGGCCAGCAGGGGCCGAAGAAGCGACGCACCGCGCAGGAGCCGAATCCGGGTCATGGTCTGTCCCCTGTTACCCGAGAAGGCGCGATCGTAGCGGCGTTCACCGCCCGCCGCGATCCCCACAACGTTGCCGTTGCACCGGCGCTATTCGGCCACCGCGCGCCGCAGCGTCTCCACCACCGGCCGGCGCAGCACCTCGCGCAGGCCCCACCAGCCGGCGGCCAGCGCCAGCAGCGCGCCGGCGGCGGCGCCGGCCAGCGGCACCACGGGCTGAGGGTTCCAGCTGAATTCGAAGACCCAGCGCGCCAGCGCCCAGCCCACCGCCACCGCGGCCAGCGAAGCCAGCAGCCCGGCCAGCGCGCCCACGCCCAGCAGTTCGGCTCGCTGCACCTGCGCCAGCAGGCGGCTGCCGGCGCCCATGGCGCGCATGAGCGCGAACTCGCGCGCGCGCGACTCGCGGGTGGCGCTGACGGCGGCGAACAGCACCACCAGCCCGGCCACGAGCGTGAAGCCGAACAGGAACTCGACCGCGCGGATCACCTGGTCCAGCACCTGCTGCACCTGGGCGATGGAAGCCGAGACGTCGACGTTGGTGATGTTGGGGAAGCGCTTCGAGAGCGCGCTGTCGAAGCCCGCCTTCGCCGGCGCGCGGAAGGCGCTGATGTAGGTGACCGGCAGCTCGGGCATCTTCGCCTGCGGGAAGAGGACGAAGAAGTTCACCCGCATCGAGCCCCAGTCCACCTTGCGCAGGCTGGTGATGCGGCCTTCCTGCTGCTGGCCGGCCACGTCGAAGCGCAGCTCGTCGCCCAGCTTCAGGCCGAGCGACTTCGCCAGCCCTTCTTCCACCGACAGGCCGCCCGCCTCGTCGGCCTTCCAGGTGCCGGCGGCCACGGTGTTGTGCGGCGGCAGTTCGGCGCTGTGGCTGAGGTTGAACTCGCGCTCCACCAGGCGGGCCGCGCGTTCGTCGGTGTACTGCTCGCCGCTCACCGGCTTGCCGTTCACCGCCACCAGGCGGCCGCGGATCATGGGGTACCAGTCGAAGCGCTGGACGGCCGCTTCGGACAGCGCGGCGCGGAAGTCGTCGGCCTGCTCGGGCATCACGTTGATGACGAAGCGGTTCGGCGCGTCCGGCGGCGTGGCGCGGCGCCAGCTGTCGATGAGGTCGGTGCGCAGCAGCACCAGCAGCACCAGCGCCAGCAGTCCCACCGCGAGCGAGCTGACCTGCAGCACCGCGAACGCGGGCCGCGCCGCCACCTGGCGCGTGGCCAGCACCAGCCAGCGCGGCGCGCTCGCTTCCGGCACCAGGCGCTTCAACAGGCCGACCGAGACCCACGACAGCAGCGCGAACAGCGCCACCGCCGCCGCGAAGCCGCCCACCGCGATCAGCCCCAGCTTCAGGTCGCTGGCCACCGCCACCAGCAGCGCCGCGAAGGCCAGCGTGCCGGCGGCCAGCACCGCCAGCGAAGCCGCCTTCAGCTCGCCCAGGTCGCGCCGGATCACGCGCAGCGGCGGCACCTGCGCCAGCTGCAGCACCGGCGGCAGGCCGAAGCCGAACAGCAGCGTCATGCCCACGCCCAGCCCGAACAGCGCCGGCATCGGCCCCGGCCAGGGCAGCGTGGCCTGCGCGAAGCTGCCCAGCAGCCAGATGAACACGTAGTGCACCGCGAAGCCCAGCGCCACCCCGGCCGCGCTGGCCACCAGGCCCACGAAGCCGAACTGCAGCGTGTAGGCGCCGGCGATGCGGCGCTGCGAAAGGCCCAGCACGCGCAGCATCGCGCAGTCGTCCAGGTGCCGCGAAGCGAAGTCGCGCGCGCCGATGCCCACCGCCACCGCCGCCAGCAGCGCCGACAGAAGCGCCACCAGGTTGAGGAAGCGGCCGGCGCGGTCCAGGGTCTGGCGCATCTCGGGGCGGCCGGACTCGAGCGACTCGACGCGCACGCCGCGCAGCGCGGCCGCCTTGATGCGTTCCTCGGTCGAACGCACGAACGCGGAAACGGCCGCTTCGCGGCCCGGCGGCGCTGCCACGGCCAGCCGGTAGCTCACGCGGCTGGCCGGCTGCACCAGGCCGGTGGCGGCGAGGTCGGCTTCGGACAGCAGCACGCGCGGCGCGAAGCTGGAGAAACCGGCGCCGCGATCGGGTTCGACGACGATGATCTGCTCGATCTTCAGCGCCGCGTCGCCCAGCATCAGCGTGCCGCCGACGTCCAGGCCCAGCGCGTCCAGCAGCGCAGCGTCCACCCACACCGTGCCGCGCGACGGCGCCGCCGCCACGCTGCGCACCGGCGCGCCGCGAGCCGCCTTCAGCTGCAGCAGGCCGCGCAGCGGGTAGGCCTCGGAGACCGCCTTCACCGCCACCAGGCGCACCGCGCCGCCTTGCGAGTCGGGCGCGCGGGCCATGCTGGGGAAGGACGCGCTGCGCGCGATCGTCAGGCCCGCGGCCTGCGCGCTGGCCGCCAGGTCGGGCGGCGTGGGCTGGTCGCTGCTGATGATGGCGTCGCCGCCCAGCAGCGCGCGCGCGTCGCGCGCCAGGCCGGCGTTCAGGCGGTCGGCGAAGAAGCCCACCGCGGTGAGCGCGGCCACCGCCAGCAGCACCGCCACCGCCAGCAGGCGCAGTTCGCCGGCGCGGAAGTCGCGCCGTGTCTGGCGCCAGGCGAGCGCCACGATCGAAGGTTCCACCATGCCGGCGACGGTACCCTATAAGCGCGTGAACGCTGCATGCAAGGGCCTTGAAGCCGGCGTGGCGGCGTCGGTGGTTCAATGTCTGCCATGGACCGACTGCCCACCCTCTTCGTCTCCCATGGGTCGCCGATGACGGCGATCGAGCCGCGCGAAGCCGGCGCCTGGTGGCTGCGCGCGGGGCCGGCCTTCGACGCCGCGTTCGGCCGGCCGCGGGCGATCCTGGCGGTCTCGGCGCACAGCCTGACGCGCGAACCCGTGCTGCTGGCGGCGCCGCGCCACGAGGCGGTGTACGACTTCGGCGGCTTCGACCCGAAGCTGTACACGCTGCGCTACGACGCCCCCGGCGCACCCGAACTCGCGACCCGCGTGCAGGCGCTGCTGCAGGCTGCCGGTGTGCCGGTGCACCGGGTGGAAGAAGGCGGGCTGGACCATGGCATCTGGGTACCGCTGCGCAGCATGTGGCCGGACGCCGACGTCCCGGTGCTGCCGCTCGCGTGGCCGCCCAACTGGTCGCCCAGGAAGCTGTTCGAACTGGGCCGCGCGCTCGTGCCCCTGGCCGACGAAGGTGTTCTGGTGGTGGGCAGCGGCAGCATCACGCACAACCTGCGGCGCGTCTTCGCCGGCGGCCTGCACGACGACGGGAACCGCCCCGCCACGCCCGAGAGCACCGCCTTCCGGCAGTGGTTCGTCGACAGGACGGCAGCCGCCGACTGGCCGGCGCTGTTCGAGTACCGCACGCAGGCGCCGCATTCGGCGCTGATGCACCCGACCGACGAGCACCTGCTGCCGTTCTACGTGGCCGCCGGGGCCGCCGGTGAAGGCGCCAGCGGGCAGCGCGTGCACGCCAGCCTGACCTTCGGCGACCTGGGCATGGACGCGTTCGCGTTCGGCGAACGCGGCGAGGCGCTCGCGGGCTAGCCTTCCTGGGGCTGCGCGCCGGGTTCGACCCGCGCGGTCAGACCGTGCAGGCCGGCGCCCAGCGCCAGCCCCGCCAGCACCCACAGCAGCTTCAGGTTGCCGGTGCCCAGCCCGGCGATGGCCGGCCCCGGGCACACGCCCGACAAGCCCCAGCCGACACCGAAGAGCGCCGCCCCGACCAGCGTGTCGCGGTGCCAGCGTGCGCCATGGGCCTCGAAGGCGCCGCCCAGCCAGGGTTGGGCGCGCAGGCGCGGCAGCCGTTGGTACGCGGGCAGCGCCACCGCCAGCGCGCCGCCCATCACCAGCATGAGGCCGAAGTCCTGCCCGGTCAGGAAAGAGAGCACCACTTCCGGCCGCACCATGCCCGACAGCGACAGGCCGAAGCCGAACAGCGCGCCGGCGGCCACCACCGCCACTGCGTCCGCCCCGCGCTTCACGGGCCCACCTTCGCCAGCAGCAGCGCGGTGACGAAGCCGGTCGCCATGAAGACCCCCACCGCGGCCACCGAAGGCAGCTTGAGCGACCCGATGCCGCAGATGCCATGGCCCGAGGTGCAGCCGCCGGACAGGCGCGCACCGTAGCCGGCGGCCAGGCCGCCCAGCAGCAGCCGCCAGGCCGGCACCTCGGTCGACAAGGGCGCGGCCGGGCCCAGCCAGGCCCACCACAGCGCCGCGCCGAGCACCAGCCCCAGCACCAGCTGCAGCCGCCAGCGCCGGCTTTGCAGCCAGCGCGGCTGGCGGAAGAAGGGCCGCGCCGAGAGGTACGACCAGCTGGTCGTGAAGACCGAGCTCATGCCCGCCAGGTGCCCGGTGGCGGCAAACAGCAGCGCCACCCCCAGGCCGATGACGAGGCCGCCGCCCAGATAGGCCGCCCAGCCGTGCGGGAACAGCGCCGCCGTCAAGGCCGCACCCCGGCGGCGGCGAAGGCGTCGTCGAGCCGTCGCGTCCAGCCGGCCTTGTCGTCGGCGCCGGCGAAGCTGGCGTCGAAGCTGTTCTTCGCCAGCACGTAGGCGTCGTGCGCCGTCAGCTGCGGCAGCGCGGCGAAGGTCTGCACGAAGTTCTCGTTCACGTAACCACCGAAGTAGGCCGGATCGTCGCTGTTCACGGTGGCGCACAGGCCGGCGTCGAGCAGCACCTTCAGGTTGTGCGCGGCCAGGGTGGGAAACACGCACAGCTTCACGTTCGACAGCGGGCACACCGTGAGCGGCATGCGGGCAGCGGCCAGCCGCCGCACCAGCGCCGGGCTTTCCAGCGCGCGCACGCCGTGGTCGATGCGTTCGACCTTCAGCACGTCGAGCGCGCTTTCGATGTAGGCCGGCGGCCCTTCCTCGCCCGCGTGCGCCACCACGTGCAGGCCGAGTTCGCGGGCACGCGCGAACACGCGCGCGAACTTCTCCGGCGGATGGCCACGCTCGCTACTGTCCAGGCCGACGCCGATGAAGTGTTCGCGCCACGGCAGCGCCGCCTCCAGCGTGGCCAGGGCCTCTTCCTCGCTCAGGTGGCGCAAGAAGCACAGGATGAGCTTCGCCGAGACGCGCAGCTCGGCATGCGCGCGCTGGCAGGCGTGGTGCAGGCCGCGCACGACGGTCCCGATGTCCACGCCGCGCGCGGTGTGGGTCTGGGGGTCGAAGAAGATCTCGGCGTGCACCACGTTGTCGGCCGCCGCGCGTTCCAGGTAGGCCCAGGCCATCTCGAAGAAGTCGGCCTCGTGCAGCAGCACGCTGGCGCCGGCGTAGTAGATGTCCAGGAAGCTCTGCAGGTCGCTGAAGGCGTAGGCCGCGCGCAGCGCTTCCACGCTGGGGTGCGGCAGCGCCACGCCGTTGCGGCGCGCCAGCCTGAAGATGAGTTCGGGCTCGAGCGAGCCTTCGATGTGGATGTGCAGCTCGGCCTTGGGCATCGAGCGCAGCAGTGCGGGCAGGTCCATGACGCGGCCTCGGGTGGGGGACTCGCGCCCACTTTACCCGGCGCCGCGGGTCTTCACTCCTTCACCCAGCCCAGGCCGCCTCGCCGCTTCTCCTTGCTGCGCGAACGCAGCACGGCGTCGAAACCTTCGCGGCCGCCGGTGGCCACCGCGGTGACCAGGGCCAGCACGTCCTTCGCCTCCATCGCCTGCGCGTCGGCCCGGCACTGGCGCAGCGCTGCGGCCAGGATCTCGCGCGACAGCCCCTGGTGGGTGCCCAGCACGGCCAGGATGGCGCCGTACAGGTCGGGCATCAGCGCGCAGATGGCGCGGATGCGGGCCAGCGCTTCGGCCGGGGCGCCATGCTGGCCGGGGGCTATCCAGCCCAGGTGGCCGTCTTCTGCTTCCATGGCGCAATCATGGCGCAGGCGCGACCCGGGCTGTGGCGGGCCGGCGCAGGTGCCAGTCGTTGAAGACCAGGAGCGCCAAGGTCAGCACGAAAAGCCCCAGCGTCGCAGCCAGGGCCAGCCGGCTGACGCGGCCGATCTCGGCCTCCGCCTGGTCGGCATAGGCATTGGCATGGCGCACGGTGGCGTCGACCGCACGCCGGTGTTCCAGGTAGAGGGCATGCACGCGCTGGAGTGCCGCCGCGGTGGCTTCGGAGTCGCCTGCGCGCGCCGCCTGCAGCAGCGGACCGGCGGCAGCCAGCAGCCGTTCGGCGGCGGCCTGCGGGCGGTCCAGCAGTTCGTGCGCCGGCAGGTGGGATTCGTGTTGGTGCCAGTGCGCCAGGCGCGCGCGGTACGCCCCGGCCAGGCGGTCGCGTTCGACGGCTGCCGCCTCGGGGCCGACCGAGCCGCTGGCCACCATCTCGAGCAGCAGGCGCAGTTCCACCAGGTACAGCGGCGGCGGCAGCACGTCGGCCACCACTTCGCGCGCGTCCTGCCCGCGGTGCATGGCGCCGCGTGCCAGGTCGCTGCCCATCCAGGTGGCGGCCGCCAGCAGACAGGCGGCCGCCAGTCCGGAGAACCAGACCATGCGGGTCAACAGTCGAAACGCGGCCATCCTCTTCGGTCTCCTTTCATCGTCGCTGGTCTGCCATCGATCCGCTGCTTATCGACCCTAGAAATTCGGGCTTGAATCAGAAATAAGCATTCAACAAAAACGCAACCAACCCCTATATCCTCAAGCCCGAATCTGACCGGAAAACTTGGTGACGTTCGACCCGCCGCGTCAGAATTGACATGCTCATGTTGCCGAAGTCCCTCGCGCTGATCGACGACGATCTCGAGTTCAACGAATACCTGGCCCAGCACCTGCGGGACCAGGGTGTCGATGTTCAGGTCTTCACCGACAGCAACGCCCTGCTGGCCGACGACGGTGCCTACGGCCACGACTTCTACGTCGTCGACCTGGTGCTGCCAGGCGTGGACGGGGTGCAGTTGATCAAGATCCTGCGCATGCGCAGCGACGCCGGCGTGCTGGTGGTGTCGGGCCAGGTGGCGCCCGAGGTGTTCACCGCCGTGCTGGCCGCCGGCGCCGACATGGTGCTGGCCAAGCCGGTGCAGTTCGAGCAGGTGGCGCTCGCCATCCAGGCCGTCTACCGGCGCGCCCGCCCCGAGGGCAAGGCGCTGAAGACACCCTGGAAGCTGGACCGCCGTGCGCGCGAGCTCATCGCGCCCGACGGTGCGCGCATCCCGCTCAGCGAAGCCGACCTGGCGGTGCTGGAATGCTTCCTGGAAGCCGCCGGCCAGACCGTGAGCCGCGAGACGCTGCGCCAGCGCCTGGGCCATGGCGCCAACGGCGAAGGCGACGACAGCCTGAACGCCACCATCTACCGCCTGCGCCGCCGCATCGAGCGTGCGACGCCCATGCTGGTGCCGCTGCAGTCGAAATCACGCGTGGGCTACCTGTTCCGCGCCCCGCTCTCGCCGGGCTGAAGCCCACCGCCCGGCGCCCTACACGGCGCCGGCCTGCACCAGTTCCAGCCGCATCGTCGTGCCGCCGGGACCGGTTTCCAGCACGCGCGCGCGTCCGCCCTGCAGTTCGAGCGCGCGCCGCACGATGTACAGCCCCAGCCCGTGACTGGACTCGGGCGCCAGGCGGGGGTCGCGCGCGCCGCGCTGGAACAGTCGCGGCAGCAGTTCGGGCGCGATGCCCGGGCCCTGGTCGGCCACGTCCAGCAGCAGCGCCAGCGGCTCGTCGCTGTCGGCCACGCGCACGGTCACCGGTGCGCCTGGCGGCGAGTGGGTCAGCGCGTTGGCCAGCAGGTTGCGCAGCGCCAGCCGCAGCAGGCCCACGTCCATCGCCGCGGCGCGCGTGGTGGTGTGGCGCTCCACCTTCACGCGCGGCCGGTCGTCGGGCCGCAGGTCGGCGATGGTCAGCGCCAGCACCGTGTCGATGTCCATGTCAGCCAGCGCCGGCGGCGCCGAACCCGACAGCAGCGAGGCCGCCGCCAGCGTGTTGTCCACGCCGGAGAGCACGGCGCCCAGCACGTCCTGCGCGCGGCGCAGCCGCTCGGAGGCGCCGGCCTCGCCGCGCGAGGCCAGCAGCGCGGCGGCGCTCTGCAGCGCCGCCGAAGCGTTGTTCAGCGGCTGCCGCACTTCGTGCGCGAGCACGTCGATCATGCGCGTGCGTTCGGCCAGCAGCGCGTCGATTTCGCGCGCGTGGCGCTCCACTTCGAGCCGCAGTTCCTGTTCGCGCCGCAGTTCGGCGGCGCGCGCCAGCACTTCGGTGATGTCTTCGACGGCGGCCAGAGCGCGCGTCTCGCCGTCGCCTTCCTCCAGCACGGCCGACAGCAGCACGTGCAGGTGGCGCCCGTCTTGACACACCAGTTCGAAGGCCCAGCGGTCGATGCGGCCGTCGCGCCGCAGCGCCGGCAGGCCGAACTTCAGCGCGCGCCGGCGCGATTCTTCGGTGAAACGCTCGGTCAGCGGGCGGCCGATGAGTTCGTCGCGCGGGCAGCCGATCTTTTCCACCCAGCGGTCGCTGGCCGCCAGCAGCAGGCCGTCGCGGTCCAGAGAAAGCAGCATCGCCGGCGTCTTCTCGTACAGCAGGCGCTGTTCGCGTTCGGCCCGGCGCGGGTCGGTGATGTCGACCGCCACGCCCAGCACCGAGCCCGGCGGCAGCGCCGGGTGGTGGGCCGGCACCAGGTGCACCTGCAGCCGGCGCTTGCCGGCGGGCGTGTTCAAGCCGGCCTCGTAGGATTGGGCGCGGCCCCGCACCGCCGCCATGAAGTGCTCGCGGCGCGCGGCCAGGCCTTCGGCGCCCACCATCTCGACGATCGGGCGCCCGCGCAGCGCCGCCGGCTCCACGCCGTACCACTGCGACAGCATTTCGTTGGCCCAGAGGTTGCGCATCTCGGCATCCCACAGCCCGGCGCCCAGCGGCATGCGCTCCAGCAGCGCGCCCAGCACCGCGGGGTCCAGGGGCAGCGAGGGATCGGTCATCGGACGAGGTGATACGTCATCTGTCGTATTGGCCGCCAGGGGACCGACCCCTAGCCTTCGCTCCGTCTCGTTCAACAGACCTCGCCAGGAGGGGAAACCACATGTCGCAGAACCGTCGTACGTTCACTTTGCAGGCGCTGGCCGCGGCCACGCTGGCCCTGGGCCTTTCGTCCGCGCACGCGCAGGAGACCATCAAGGTCGGCGTGCTGCATTCGCTGTCGGGCACGATGGCCATCTCGGAAACGGTGCTCAAGGACACCATTCTGATGGCGATCGACGAGGTCAACGCCAAGGGCGGCCTGCTGGGCAAGAAGCTCGAGCCCGTGGTCGTGGACCCGGCCTCGAACTGGCCGCTGTTCGCAGAGAAGACCCGCCAGCTGATCAGCAAGGACAAGGTCGCCGCCATCTTCGGCTGCTGGACCAGCGTGTCGCGCAAGAGCGTGCTGCCGGTGGTCGAAGAGCTCAACGGCCTGCTGTTCTACCCCGTGCAGTACGAAGGCGAAGAGCTCAGCAAGAACGTGTTCTACACCGGCGCGGCGCCCAACCAGCAGGCCATTCCCGCGGTGGAATACCTGATGAGCAAGGACGGCGGCAGCGCCAAGCGCTTCGTGCTGCTGGGCACCGACTACGTGTACCCGCGCACCACCAACAAGATCCTGCGTTCGTTCCTGCACAGCAAGGGCATCCAGGACGCCGACATCATGGAGGAGTACACCCCGTTCGGGCACTCCGACTACCAGAGCATCATCGCCAAGATCAAGAAGTTCGCCGCCGAAGGCAAGAAGACGGCGGTGGTCTCCACCATCAACGGCGACTCGAACGTGCCCTTCTACAAGGAACTGGGCAACCAGGGCCTGAAGGCGACCGACGTGCCGGTGGTGGCCTTCTCGGTGGGCGAGGAGGAACTGCGCGGCGTCGACGCCAAGCCCCTGGTGGGCCACCTGGCGGCATGGAACTACTTCATGTCGATCAAGAACCCGACGAACGACGAGTTCATCAAGAAGTGGAGCGCCTACGCGAAGGCCAAGGGCATCGCCGGCCACAAGGACAAGCCGCTCACCAACGACCCGATGGAAGCCAGCTACATCGGCTTCAACATGTGGGTGCAGGCGGTGACCAAGGCCAAGAGCACCGACACCGACAAGGTGATCGCGGCGATGGCCGGCCAGACCTTCAAGGCGCCCAGCGGCATCGTCAGCAAGATGGACGAGAAGAACCACCACCTGCACAAGAGCGTGTTCATCGGCGAGGTGAAGGCCGACGGCCAGTTCAACGTGGTGTGGAAGACGCCGGGCCCCGTGAAGGCCCAGCCCTGGAGCCCGTTCATCCCCGAGAACAAGGGCAAGAAGGACGAGCCTGAAATGATGGCCAAGAAGTAAGCCGATGAAGTGGCTGCAAGGCCTCTTCGGAGGCCTTCTTCTTGCCTGGGCCGCCGCCGCGGCGGCCCTCACGCCCGAACACGCGGCCCGCATCGCGGCCGGCGAAAGCGACGCGCGCATCGCGGCGCTGAACGAGGCGGTGACCGCCGCCGACCCGGCGCTGGGCGCGTTCGTGCAGGCGCTGCTGGCCGACGAGGTGAAGCTCGCCGGTGGCAAGGCCTTCATCGTGCACGACGGCAAGACCACCGTCGCGGGCAGCGACGCGGCCGCCACGCTGCCCGACGGTGCCGAGGACGTGGTCAACAACAACCGCATGCGGCGCGAGCTGGAGTCCGCGCTCGCCGCGCTGCAGCTCTTCTCGCCCGACCGCGCCTTGCGCGCGAAGGCCATCGCCGAACTCAAGGACGAGGCCGAGGAAGGCAAGCTGGTGCTGATCGAGAAGGCCGAGGCCGCGGAGAGCGACGCCGCGCTGAAGGTCCAGCTCGGGCTGCTGAAGGCCGCCGTGCTGATCAGCTCGTCCGACAGGACCAAGCGGCTGGCCGCCGCCAGGCTGCTGGCCGGCAGCGACCAGCCGGCGACCAAGTCGCTGCTGATGGAACGCACCGCCGCCGAGACCGACCCCGAGGTGAAGGCCGCGCTCGCCGCCTCGCTGGACAGCGTGCAGTCGCGCCTGGCCTGGGGCGAGAAGCTGGGCGTGCTGTTCACCGGTGCCAGCCTGGGCTCGATCCTGCTGCTGGTGGCGCTGGGCCTGGCCATCACCTACGGCCTGATGGGCGTCATCAACATGGCGCACGGCGAGCTGATGATGATCGGCGCCTACGCCACCTACCTGGTGCAGAACTTCTTCAAGGCGAACCTGCCGGGCGCCTTCGACTGGTACATCGCGGCCGCCGTGCCGGCCAGCTTCCTGGCCAGTGCGCTGGTGGGCGCGGCGCTGGAACGCAGCGTGATCCGCTGGCTCTACGGCCGGCCGCTGGAGACGCTGCTGGCCACCTGGGGCATCAGCCTGATGCTGATGCAGGCGGTGCGCTCGGTCTTCGGCGCCCAGAACGTGGGCGTCGAGAACCCGGCCTTCCTGTCCGGCGGCGTGCAGGTGCTGCCCAACCTGACGCTGCCCTTCAACCGCATCGCCATCCTCGTCTTCGCGGCCGCGGTGCTGCTGGGCATGGCGCTGCTGATCTCGAAGACGCGGCTGGGCCTGTTCGTGCGCGGGGTCACGCAGAACCGCCGCATGGCCAGCTGCATGGGCGTGAACACCGCGCGCGTGGACACCTACGCGTTCGCGCTCGGCGCCGGCATCGCCGGCCTCGCGGGCTGCGCGCTCAGCCAGGTGGGCAACGTGGGCCCCGACCTCGGCCAGGGCTACATCGTCGACAGCTTCATGGTGGTGGTGCTGGGCGGTGTCGGCCAGCTCGCGGGCACCGTGTACGCGGCGCTCGGCCTGGGCATCGTCAACAAGCTGCTCGAAGGGGTGGCCGGCGCGGTGCTGGCCAAGATCATGGTGCTGGTGCTGATCGTCGTCTTCATCCAGAAGCGGCCGCAGGGCCTGTTCGCGCTGAAGGGCCGGAGCGCCGAGGCATGAGCGCGCCAGGCCGCTTCCAAGCGCTCATCCCGCAGCCCGCAGGGCGGAGGGACTCCTGATGAGGACGATGCTGGGGTTCAAGGGCTGGCTGGCGGTGTTCGCCGCCACCGGCGTGGTCGCGGTGCTGATCCCGGTGCTGTCGCTGGCGGTGCCCGAAGGCAGCGCGCTGCACCTCTCCGACTACTACGTGGCGCTCACCGGCAAGATCCTCTGCTACGCCATCTGCGCGCTGGCGATGGACCTGATCTGGGGCTACACCGGCATCCTCTCGCTCGGCCACGGGCTGTTCTTCGCCCTCGGCGGCTACGCGATGGGCATGTACCTGATGCGCCAGATCGGCAGCGACGGCCAGTACCGCCTGCCGATGCCCGACTTCATGGTGTTCCTGAACTGGAAGGCCTTCCCCTGGCACTGGGGCTTGAGCGACAGCTTCGTCGCCCAGGCGCTGCTGGTGGTGCTGGTGCCGGGTCTGCTGGCCTTCGTGTTCGGCTTCTTCGCCTTCCGAAGCCGCATCAAGGGCGTGTACTTCTCGATCATCACGCAGGCGCTCACCTTCGCCGCGATGCTGCTGTTCTTCCGCAACGAGACCGGCTTCGGCGGCAACAACGGCTTCACCGACTTCAAGCGCATCCTGGACATTCCCATCGCCACGCCGGGCATGCGCGCCTTCCTGTGCGCGCTCTCGGGCATGGTGCTGATCGGCTTCTTCGTGATGGCGCGCGTCATCGTGCACAGCAAGTACGGCCGCGTGCTGCAGGCGGTGCGCGACGCCGAGAGCCGCGTCATGTTCACCGGCTACGACCCGGTGGCCTACAAGCTTTCCATCTGGACGCTTTCGGCCGTGATGTGCGGCGTGGCCGGCGCGCTCTACGTGCCGCAGGTGGGCATCATCAACCCG
Source organism: Rubrivivax sp. (assembly GCA_044224175.1). Taxonomy (GTDB): domain Bacteria; phylum Pseudomonadota; class Gammaproteobacteria; order Burkholderiales; family Burkholderiaceae_C; genus Rubrivivax. The sequence continues at coordinate 98,066 of JBGAKY010000005.1, read as the reverse complement.
GGCGAGATGAGCCCGGCGGCGAGCATCGAGATCGCCATCTGGACCGCGGTGGGCGGGCGCGCCACGCTCATCGGCCCCATCGTCGGCGCCTTCTTCGTCAACGGCGCCAAGAGCTGGTTCACGGTCGCGTTCCCCGAATTCTGGCTCTACTTCCTGGGCGCCCTGTTCATCGCCGTGACGCTGTTCCTGCCCGACGGCGTGGTGGGCCTGCTCAAGCGCAAGAAGGAAACGCGCTCATGACCCCCGACCAGCTGGAGGAAGGCGCGCGCCGACTGCGCGAATGGCGCGAGAAACAGGAGAAGCAGCCCCAGGGCAGCGGCGGTCGCGGCGCCAGCTACGGCCGCCTGGTCGGCCCCGAGCCCGACTTCGCGCACGGCGTGGCGCTCTACCTGGAAGACATCACCGTCAGCTTCGACGGCTTCAAGGCGCTCAACGCCTTGAGCCTGGCCATCAACGTGGGCGAGCTGCGCTGCATCATCGGCCCCAACGGCGCCGGCAAGACGACGATGATGGACTGCATCACCGGCAAGACCACGCCCGACGCCGGCAAGGTCTTCTTCGGCAGCAACATCGACCTGCTGCGCCTGAAGGAACCCGAGATCGCGCAGATCGGTGTCGGCCGCAAGTTCCAGAAGCCCACGGTCTACGAACAGCTTTCCGTGTTCGAGAACCTCGAACTCGCGCTCAAGGCCGACCGCCGCGTGCGCGCCTCGCTCTTCAGCCGCCTTTCGGGCGCGCAGCTCGACCGCATCGGCGAGGTGCTGGCGCTCATCCACCTGAAGGACGAGGCTCAGCGCGTGGCCGGGCTGCTGAGCCACGGCCAGAAGCAGTGGCTGGAGATCGGCATGCTGCTGATGCAGGACCCCAAGCTGCTGCTGCTGGACGAACCGGTGGCCGGCATGACCGACGAGGAGACCGAACGCACCGCCGAACTCTTCCTCAGCCTGGAAGGCCAGCACAGCCTGGTGGTGGTGGAACACGACATGAAGTTCGTCGACCAGCTCACCGAAGGGAAGAAGAAGGTCACCGTGCTGCACGAAGGCAGCGTGCTCGCCGAAGGCCTGCTCTCCGAAGTGCAGGCCAACGAGAAGGTCGTCGAGGTGTACCTTGGCCGCTGAAGCGCTTCTGCAGGTCGAAGGCCTGAACCAGTACTACGGCGGCAGCCACATCCTGCGCCAACTGGGCTTCGAGGCGCGCGTCGGCGAAGTCACCGTGGTGCTGGGCCGCAACGGCGTCGGCAAGACCACGCTGCTGAAGAGCCTGATGGGCGTGGTGCCGGTGAAGACCGGCAGCGTGAAGCTCGACGGCCAGGACATCACGAAGGCGACACCGTACGACCGCGTGCGCCGCGGCATCGGCTACGTGCCGCAGGGGCGCGAGATCTTCGGCCGCCTGACGGTGGAAGAGAACCTGCGCATGGGCCTGGCATCGCGCCCTGCCGGCACGCGCATCCCGCCCGAGCTGTTCGAGCTGTTCCCCATCCTCAAGCAGTTCATCCACCGCCGCGGCGGCGACCTTTCCGGCGGCCAGCAGCAGCAGCTGGCGATTGCACGCGCGCTCGCCGCGGGACCGAAGCTGCTGATGCTGGACGAGCCGACCGAAGGCATCCAGCCTTCGATCATCAAGGACATCGGCCGCGTGATCCGCATGCTGGCCGACCGCAAGACCATGGCCATCGTGCTGGTGGAGCAGTACTACGACTTCGCCGCCGAGCTGGCCGACCAGTACCTGGTGATGGAACGCGGCGAGATCGTCGCCCGCGGCCGCGGCGCCGACATGGAAGCCGAAGGGGTGCGGCAGAAGATGTCGATCTAAGGTGCGGCCTGCGCGCCGCGGGCCTCAATGGCCGCCTGGCGGTGCCATCCAGGCCAGCCCCGAGGCGACCAGACCCGTCAGCACGAGGCTGGAGGCCCAGACCGCTTCCAGGTTGAACCAGCCCCGGTTCAGGAAGCGCAGCCCGAGCCACCGGTAGACCCCCCAGGCGAGCAGCAGGCCGCAGACGATCATCGCGGCCGTGTGGACCAGCGCCATCAGCACCGCGATGGTCATGCCGGCCGCGATCGTGATGTGACCCTGTCGCGACGCCTCGTCAGCGCACAGGCCGAGTGCGATGGGCACCAGCATCAGCCCCGCGCCGTGGGCCGTGGCCATCAGGAACGACCACCAGGCCAGACGCGTCGGCGGCACGCGCGCCAGGAAGCGCGGATGCCGGGGCCGCACCAGGCGCCACACGCCCACCCCGAGCACCAGCAAGCCGGTGCCGATGCGCAGCGTGCGGCCCCACTCCACGTACCAGGCGAGCAGCGTGAAGGGCAACAGCGCGGCCGCCATCGCCAGCAGGTGACCCACCCCCAGCGGCAGCACGGTGGCGAACACGGCGGCATCGCGGCGCGCCGCCAGGCCGTTGGCGACGGCCAGCGGCCAGCCCATGCCCGGGTTCAGGCCGTGATAGATGCCGAGGCCGGCCACACCCGCCCAGGCGGCCGCCTCGGTGCCCCACATCTCAGGCCTCGCTCGGCCGCCCGGAGAGGCCTGATCCCCCTCGGGGGGACCACGCCGAAGGCGTGTTGGGGGTCATTTCATGCCGAGGGGTAGCAGAAGGAATCGGTCGAGCAGTCACCGCCCTCCAGGCGGATCTGGTGAGCGCCGAAGTCGGGCCCGAAGTCCACGCAGAACTCGGGGTCGAGCGCGAGGCCGCCGTCGGCGCCGACGTTGCACATCACCTGCACGCCCGGCACGCCAGCGGGGTAGAACTGCGCGTCCCAGCGGCTGTACAGGCCGTTGGTGAAGTACACGCGCTTGCCGTCGCGGCTGATCTCGGTCATCTGCGGGCCGCCCGGGAACGCCCGCCCGGAGGGCAGCTTTTCGTGGCGGGCGATGCCGCCCAGGCGCACGCTGCCGGTGGGCTTCGGCGCCATCGGGTCGGTGACGTCGAACTGCTTCAGCTCACCCGTGCCCCAGCAGGCCACGTAGAGGAAGCGATCGTCGAGCGAGAGGTCGATGTCGCTGATCAGCGGCGGCACCGCGCCGAAGCCCTGCAGCAGCGGCGGCAGCAGCGACTTGTCGGCCGGCTCCGGTGCGATGGTCGCCGTCTTGCGGGCGTGGAACTTCCCTTTCTCGCGCCACCAGGTCCAGACCGAACCTTCCAGGTTGGTGGTGTCGACCACCACGCCCAGGAAGCCGTATTCGCGCGTCGGGTCGTGCGCGGGCCGCACTTCCAGCGCCATCTGGTGGTTGGCGCCGAGGTCGATGGTCTGCAGGTGCCGGCGCCCGCGCAGGTCCCAGAAGTGCAGCTGGTGGCCGTACTTGTTGGCCAGCAGGTCCTCGGCCACGATCCCGTTCTCGAACTGCGGCGGACGGCCCCACTCGCTGGACACCATGTAGTCGCGCGGCAGGTTCCACCAGAAGTCGTAGTGCAGCTGCTGCGGACCGCGGTCGATTTCCCACTTGCCGAGGATCTCGAAAGTCTCGCAGTCCATCAGGAACACGCCCGCCGGTCCCTGCGTGCCGTCGGCACCGCCGCCACCGAGCGTGCTGATGTAGATGCCCTCGGGCCCGCAGTGCGTGGTGTGCGGCCGGGAGTAGCCGGTCTTGCGCAGCACTTCCTCCGGCTCGATCACCTTGGCCAGCGTCGGCTTGCGCGGGTCGGGCTGCGTGTCCACCACGTAGATGCGCGACGAGCGGATGCCGGGGATGACGAGGTAGCGCCGCTTCACGAACGCATGGCCGGACATCGGCGACAGCGCCGAGGAACAGGCATTCCATCCGAAGTGATGGAACTCGTCGCCCTTGTAGGGCATGTCGAGCCGGTGCAGGACCTGGCTGTAGGTGGGGGAGCCCGGGTCGACGTCGACCACGGCCAGCGCGTCGGGCCGGGACCCGTCGGGCGACAGCAGCGCGGTGTAGGCGATGCGCTCGCGGGGCGCCTCCATGGCCAGCCGGGGCGAGGCGTGGAAGGTGGGGTCGGGCCGCAAGGTCTCCAGCATGGTGGCCTCCTGTAAACGGGGGCGCCAAGCATCCTCCTCGCGGCGGCGCTGTCAAATGCCACTGCTCGGGTCGTGGTCGATGAAGGCCGGCAGGGCTGCGGAATGGCGCAGGTGCCCCGACCTCTACACTGCCGGCCATGGGCCAGCTGATCGCGCTCGACTGGGGCACCTCCAACCTGCGCGCCTGCCTGCTGGGCCCCGGCGGACAGGTGCAGGCCACGCGTGCCGGCGCGTGCGGCGTGATGGCGGTGCCCGAGCGCCGCTTCGCCGAAGCCCTGCTCACGCTGGTGGGCGACTGGCTGGACCGGCACCCGGCCATCGCGCTGCTGGCCAGCGGCATGGTCGGCAGCCGCCAGGGCTGGCAGGAGGCGCCCTACCTGGAGTGCCCGGCCACGCTGGCCGAAGCGGCTTCGCACCTGCTGCCGGTGCCGGTGCGGCCCGGTTGCGTGCTGCACATCGTGCCGGGCCTCCATGGCATCGGCGCCGACGGCCAGGACGACGTGATGCGCGGCGAGGAAACGCAGCTCTGGGGCGCCCACCTGCCGGCGGGCCGCTGCTGCGTGCTGCCCGGCACCCACAGCAAGTGGGCCTGGAGCGGCCCGGCCGGTGCCATCGAGCGCTTCCAGACCTGGATGACCGGCGAGGCCTACGCGCTGTTCACGCAGCACTCCATCCTGGGCCGCCTCATGCGCTTCGGCGAGGCGCCAGACGCCGCCGCCTTCGACCGCGGTGTGCGCCTGGGGCTGGCCGAACACGCCGGCCTGCTGCACGCGCTGTTCGCCGCCCGCACCGCCGGGCTGATGGACCGCCTGCCGGCCGCCGCGCTTCCCGACTTCCTTTCCGGCCTGCTGATCGGCGCCGAGATCGGCGGCGCCACGCGCCTGCAGCGGCCCGCACAAGTCACGCTGCTCGGCGAGCCCGCGCTCGTGGCGCGCTACGCGCAGGCCTTCGCGATCGCCGGCATCGCCACCGAAGAAGCCCCGGCCGACGCCACCGTGCGCGGCCAGTGGCGCCTGGCCGTCGCGGCCGGCTTGGTCAAGGAGACCTGAACGATGAGCCCCGAGAAGCCCGTGCTCGAAGGCGTGGTCGCCATCCTGCGCGGCGTGCAGCCGGCCGAAGTGCTGGCGGTGGCGCACGCGCTGCTGGCAGGCGGCGTGCGCACGATCGAAGTGCCGCTCAATTCGCCGCAGCCCTTGCAGAGCATCGCGCTGCTGGCGCGCGAAGTGGGCTCGCAGGCGCTGGTGGGCGCCGGCACCGTGCTCACGCACGCCGACGTGGACGCGGTTGCCGACGCCGGCGCGCGGCTGGTGCTGTCGCCGAACTTCGACGCCACCGTCGTGCGCCGCACGAAGGAACGGGGCCTGATCTCGGTGCCCGGCGTCGCCACGCCCAGCGAAGGCTTCAACGCGCTGGCCGCGGGGGCCGACGCGCTGAAGCTCTTCCCTTCGGAGATGCTGGGCCCGCCGGTGCTGAAGGCCTGGCGCGCGGTGTTTCCGCCGGACACGCTGTTCGTCAGCGTGGGCGGCGTCGGCGAAGCGAACATCGCCGCCTTTCGCGCCGCCGGCGCGGCGGCGGCGGGCGTGGGTTCTTCGCTTTACGTGCCGGGGCTCGAAGCGGCCGAGGTGCAGCGCCGCGCGACGCTACTGGTGGCGCGCTGGAACGGCGGCTGAACCGAACAGGCTGGCGGGAACGCCGGGCGCTTCCATCGGCACCGCGAACAGCGCGCCGGCCAGCGGCTCGCGTTCCAGCTGCGCCTGTGAAAGGCCGACGCGCGCGCTGGTGACGTACAGCGTCTTCAGGTCGGCGCCCCCGAAGGCGCAGTTGGTGATCTGGCTCGCGGGCAGGTGCAGGCGTGCCAGTTCGCGCGCGTCGCGCGGGTCGTGTGCGGTGATGCAGCTGCCACCCCAGTGGCAGATCCACAACCGGCCTTCGGCGTCGGTGGTCATGCCGTCAGGAAAACCGTCGCCCTTGGCCAGGCGCAGCCAGGGCCGGCCGTTGGCCAGCGCGCCGGTCGCGGGGTCGAAGTCGAACGCTCGGACCCAGCCGGGCACGGTGTCGTTGACCCACATCGTGCGGCCGTCGGCGCTCCACGCCGGTCCGTTGGTGACGGCAAAACCCAGCGCATGGCGCGCGTGGCGGCCGCCCGCTTCCAGCATGTAGAGCGCGCCGGTGGGCGCCTTGCAGTCGAAGTCCATGCTGCCGGCCCAGAAGCGACCTTGCGGGTCGCACTTGCCGTCGTTGAAGCGATTCGCCGCCGGCTCTTCGGGCGGCTTGTGCAGCCAGCGCAGCGGCTCGGGCCGTGCAGGGTCGAAGTGCGCCAGGCCCTGGCGCAGCGCCACCACCAGGCCGGGCTGGTGGGCACACTCGGCCACCGCCGAGATCTCGGTCGCGAAGTCCCAGCTGCGGCGCTCGCCGTCGGCGGCGCGCCAGCGGTGCAGCCGGCGGCCCAGGATGTCCACCCACCACAGCGCCTGCTCGCGCACCGACCAGCAGGTGCCTTCGCCCAGCTCGGCCTCTGCGGGCCACAACACCTCGACGTCGCTCATCGCCTTTCCCCCCGCCATTCGAACAGCCGCTGCAGCAGGCACGAGACGAACAGCAGCGCGCCGATGACGATACGCGTCCACCAGGAGGACAGGCTGCCGTCGAAGCTGATCAGCGTCTGGATCACGCCCAGGATGCCCACCCCCACCAGCGTGCCCGCCAGCGAGCCCACGCCGCCGGACAGCAGCGTGCCGCCGATCACCACCGCGGCGATGGCGTCCAGCTCCAGCCCCACCGCGTGCAGCCCGTAGCCCGACAGCGTGTAGAAGGTGAACACCACGCCGGCCAGCGCCGAGCAGAAGCCCGAGAGCGTGTACACCAGCACCGTGGTGCGCGCCACGGGCAGCCCCATCAGCAGCGCCGAAGCCTCGCTGCCGCCGATGGCGTAGACCGTGCGGCCGAACTCGGTGCCACGCGCCAGCAGCAGCCCCGCGGCCAGCACCGCCAGCGCGAGCAATGCGCCCACGGTGAGCGAGGCGCTGCCCTCGCCCGCCAGCTCGATGCGCGCCTGCGCGATGTGCGTGTAGCCGGGGTCGGTGATGCTGATCGAGTCGATGCTGATCAGGTAGCACAGCCCGCGCGCCAGAAACATGCCGGCCAGCGTGACGATGAAGGGCTGCAGTCGGAAGCGCATGACGAGCCAGCCCATGAAGGCGCCGAACGCGGTGCCCAGGGCCAGCACGAGCGGAATGGTCTGCGCCGCGCTCCAGTGCTGGCGCTCCACCAGCGCCGCCGAGACCATGGTCGACAGCGCGATCACCGAGCCCACCGAGAGGTCGATGCCGCCGGAGAGGATGACGAAGCTCATGCCCACCGCCACGATGAGCAGGAAGGCGTTGTCGATCACCAGGTTCAGGAACACCTGCAGCGAAGCGAAGGCCGGATAGGCGAGAGCGCCGTAGCCCCAGGCGACCGCGAACACGGCGCAGGCACCCAGCGTGGGCAGCGCCTGGGCGGAGACGCGCTTCATCGTCACGTCGGCGCCCCGCGCACCGCCCAGCCGCGCAGCGCGGCGCGGAACTCGGCCGATTGCAGCAGCATCACCACGAACACCACCGCCGCCTTCACCACCAGGTTCACCTCGGGCGGCACGCCGATCGAGTAGATCGTGGTCGTCAGGGTCTGGATCACCAGCGCGCCCAGCACGCTGCCGGCCAGGCTGAAGCGACCGCCGGTGAGCGCGGTGCCGCCCAGCGTGACGGCGAGGATGGCGTCCAGCTCCAGCAGCAGGCCGGCGTTGTTGCCGTCGGCGCTCTTCACGTTGCTGCTCACCACCAGCCCGGCCAGGCCGGCGGCGAAGCCGCAGAAGGCGTAGACGCACACCGTGATCAGCCGTTCGGGCACGCCGGCCAGGCGCGCCGCCGCCGGGTTGACGCCGATGGCTTCCACGAACAGGCCCAGGGCGCTGCGCGTCAGCGCCAGGTGCAGCAGCAGCCACAGCGCGCCGGCCAGCCACAGCGCGAAAGGCAGCCCGAGCAGGAAGCCGTTGCCGATGAAGAAGTAGGGCGCGTAATAGATGGTGATGATCTGGCCGTTGGTGATGAGCTGCGCGATGCCGCGCCCGGCCACCATGAGGATCAGCGTCGCGATGATGGGCTGCATGCCCACGCGCGCCACGAGCAGGCCGTTCCACAGCCCGCACAGCGCGCCCAGCGCCAGCGCGCCGGCGATGGCCACGCCCATCGGCAGCCGGCTCACGTAGTGCTGGGTGCCGCCTTCCAGCACCAGGCGGCCGCCGATCATCCAGGCCGCCGCCGCCGCGCAGATGGCCACCACCGCGCCCACCGAGATGTCGATGCCGCGGGTGGCGATGACCAGCGTCATGCCCAGCGCCACCACCGCCAGCGGCGAAGCGCGGTTGAGGATGTCGACCACGCTGCCGTAGAGGTGGCCGTCGCGCCACTGCAGGTGCCAGAAGCCGGGGTTGAAGACCGCGTTCACGGCCAGCAGCAGCACCAGCGTGGCGGCGGGCCAGAACAGGCGGTGGGTCGCGACGGCGCGCATCAGGCGGCCCCCGCCGCGATCGTGTGGAACACCGCCTGCTCGGTGGCGGGGCCGGGCAGTTCGCCCACCTTGCGGCGGTCGCGCAGCACGGCCACGCGGTCGGCCACGCGCACCACCTCCTCGATCTCGGAGGAGATGAACAGCACCGACAGGCCGGCGTCGGCCAGCGCCAGGATCTCGTCCAGCACCTCCTGCTTGGCGGCGACGTCGATGCCGCGCGTGGGCTCGTCCAGGATCAGCAGCTCGGGCTCGGTGGCCAGCGCGCGCGCCAGCACCACCTTCTGCTGGTTGCCGCCCGACAGGCGCGCCACCGGCGTCTCCAGGTCGGTGGTCTTGATGCCCAGGCGTTCGACGAAGCGGCGCGCCAGCGCTTCCTGCGCCGCGCGCGGCAGGCGCCGCAGCACGCCGTTGCGCGCCTGAAGCGCGAGCACGATGTTGGCGCGCACCGAGAGCTCACCGACGATGCCGTCGAACTTGCGCTCTTCCGGGCACAGCGCCATGCGCTGGCGCAGCGCCTGCAGCGGCCCGGCCAGGCGCAGCGGCTGGCCGCGCAGGCGCAGCTCGCCGCTGTCGGGGGTCTCGAGTGCGAACAGCAACCTGGCGAGTTCGGTGCGGCCGGAGCCCAGCAGGCCGGCCAGGCCCAGCACTTCGCCGGCGCGCACCGACAGGTCCAGCGGGCGCAGCAGGCCGCGGCGGCCGAAGCCCTTCAGCTCCAGCCGCGGCTCGGCGCCGGCGTCGCGGTGCTTGCGCGTGGCGGCGGCGCCGAGTTCACGGCCCACCATGGCCTGGATCAGCGCCGCCGCCGGCAGTTCGGCGGTCGGCCACTCGCCCACCGGGCGACCGTTGCGCAGCACGGTGATGCGGTCGGCAATGGCGTAGACCTGGTCCAGGAAGTGGGTGACGAAGAGGATGGCCATGCCTTCGTCGCGCAGCCGCTTCAGCAGCGCGAACAGGCGCTGCACCTCGTCTTCGTCGAGGCTGGAGGTAGGCTCGTCGAGCACCAGCACGCGCGCCTGCACGGCCAGCGCGCGCGCGATGGCCACCATCTGCTGCACCGCGACCGGAAACGAGGCCAGCGTGCGCGTGACGTCCACCTCCAGCTGCAGCCGCTGCAGCAGCGTGCGGGCCTGCTCGTGCATGCGCCGGCGGTCGATGCGCCACAGCCCCGCCGCGCCGTGCCGCGGGTAGCGGCCAGCGTAGAGGTTCTCCGCCACCGAAAGATTCGGGCAGAGGTTCACCTCCTGGTAGACGGTGCTGATGCCCAGCCGCTGCGCCGCCGCCGGCGTGGCCGGGCGCACCTCGGCGCCGTCCAGCCGCAGCGTGCCGCGGTCGGCCGGGTAGACGCCGGTGAGCACCTTGATGAGGGTGGACTTGCCGGCACCGTTCTGCCCCATCAACGCGTGCACCTCGCCCGCGCGCAGCACGAGGTCCACGCCGTCGAGCGCCAGCACACCGGTGAAGGCGCGCGCCAGGCCGCGCGCCTCCAGGACCACCGGTCCGGTCACGGGCTCAGTACTTCCTGTTGGGGAACTCCTTCGCCGCCACCTCGGCCGGGAAGATGCCTTCCTTGGTGACGATGCGCTTGGGCAGCGTCTTGCCGGCCTTCAGGTCCTTCACCGCCTGCATCAGCTGGGGCCCGAGCAGCGGGCTGCATTCGACGCTGACGTTCAGCTTGCCGGCGATCATGGCCTCGAACGCGCCCTTCACGGCGTCGACCGAGATGATGGTGATGTCCTTCGCCGGCTTCAGGCCCGCTTCCTCGATGGCCTGGATGGCGCCGATGGCCATGTCGTCGTTGTGCGCGTAGAGCACGTTGATCTTCCTGCCTTCGGCCTTCAGGAAGGCTTCCATCACCTCCTTGCCCTTGGCGCGCGTGAAGTCACCGGTCTGCGAGCGCGTGATCTTGAAGCGCGGCTGCGCCTTGATGATCTCCTCGAAGCCCTTCTTGCGGTCGATCGCCGGCGCCGAGCCCACCGTGCCCTGCAGCTCGACGATGTTCACGTCGCCCTGGCCCTTGTAGTTCTGCAGCAGCCAGCGGCCGGCCTTGCGGCCTTCCTCGACGAAGTCCGAGCCCATGAAGGTGACCCACAGGCTGTCGTCCTTCTCGTCGACCGCACGGTCGGAGAGGATGACCGGGATCTTGGCCGCCTTCGCTTCGCGCAGCACGGTGCCCCAGCCCGACTCGACCACCGGCGAGAAGGCGATCACGTCCACCTTCTGGGCGATGAAGGAGCGGATCGCCTTGATCTGGTTCTCCTGCTTCTGCTGCGCGTCGGAGAACTTGAGCTCGATGCCGGCTTCCTTCGCGCTGGCCTTGATCGACTCGGTGTTCGCGGTGCGCCATTCGCTTTCGGCGCCGATCTGCGCGAAGCCGAGCACGATCTTGTCGGCCGCCAGCGTGGGCAGCGGCAGGCCGGCGGCGGCCAGCGCGGCCATCAGGGTTCTGCGGTCCAGGTTCATGACTTCGGTCTCCTTGAGGTTGGGGTGCGTTACCGGCCTGCTGGACGCAGGTCTCTTTCTTGTGTTCTTCAAGCGGCGCGCAGACGGTGCACCGTCGTGCTGCGGAAGGTCTGGCCCGGCCGCAGCACGGTGCTGGGCAGGGCGGGTGGGTTGGGGGCGTCGGGCGGGTGCTGCGTCTCCAGGCACAGGCCGTCGCCCTGGCGCAGCGTGGCGCCGTGGCGGCCGACGAGCGAGCCGTCGAGGAAGTTGCCCGAATAGAACTGGATCCCGGGTTCGGTGGTCGCGATCTCGAGCACACGGCCCGAAGCGGGGTCTTCCAGCCGCGCCGCGAAGGCGAGGCCGGGGCCTTCGCGGTCGATCTCGAAGTGGTGGTCGTAGCCGCGCGCGCGCACGATCTGCTCGTGCGGCTGGCGGATGCGCGCGCCCACCGCGGCGGGTTGGCGGAAGTCGAAGGGCGTGCCTTCCACCGCTTCGAAGCGCTGCGGAATGAGCGTGGCGTCCACCGCGGCATAGCGCTGCGCGGCCAGCGTGAGGCGGTGGTCGAGCGCGCTGCCCACCCCGGCCAGGTTCCAGTAGGTGTGGTGGGTCAGGTTCACCACGGTCGTGCGGTCGGTGGTGGCCTGCCAGTCGAGCCGCCATTCGTCGGCCGGCGTGAGCGTGTAGCGCACGCTCACCTGCAGTTCGCCCGGGTAGCCCTGGTCGCCGTCGGCGCTGGTGAGCGAAAGCTCCAGCGCCACGCTGCCGTCGGGCTGGCGGCCGAGCGGGTTCGCCTGCCAGAGGCGGGCACCGAAGCCTTCGGGGCCGCCGTGCAGCGCGTTGGCGCCGTCGTTGGCGGCGAGACGCACCTGCTGCCCTTCGAGCAAGAAGCGCGCGCCGGCGATGCGGTTGGCATGCCGGCCCACCAGGGTGCCGAAGTTGCGATTGCGGCGCAGGTGGTCCTGCAACGAAGCGAAGCCCAGCACCACGTTGGCCATGCGGCCGTCGCGCCCCGGTGCGTGCAGCGCGTGGACGATGCCGCCGAGGGTGAGACACGACAGCGTGATCGCGCCGCCGGCGTCGAGCGTGTACTCGTCGACCTCGCGGCCGTCGTCCAGGCGGCCGAAGGCACGGCGCGTGATGAAGGCGTCGTGCGCCACCGTCAGGTCCAGCCGGCGTCGACGATGAAGTCCTGCGCCGTGCACATCGCGCTGTCGTCGGCGGCGAGGAAGAGCGCCATGCTGGCGATGTGCTGCGGCATCAGCGGCTGCTGCAGGCACTGGTTGCGCGCGATGTCCTCGCGCCCGCGGTCGTCCACCCACAGGCGCAGCTGCTTTTCCGTCATCACCCAGCCCGGCACCAGCGTGTTGACGCGGATGTTGAAGGGCCCGAAGTCGCGCGCCAGGCTGCGCGTCAAGCCCTGCACCGCCGCCTTGCTGGTGGTGTAGGCCGGCATGCCGCCCTGCTTGGCTTTCCAGCTGATGGAGCCGAAGTTGACGATGGAGCCGCCGCCCGCCGCCTTCATGCCCGCGGCCACCTTGCGCGCGGCGAAGAACTGCTGCTTCAGGTTCACCGCCACGCGCAGGTCCCACTGCTCAGGCGTGGTCTCCTCGATCGTGTGTCGCTGGTCGTTGGCGGCGTTGTTGAGCAGCGCGCGCACCGGGCCGAAGCGGGCGGCGGCGGCGTCGAGCGCGGCTTCGAGCGCGGGGATGTCGGTCACGTCGCACGGCAGGAACAGGTTGGCGGGCAGGCGCGCCGCGAGTGCCTGGCCGGCCGCCGTGTCGATGTCGCAGAAGGCCACCTGCGCGCCCTGGGCGGCGAAGGCCTCGACCAGGCTCATGCCGATGCCGGTGGCGCCGCCGGTGACGAAGACGCTGCGGCCGGACAGGCTGGGGTAGCGCGCGAAGGCATTCATGGGCGGGCAAGATCGTTCGCGATTTAGTCATACTAAAAGCGAACACAAGTTCATCAATGAGGGTTAACTCGCGCCACCAAAGTCATAAAGGCATACTTTAATTCGGACATGGCGAAACCCTTCCCACCGCTGCGTTCGGCCGCCTGGTTCGGCACGGCCGACAAGAACGGCTTCATGTACCGCAGCTGGATGAAGAACCAGGGGCTGCCCGACCACGAGTTCCAGGGCAAGCCGGTGATCGGCATCTGCAACACCTGGAGCGAGCTCACGCCCTGCAACGCGCACTTCCGCAAGCTGGCCGAACACGTACGCCGCGGCGTGCTGGAAGCCGGCGGGCTGCCGGTGGAGTTCCCGGTGTTCAGCAACGGCGAGTCGAACCTGCGGCCCACCGCCATGTTCACGCGCAACCTGGCCAGCATGGACGTGGAGGAGGCGATCCGCGGCAACCCGATCGACGCCGTGGTGCTGCTGGTGGGCTGCGACAAGACCACGCCGGCGCTGCTGATGGGCGCCGCCAGCTGCGACGTGCCGGCCATCGCGGTGAGCGGTGGTCCCATGCTCAACGGCAAGCACCAGGGGCGCGACATCGGTTCGGGCACCATCGTCTGGCAGCTGTCGGAACAGGTGAAGGCAGGCACCATCACGCTGCACGAGTTCATGTCGGCCGAGGCCGGCATGTCGCGTTCGGCCGGCAGCTGCAACACCATGGGCACCGCCAGCACCATGGCCTGCATGGCCGAAGCGCTGGGCGTCACGCTGCCGCACAACGCCGCCATCCCGGCGGTCGATTCGCGCCGCTACGTGCTTGCGCAGCTGTCGGGCCAGCGCATCGTCGAGATGGTGCGCGAAGAGCTGAAGCTCTCGCGCCTGCTCACGCGCGAGGCGTTCGAGAACGCCATCCGCACCAACGCCGCGATCGGCGGCTCCACCAACGCGGTGATCCACCTGAAGGCGATCGCCGGCCGCATGGGCGTGGCGCTGGACCTGGAGGACTGGTCACGCCTGGGCCGCCACACGCCCACGCTGGTGGACCTGCAGCCTTCAGGCCGTTTCCTGATGGAGGAGTTCTATTACGCCGGCGGCCTGCCCGCGGTGCTGCGGCGGCTGGGCGAAGCCGGCCTGCTGCCGCACCCGCAGGCGCTCACCGCCAACGGCGCCACGTTGTGGGACAACGTGAAAGACGCACCGCTGCACGACGCCGAGGTGATCCGCCCGCTCGACCGGCCGCTGGTGGCCGACGGCGGCATCCGCGTGCTGCGCGGCAACCTGGCGCCGCGCGGCGCCGTGCTCAAGCCTTCGGCGGCGACGCCCGCGCTGCTGAAGCACCGCGGTCGCGCCGTGGTGTTCGAGGACTTCGACGACTACAAGCGCCGCATCGCCGACCCCGCGCTGGACGTCAGCGCCGACTCGGTGCTGGTGATGAAGCACTGCGGCCCGCGCGGCTACCCCGGCATGGCCGAGGTGGGCAACATGGGCCTGCCGCCCAAGCTGCTGGCGCAGGGCGTGACCGACATGGTGCGCATCAGCGACGCGCGCATGAGCGGCACCGCCTACGGCACCGTGGTGCTGCACGTGGCGCCCGAAGCCGCCGCCGGCGGCCCGCTGGCGGCCGTGCAGGAAGGCGACTGGATCGAGCTGGACTGCGAGAGCGGCCGCCTGCACCTGGACCTGCCCGACGAAGAGATCGCTCGCCGCCTGGCCGCGCGCCCGCCGCGCGCCGTGCCGCCTTCGGGCTACGCCCAGCTCTACGTGGAACGCGTGCTGCAGGCCGACGAAGGCTGCGACTTCGACTTCCTGGTCGGCTGCCGCGGCGCGCCGGTGCCGGCCCACTCGCATTGAAGAGAGTCCGATGAGCACGATCCCCCGCTACAGCGGCGTCTTCCCGGTCGCCCCCACCACCTTCACCGAAGACGGCGAGCTCGACCTGGAAAGCCAGAAGCGCTGCATCGACTTCATGATCGACGCCGGCTCGAACGGCGTCTGCATCCTGGCCAACTTCAGCGAGCAGTTTTCTCTCGCCGACGACGAGCGGGAGCGAATCGCGCGCACGGTCATCGAGCATGTCGGCGGCCGCGTGCCGGTGATCGTGACGACGACCCACTATTCCAGCCGCATCACCATCGAACGCTCGCGCCGCGCCGCCGCGCTGGGCGCGGCAATGGTGATGGTGATGCCGCCCTACCACGGCGCGACGATCCGGGCGCCGGAAGCGAAGATCGTCGAGTACTTCGCGCGCCTGTCGGACGCGCTGCCCATCCCCATCATGATCCAGGACGCGCCGGTCAGCGGCACGCCGCTGCCGGCGCCGCTGCTGGCCCGGCTGGCGCGCGAGACGGCGCAGGTGCGCTACTTCAAGATCGAGACGCCCGGTGCCGCCGCCAAGTTGCGCGATCTCATCGCGCTCGGCGGCGACACGATCGAAGGCCCCTGGGACGGCGAGGAAGGCATCACCCTGCTGGCCGACCTGGAGGCCGGCGCCACCGGCGCCATGACCGGCGGCGGCTACCCCGACGGCATGCGCCTCATCGTCGACGCCTGGGCCGCCGGCCGGCGCGACGAAGCGTTCCAGCACTACCAGCGCTGGCTGCCGCTGATCAACCACGAGAACCGCCAGTGCGGCCCCCTGGCCGCCAAGGCGCTGATGAAGGAGGGTGGCATCATCGCCTGCGAGGCGCCGCGCCACCCGTTCCCGCCGCTGGCCCCGGCCGCGCGCGCGGGCCTGCTGGAAACGGCCAGGCGCCTGGACCCGCTGGTCCTGCGCTGGGGCCGCTGAACCGAAGACCAACGACCTCTCAAGGAGACACGCTCACATGCTTCGCCAACACTTCCTTCGCGCCGCGCTGGCGCTGGCCGCCGCGGCCGTGTTCGCCGCCCCCGCCGCCGCCCAGGACAAGGGCACGGTCGGCATCTCCATGCCCACCAAGAGCTCAGCGC
This sequence comes from Rubrivivax sp., assembly GCA_044224175.1. Lineage (GTDB taxonomy): Bacteria > Pseudomonadota > Gammaproteobacteria > Burkholderiales > Burkholderiaceae_C > Rubrivivax. The sequence continues at coordinate 82,247 of JBGAKY010000005.1, read as the reverse complement.
GCTGGATCGACGACGGCAACAACATGGTCAAGGTCTTCAAGGAGAAGGGCTACAAGACCGACCTGCAGTACGCCGACGACGACATCCCCAACCAGCTGGCCCAGGTGGAGAACATGATCACCAAGGGCGTGAAGGTGCTGGTGATCGCGGCGATCGACGGCACCACGCTGGGCAAGGCGCTGCAGAGCGCGGCCGACAAGGGCATCAAGGTCATCGCCTACGACCGCCTCATCCGCGGCAGCAAGAACGTGGACTACTACACCACGTTCGACAACTTCCAGGTCGGCGTGCTGCAGGCCACCAGCATCGTCGACAAGCTGGGCCTGAAGGCCGGCAAGGGCCCGTTCAACATCGAGCTCTTCGGCGGCAGCCCCGACGACAACAACGCCTTCTTCTTCTACGACGGCGCGATGAGCGTGCTCAAGCCCTACATCGACAGCGGCAAGCTGGTGGTGCGCAGCAAGCAGATGGGCATGGACAAGGTGGGCACGCTGCGCTGGGACGGCGCCGTGGCGCAGGCGCGCATGGACAACCTGCTGTCGGCCTTCTACGGCAAGGAGAAGGTGCACGCGGTGCTTTCCCCGTACGACGGCCTGTCGATCGGCATCCTCAGCTCGCTCAAGGGCGTGGGCTACTGCACCGCGCAGCAGCCCTGCCCGGTGGTCAGCGGCCAGGACGCCGAGGTGCCTTCGGTCAAGAGCATGTTGAAGGGCGAGCAGTACAGCACCATCTTCAAGGACACGCGCGACCTCGCGCGCGTCACCGCCAACCTGGTGGACGCGGTGCTGGCCGGCAAGAAGCCCGAGATCAACGACACCAAGACCTACAACAACGGCGTCAAGGTGGTGCCCAGCTACCTGTTGAAGCCGGTGGCGGTGGACGCGACGAACTGGAAGAAGGTGCTCATCGACAGCGGCTACTACAAGGAATCGCAGATCAAGTGATGGCCACCGACGCCGCCGCGCTCCTGCAGATGCGCGGCATCGGCAAGCGCTTCCACGGCGTGGCGGCGCTGGCCGACGTGAACCTCACGGTGCGGCGCGGCGAGATCCACGCCGTGGTGGGCGAGAACGGCGCCGGCAAGAGCACGCTGATGAAGGTGCTCTCCGGCGTGTTCCCGCACCCCGAATACGAAGGCAGCATCGTCTTCGAAGGCCAGGAGCGGCGCTTTTCCGGCATCGCCGACAGCGAACGCGCCGGCATCATCATCATCCACCAGGAGCTGGCGCTGGTGCCGCTGCTGTCGATCGCAGAGAACCTGTTCCTCGGCCACGAGACGGCGCGCCGCGGCATCATCAACTGGGGCCTGGCGCACCGCCGCACGCGCGAGCTGCTGTCCAAGGTGGGGCTGGCCAAGCCGCCGGACACGCGCGTCGACGAGCTCGGCGTCGGCCAGCAGCAGCTGGTGGAGATCGCCAAGGCGCTGGCCAAGGACGTGAAGCTGCTGATCCTGGACGAGCCCACCGCCAGCCTGAACGAGACCGACAGCCAGGCCCTGCTGGACCTGCTGCTGGGGCTGAAGGCGCAGGGCATCGCCTGCATCCTGATCTCGCACAAGCTGAACGAGGTGTCGCGCGTCGCCGATGCGGTGACGGTGCTGCGCGACGGCTCCACCATCACCACGCTGGACTGCCGCGACGGCCCGGCCGACGAGGACGAGATCATCCGCGCCATGGTCGGCCGCGAGATGGCCGACCGCTACCCGCGGCGCGTGCCGAAGATCGGCGAGACGCTCTTCGAGCTGCAGGACTGGCGCGCCTTCCACCCGCTGCACGCCGAACGCGAGGTGGTCAAGGGCGTGAGCCTCACGGTGCGGCGCGGCGAGATCGTCGGCATCGCCGGCCTCATGGGCGCCGGCCGCACCGAGCTGGCGATGAGCGTCTTCGGCCGAAGCTGGGGCCGGCGCATCAGCGGCCGCGCGCGCCTGGAAGGGCGCGAGGTCGACCTCTCCACCGTGGCCAAGGCCATCGCCGCCGGGCTGGCCTACGTCACCGAGGACCGCAAGGGCCTGGGCCTGGTGCTGGCCGACAGCATCGCCCGCAACACCACGCTGGCGCACCTGGCGGGCGTCGCGCGGCACGGCGTCATCGACGCAGGGCGCGAGTTCGCGGTCGCCAGCGACTACCGCACGAAGCTGGCCACGCGCAGCACCGGCGTGCACCAGCCGGTGGTCAACCTCTCGGGCGGCAACCAGCAGAAGGTGGTGCTGGCCAAGTGGCTGTTCACCGAACCCAAGCTGCTGATCCTGGACGAGCCGACGCGCGGCATCGACGTCGGCGCCAAGTTCGAGATCTACTCGCTCGTCGCCCGCCTGGCCCAGGAAGGGCGCGGCATCCTGATGATCTCTTCCGAGATGCCCGAACTGCTGGGCCTGTGCGACCGCATCCACGTCATGAACGAGGGCCGCTTCGTCGCCGAGATGGCGGCGAAGGACGCGAGCCAGGAAGCCATCATGCGCGCCATCGTCGGCAGCGCCAGCCTGCATTGAACCACCCATGAGCGACGCCACCCGTTTCCTCAAGCAGCACCTGCGCGACTACGGCCTGCTGCTGTCGCTGCTGGCGATCATGGTGTTCTTCCAGTTCATGACCGACGGCACCCTGCTGCAGCCGCTGAACCTGACCAACCTGGTGCTGCAGAACAGCTACATCGTCGTCATGGCGCTGGGCATGCTGCTGGTCATCGTGGCTGGGCACATCGACCTCTCGGTAGGCTCGGTGTGCGGATTCATCGGCGCGCTGGCGGCCGTGCTGATGGTGCAGTACGACTGGCACTTCGTGCCCGCCACGCTGGTGTGCCTGGTGGCCGGCGGCCTGATCGGCGCCGTGCAGGGCTGGTTCGTGGCGTGGATGAAGATCCCCTCGTTCATCGTCACGCTGGCCGGCATGCTGGTGTTCAAGGGGCTGGCGCTGGCGCTGCTGCAGGGCCAGAGCGTCGGGCCCTTCCCCGACGCGTTCCAGAAGCTCAGCTCGGGCTTCATTCCGGATCCCCTGGGCGGGGAGACCCTGCGCACCACCTCGCTGCTGATCGGCGTGGTGGTCGCGCTGCTGATGGCCGTGCAGGGCTGGCGCGCGCGCGCCAATGCGCTGGCGCACGGCATGGAGGCCGAGCCCGTCGCGCTGTTCGCGCTGCGCCAGGCCCTTTTCGCCGCCGCGCTCATCGCGCTGGCGTGGCTGCTGGCCTCGTACAAGGGCCTGCCCAACGTGCTGATCGTGATGGCACTGCTGATGGCGCTGGCCGACTTCGTGACCTCGCGCACCACCGTCGGCCGCCGCATCTACGCGCTGGGCGGCAACGAGAAGGCGGCGCGCCTGTCGGGCGTGAACACCGAACGCCTGGTCTTCGGCACCTTCGTCAACATGGGCGTGCTGGCGGCGCTGGCCGGGCTGGTGTTCGCGGCGCGCCTGAACACCGCCACGCCGAAGGCCGGTCTCGGCTTCGAGCTCGACGTCATCGCCGCCTGCTTCATCGGCGGCGCTTCCGCTTCCGGCGGCGTGGGCAAGGTGATGGGCGCGGTGATCGGCGCCTTCGTGATGGGCGTGATGAACAACGGCATGTCCATCCTGGGCATCGGCATCGACTACCAGCAGGTCATCAAGGGCGGCGTGCTGCTGGCGGCGGTGTTCTTCGACGTGCTGAACCGGCGCAAGGGATGAACCCGCACCAGCGCCACCGCGACTACCGCCAGCCGCCGCAGGGCAAGAGCCGGCACGCGCGCATCGTGCACGACCTGGGGCTCGCCATCGTGGGCGGCGGCATGGCCCCGGGCGAGCGCCTGCCGGGCGAGGCCGACCTGCTGGAACGCTACGGCGTCAGCCGCCCGGTGCTGCGCGAGGCGCTGCGCGTGCTGGCCGCCAAGGGCCTGGTGCTGGCGCGCCAGCGCGCCGGCATCACGGTGCGGCCGCGCAACGAATGGCACCTGCTGGACCCCGACGTGTTGTACTGGCTGATCCAGTCGCGCCCGCGCGCCGAGTTCGTGGCCACGCTGCTCACCGCGCGCCGCGTCTTCGAGCCGGCGGCCGCCGCGCTGGCGGCGCGCGTGGCCAGCGACGAGGCGCTCGAAGGCATCGCCGAAGCCTACGCCGGCATGGAATCGGCGCGCACCCCCGACGAACTGCTGGAGCCCGACCTCGCGTTCCACCGCCGCATCGCCGAAGCGACCAACAACGACCTGCTGGCCTACATCGGCAACATGCTGTCGCTGGCGCTGCGCGAGTCGATCAAGCTGTCCAGCCTGCACCCGAACACGCACGACCTTTCGCTGCCGCGCCACAAGGCCATCCTCACCGCGCTGCTGGCGCGCGACCCGCTGGCCGCGCACCAGGCCACGCTGGTGCAGCTGAAGGAGACCGGCGAGGACATCTCGGCGGTGCTGGAAGGGGCGGTGCAGTTGCGCTGAAGCGGTGCCTTCAGCGCGCCGCCAGGCTGGGCTGCGCGGCCCTGCCGGCCGGCGTGAGGAAGGGGCCCAGCTGCGCCCAGGGCACGACGACGTCGTCGGCGCAGGCCTGCACCACGTGCGGCAGCTCGGGCATGAAGACCAGGCCTTCGGCAGACGGCGCCAGGTGGTAGCTGGCGAGCTGTTCGACGGCCTCGCGGCACTGCCGGTCCGCGTCGTCGCCGCCGTCGCGCCCCTTGGCGTAGATCTTCGCCAGCAGCGCCTTCAGTTCCTGCGGCAACAGGCGCCAGCCCTCCGGCGACCTGCCCACGCGCAGCCAGGTCCACGGGTCCACCTCGCGGTCCGCGGCCAGGTCCCACACCAGGGTGCCCAGCACGCCGAAGTTGGGATGCGCGCCGCCGCAGAAGTTCGAATGGTCCTCGCGCATCGCCAGCCAGCGCGCGTTCAGGAACACGGGTTGCCATTCGGCCCGGTAGTCCGCCTGAATCGCCTTGCCCTGGCTGAATTCCGCCAGCCCGAGCTGGCATTCGAAGAAGTCCACCACCGTGGTGGCCACCCACTGGCGCTGGCGCCGCTCCAGGCGCGGCGGCACGTCCGGCATCGAGGCCGGCACCAGCAGCGCGCGGATCTCGGCGCCCGGCACTTCCAGCGCCTTCCACGCGCGCCCCTCGATGCGGATCTCGACGAGGGCGGGCGCCTTGGCCTTCACGCGCGGGGCGTTGAAGGCCTCGTGGCCCGTGGCGGGACACTCGTTGGGCCTGGCGCTGACGGCGGCGGCCACGCGCTTCAGGCGCAGCGGCAGGCGCCGCTGGCCGCTCGCATCGGCCCAGGTGCCTTCGATGGCACTGTCGGTCACGGCTTCCAGCGTCCACAGCGCGGGGGCGTCATCGGGCCCTTCGTGCCAGCGGTCGCGGCGCGGATCCTTCTCGGCGAGCCGGATGCTCCACAGGTGGCGCAGGTAGTAGTAGGCGGAGCCGCAGCCTTCGGGCTGCAGGTTCACCATCACCTCCTGCCGGCCCAGCGTACCGCGCCAGACGCCGTACACGGGCAGCGTCGCGGCCTGGGCCCGCACCAGGGCCGGCAGCGCAGCCAGCAGTGCAGCGGCCCAGCGCAGGCCGCGCCTCACGCCGCCAGCCGGTAGCGGGCGACGCCGTCCGCCCCTTCCTCGCACCGCGCTTCGCCGCGCGCCAGCAGCCAGTTCAGGCAGGCCAGGCTCTCGCCGGTGGCCATGCCCAGCAGCGGCACGTTGGTCTCCGGGATCTGCCGCGCGAACAAGGCGCCGAAGACGTCGATCGCGCGCTTGGGCGACTCGCCCAGCGTGCGCCGCAGGCGCTGCAGCGCCAGGTGCTGGCCGCGCCGCAGCGCGTCCAGCCGGCGGTGCAGGCCGCGGAAGGGTTCGCCGTGCGAGGGCAGCACCAGCACCTCGTCGGGCACTTCGCGCTGCAGCTTGTCCAGCGAGTCCAGCCAGTCGGCCAGCGGGTTGGCGTCGGGCTCCAGCGGGTAGACCGAGACGTTGGAGCTGATGCGCGGCAGCACCTGGTCGCCCGAGACCAGCAGCTTCTGCGCCGCGCCGTACAGGCACGCGTGCTCGGGCGAATGGCCCTTGCCGGTGACGACGCGCCAGTCGTGGCCGCCGATCTTCAGCGCGTCGCCGTCCTGCAGGCGGCGGTAGCTGTCGGGCAGCGGGTGGATGTGCTTGCCGAAGTTGCCGAAGCGCGTGCGGTAGGTCTCGATGGCGGCTTCGCCCCAGCCGGCGCGGCGGTAGAAGCGGGTGGCGTCGTCAGGCGCCTCGCGGCCGGTGTCGCCCACCATCACGCGACAGTGCAGGTATTCCTCGCGCGTCATCCACAGGCGGGCGTTGAACTTGCGCGCCAGCCAGCCCGCCATGCCCACGTGGTCGGGGTGCATGTGGGTGACGAAGACGCGCGTGATGCTGCGGCCGTCGGTCGACAGCGCGAACAGCTGGCGCCAGGCGTCGGCCACCGCGTCGGTGCGGGTGCCGGTGTCGACCACCGCCCAGCCGGCGCCGTCGTCCAGGGCGTAGAGGTTGATGTGGTCCAGCGCATAGGGCAGCGGCATGCGGATCCAGTGCACACCTTCGGCCACCGCGGTGGTGGTGCCGGTGGCGGGCAGGCCTTCGAACGGGTATTCGAGCGGCGTGCGGTCGGGGACTTCGTCTTCGAGGCCGTCGGACAAGGGGAGCGCTCCGTCAGGGTTCCGTTGCGGCCATTGTCGGCCCCCGGCGCCGCTTGCGCACAATGCGTGCATGACACCCGCCGACCGCCTGCTGCAGCGACTCGACGCCGTGGCGCGCAGCCTCGCGGCCGACGGCCATGCGCTGGCCCTCGTCGGCCTGGGGTCGGTGGGCCTGGAGCGCGCACGCATCGACGAATGGTCGGACCTCGACTTCTTCGTCATCGTCGAGCCCGGCCACAAGGCGCGCTTCCTGGACCGCCTGGACTGGCTGGCCGCGGCCCACCCGCTGGCCTGGCACTTCCGCAACACCGGCGACGGCCACAAGGCGCTGATGGAAGACGGCCTGTTCTGCGAGTTCGCGATCTTCGAGCCGGCCGAGCTGGAGACCATTCCCTTCGCGCCCGGCCGCGTCGTCTGGCGGCGCGCCGACGCCGACCCGTCGTTCGCCACGCCGCGCCGTCCGCTGCCGCGGCCGACCACCGACGAGACCTGGATCGTCGGCGAGGCGCTGGCCAACCTGCTGGTCGGCCTGGGCCGCTGGCACCGCGGCGAGAAGCTCTCGGCGATGCGCTTCGTGCAGGGCCACGCGCTGGACCGCCTGATCGAACTCGACGCGCTGCGCCGCCACGCCGCCGGCGGCGACCCCTTCGACGGCACGCGCCGGCTGGAGAGTCGCCAGCCCGCGCTCGCCGCCGAACTGCCGCGCCTGGCCCCGGGTTACGCGCACACGCCGGCCGCCGCCGCCGCGCTGCTGGACGCCTTTGCCGCGCGCGGCGCGCAGCTGAACGCGGCGGCGCTGGCCCGCATCCGCACCCTCATCGGAGACTGAATTCCCCATGCCCCGCCACCCGCACCGCCACTGGAAGCTCGAAGGCGCCACCAACTTCCGCGACCTCGGCGGCTACCCCGGCCACGAAGGCCGCACGCTGCGCTGGCGCCGCATCTTCCGTTCCGACCACCTGGGCGCCCTGAGCGAGGCCGACCGGCGCCGGCTGGCCGACCTGGGGCTGGCGAAGGCGCTGGACCTGCGCGGCGCCGACGAAAGCGCGGCGGCGTCGTACGCGATCGAAGGCGTCACGCGCCATGCGCTGGCGATCGAGCCTTCGGTGGTGAACCGCCTGCACGAAGAGGTGGCGCGCGGCCGCGCGCTGGACGCGGCGCTGGCCACCGAGATGATGCGCGAGCTCTACACCCGCCTGGTGCGCGAGCACACCGACCGCTACGCGGAACTCTTCGGCCACCTGCTGGACGCGAAGGCGCCGCTGGTCTTCCACTGCACCGCGGGCAAGGACCGCACCGGCATGGCCGCCGCGCTCGTCCTGCTGGCGCTGGGCGTGCCGCGCGCGCTGGTGCTGCAGGACTACCTGCTCAGCAACGAGCATTACCGGCGCCCGCGGGAGGCTGCCGCGAGCGAGCTGCCGGCCGAGGTGCTGGACGTGATGTGGAACGTGCAGGCCGGCTTCCTGGAGCACGCGCTGGCACTCGTCGACGCCGAGCCCGGCGGCGTGGACGGCTACCTGCGGCAACGGCTGGGGCTGAGCGACGCGGCGCTGCGCGAGCTGGCGGCGCGTTACCTGGAAGGCGCCTGAGCGACCACTTCGCGCAGCCAGCCGGCGGCGCGCGCGCGCAGCGCTTCCACCTGCGCAGGCTGCGGCGTGCCGCACGCGGCGCGGCCGATCGCGTCGCCGTCTTCGCCTTCGGCGTCCAGGTGGGTCGAGCCCGGGCCGGCCACCACGACCTCGGCTTCGGCTTCACGCAGCGCCGGCAGCGCGTTGAGTTGCGCGTTGCAGCCCTGCGCCTGGGCCATCAGTGCCAGCACCGGGCGGCCGCGGGCGGCGCGCCGCAGGTCGGCCGCGAAGGCGGGCGTCGCCACCGGGTCCAGCAGCAGCACGCCGGCCAGGCGGTCGGGGGCCAGCGCGTCGAGCTTCGCGCCCACGCGCGCCGCAAACGCGCCGCCGGCCGAATGGCCGCCCGCCACCACGCGCGCGGGCACCGCGCGGCCCTGCGGGTCGCGCAGGCCTTCTGTCCCGCCCACCAGCCAGCCGGCGAAGGCGTCGGCCAGCGCGGAGTTGCCGCCGGCCATCGGCGCGTCCACGCACAGCACCAGCGCGCCCGCGTCGGCCAGCCGGCGCGCGGTGCCGCGCAGCTGGCTGCAGCGCCGCGCCCAGCCGTGCTCCAGCAGCAGCAGCACGCGGGCCTCGCCGGGCGGCTGCGTCCACTGCACGGGGTAGGACTCGCCGGCGATCTGCAGCGTGTCGGGCGCCGGCAGGCCGGCGCAGCCGGCGAACGCGAGAACCGCAGTGGCGAGCAGGAGGCGCATCGCGCGCGATCGTAGACCTCGCGCTATCGTTCCGCCCCATGCACCACACGCTGAAGGCTTCGCCCGACACCTGCCACTGGGAAGGCTTCGACGCCACGCTGGCGCCGGTGCTGCGCATCGCCAGCGGCGACACCGTCACCGTCGACAGCGTGAGCGGCGGTCCGCCCGTGCTGCCGCCGGCGGGCTTCCACGTGCCGCCGGAACTTCCCGCCATCCACGAACGTTCGCGCGGCTTCCTGCCGGGGCACATCCTCACCGGGCCCATCCACGTCGAAGGCGCCGAGCCGGGCGACACGCTGGAAGTGCGCGTGAAGGACGTGCGGCTGCGCACGGACTGGGGCTACAACGTGATCCGCCCGCTCGCCGGCACGCTGCCCGAGGAGTTCGACCGCACGCGGCTGCTCAACATCCCGCTCGACGCCGCTTCGATGACGGCGCAGCTGCCCTGGGGCCTGAAGCTGCCGCTGGCGCCCTTCTTCGGCGTCATGGGCGTGGCGCCGCCGGCGCACTGGGGGCGCATCACCACCATCGTGCCGCGTGCTCATGGCGGCAACCTGGACCTGAAGGAGCTGCGGCCGGGCGCATCGCTGCACCTGCCGGTGCACGTGCCGGGCGCGCTGTTCTCCTGCGGCGACGGCCATGGCGCGCAGGGCGACGGCGAGGTCTGCGTCACCGCCATCGAGACCGCCTTGCAGGGCGACCTGGAGTTCGTGCTCCACAAGGGCACCGGCCTTTCGTGGCCGCTGGCCGAGACGCCGACGCACTGGATCACGCTGGGCATCGCGCCCGGCCTGGACGCGGCGCTGGACCAGGCGCTGCGGCAGATGATCGCTCTGCTCGGCGCCAAGGCCGGCCTCTCGCGCGAAGACGCCTACACGCTGTGCAGCCTGGCGGTGGACTTCCGCGTCACGCAGACGGTGAACCAGCACCGCGGCGTGCACGCGATGCTGGCGAAGTCACTGCTGTAGCGCCTTCTGGCGCGACGCCAGCAGCGCCCCCAGCAGCAGCACGCCGGCCGACACCGCCAGCCCGGCGCGCAGGCCGCCGGCGCCGTCGGCCAGCTTGCCCACCAGGCTGGGGCCGACGATCTGCCCCGCCGCGAAGACGATGGTGAAGGCGCTGATGCCCGCCGGCCAGGCCGAAGGCGGCAGGTTGTGGCGCACCAGCGCGGTGGTCGACGCCACCACCGAGAGGAACACGGCGCCGAACAGCGCGCCGGAAGCGAAGGCCGCCACCGGGTGCGGCGCCAGCACCGGCAGCGCGGTGGCCACGGCCAGCAGCGCGTTCAGCTGCGCCAGCGGGCGGCCATTGCGGTGCTTCTGCAGCAGCCCGGCCCACAGCCAGGGCGAGGCCATCACGCCCAAGCCCAGCACGGCGTAGAAGGCGACCACGGTGCCGGTGGCGAGCGCCTGTTCGCGCAGCAGCGTGACGATGAAGGTCATGTAGCCGATGTAGCCCAGCCCGAACATGAAGTAGCCCGCCAGCCCGAACGCGAACGGCGCGGCGGCGAATCGTTCGCGCGCCGACGCGGCCGCCGCCGCAGGGGTCTCCACCTTCGCGCGCCAGGCCATGCCGGCGCTGGCGACGAGCGCGATGGCGCCGAGCGCGAACCAGGCCGCCGGCCAGCCCGCGCCCTGCACCAGCGGCGGCACCACCAGCGCGCTGGCCACGATGCCCAGCCCGGTGCCGCCGTAGTACACGCCCAGCACCAGCCCGGCGCTGAGCCCGCTGCCGGCGTGCAGGCGCGAGCCCAGGCGGGCCGCCATCAGCCCGCCGCTGACGAACACCGCTGCGCTGGCCGCGCCGGAGGCGCCGCGCAGCACGTACAGCGCGGCGTCGCTGCCCACCGCGCCGTGCATGGCCAGCAGCGCCGCGGTGGCGAGCGCCCCGCCCACGAACGCGGCGCGCGCGCCGAAGCGCGCCATCAACGAAGGCATGGCGAGCGCGCCGGCCAGGTAGCCGGCGGCGTTCACCGTGTTCATGGCGCCGGCGGTGAAGTAGCTCCAGCCGAGCGCCGCCTTCATGGGCGGCAGCAGCAGCGCATAGGCGAAGCGCGCCAGCCCCAGCGAGACCGCGGCGCCCAGCGCCAGCGCGAAGGCGGTGGCCAGCGTCTGGCGGGCGGTGGGGTCGGGCGTCGGGTCTGTCACCTTTTCGATTCGCAAGCCGTCTAATGACGGACTGCCAGCCTACACGACCATGCTCGCCAGCCCCGCCCTCCACGAAGCCGACCTCGCGCTGGCCGCGCGCGCCGCCGCCGGCGACGGCGCCGCCTTCGCGTTGCTGATGCGGCGCCACAACCGGCTGCTGTTCCGCGCCGCGCGCGGCATTGCCGGCGACGACGCCGAAGCCGAAGACGCGGTGCAGGACGCCTGGCTGCGCGCCTTCGAACGCCTGGGCGCGTACCGCGGCGAAGCGGCGCTGGGCAGCTGGCTGGCGCGCATCGCCGTCAATGCCGCGCTCGACGCCCAGCGCCGGCGCGGCCGCGTGGTCGACTGGAACGCCGCGCCACCCGACAGCGAAGAAGACCTGGAGCCCGCGATGGCCCTGCACGCCGACACCCGCGACACCCCCGAAGCCGCCGCCGAGCGCGGCGAGCTGCGCGGCCTGCTGGAAAGCGCCATCGAGAGCCTGCCGCCGCCCTACCGCAGCGTCTTCATGCTGCGCGCGGTGCAGGAGATGAGCGTCGAGGAAACCGCCTTCGCGCTGCAGCTGAGCGGCGACGTGGTGAAGACCCGCTTCCTGCGCGCCCGCGCGATGCTGCGCGACGCGCTCGCCGTGCGCGTCGAAGCCGGCGCGCCGCAGGCCTTCGCCTTCGCCGGCGAGCGCTGCGACCGCGTGGTGGCGCAGGTGATCGACACGCTGCAGCGGCAAGGCCGCCTGTGGCGCGACCCCGCGGGCTGAACGCCCACCCTTCCCTTTCTTCACACCCCCCAAAGGAGATGACCATGAACGGTCAGGGACTCGTGTTGCCTTTCGACGCCACGCGCCGGCGCGCGCTGGGCGGTGGCGGCCTCTTGCTGTCGGCCGCCGCGGTGGCGCTGCTCGGCGGGCGCGAAGCGCTTGCCACCGGCAGCGCCGCCACCGAAGCCGACCTGCGCGTCCTCAACAGTGCGCTCGGCGCCGAGCTGGAGGCCATCGCCGCCTACCAGGTGGGCGCCGAAAGCGGGCTGCTCACGAAGGACGTGCGGGCGGTCGCGGTCGCCTTCCAGGGCCACCACAAGGAACACGCCGACGCGCTGGCCACCACCGTGCGCAAGCTGGGCGGCCAGGCCGTGGGGCCGAAGGCGAAGTACGCCTTCCCGGTCGACCAGCTGAAGAACCAGGCCGACGTGCTGCGCTTCGCCGCCGGGCTGGAGAAAGGCGCCGTCTCGGCCTACCTGGGTGCGGTGCCGCTGTTCGCCGACCGCGCGCTGGCCCAGGTGGCCGCCAGCATCCTGGGCGACGAGGCCATGCACTGGGCGGTGCTGCGCCAAGTGCTGGGCGAGCCGCCGGTGCCGGCGGCCTTCATGTCGTGAGCACGCTGGCGCTGCTGCTGGCCTTGCAGGCGGGGCCGAGCGCGGCGGCGCTGGCGCGCGGCGAGCAGGTCTACACGCGCTGCGCGGCCTGCCATGCGATCGAGGCGAACCGCACGGGGCCGCTGCACTGCGGCCTGTTCGGCCGCCGGGCCGGCAGCGCGGCGGGCTTCGAAGGCTACTCGCCCGCGCTGAAGCGGTCGGGCATCGTCTGGAACGAACGCTCGCTCGACCGCTTCCTGCGCGCGCCCTTCGACGCCGTGCCCGGCACCGCGATGGGCTACGCGGGCGTGAAGGACGACGGCGAACGCGCCGATCTCATCGCCTGGCTGCGCGTGGCCACGGCGCCGGGGCACTGCAGGCCGGCGAGCTGAACGATCAGGTGCGCCAGACGCGCGGCGGGTTCGGCGCCAGTCCCCACGCCGCCTGGCGCCAGGCGGCGCGCACGCGCTGCAGCAGCGCCATCGCCGGTTCCACGCGCTCGGCCAGCACGCGCGCCAGCACCACGTCGGGCTGGGGCGCGGTGGCGCCGGCGAAGGCTTCGAGCGCGTCGCCGGCCATCGCCTCGCGCGCGCCTTCGAGCAGGCTCTCGCGCAGCATCGTCGGCAGCGCGCTGCCGCAGGCGAACCAGGCGGTGCCCAGCACGCGCCGGCCGCCGAAACCGGGGCCGCCGTCGAGCAGCACCTGGTCGGTGGCGTCGATGCGGCCGCGTTCGAGCCACGAACCGGCCAGCTCGAAGTGCTGCTCGAAGCAACCGGCATCGAAAGCCTCGCCGGCCGCCGGCAGGCCCAGCGCCAGCAGGTCCCAGCCCAGCGCCTGCGCCGTGGGCGCCAGCTGCAGGTGCACCGCGTTCGCCGCCAGCGCGCCGCGGTGCACGATGGTCTCCAGCGGCAGCCATTCCAGCCGCGCCGCGTCGCCCAGCGCCAGCGTCGCCCGCTGGCGCGCCCAGGGGCCGGCGCTGCGGTAGAAGCGCGTCGCGCCGGGGGTGGTGACGACGGCGTGCGCGCGGTCGTCCAGCCGAGCGTCGATCTCGATCTCGTCGCCGCCGACCACGCCGCCGGGCGGGTGCACCACCACGTGGTGGCAGATGGCCGGCCCTTCGGGATAGAGCCGCTTCAACACCCGCAGCGGGCCTTCGTGCTGGTCGTGGCCGGTGGTGGTCTCGCCTTCGCGCCGGTAGTGCAGCGCCAGTCGCGCTCGCCAGCTCACCGCGTCTTCCAGAAACGGCGGTGCAGGTCGGCGATCTCCTCTTCGACCTCCGCGAAAGGCCCGTGCACCTGCAGCGCCTTCTGCCCGCGCGCGAAGACTTCGCGGCAGGGCAGGTCCAGCGTCGGGTTCTCGGGGTGGGCGCCGGTGATCTGCAGCAGCTGCCGTTCGCTCAAGCCGTAGACCAGGCGGCCGATGTGGGCCCAGTACTGGGTGCCGGCGCACATGGCGCAGGGCTCGACCGTGGTGACCAGCGTGCACTGCCACAGCAGCGCCGCGTCGAAGCGCTGCGCGGCGGTGCGCGCGAGCACCGCCTCGGCGTGGTTGACGGCGTCCACGTTGCCCTGTTCGAGCAGCACGGTCTCGCCGTCGGGCGCCACCAGCAGCGCGCCGAAGGGGTGGTGGCCGGTGTCGACCGCGCGCCGCGCCAGCGCGTTGGCGGCGCGCAGCTGGCGCAGCATCTGTTCGGGGTGCATGGCCGCCGAGCATAGCGGCGGTTCACCCGGAAATGCCCGCCCCCGGTGATGCCGCCGCGGCGCCCCGCTGCCTAGAGTGGCCGCACCACTCATGCAGGAGGGATCCTCACCATGCCCATCACCGACGCACGCGTCCGCCGCCTGGCCTTGCCGGCGCTGGCGGCCCTGATCGCCCTCGCCGCCGGCTGCGGCGGCGGGGGCGGCGACGCCGCCGACCCGGCGGCCACCGCGCCCTCGCCCTCGCCCTCGCCCTCGCCCAGCCCTTCACCGAGCCCTTCCCCCAGCAGCGGCACCATCAACACCGCCAACTACCTGGAAGCGTTCTGGATGCTGGGCGTGGAGCGCATCCGCATCGTCGGCGCGGCGCAGCTGCTGGACAGCAGCTGGGACCTGGTGGTCGCGAACCCGGGCACGTCGCGCACCGTGGCCTGCCCCGGCGGCGGCAGCTTCGACTACGCGGTGAGCGGCAGCACGAAGACGATGACCTACCACGGCTGCGACTTCGGCGGCACGCCCGAAGCCGTGGTGCGGTCGGGCAGCATCTCGTCGGCCAACGCGGCGGTGCTCGACTACACCGGCACGCTGGGGCCGAAGCTGTCGTCTGGCGACTTCACGTTCACGAACCTGGTCTACGCCACCACCGACACCGGGTCGCCCGCCTACGGCGTGGACGAGAAGGCCGACAGCACCTTCTTCCACTACGAACGGCGCGGCGTCGGCGTGCTGGACTCCGCCGTCAACGGCCTGCTCACCATCACGCGCGCCGGCCGCGCCGACAGCTACACGGCGCAGGCCAACACGCAGATCGGCAACGTGGCGGGCCTCTCCAGCCCCGACATCACGCGGGCGATGGTCTCGGTGCGCTCACCGCGCTTCCTGGCCTCGGCGCAGGAGATCACGCTGATCGAAGGCGACGGCGTCTCCACCGTGATCGCGAACGACCGCACCCAGGTCGTCGCCACCCGCACCGCCACCGGCTGGCACTACAAGCTCTACGCCACCACCGGCGGGCCCGTGCTGCTGGACACCACCCTTTCCAACAGCGACCCGGCCGTCGTCGCCGCGGTGCGCAAAGCCCTGGACTGAACGCTCCGGCGCCGGGGGCGGGTCCTAGATCAGCCCCTTGCGCCGCGCCTTCGCCAGCGCGTCGCGCTTGTCGCTGGCGTGCAGCTTCTCGTAGACCCGCTTCACGTGGCTGTGCACGGTGTTCGGGCTGATGAACAGCTTCGCCGCGATCTCCTTGTACGAACGCCCTTCGGCGATGCCGGCCAGCACGCCGCGTTCGCGCGGCGAGAGCAGGTGCTCGTCGGTGCCCTCGGCTTCGTGGAAGTTGCGGATCACCAGGCGCGCGATCTTCGGGCTCATCGGCGCGCCGCCGGCGCTCAGCTCGGCGATGCCTTCGACCAGTTCGCGCGGGGTCGCGCCCTTCACGATGTAGCCGCAGGCGCCGGCCTTCAGCGCCGCGAACACCGATTCCCGCTCCTCGCTCACCGTCAGCACCAGGATGTCCAGCGTCGGCCGGCGTTCCTTGGCGCGCCGGATCAGCTCCACGCCGCCGATGCCGGGCAGGCCCAGGTCGGTGAGCATCACGTCGGGGCAGTGGCGTTCCAGCCAGGGCAGCGCCTCTTCGGCGCTGTGGCAGGCGGCCAGCACCTGCACGCCGGGCTCGCCGTCCAGCAGCAGGCGCAGGTTGTCGCGCAGCAGCGGGTCGTCCTCGACGATGAGCAGCTGCAGGGGGGCGGTCTTCTCCATGCCGCCGAACTTAGGCCGCCAGCGGGTCGGGCGCGATCCCCGGCGCCGGTGATTTCACGGGCAGCGGCAGCTCCAGCCGCAACGTGGTGCCGCCGCCGGCGTCGAAATGCAGCGTGCCGCCCAGCTGTCCGGCGCGCCGGCGCAGGTTGGCCAGCCCGCGCGAACGACCGGGCGCGGCGCCGGCGTCGCGCAGCGCCGCCGGCAGGCCGACGCCGTCGTCGTGCACGCGCAGGCACAGCCGGTCGGGCCGCACCTGCAGGTGGATGCCCACGCGCGACGCCTGCGCATGCTTCACCGCGTTGTGCAGCGCCTCCTTGCAGATGCGCGCCAGGTTCAGCCGCAGCAGGCTGTCGGGCGGCGGCGCGCCGGGCGCCAGCTCGGCTTCGAAGTCGAACGCCGGCCCGTGCGGTTCCACCAGCTTGCGGCCGAAGGCGCGCAGGTCGGCCGCCAGCGCGGGCCAGTCGGCTTCGCTCTCGTCCAGGCTGTACATGAAGCTGCGGATCTCGGAGAGCGACTCGTCGGCCAGTTCGGCGATCGTGCCCAGTGTCTGCGGCACCGCATGCGCCGGCGCGCGCTGGCCCACCGCGGCCAGCATGCGGATGTTGGTGGCCAGGCCGCCCAGGCCGTCGTGCAGGTCCTGCAGCATGGCTTCCTTCTCGCGCAGGCGCGCGTGGCGCTCGGCTTCCTGCGCCCGCCGCGCATCGGCGGCACGGCGCGTCAGCGCCAGCAGGCCGGCGGCGAGCGCGGCATCCTCGGGGCCGAAGAGGCGTTGTCCCTTTTCGGCGTGCTCCAGCACGAAGGACTCGCCCGCGGCGAGCGAAGGCACGCGCAGGCGCTGACCCTGCTGTTCGAGCACCGGCGCTTCGGCCAACGAGTCTTCGCGCAGCAGGCGCAACGGTGCGAACACCTCGGCCAGCAGGCGCTGCCAGCCGGCGGCCAGCTCGGCCGCGCTGGCCGCGCCGAAGAGGCCGTCCACCAGGCGCGGCAGGTGCTGTTCCAGCGACTGCCGCGCGCCCGGGTGGAAGCGCCGCCACAGCCACTGCCGCAGCGGGAAGTAGAGCCAGCCGGCGAGCAGCAGCGCGCCGCCCAGCGCCAGCCCCAGGCTGGCGTTGAACCAGAGCAGGGCGGCGTCCAGCAGCACCACCAGCAGGCCGCCTCCGGCCCAGAACAGCGCCTCGAAGAACCAGCGGTCCAGGTTGAACAGGCGGTGGCGCGCGATGCCGACCAGGCATCCGAAGTAGGTGAGCGTGCTGATGGCGGCGATGGCCGCGGCGGACTCGATGACGGGCCGCTGCCACAGCATGTTGGGCACCTGGTTCAGCGCGATCAGCGCCACCGCCGGCCCTGCGAAGGAGACCAGCATCACCTTCACCGCCGCACGCTCCAGCGGCCGCCCGCGCGAAGCGCGCCATTGCCAGGCCGTGAGCAGCGGCATCGCGACCAGCACCGTCAGCGCGGCCATCAGCGGCGCGGCGACGAAGGGGCGTGGCCACCAGCGCCATTCGTTGGCCACGCCGGCCAGCACGAAGGCCGCCGCGATCGGCCAGCTTCGCGCGAGCGGGCGGAAGGGTTGCGGGTAGACCCAGAACACCATCAGCAGCGCCCAGTGCGACGCCAGGCGCGCCGCCTGGTTCACGCTCCAGAGCGCGCCGGCCCAGTGGCCGTCGAAGCTGATCTCGCGCCCGAGCGCGACCGCCATCGTGCCCAGCGTGCCGCAGTAGCAGATGCCGGAAGCGGCGAAGAACAGCGTCACCGGCTGCCAGGGCGCGAAGGCCAGCATGCCGGCACCCAGCAGCAGCATGGCCGCCGCCAGCAGCGCGGGGGCCCAGAAGTCGGCCGGCAACGCGGCCAGCGGGCGCGTGGCCGCGGCCTGCAGCGTGACGCGCGTGCCGTCGGCCTTCAGCAGTTGCACCGGGCCGGCGCGCAGCGCCGAGTGCAGCTGGCGGTGCGCCTCGACGAAGTCGTCGAGCGCCCGGTACGACGGCAGCACGTAGGTGGCGCGCGCGATCAGCACCGGCGTCAGCGCCACGCGCCGGCCGCCTTCGCCTTCCAGCGCCACCAGCACGTCGCCGCGCCGCAGCAGTCCTGTGCTGGGACCGGCGGGATCCACCGCCTCGACGCGGACGGCCCCGCCTTCGGGTACGAGGCGCAGCCCGAGCCAGGGCCAGCTGGTGGCCACCCAGGCCAGCAGCGCGAACACCGCCAGCGCCAGGGCGGCGCCGGCGGCGAACAGCGCGGCCGGGGCCGGCCGCCAGGCAGGAGACGAGGGCAAGGTCATGTGGGTGATGCACCGACCCGTATGCGCGCGAAGCTAAGGCGCGCCCGCCGCCGCGTCAACGCGGCCGAACCCCTGGTTCAGGCGGCCTGCGACCCTCGGTGCGCCCAGCCCGTGGTGCGCTTCTCGACCCACGAGAACAGTTCGTACATGCCCATCGCCATGGCGCCGATGGTCACCAGCCCGGCGAAGGCCAGCGGCATGCGCTGCTGGCTGCCGGCGGTCTGCATCAGGTAGCCGATGCCGCTGTCGCCGGCCGTCATCTCGGCCAGCACGGTGCCCACGAAGGCGAGCGTGATGGCGATCTTCAGGCTGCCGTAGAAGAAGGGCATGCTGCGCGGCAGCCCCACCTTCATGAGCACGTCCCATCGCCGCGCGCCCAGCACGCGCAGCACGTCTTCCAGTTCCGGCTCCAGCGTCGCCAGGCCGGTGGCGATGTTCACCGTGATGGGGAAGAACGAGATCAGGAACGCGGTCAGGATGCCGGGCCCGAGCCCGATGCCGAACCACACCACCAGGATCGGCACCACCGCCGCCTTGGGCACCGCGTTGAAGCCCACCATCAGCGGGTAGATGGCGGTGTAGGCCAGGCGCGAACTGCCGATCAGGAAGCCCAGCAGCACGCCGACGACGATGCTGATCGCGAAGCCGAGCATCGTGACCCAGAAGGTCTTCCAGGCCGCTTCCAGCAGCGGGCCCTTGAACTCGCCGAACTGCTGGGCGATCTGCCAGGGGCCGGGGAACAGGTAGTCGGGGATCGACAGCAGCGAGACGAAGGCCTGCCACAGCAGCAGGATGACGGCCAGCAGCGCCAGCGGGGACCAGCGTTCGAAAGTCTTCGTGATCTTCACTGCGGCACCGCCACGCCCGTTTTCCGCATCGCGCCGATGTGCCCGCGCAGCTCGTGCACGATGTCGGTGAACTGCGGCGTGTACGTGATCTCCAGGTCGCGCGGCCGCGGCAGGTCGATCTGGCGCTCCACGACGAAGCGGCCCGGGCCCTTGCTCATCACGTAGACCTTGTCGGCAAGGAACACGCTTTCGCGCAGGTCGTGGGTGACGAGGATGACGTTGAACTTCTGCGCCGCCTGCAGGTCGCGCAGCGTGCACCACAGTTCCTCGCGCGTGAAGGCGTCGAGCGCGCCGAAGGGCTCGTCGAGCAGCAGCATCTTGGGCTCGTGCACCAGCGCGCGGCAGATGCTGGCGCGCTGCTGCATGCCGCCCGACAGTTGCCAGGGGAACTTGTCCTCGTAGCCAGCGAGCCCCACGCTCTTCAGCAGCGCGCGTGCCTTGGCCTCGTACTCGGCCTTCTTCGCCTTGAAGCTGGAACGGTAGGGCTCGACGATCTCCAGCGGCAGCAGCACGTTGGCCAGGGTGGTGCGCCAGGGCAGCAGGCTGGGCGCCTGGAAGGCCATGCCGCTGATCTTCAGCGGCCCGGTCACCGGCTGGCCGCCGATGGCGATGCTGCCCTTGCTGGGCATCTTGAGCCCCGTGGTCAGCTTCATGAAGGTGGACTTGCCGCAGCCGCTGGGCCCGACGATGGCGATGAACTCGCCCTGCTCCACCTGCAGTGTGATGTCCTCGACCGCGAAGTGCCCGCGCGCGAGCAGCTCCTCGTTGTACGCCAGCCAGACGTTGCGGAAGTCGATGAAGGCCACGGCGGGCCTTACTTCTTCAGCGGCGGCAGGATGTTGAGGTCGGCCTTCGAAGGCAGGTAGGCGTCGGTCCACACCGCGGCGGGGTCGACGCGGGTCTTGGTGCCGAAGGCGTCCGAGACTTGCGAGGCCATCAGCGCCAGCCGGCCCGGCACGACGACGCCGAAGCCTTCGGCGCGCGCGTCGGGGCTGGCGACGACGGCGTCGATGGCCATGCGCAGGCGGCGCTTCTCCAGCGCCACGTCGATGATGCCGTCGCGCGCCTTCACGTAGTCGATCGAAGCGTCGGGGTTGGCCATGACCTCCTTCGCGCCCTTGACGAAGGCCTTCAGGAAGGCCTTCACCGCTTCCGGGTTCTCCTTCAGCAGCTTGGGGCTCGCGATGACGACGTTGCCGTAGAGCTTCACGCCGTAGTTCGCGTAGGGCAGCACGACGATGTCTTCCGTCTTCACGCCGCGCGCTTCCAGGTTGAGCAGCGAGGTGAACGAGAAGCCGGTGATGGCGTCGACCTCGCCGCGCGCCAGCATGGTCTCGCGCAGCGGCGGGTCCATGCTGGTCCAGGTGACGTTGGAAACGTTGTTGGCCTTCGCGAAGATGGGGAAGCCGCGGCGGCCGGCGTCGAACACCGGCGCGCCCAGCTTCTTGCCGTTCAGGTCGGCCGGCTTGCTGATGTTGTTCTTCTTCAGCGTCAGCACCGCGGCCGGCGTGTTGTTGTAGCCCATCAGCACCGCCACCGGCTTGTTCGCGGCGTCGGGGTTGTTGGCGTGGAACTCCATCAGCGCCGCCATGTCGGCGAAGCCCATGTCGTAGGCGCCCGAGGCCACCCGCGTGACGGTGCCGCCGCTGCCGTTGCCGGCGTCGATGGTGACGTCGAGCTTGGCGTCCTTGTAGTAGCCCTTGGCGGCCGAGGCCAGGAACAGCGCTGCCGGGCCTTCGAAGCGCCAGTCGAGCTGGAACTTGATGGGGGTCTGGGCGTTCGCGCCGAAGGAAGCGGCGGCCAGCGCCACGACGAAGGCGCGACGCGCCAGGCGGAAGGGGGTCATCGGGAAACTCCGGACAAAGGGGTGATCGGTTTTGCCCGGAATTGTGCAAGTTCTGTGCACGCCCTCCCCTCCGGGCTTGCACCAGCGCGGGGCATGCGCTCAGGCCAGCAGGTCGAACAAGGTGCGCGCCACCACCTTGGTGGCCCGCCGCAGGTCTTCCAGCACCAGGTGTTCGTCGGCGCGCTTGGCGTTGCTCTCCAGCACGGTGCGCGGGCCGGCGCCGTAGATCACGGCCGGCACGCCATGTTCGCCGTACAGGCGCACGTCGGTGTACAGCGGGGTGCCGCTTTCGGCGATGGGTTCGCCGAACACCGCCTGGCCGTGGCGCTGCAGCGCCTGCACCAGCGGACGGTTGTTGGCCTGCGGCTTGAGCGAATGGGCCAGCAGCAGGCGGCGGATCTCCACCCGCACGCCGGGGCAGCCGGCGACCGTGTTCTCGATCAGCGCGCGCACCTCGGCTTCCACCGCGGCCGCGTCCTCTTCCGGGATCATGCGGCGATCCAGCTTCAGCACCACCTTGCCCGGCACCACGTTGGTGTTGCTGCCGCCTTCGATGCGGCCCACGTTCAGGTACGGGTGCGTGATGCCGGCCACCTGCGAGCGGCGCGTGCGCAGCACGCCGTTGTGTTCGTACAGCGCCGTCAGCAGCCGGTTCGCCGCCTGCAGCGCGTCGACGCCGGTGTGCGGATAGGCCGCGTGCGAGGCCAGGCCGTGCAGCGTGACTTCCATCTGCAGGCAGCCGTTGTGCGCCGTCACCACCTGGTAGCTGAAGCCCGCGGCGATCAGCATGTCGGGTTTGGTGAGGCCCTTCTTCAGCAGCCAGCCGGGACCGAGTTCGCCGCCGAATTCCTCGTCGTAGGTGAAGTGCAGCTCGATGCCGCCTTTCAGTTTCGCGCCCAGCGCCTCGAGCGCCCGGGTCGCGAAGGTGAAGGTCGCGAAGTCGCTCTTGCTCACCGCCGAGGCGCGGCCGTAGAGCTTGCCGTCGACCACTTCGCCGCCGTAGGGGTCGTGCGTCCAGCCTTCACCCGGGGGAACCACGTCGCCATGGGCGTTGAGCGCGATGGTCGGGCCCTGGTCGCCGAAGCGGCGCCGCACGACGAGGTTGGTGATGCTCTGCAGCCCGTAGGCCTGCACCTCGGCCGCCGGCACGGCGTGCCGCTCGGCCGTGTAGCCGAAGCCGGCCAGCAGTTCGGCGGTGCGTTCGGCGTGCGGCGCGTTGTTGCCCGGCGGCGTGTCGGTGGGCACGCGCACCAGGGCCTGCAGGAAGCGCACTTCCTCGTCGAAGTGGGCGTCGATCCAGGCGTCGAGACGTTCGTGGCTCATGGCTGTTCCCGGGCGAGTTGTTCGAGCAGGTGCGCGAAGGCGCGCACGCAGAGTTCGGTGTCTTCGTTGGTCACCGCTTCCAGCGGGTTGTGGCTGATGCCCGCGTTCAGGCCACGCTGGAACAGCATGGCCTGCGGCATGACCTCGTGCAGCTTCATCGCGTCGTGGCCGGCGCCGCTGGGCATGCGGAAGACCGGCAGGCCCTGCGCCTGCACCGCCTGCTCCCAGCGCGCCTGCCAGGCCGGGGCGCTGGGGGCGGCGCTGGCGCGCAGCGTCTCTTCGAGCTTGAAGGCGACGCCGCGGCGTTCGCAGATCGCCTTCAGTTCGGCGACGACGTCGTTCGCCAGCGCGTCGCGCGCCGCGTTGGTGGTGGCGCGCAGGTCCAGGCTGAACTGGCAGCGGCCGGGCACCACGTTGATGCTGCCGGCCGGCACCTGCAGCATGCCCACCGTGCCCACCACGTCGGGCACCGCGGCCGCGCGCTTCTCGACGTACAGCGCCAGTTCCGCCACCGCGCAGGCGGCGTCGCGCCGGCGGTCCATCGGCGTGGTGCCGGCGTGGCTGGCGGTGCCGACCACTTCGCCCACGTAGCGCACGCTGCCGTTGATGCTGGTGACCACGCCCAGCGGCAGGTCCACTTCATTGAGCACCGGGCCCTGCTCGATGTGCACTTCCACGAAGCCGAGGTACCTCGCCGGGTCGCGTTTCAGCTTCGGGATGTCGGCGATGCACAGCCCCGCGCCTTCCATCGCCTGGCGCAGGCTCACGCCGTCGGCGTCCTGCTGGTCCAGCCAGGCGGGGTCGAAGTCGCCGGTCAGCGCGCCCGAACCCAGGAAGGTGGCCTTGTAGCGCTGGCCTTCTTCCTCGGCGAAGCCGACGACCTCGATGCCGAAGGGCAGCCGGCGGCCTGCCTGCTTCAGCGCGCGCACACAGGCCATCGGCACGAAGATGCCCAGCCGGCCGTCGTACTTGCCGCCGTTGCGCACGGTGTCGTAGTGGCTGCCGGTGAGCAGGCGCTTCGCGCCGGGCTCGGCGCCGTGGTACACGCCGACCACGTTGCCGACGGCGTCGATCTCGACGCTGTCGAAGCCGCAGTCCTCGCGCATCCAGTGCGCCAGCCGCTGCGCGCAGGCGCGGTGGGCATCGGTGAGGTAGGTCACCGTCAGCTGGCCGGCTTCGGCGAAGCCGGGATCGCTGTGCTTGGCCAGCTTCTCGGCCCAGTCCCAGACGCGGTTGCCGTCCTCGGGCGCGGCGCCGAACTTGTCGGCGAGGCGGATCTCGGCGATGCGGTGGATGTTGCGCAGGCACTCCGCGCGTTCGAAGTCGGGGTGGCCCGCCAGCCGCCTTTCGAAGGTGGCGATGATCTCGTGCCGGTCCAGCCCGGTGCCGCGCGGCCCGCGCACCGCCAGGATGAAGGGGAAGCCGAACTTCGCGTTGTAGTCGGCGTTCAGCTTCTGGATCTTCGCGAACTCATCGGGTGTGCAGTCGGTGAGGCCGGCCTTGCCCTGTTCGTTGGTGCTCTCGGCGGTGAGCGTCTTGCTGACCATCGCCTTGCCCGCCAGTTCGGGGTGGGCGCGGATGAGCTTGAGCTGCGTCTCGCGCCCCGATTCGCGCACCGTGGCGGCCAGCGCCTGCTTCAGCGCCGCCAGCGTGGCGAAGGGGCGCCTGGCCCAGGTGGCCTCGGCGATCCAGGGCGAGTGCTCGTACACGCCGTCCAGCAGCGCGGTGAATTCGGCCTGCGAGGCGGCGTTCAGTCGGTCCAGCGTGAGCATGCTCTATTCCCAGACGTGCGCGGTGGCGGGGTCGAAGGGGTGCACCTGCTTCCAGTGGCGCGCGATGTCCACGCGGCGGCAGATCCACACCCGTTCCTTCGATTGCACGTGGTCCAGGAAGCGCTGCAGCGAGCCGATGCGCCCCGGCTTGCCGAGCAGCCGGCAGTGCATGCCGATGGACATCATTTTCGGCTTCTCATCGCCTTCGGCGTACAGCGCGTCGAAGGCGTCGCGCAGGTAGGTGAAGAAGTGGTCGCCGGTGTTGAAGCCCTGCGCCTGCACGAAGCGCATGTCGTTGGTGTCCAGCGAATAGGGCACCACCAGGTGCGGCACCTTCGTGCCGTCGGTCTTCTTCACCTGCAGCCAGAACGGCAGGTCGTCGCCGTAGTAGTCGCTGTCGTATTCGTAGCCGCCCTGGTCGGCCACCAGGCGGCGCGTGTTGGGGCTGTCGCGGCCGGTGTACCAGCCCGCCGGCCAGGCGCCGCCGGTCATTTCCTTCAGCAGGTGGGTGGCCACGCCGACGTGCTTGCGCTCGGTGGCCTCGGGCAGGTTCTGGTAGTGGATCCAGCGCAGGCCGTGGTTGGCGATCTCGT
The DNA here is from genome assembly GCA_044224175.1 of Rubrivivax sp. GTDB lineage: Bacteria > Pseudomonadota > Gammaproteobacteria > Burkholderiales > Burkholderiaceae_C > Rubrivivax. The sequence continues at coordinate 57,729 of JBGAKY010000005.1, read as the reverse complement.
CGCCGCGCGCCATGAAGGTCTGCAGCAGCTCGGGGTAGCGCTCCAGCGCGGCGACGACGCCGAAGATGGTGAGCGGCAGGCCGCGCGAATCGAACTCGCGCAGGATGCGCCAGACACCCGCGCGCGAGCCGTATTCGTACATCGACTCCATCGTCATGTGCCGGTTCTCGTAGGCCTGCGCCGTGACGAGCTCGGACAGGAAGGTCTCCGACGTGGGGTCGCCGTGCAGCGGGTTGTTCTCGCCGCCCTCTTCGTAGTTCAGCACGAAGTTGACGGCGATGCGGGCCTGGTTCGGCCACTGCGCATGGGGCATGTGGCGGCCGTAGCCGCGCAGGTCTCGGGGGTAGGGCAGGTTCATTGGGGCCTTAGCAGGGTCGAGAGGTCGGAGGTTCGGGGGTGCAGGTGCAGATTGCGTTCCACGTTGCCCAGGTGGCTTTCCATCAGCTTGGCGGCGGCACGCGCGTCGCGCCGGGCCAGCGCCTCGACGATGGCCACGTGCTCCTCGGCCGAATGTTCGGCCGAGTGCGACGACTGGTACATCAGCGCGATGAGCGAGCATCGGCTCAGCAGGTCGGCCAGCAGGTCGGCCAGCACGCGGTTGCCCAGCATCTGCGCCAGCACCACGTGGAAGTCGGCCAGCAGGCGCGTGCGGCCGGAGACGTCGGTGCGCGCCACCGCGTCGGCCTCGGCGTGCAGGTGGGCCTTCAGCTCGGCCACCTGCGCGTCGGTGATCACCGCGCAGAGCTGGCGCACCATGGCCGATTCGATGAGCGAACGCACCTCGAACACCTGGCGCGCCTCTTCGATGCTGGGCGTGGCGACGAAGGCGCCGCGCGCCGGCTCCAGCGTCACCAGATGGTCGCGGCTCAGCTGGTTCAGCGCCTGGCGCACCAGCGTGCGGCTGACCTGGAAGATGTCGGCGATCTGCTGTTCGGCCAGCTTGGTGCCGGGCATGAGGCGGCGCTCGACGATGGCGGTCGTGATGGATTCGACGATGCGCACCGTCGGGTTGGGCGGCGCCGCCTTCGCCACCCGCCCGGCACGCGACGTGCGTGCGGGCGAGAGGGCCTTCAGATCGTCGCGGCGCTGCGCCATGGGAGTGCGGGGAACTTCGGGTTCAGGAGCATTTGACGTGCATACGAGAGTGTATACACTTTGAACCCATCCGCAAGACGATGAAAACCCCATGGGACACCTGAGCACCCACGTCCTGGACACCGCCAACGGCTGCCCCGCCGCCGGCATGAAGGTCACTTTGCAGCGCGAAGTGGGCGGCCAGTGGGTCACGCTGAAGACCCTGGCGCTGAACGCCGACGGCCGCACCGACGGCGGCCCGCTGCTGGGCGCCGAAGGCATGGTGGCCGGCCGGCATCGCCTGCTGTTCGAGGTGGCGGCCTACTTCCGCGCCCGCGGCGTCACCCTGCCCGAGCCGCCCTTCATCGACGTCGTGACGCTGGACTTCGGCATCTCCGACGCGAAGGGTCACTACCACGTGCCGCTGCTGGCCAGCCCCTGGGCCTACAGCACCTACCGCGGTTCCTAGGCACGGCGTTTGCACGTCACCGGCTGGAGCACCATGAAGATCACCCCCGTCCTGGCCGCCTTCGCGCTGGCCGTCGCCGCGCCCGCCTTCGCAGCCTGGCCTGAAAAGCCGGTGCGCATCGTCGTCACCTTCGCCGCCGGCGGCGCCAGCGACATCGTCGCGCGCGCCATCTCCGACCCGCTGGCCAAGGCGCTGGGGCAGCCGGTCATCGTCGACAACAAGCCCGGTGCCGGCGGCACCATCGGCGGGGCCGAAGTGGTGCGTTCCGCACCGGACGGCTACACGCTGATGCTGTCGAATTCGACACCGCTGTCGATCGGCCCCTTCACGCTGCCGAAGCAGCCGTACGACCCGGTGAAGCAGTTCACCCATGTCGCCATGCTGGGCATCGCGCCGGTGCTGATCATGGCCCACCCGAAGAGCGGCCCCGCCACGCTGAAGGACCTGCCCAAGGCCGCTGCCGCGCCGGGCTTCAACTTCGGCAGCGGCGGACCGGGCTCCATCGGCCACATCGTCGGCGAGATGATGAAGCACGAGATGAAGTTCGGCATGACGCACATCCCCTACAAGGGCGGCGCGCCGATGACCACCGACCTCATCGCCGGCACCATCCCGCTGGGCATCGACGTCATCACGGCCTACGTGCCGATGATGAAGGCGGGCCAGATCAAGGGCCTGGCCGTCACCTCGCGCGTGCGCTCGCCGCTGGCGCCCGACGTGCCCACCGTGGTGGAACTGGGCCTGCCGCAACTGCTGGCCGAGAACTACTTCGGCGTCAGCGGCCCGGCCGGCCTGCCCAGGGACGTGACCGACAAGCTGGCGAAGGCGCTGGCCGACATCGTGGCCGATCCCGCGGTGGTGAAGCGCTTCGAGGAACTGGGCGTCACCACCTCCAAGATGAGCGGTGCGGAGTTCTCGAACTTCGTCGCCAGGCAGATCAACGACTGGGCGCCGGCCATCAAGGCGGCCGACGTGAAGAACTAGCTCCGTTTCTCCCGCGTCGCCGTGGGCGGGCAGCCTTTCGCTGCCAGGTAGTCGCGACGCCGAACCCTGTGCTCACAGCGCCCGCTGTGGTGAGCCCAAGACTGACAGGACTTGCGCATGGAAGCGTACCTGCTGGATTGGGCGAACCTGCTGTTGCGGTGGGCCCACGTGATCACCGCCGTCGCCTGGATCGGCGCGTCGTTCTACTTCGTGATGCTGGACAACAGCCTCGTGAAGGCGGCCGCCGCCGACGACCGCGAGAAAGGCGTCACCGGCGAGCTGTGGGCGGTGCACGGCGGCGGCTTCTACCACTCGCAGAAGTACATGCTGGCGCCGAAGGCGCTGCCCGACAGCCTGCACTGGAGCTACTGGGAAAGCTACAGCACCTGGCTCACGGGCTTCGGCCTGTTCACGGTGCTGTACCTGTTCAACGCCAGCAGCTTCCTCATCGACCGCTCGGTCTTCGACTGGTCGCCGGCGGCGGCCATCGCCACCGCGGTGGGCTACTACGTGGTGTTCTGGCTCAGCTACGACGCCATCTGCCGCACGCTGGGCCAGCGCGCCAACGGCGACGTGGTGGTCGGCGTCTGCGTGTTCCTGCTCGTCGTCTTCGCGTCCTGGCTGGCCTGCCGGCTGTTCGCCGGCCGCGCCGCCTTCCTGCTGATGGGCTCGATGCTGGCGACGACGATGAGCGCCAACGTCTTCTTCTGGATCATTCCCGGCCAGCGCAAGGTGATCGCGCAGATGCGCGCCGGCGAGCCGGTGGACCCCGTCCACGGCCAGCGCGGCAAGCAGCGCAGCGTGCACAACACCTACTTCACGCTGCCGGTGCTGATCGCGATGCTGTCCAACCACTACGGCTGGCTGTACCAGGGCAGGCAGAACTGGATCGTGCTGGTGCTGCTGATGCTGGCCGGCGCGCTGATCCGCCACAGCTTCGTGGCGCGCCACAAGGCGCATGTGGAAGGCCGGCGCACGCCCTGGGAACACGCGGTGGCCGGCGTGGCGGTCGTGCTGGGCCTGGTGTTCTGGCTGGCACCGCCGCCGCAGCCACCGGCGGCCGCCCTGCCGGCCAAGGTCACCACCGCCGAGGTGGCCGCGCTCGCGCAGACGCGCTGCGTGATCTGCCACAACGCCCAAGTGCAGCAGAAGAACGTGGCGCTGCACACGCCCGAACTGATACAGCAGCACGCGCAGCAGATCTACCAGCAGGCGGTGGTGCTGAAGCTGATGCCCTTCAACAACGCGACCCAGATCACGGACACCGAGCGCGCATTGATCAAGCGCTGGTACGAGAGCGGCGCCCCCGCGAACTGAGAACCCGACAGGAGACAGACGATGACGACGACAACCGTTCACCCGGTCGACGAGAAGCTGCCCGCCGGCCGCCTGCTCGCGCTGGGCCTGCAGCATGTGCTGGTGATGTACGCCGGCGCGATCGCGGTGCCGCTGATCGTGGGCCGGGCGCTCAAGCTCAGCCCCGAACAGGTGGCGCTGCTGATCAGCGCCGACCTCTTCTGCTGCGGCCTCGTCACGCTGGTGCAGAGCTTCGGCGTCACGCGCTGGTTCGGCATCCGGCTGCCGGTGATGATGGGCGTCACCTTCGCCGCCGTCGGCCCCATGGTCGCATTCGCCAACGCGATGCCGGGCGTGGACGGTGCGCGCGCGATCTTCGGCGCCATCATCGGCGCCGGCATCGTCTCGATGCTGATCGCGCCACTGGTCAGCAAGCTGCTGCGCTTCTTCCCGCCGGTGGTCACCGGCACCATCATCGCCGTCATCGGCATCAGCCTCATGCGCGTGGGCGTGGGCTGGGCCACCGGCGGCCCGGCGCCGCTGGCGCAGAGCGTGGACGTGCCCAAGCTCGTGGCCATGGTCGACAGCGCCAAGGCCGCCGCCGCGGCCGCCAGCGCACCCGTCAAGCTGGGCCCGGTGCCGATGGTGGACAACCCGAACTACGGCGCGCTGGACAACCTGGCCATCGCCGCCGCGGTGCTGGTGTTCATCCTGCTGCTGGTGAAGTACGCCAAGGGCTTCGTGGCCAACATCAGCGTGCTGCTGGGCATCGTGGCCGGCTGCGCTGTCGCGGTGGCTCTGGGCAAGATGAACTTCGACAAGGTGGGCAAGGCGCACTGGTTCGACGTCGTCACGCCCTTCGCCTTCGGCATGCCCACCTTCGACGTCGTGATGATCCTGACGATGGTGCTGGTGATGATCGTCGTGATGATCGAATCGACCGGCATGTTCCTGGCGCTGTCGGACCTCACCGGCAAGCCCATCGAACAGCGCGACCTGGCCGCCGGCCTGCGCACCGACGGCCTGGGCACGCTCATCGGCGGCATCTTCAACACCTTCCCCTACACCAGCTTCAGCCAGAACGTGGGCCTGGTGGGCGTGACGGGCGTGAAGAGCCGCTGGGTCTGCGTGGCCGCCGGCCTCATCATGATCGTGCTGGGCATGCTGCCGAAGATGGCTGCGTTCGTCGAAGCCATTCCGCAGTTCGTGCTGGGCGGCGCCGGGCTGGTGATGTTCGGCATGGTGGCCGCCACCGGCATCCGCATCCTGGCCAACGTCGACTTCAAGGGCAACCGCCACAACCTGTACATCGTGGCGCTGTCCATCGGCTTCGGCCTCGTGCCGCTGGTGGCGCCGCGCTGGATGCAGCAGATGGCGCACGGCCTGCACCCGCTGCTGGAAAGCGGCATCCTGCTCACCAGCGTGGCGGCGGTGGCGTTGAACCTGTATTTCAACGGCGCACGCGAAGATCGCGACGCCGCGGTTGCGGCCGCGAAGACGGCGGAAGCGCACTGAGCAGCGCCGCCGGCGCGGTCCCGAGGGGTCCGCGGCCGCACCAGCACACGCCGTGGCGCAATGGCCGTCGCGGCGATAGGTGACTTCGAAGTCGCCTCCCTGGTCCCTGCCGACATATCGTTGAGCGGGGTCGCGCCACTCACTCAGAAGTGGCGAGATGTGGAAGCCGTGCCGGTGCCGCGGCGATCTGAGCATCGCCGAGGTGGCTAACCCTCGCATCGCACGGCGCTTCATGCGCACGCTCCATCGCGACGCTCCAGGCACCGCCCGGCGCAGGCCCGGTCCGTGGCGCGGTGCGCGTTGGCGCGGCGCTCGTCCACCACGATTGCGTTAGGTCCATCCACCGCGGTGGTTGCGAAGGCATCTCGAGAATTTCACCATGGCTTTCGAATCCTTCGTGGCGCATAGTCGGCGCCGGGCATTCGACAGCAGAGGCATGACCGCAGGACAAGCTTCGCGCCACACGCCATCGGACCTTGGCGAAGCCTGGGCCGGTCGCCCGGTTTCATGGCACATGGGCCTGCGGGTCCGCCTGCTCCTGCTGCAGTTGCTGAGCTTCGCCCTGCTGGCCGCGCTGCTGGGCTGGCACACGGTGCGAGACCGCGACAGCAACATCGAAAGCGCTCGCAGTCGCCTTCTCACCGAAACGCGCCTGCTGGCCGCGCGCCACGAAGTGCTGGTGGAACGCGGCGACGCCATTCTCAACAGCATGATGCTCAACCCCGGCCTTTCGCCCGAGTCGCTGGCGCCCGACTGCACGGAGCAGCTGGCCGGGCTGATGGCGCGCGAGTCCGACTACGTGCAGGTGGGTGTCACCTGGCCCAACGGCGACATCGCCTGCTCCGGCGTGGCCTCGGCCAGGCGCGTGAACCTGGCCGACCGCGACTGGCACCAGCGCACGCTGAAGTCGCGCGACATCGTGGTCGGCGACGTGGTGGTGAGCCGGATCGTCGGCAAGCCGGGCATCACCTTCAGCAAGGCGAAGTTCGCGCCCGACGGGCGGGTGCTGGGCGTGTACTACGGCGGGGTCAGCCTGGAGTGGATGTCGCGTGCCCTGGCCAGGTCCGCGCTGCCGGCGGGCGCGCGCGTGGTGGTCCTGGACGGCCGCGGCACCCTGGTGGCGCGCTTCCCGGACCCGGAGCAGTGGACCGGCACCGCCGTCCGCGGGCCCATCCTGGAGCAAGTACGGGCCTCGCCGCAGGGCGGCACCGTGCGCGACGTCAACCGCACCGGCGAGATGCGGCTCACCGCCTTCGTGCCGCTGCTCACCACCACCGGCGGCACGCGTTACCACCTGCTGCTGTCCGTGCCCAGCGAAGCCGTCGAGGGCGCCGCGCGGCGCGACGCGCTGGTGGCCTTCGGTGGCCTGCTGCTGGTGCTGGTGGCCTCCGCCGCGGCCCTGCTGCTCGGCATCAACCGCTGGGTGCTGTCGCCGATCGAGCGTCTGGCCGGCACGGCCGCCCGCCTGACCGCCGGCGAACGCGGGGCGCGCAGCGGCCTGCCGCACGGCGACGACGAGATCGGCAGCCTGGCCGCGGCCTTGGACCAGTCGGCCGTGGCCATCGCCGACCGCGAGAACCGGCTGGCCTATGCCAACCGCGCGCTGCGCGTGCTGTCGGCCGGCAACCGCACGCTGCTGGGCTGGCATGAAGAGACCGCCCTGCTGGACCAGATGTGCCGCGCCATCGTCGAAGCCGGCGGCTTTCGCATCGCCTGGATCGGCTATGCGCAGCCCGACGGGCAGGTGCGGCTGATGGCCAGCTGCAGCGCCGAACCGGGTCTGCTGGACAACCTGCAGGTCACCTGGGACGACTCCGAGACGGGCCGCGGGCCGGTGGGCCGCGCCATCCGGGACGGCACGCTGCAGATCTGGACCCACCGCAGCACGCGTCCCGACGACGCGGTCTGGGGCGCAGGCGCGCGGGCACGCGGCTGCCTGGCCACCATCACGCTGCCGGTGCTGCAGGACGGGCAGGTCCTGGGCGTGCTGTGCCTGTGCGCCGCCGAAGAGGACCTGTTCGACCCCACCGTCGTCGAGGTGCTGGCCGAGGCTTCGCACGACCTGGCCCTGGGCATCCGCGTGGCGCGGGCCGAGGTCGAGCGCAGCCGCTTCGAAGCCCAGCTGCGGCTGCACCGCGACCGGCTCGAAGAGATGGTGGCCGACCGGACGTCCGCGCTGATGGTGGCCAAGGACGCGGCCGAGGTGGCAAGCCGCTCCAAGAGCGCCTTCCTGGCCAACATGAGCCACGAGATACGCACGCCCATGAACGCGATCATCGGCCTCACGCACCTGATGGCACGCGACACGCCCGAGGGCCCGCAGCGCGAACGCCTGCAGAAGGTGGCCGGGGCCGCCCAGCACCTGCTGCAGGTGATCAACGACATCCTCGACCTGTCCAAGATCGAGGCCGGCAAGATGGCGCTGGACGACATCGAGTTCTCGCGCGACGAATTGCTGTCCGGCGTGCTGGCGATGGTCAGCGAGCAGGCCCGGGTCAAGGGGCTGGAGCTGGCGCTGGACGTCGACCACCTGCCGGAGCGGATGCGCGGCGATCCCAAGCGCCTGGCGCAGGCGCTCATCAACCTGATGGCCAACGCCGTGAAGTTCACCGACAAGGGCTGGGTGAGCCTGCGTGCCACCGTGCTGGCCGAGGACGGCGAGCGGCTGCAGTTGCGGTTCGAGGTCCGGGACACGGGCATCGGCATCCCGCTCGATCGCCAGGGCGCGCTGTTCGAGGCCTTCGAACAGGCCGACGCAACCACCACCCGCAAGCACGGCGGCACGGGGCTGGGCCTGGCCCTCACGAAGAACATCGCCGCCATGATGGGGGGCCAGTCCGGCCTCCACAGCCGGCCGGGCGAAGGCGCCACGTTCTGGTTCACCGGCTGGGTGGGCCGTGCCGACAGGCGCCCGGAACCGCGTGGCCGGCATCTGCTTTCCGGACTGCGGGTGCTGGTGGTGGACGACCTGCCGGTGGCGCTGAGCGCGCTGAAGGAAAGCCTCACGCTGCTGGGCCTGCAGGTCGACGCGCTGGGCAGCGGCGAGGCGGCCCTACAACACGTCCAGGCCGAACAGGCCGCCGGGCGCGCCTTCGACCTGGTGATGCTGGACTGGCAGATGGCGCCCCTGGATGGTGTCGCCACGCTGCAGGCCCTGCGCGGCCTGCTGGGCGAGCGCATGCCGCCCTGCATCCTGGTCACGGCCTTCAGCGACGACGCCATCTGGCGGCAGGCTCGCGAGGCGCGCTTCGACCAGGTGCTGGCCAAGCCCGCCACGCCTTCGGACCTGCTGGACGCGCTGATGCGGCTGCTGCACGGACACCCGGGCCTTTCGCCGGCACCACAGCCGCCGATGGTCGAAGGCGCCGCCGAACAGGCGCTGCGCCGGGACCACGCCGGGCAGCCGGTGCTGCTGGCCGAGGACAACCCCATCAACCAGGAGGTCGCGCTGGAATTGCTGCGGGCGGTGAACCTGGAAGTGGAAGTCGTGGCCGACGGCCAGGCCGCCGTGCAGGCGGCCCTGGAACGCCGCCATGCGCTCGTGCTGATGGACGTGCAGATGCCGGTGAAGGATGGCCTCGACGCCAGCCGCGAGATCCGCGCCCGACTCGGGCCGGACCTGCCCATCATCGCGATGACGGCCAATGCCTTCGGCGAGGACAGCGCCGCCTGCCTGGCCGCCGGGATGAGCGCCCACATCGCCAAGCCCGTGAATCCTGAACTTCTGTACGCCACGCTGCTGCGGTGGCTGCCCTCCAAGGCGACGGCCGGCGCCCCGACCCCGTCGCCCGCCGCCGCCGCCGCGGCGCCGCCGAACCCGTTGATGCAGCGCCTGGCCTCGGTACCCGGCCTGCGCGCCGAGTTCGCGCTGCGCAGCCTGGGTGGCGAGACGGAACGTCTGGAGCGCCTGCTGCAGGTGTTCGTGCGCACCTATGGCGACGCGACGCAGGGTCTGGTCCATCCCGACGGCCGCACCGATGCAGCGTTCTGGCGGGCACAGGCCCACTCGGTTCGCGGTGCCTGCGCGGCCATCGGCGCCGACGAACTGGAAATCGAGATCCTGGCCTTCGAGCAGGCACTCGACGCCCCGGGCCCGGCACCCGGGGCCGAGTGGGCCGACACGGCACAGAGCCTGCAGCGCAAGCTCGTGGCCCTGGCAAGAGACCTGCGGGCAGCGCTCGAGGACGCTCCGGTCGCCCGGGAAATCGCGTCCGCCGAAGCCGAGTCCACCGCGCGCTGAATGCAACGCCTCCTGGCGCACCACCTGGGCGAAACGCCGTAGCGGCCGGCGGCGCTGCTGCCGGGGGCGGCAGCGGGCGCGACGATCGCGCTGCCGCGGCCAGAGCACGGCGGCGCTACCTGCCTGCCGGCAGCCTCCGGCGAAACAGCATCGACGCCGAGCTGAGCTCGGCCAGCTCGCGCGCCGTCTCGACCAGCGCACCGCCCAGGTTCTTCATGCGGGCCTCGTTCAGGCGCACCGAGGGGCCGGCGATCGTGACCACCCCGATGGCGACACCCTGCACGACGACGGGCGCCGCCATCGCCGACATCGCCGGCGCGAACACCTCGCTGATGGTCGCGTAGCCGCGCTTGCGCGCGGCGTGCACGAAGGCGAGCAGCGCCTTCACGGTGGTCGGCGCCTTGGGACCGTAGGCGCCGGGCGAACCGAAGCCCTGGCGCGCGACCATCTGGAGCGCCACCTCGTCGTCCAGCGTCGACAGCCAGGCGTGCCCCGCCGCACTGCACGACAGGCGCACCGACAGGCCCATGTCGGGGTCGTAGCGCAGGCCGCGAGTGGCGCCCTGCGCCTTGGCGACGAAGACGAGATCCTCGCCGTCGATGATGGCCAGCCGCACCAGTTCGGCCGACTCGGCCGCCAGCCGGTCGAGTGAAGGCTGGGCCACGTCGATCAGGCCGGACGCCCCCAGGAAGCCCAGGCCCAGCGCGACGAGTTTGATGGTCAGGCCGTAGTCGCCCTGGTCGCGCAGCTGGCGGACGTAGCCGCTCCTGACCAGGTCGGACAGCAGACGGTGCGCGGCACTGAGGGGCATCGCCAGCGCGGTCGCGATGTCGGACAAGGGGGCGCCTTCCGGGCGGCTCGCGAGATGCTCCAGCACCGCGAGGCCGCGTTCGATTTGGGTGGTCATGGCCGCTCGGATCGTAGAGCCTGCGATAAGTGTTTTCCACCCTGGAAAGACTTTCCAACCTGGCGATGATGACACCTTCCCAAACGAAGGAATGCCACCGATGCGCCGCCCTCTGCTCACCCTTGCGCTGCTCGCCGCGTGCGGCGTCGCGCTGCCCGTCGCCGCACAGGACATCCAGGAACGGACGATCCGCTTCGGCCACCTCAACAACCCGGACCACCCCACCAGCACCGGTGTCAGGAAGTTCGCCGAGATCGTGGCCGCCCGCAGCGGCGGCAAGATCAAGGTGCAGGAGTTCGCCAGCAGCCAGCTCGGCAACGAACTGCAGCAGCAGTCGGCGATGCAGGGCGGCGTCCAGGAGATGTTCGTCGCGTCGACCACGTCGCTGGCGGGCGTCGTCAAGGAGTTCGGCGTCTTCGACTTCCCCTTCCTGTTCAGCAACTCGAACCAGGCCGATGCGATGGTCGACGGGCCGCTGGGCAAGCTGCTCGGCGGCAGGCTGGCCGAGAAGGGCATCGTCATCCTCGCCTTCTTCGACCTGGGCGCGCGCAACGTCACCAACAGCAAGCGGCCGATCGCCAGGGCCGAGGATCTGGAAGGCCTGAAGCTGCGCGTGATCCCGAACCCCGTGTTCCTGGAAACCTTCAAGACCTTCAAGGCCAATCCGGTGCCGATGGCCTTTGCCGAGCTGTACAGCGCGCTGGAGAGCAAGGCCGTCGACGGTCAGGAGAACCCGTACTCGGTGATCCTGTCCAACAAGTTCTACGAGGTGAACAAGTTCGTCAGCGCGACCAACCACGTCATCGCGATGAACCCGGTGCAGATCAGCAAGCGCTTCTGGGACAAGCTGTCGCCCGCGGAGCAGAAGCTGCTGCAGGACGCCGCGATCGAGGCGCAGAACTACCAGCGTGTCGTCAGCCGCGAAGCCGCCAGCAAGGCGCTGGGCGAACTGAAGGCCAAGGGCATGAACTTCAACGAGATCGCCCCGGCCGAAATCGCCCGCATGCGCGCCGCGGTAAAGCCGGTGCACGACAAGTTCGCCGCGTCGTACGACCCGGCCGTGATGACGCTCTTCAAGAGCGAGCTTGAACGCGTGTCGAAGTTCTGAGTCCCATGATCCAGCTGCTGGTCCTGCACGGGCCCAACCTCAACCTGTTCGGCCGCCGCGAGCCGCACATCTACGGCCGCACCACGCTGGCCGAAATCGACTCCCGGCTGCGGGACCTGGCCCTTGAACTCGGCGTCGGCCTGGAGATCTTCCAGTCGAACCACGAAGGCGCGCTCATCGACAAGCTTCACGAGCGCATCGACACCGCCGCGGGAGCGCTGGTCAACCCGGCCGGCCTCACGCAGCATGGCGTGCCGTTGCACGACGCGATCAAGGCGATGCCCTTCCCGGTGATCGAGGTGCACATGAGCAACATCGCCGCGCGTGAAGCCTGGCGCGCGCATTCGATCATCTCGCCCGCCGTGCGCGGCACCGTGCAGGGGCTGGGCTGGCGTTCGTACACCGCGGCGCTTCGGGCGCTGGCCGAGATGGCCGCCGAAGCGGCCGCCGCACCGGGGAGCTGAGCGCGTGGCGCTGGCGGGCCGGGCAGCCCTGGCCATGTGGTGGGACATCGCACCGGAGGTCCGGGCCGACTTCGAGCATTGGCATGCGCACGAGCACTTCCCCGAGCGCCTCGCGATACCCGGGTTCCTGCGCGCGTCGCGTTGGCGCAGTGCCGACGGCGGCGACGGCAACTTCGTGCTCTACGAACTGGCGGACCATGCGGTCCTGCGCTCGCCAGCCTACCTGGCGCGGTTGAACGCGCCCACACCCTGGTCGACGCGGCTGATGCCGCACCACCGCCACATGGTCCGGAGCCAATGCCATGTGCTGGAAAGCCGTGGCGGCGTGACGGCCCGCCACGCGTTGACCGTGCGCCTGGTGCCGGCGACAGGCCGGGAAGCCGAGTTGCGGGCCGCGCTGCGCCGCCTTTCCGAGTCGGCCCCGTTGCGGCCGGGCATCGCCGGACTGCACCTGCTGCGGCACGAGGTGCCGCCCATCGCCCCCACCGCCGAGCAGCGTTTGCGCGGCCTGGCCGACACAGCAGCGGACTGGGTGCTCGTCGCCAGCGGCTACGACCGGGCCGCCCTGGCCGAACTGGGCGCCGCTGAACTCGATGATCCGGCGCTGGTGGCCATGGGGGCCATCGCAGGCTGCGTGCGCGGGCACTTCGAGCTGGCCTATGCGGCCGTCGGCACCGATGTGACGGGCATCGCCAGCCAGGCAGGCGTCACGTGACGGACATCCTGTGCGCCGCACCGTCCGATGACGTTCTCGGCGAGACCCCGCTCTGGTGCGACCGGTCGCAATGCCTGCTGTGGATCGACATCGACCGCGCGACGCTCCACCGCCTGCACCCTGCCAGCGGGAGGCGAGACCAGTTCAGATTCCACGCCCGCTATCTCGGGTCGCTGGCGCTGCGACAGGAAGCCGGCGGTGTCGTGCTGGCCCTCGACGCTGCGCTCTACACATTCGACCTGGGAAGCGGCCGGCTGACGTTGCTGGCCGAGGTGGAGCCCCCGGTCTCGAACACCCGCCTCAACGACGGGCGCTGCGATGCGAACGGCCGGCTCTGGATCGGCACCATGGACAACGGCCTCGCGGCGCCAACGGGTTCCTTCTATCGCGTCGGCGCCGACGGCACGGTCGTGCGGCAGTTCGGCGACGTCATCGTCTCCAACACGGTGGCCATCTCGCCGGACCAGCGCACGCTGTACTTCTCGGACACCCGGCGCCACGTCACCTGGGCCTTCGACCTGAACGCCGGGGACGGTGCGCTGTCGAACCGTCGCGTCTTCGTCGACCACCGGGCCCGCAAGGAACGTCCCGATGGCGCCTGCGTGGACAGCGAGGGAGGCGTCTGGACGGCGATCTTCGGCGGTGGACGGGTGGACCGCTACACCCCCGCAGGTCATCTCGACCGCAGCCTCGCCCTGCCCGTCACGAACCCGACCTGCGTGTGCCTGGGCGGGCCGACGTACCGGACGCTGTTCATCACCACGGCCCGCAAGTTCCTCGACGCCCGGAGCCTGGACCACGAACCGCTGGCCGGTTCGGTCCTCGCCGTCGACGTGGACGTTCCGGGGCTGCCAGAGCGACGGTTCGGGGGTATCGGTTGAGGGAAGCAGGTCAATGCCGGTCGATCGCGATCAGAGGCACCTGCTGGACCGGCGGGCGACGCGCAACCCCTGAACGTGCTGCCGGGCCGGTCCCCCGACTCGCGGGCGCCGGCGGCGCCGCACCGTCTCAGTCGACGTCGCTTTCCAGGCGAGGCAGCAGTTCCTGCCGGCCTTTCGTGGTGAGCTCCACCGCGCGCCCGGCCGAGCGCCGCAGCCAGCCCGTCTCGGTGAGGTGCCGGTACAGCTCGTCCGCCAGCTGGCCCGCCAGGTGGTCGCGGCGTTCGGACCAGTCCAGACAGCGGAACGCATAGCGGCGCCGGCCGCTCGGTGCGCCCGGGTTCATCCCCAGCCCCTGCAGCCACTGCCGGCCGGGGTCGGTCAGTTCATAGCCGTCGGGCGCCGACCTCAGGCGCCCGCCGCGCTGCAGCGCGTCGAAGAGGCAGACGCCCAGCTGCCCCGCCAGGTGCCCGTAGCAGCATCGCGCGTAGCGCAGGCGCTTGCGGTCCGGGTGCTGCCACGCGCGGTCGTGCCCGTCGCGCTCGGCGACCAGGGCCAGCGCCTCGAGCGCATGCGCCACCTCGGCGTCCGCCAGGCGGTAGTAGCGATGGCGCCCCCTCGGCTCGCAGACGACGAAGCGGGCCTCCAGCAGCTGGCCCAGGTGGCCGCTGGCGGTGGCCGGCGTCACCGAAGCGGCCTGGGCCAGTTCGCCGGCGCTGGCGTACTCGCCCGACAGCAGGTAGGCCAGCATGCGCGAACGCGCCGGGTCGGCCACGACGGCCGCCACGCGGGCCAGCCGGGGTTCGTGGGGCGTGGGCACCGACGTCCGGCGAGCGGGCCCGGCGGATCCGGAAGCGTCCGCGGTCACGGCACCGCCAGCCGCCGCACGTTGCGGGTGGCGCCGACATCCTCGAGCCACGAACGCTCCTCGCGAAGGATGAAACGCCGGGTCTGGGCGAACTCGAAGTTGCTGCGCCCTTCCGCGTCGCTCCTGAGCGCGGCGCGGTAGCGCTCGTAGCCCGCCAGGTCGTCGAAGCCGATCAGGCCCCAGGCGACGTCGTTGCTGCCTTCGTGCGGAAGGAAGTAGCCGATCAGTTCGCCTCCACAGCGCGGGATGATGCGGCCCCACGCTTCGGCGTAGCGCCTGAAGGCGTCGCGCTGGAAGGGGTCGATCTGGTAGCGGATGAAGCAGGTGACGGCCATGGCGTGTGCTCGGGTTCGGTGGCATCGGGCACGACTGTGCGGCAGTTGCGGTGCCAAAGGCTTCGGCCGCGACCGAAGCGTGACGGGCGCGGGGCAACAGATCCTCCGGTCGCTGCCGGGGGAGCGGTCACTCGATCACCCGCGTCGCCTGCAGGAGCAGGGACCGCGGCAGGTCGATGCCCAGGCTTCGTGCGGCCTTCAGGTTGAGCACGAGTTCGTAGGTGTTGGCCTGTTCCACCGGGATGGCGGCGGGATCGGCACCCTTCAGGATGCGCCCCACCAGGCCGGCGGCTCGCTCGAAGACATTCCTGAAGTCGGTGCCGTAGGCGAGCAACATGCCGGCGTCCGCGTACTCGGTGGCGCCAAACATCGCCGCCAGGCGATGCTGGAGGGCCATTTCGGCCAGCTGCTGCCGCCACTTGAAGAACAGCGAATCGGGAACGTTCAGCACCCCCTTCGCGCCCAGCCTGGCCATGCGCCTGAACGCCGGCGCGAAGTCGTCCGGCCCCTGGATGGGCGCGCGCTGCACCTCGATCCGGAGGTCGCGCCCGGCCTGCTCCGTCAGTTCGAGTGCAGCCCTCGCGTTGGGGTCGCCTTCGCGGTAGAGCAGGCTCACCTTGTCCAGGCGGGGGACCGCTTCCTTCAGCAGGGCCAGTCGCTTGGGGTTCAGTTCCCAGTTCAGCACCGAGAATCCCGTGCATCGCCCGCCGGGCCTGCCCAGGGACCTCACCAGGCCGACCCCCACCGGGTCGAACCCCAGCACGAAGACGACCGGCACCGTGGAGTTCGCCGAGACGGCCGCCTGGGCATAGACGTCGGTGGCGGCGACGAAGAGGTCCGGCTTGAGCGCCAGCAGCTCGTTCGTCAATGCCGGCACGCGCGACGGGTCGCTTTCCGTCACCCGCACATCGAGCACGAGGTTCCGGCCGACGAACCATCCGTGCTTCGGCAGGTTCGAGACGAATGCGTCGACCAGGTGCCGGCTGGCTTCGCTGGTCCCCAGGTACGCGACGCGGCGGACGCGCCCCTCGCCTTGCGCCGGCGAAGGCAGCGGCCAGGCCGGCAGGAGCGCGGCCGCCGAGACCAGGACCTTGCGCCTATCGTTCATCGCCGTGGGGTTGCCGGAGGTTGTCCGCTGCCGCGTGCAGTCTAGCGACCGGGCCGGGGTCCCACAACGTTCCATCAGAATCGCCGCCATGGCTTCCCGCCCGCCCCGCACCGAACGCGAAGTCCGCACCGACCTGGCCGCCGCCTTCCGCCTGGCGGCGCTGAACGGCTGGGACGACACCGTCTACACGCACCTCTCGGCCAGCGTCCCCGGCGAGCCCGGCCACTACTTCATCCACCGCTTCGGCCTGCTGTTCGAGGAGGTCACCGCCAGCAACCTGGTGAAGGTGGACACCGCCGGCCGCGTGGCCGACGGCTCGGGCGCCCAGGTGAACCCCAGCGGCTTCGCGATCCACGGCGCGGTGCACGCGGCGCGGCCCGAGGTGGAATGCGTGATCCACCTGCATTCGCCCTGGGGCGTGGCGTTGTGTGCACTGCCCGGCGGCCTTCTGCCCTCTTCGCAATGGGCGATGCGGCTGCACGGCCGGCTGGGACGCCACGCCTACGAAGGGCTGGCGCTGGGGGCCGAAGAGCAGGCGCGCATCGTCGCCGCGCTGGGCGAAAGGGACGGCGTGCTGCTGGAACACCACGGCCCGCTGGTCGTCGGCCGCACGGTGGCCGAAGCCTTCATGCTGATGCACCTGCTCGAACGCGCGGCGCAGGCCCAGCTGCGCGCGATGGCCGCGCTGCCCACGCTGCAGGGCGTGGCGCCGGCGCTGGCCGCGCGCACGTACAGTCAGTGGGTCGGCGACGGCAGCGAATGGGACGGCGACGTCGAATGGCCCGCGTTGCGCCGCCGCGCCGACCGCCTGTCGCCCGGCTACCAGGACTAGGAGACCGCATGCCCACGATCCACGTCGAACTCTTTGCCGGCCGCACGGTCGAGCAGAAGCGCGCGCTCGCCGCCGCGCTGACCGAAGCCTGCGTGAAGACGCTGGGCGGTTCGCCCGACGGCGTGGACGTCATCTTCACCGACGTGCAGCGCCACGACTGGGCCACCGGCGGCCAGCTGTGGAGCGACAAGTCGCCGCCCAAGCCGGCGGGCGGATGATGCGCACGCTGCTGCTGCGCCACGCCGACCTGCTGGTCACGATGGACGGCGCGCGGCGCGAGATCGACGACGGTGCCATCTTCGTGCGCGGCAACGTGATCGAAGCCGTCGGCGCCACCCACGAGCTGCCGCCTTCGGCCGACACCGTGGTCGAAGCGCGCGGCCAGATCGTGCTGCCGGGCCTGGTCAACACGCACCACCACTTCTACCAGACGCTCACGCGCGCGCTGCCGGCGGCGCAGGACGTCTCGCTCTTCCACTGGCTGCAGGCGCTGTACCCGGTGTGGGCACGCCTGACGCCGGAGATGCTGCGCGTGTCCACCCAGGTGGCGCTGGCCGAACTGGCGCTGTCGGGCTGCACCACCAGCAGCGACCACCTGTACCTGTTCCCGAACGGCTGCCGGCTCGACGACAGCCTGGAGGCGGCCGACGAGGTCGGCCTGCGCTTCCACGCCGCACGCGGCGCCATGAGCGTGGGCGAAAGCGCCGGCGGCCTGCCGCCGGACCGCGTGGTGGAAGGTGAAGACGCGATCCTGGCCGACACCGAACGGCTCATCGGCCGGTGGCACGACCCGGCACGCCACGCGATGCGGCGCATCGTGGTGGCGCCGTGCAGCCCGTTCTCGGTCTCGACGGGCCTGATGCGCGACGCCGCGCTGCTGGCGCGCCGCCATGGCGTGCAACTGCACACCCACCTGGCCGAGAACGACAGCGACATCGCCTACACGCGCGAGAAGTTCCGCTGCACGCCGGCCGAATACGCCGAACAGCTGGGCTGGCTGGGGCCCGACGTCTGGCACGCGCACTGCGTGAAGCTGGACGAAGCGGGCATCGCCGCCTTCGCGCGCACCGGCACCGGCGTGGCGCATTGCCCGGGGTCGAACATGCGGCTGGGTTCCGGCATCGCCCCCGTCCGCGCCATGCGGGACGCCGGCGTGCCGGTGGCGCTGGCGGTGGACGGCTCGGCCAGCAACGACGGCGGCCACCTGCTGGCCGAAGCGCGGCTGGCCCTGCTGCTGCAGCGCGTGGGCCGGGGCGCCGGCGCGATGGGCGCGCGCGAGATGCTGGAGATCGCCACCCTGGGCGGCGCGCGCGTGCTGGGGCGCAGCGACATCGGCGCGCTGGCGCCCGGCATGGCGGCCGATTTCGTGAGCTTCCGCCTCGACGAAGTGGCGCTGGCCGGCGCGCTGCACGACCCGGTGGCCGCGCTGCTGTTCTGCCAGAGCCCGAACGTGCAGACCAGCGTGGTCAACGGCCGCATCGTCGTGCGCGAAGGCCTGCTCGCCACGCTGGACCTGCCCGCGCTGGTGGAACGGCACAACCGGCTGGCACGCCGGCTGGCGGGCGGCTGAGGCACCGCAAGCCCCTCGCCGGGACCATGCGACACAATGCCGGCCCCGGCATCACCATCACCCCAGGAGACACCCACCATGCATGGCCAGATGATGCAGCTGCCGCTGCTCATTTCCTCGCTCATCGTGCACGCCGAGCGCCACCACGGCGACCAGGAGGTCGTGTCGCGGCGCGTCGAAGGCGACATCCACCGCACCACCTACCGCGAGATGGCGGGCCGGTCGCGCCGCATGGCCAAGGCACTGGCCGCGCAGGGCGTGAAGATGGGCGACCGCGTGGCCACGCTGGCCTGGAACGGCTACCGGCACATGGAGCTGTACTACGCGGTCAGCGGCTCGGGCGCGGTGCTGCACACCATCAACCCGCGCCTGCACCCCGACCAGGTGGTCTACATCGCCGACCACGCCGAGGACCAGGTGCTGTTCTTCGACCTCACCTTCCTGCCGGTGATCCTGGCGGTGGCCGGCCGCACGAAGACGATCCGCCACTTCGTGGCCATGACCGACCGCGCCCACCTGCCGGCCGACGCGGCGAAGATCCCCAACCTGCTGGTCTACGAGGACCTGGTCGACGGTCAGGACGACCGCTTCGAATGGCCGCAGTTCGACGAGAACACCGCCAGTTCGCTGTGCTACACCAGCGGCACCACGGGCAACCCGAAGGGCGCGCTGTACAGCCACCGCTCGACGCTGCTGCACACCTTCGCGATCGCGCTGCCCGATTCGCTGAACCTCTCGGCTTCCGACAGCGTGCTGCCGGTGGTGCCGATGTTCCACGTCAACGCCTGGGGCATTCCGTATGCGGCGTGCATGACGGGCGCCAAGCTGGTGTTCCCCGGCGCCCAGCTGGACGGCAAGTCGCTCTACGAGCTGTTCGAGGCCGAGAAGGTCACGCTGTCGGCCGGCGTGCCCACGGTGTGGCAGGGCCTGCTGGCCCACACGGATGCGAACAATCTCAAGTTCAGCACCATGCGGCGCAGCGTGATCGGCGGCTCGGCCTGCCCGCCGGCGATGATCCGCACCTTCGCCGAGAAGTACGGCGTGCACGTGCTGCACGCCTGGGGCATGACCGAGATGAGCCCGGTCGGCACGGTGGCCAGCTTCAAGGTGCAGCACCGCGACGCCGACGCCGAGACACGCTACGGCGTGATGTCCAAGCAGGGCCGCGCCGTCTACGGCGTCGACATGAAGATCGTCGACGGCAAGGGCCGCGAACTGCCCTGGGGCGGAGAGGAGTCCGGCGACCTGCACGTGCGCGGGCCCTGGGTCATCGCCAACTACTTCAAGGGCGAAGGCGGCGACCCGCTGGTCGACGGCTGGTTCCCCACCGGCGACGTGGCCAGGATCGACAGCGACGGCTACATGCAGATCACCGACCGCAGCAAGGACGTCATCAAGTCCGGCGGTGAATGGATCGGCTCGATCGACCTGGAAAACATCGCGATGGCCCACCCCGGGGTGGCCATGGCCGCCTGCATCGCCGCCAAGCACCCCAAGTGGGACGAACGGCCGCTGCTGGTGGTGATGAAGAAGCCGGGCGTCGAGCTGACGAAGGAAGAGCTGATCAAGTTCTACGACGGCAAGATCGCCAAGTGGTGGACGCCCGACGACGTGGTCTTCGTCGACGCCATCCCGCTGGGCGCCACCGGCAAGATGCAGAAGAACAAGCTGCGCGAAGCGCTGAAGGACTACAAGCTGCCGACCGCGTGATCAGCGAACGAGCTGCTGCAGCAGCCTGAACTGCGGGTGCGCCGCGTGGCGCACCCACTCGAAGCCCACCATCTCGGTGCTGACGATCGCGGCACCGGCGCGCGCCAGGCGCTGCAGCGCCAGGTCGCGGTTGGCGGCGCTGCGCGAGCCGCTGGCGTCGGCCACCACCCACAGCGCGTGGCCGGCGGCCAGCAGGCCCAGCGCGGTCTGCAGCAGGCACACATGGGTCTCGCAGCCGGCGACGACCAGTTGCGGCCGGCCCTGCGCCGCGGCGCGCTGCACCGGCTCGGCCAGGCCGCCGGCGCAGGCGTCGAAGTGGTGCTTGGCGATCACGCTGCCGCACAGCGCGCGCAGTTCCGGGTCCAGCGGGCCCAGCTTCTCCGGCACCTGCTCGGTGCCCAGCACCGGCACGCCCAGCGCCTGCGCCAGCTTCGCCAGCCGCAGGGCGTTGGCCAGCACGGAGGCGCCGCCATCGATGGCGGGCATCAGGCGCTGCTGGTGGTCCACCAGCAGCAGTTGCGAACGCGCGGCGTCCAGCAGGGGGGTCGTGTCCTTCATGGGCGGCATTGTGGGCGCGCGCGTATCGTTGCGCCACACCGAAGAACGGAGACGAGAGCATGGGAACCCTGATGTCCGGCGCCGACTACCGCGAGTCGCTGCGCCGCTACCAGCCCAAGGTGTGGGTCGACGGCCGCGAGGTCGCCAGCGTGGCCGACGAACCCGCGCTGCGGCCCGGCATCAACGCCATCGGCCTGACCTACGACCACGCGCTCGACCCGCGCCACGCGCCGCTGATGACCGCGGTGCAGTCCACCAGCGGCCGGCGCGTGAACCGCATGACGCACGTGGACACGGGCAGCGACGACCTGCTCAACAAGCTGGAGGCGGTGCGCCTGGTCTGCCAGGAGACCGGCTGCGCGCAGCGCTACCTGACGCACGACGCGCTGGCGGCGATCTTCCAGGTGAGCGCGCGCATCGACGACGCGGCCGGCACGCGCGAACGGCGCGACCGCTTCCTGGCCTACCTGCACCGCGTGCAGGACCAGGACCTGACGCTGGGCGTGGCGATGACCGACGCCAAGGGCGACCGCAGCCGGCGCCCGCACGAGCAGGCGAACCCCGACACCTACGTGCACATCGTCGAGCGCAGCGCGAAAGGCATCTTGATCTCGGGCGCCAAGGCCATCGTCACCGGCGCGCCCTACGTGCACGAGCTGCTGGTCATGCCCTGCCGCAACATGGGGCGCGAGGACGCCGACTTCGCGCTCTGCTGCGCGGTGCCGGTGGACGCGCCGGGCCTCACCATCGTGGCCCGCCCCGCCGGCCGGCCGGGCGAGAAGCTGGAACACGGCGATGCCCTCTTCTCGCGCAAGTACGGCCAGAGCACCGGCGTGTGCCTGTTCGACCGCGTCTTCGTGCCCTGGGAGAACGTGTTCGTCGCCGGCGAGTGGGAGCACTCGGGCCACCTGACCTACAGCTACGCCACCCACCACCGCCACACCTGCATCGGCGCGCGCGCCGGCTTCGGCGACCTGCTCATCGGTGCCGGTGCCCTGATGTGCGAAGCGAACGGCTTCGACCCCGGCCGCGAAGGCCACCTGCGCGACCAGATGGTGGAACTCATCACCATCGTCGAGAGCTTCTACGCCTGCGGCGTGGCCGCCAGCGTGTACGCGCAGCGCGACCCGCACTGCGAGGTGATGCTGCCCGACCCCGTGTTCGCCAACGTCGGCAAGCTGCTGCTGGCGACCAAGATCTACGACATGCACCGCATCGCCCACTACGTGAGCGGCGGCCTCGTCGTCACCCTGCCCGGCCCCGACGAGGACCACAACCCCGCCACCGCCGGCCGCCTTTCCGACCTGCTGCAGGCCAGTTCCGACGTGCCCTACGACAAGCGCATCGAGGTGGCGCGTTTCATCGAGGACCTTTCCGCCGGCTACCAGGGCGGCTGGTACAGCCTGATCAGCCTGCACGGTGGCGGCAGCCCGGCGGCCATGAAGCAGGAGATCTGGCGCCACTACCCGGTGGGCAGCAAGGTCGACCTGGTGGAGCGGCTGCTCGAACGCGGCGTCAGCACGCAGGCCCGCGCGATCACCGCCAACCGCCAGCCAGGCAAGTGCTGCGACAGCGGCTGCGTGGCGCCGGGGCGGGCGGTGATGGTGGACCTGCCGGCCTCCAGGCGATCCCCCTAGGCTGCAGGCGGCAAGTCCCTCGCCGTGGGGATTCGGCTGCGGCGGCGCCGCGCACAGCATTCGCCGCCATGAACTCCATCCTCGACCTTCAGATCCGCCTGGTGTTCGGCTGCGCCGCCCTGCTGGGCGCCCTGGGCGTGGGGGCGATGCTGCTGTTCGCTTCCTTCGCCTCGAACGTGCAGTGGTCGGCGCTGCTGGCGATGATCGCCGCCACCGCCGTCGGCACGCTGGAAGCCACCGGCACCGCCCGCGTGTCGCGATTCACGCCGCTGCGGGCCACCGCGGCGGTGTTCATCGGCACCGCCACGCTGCTGCTGATGCCGTTCTGAAGGGCGCGCCGCGCCGCCAGCGCCGGACCCACCAGCGCTTGCGGCACCGGGCCCGGCCCGGCCATCGCCCTCAGCGCGCCCACCAATCGCCGTCGAACTGGCCGCGCAGCCAGTCCACGAAACCCAGCACCTTGGTGGGCACCATGCGCGGCGAGGGGAACACGGCGTGGATCTCCTGCGCCGGCAGCGACCACTTCTCCAGCAGCGGGCGCACGGCGCCGTTCTTCACCGATTCATGGGCCACGTACCAGGGCAGCACCGCCAGCCCCATGCCGGCGCGCGCCGCCGCCAGCAGCGCCGACAGGTTGTTGCTGCGCAGCGGCCCCTTCACCGGCACCGCCTGCGCATGGCCGTCGGCGCCGGTGAAGTGCCAGCGCTCGTCGCCCTGCACGCTGCTGTAGACCAGCGCGCGGTGCTGCGCCAGGTCGGCCGGCGCGCGCGGCATGCCATGCTCGGCCAGGTAGGCCCTGGCGCCCACCAGCACCCAGGGGTTGTGGCCCAGCCAGCGCGCGCCCAGAGATGAATCGGCCAGCCGGCCCATGCGGATGGCAAGGTCGATGCCCTGCTCCACCAGGTTGACGTAGCGGTCCTCGAAGCCCAGGTCGACCTGCAGTTCGGGGTGCTGCTGCATGAAGCGCAGCACCAGCGGCGTGAGCACGCGGCGGCCGAAGGCGACCGAACTGTTGATGCGAAGGGTGCCCTGCACGCGGCTCTGCATCAGCGCGGCCAGGTTGTCCGCTTCCTCCAGTTCGCGCGCGATCAGCTTGCATTTGTCGTAGTAGGCGGCGCCCACTTCGGTGGGCGCGACGCCGCGCGTGCTGCGGTGGAGCAGGCGCGCGCCCAGGCGCTTTTCCAGCGCCGCCACGTGCTTGGTGGCGGTGGGCTGGGTGATGCCCAGGTCGGCGCTGGCCTTGCTGAAGCTGCCGGCTTCGACGACGCGGATGAAGAGGCGGATGCCGGTGACGCTGTCCACGGGGACCACTGTAGCCGTGGCCATTCCTGCATGGAATAGCTCATATCCCGCGCCGCGGATTGCCGGTGAGGCGCCCGGCCCCGACCATCGGATCCAGCTCGATTCCCCAACCCTTCAGGAGACTCTCGATGGCCAAGATGAAAGCCGCCATGGCGGCCGTGCTGGTGATGGAGAAGGAAGGCATCTCGCAGGCCTTCGGCGTGCCGGGCGCGGCGATCAACCCGCTCTACGCCGCGCTGCGCGAACGCCAGGGCATCGCCCACATCCTGGCGCGCCACGTGGAAGCGGCCAGCCACATGGCCGAGGGCTACACGCGGGCGAAGGCCGGCAACATCGGTGTCTGCATCGGCACCAGCGGGCCGGCGGGCACCGACATGATCACCGGGCTGTACTCGGCCAGCGCCGACAGCATTCCCATCCTGTGCATCACCGGCCAGGCGCCGCGTGCGCGCCTGTACAAGGAAGACTTCCAGGCCGTCGACATCGAGAGCATCGCCAAGCCGGTGACCAAGTGGGCCGTGACCGTGCGCGAGCCGGCGCAGGTGCCGCGCGCCTTCCAGCAGGCCTTCCACCTGATGCGCAGCGGCCGCCCGGGCCCGGTGCTGATCGACCTGCCGTTCGACGTGCAGATGGCCGAGATCGAGTTCGACATCGACACCTACGAGCCGCTGCCCGTCTACAAGCCGCGCGCTTCGCGCAAGCAGGTCGAGAAGGCCTTCGACATGCTGATGGCGGCCGAGAAGCCGCTCATCGTGGCCGGCGGCGGCATCGTCAACGCCGACGCGAGCAACCTGCTGGTGGAGTTCGCCGAACTGACCGGCGTGCCGGTGATCCCCACGCTGATGGGCTGGGGCACGATCCCCGACGACCACCTGCTGATGGCCGGCATGTGCGGCCTGCAGACCAGCCACCGCTACGGCAACGCCACCATGCTGGCTTCCGACTTCGTGCTCGGCATCGGCAACCGCTGGGCGAACCGCCACACCGGCAGCGTGGAGACCTACACCAAGGGCCGCAGCTTCGTGCACGTGGACATCGAACCGACCCAGATCGGCCGCGTGTTCAGCCCCGACCTGGGCATCGTCAGCGACGCGAAGAGCGCGCTCGAACTCTTCGTGCAGGTGGCGCGCGAGCGCAAGGCCGCCGGCACGCTGAAGGACTATGGCGACTGGGCCTTCCGCTGCGCCGAGCGCAAGCGCCTGATGCACCGCAAGAGCCACTTCACCGAAACGCCCATCAAGCCGATGCGCGTGTACGAGGAGATGAACAAGGCCTTCCCGCGCGACACCGTGTACGTCACCACGATCGGCCTGTCGCAGATCGCCGGTGCGCAGTTCCTGCACGTCTACGGCCCGCGCCAGTGGATCAACTGCGGCCAGGCCGGCCCGCTGGGCTGGACCATCCCCGCCGCGCTGGGCGTGGTGGCTTCCGACCCCACGCGCACCGTGGTGGGCCTGTCGGGCGACTACGACTTTCAGTTCCTGATCGAGGAACTCGCCGTCGGCGCCCAGTTCCGCCTGCCCTACGTGCAGGTGCTGGTGAACAACAGCTACCTGGGCCTGATCCGCCAGAGCCAGCGCGGCTTCGAGATGGACTACTGCGTGCAGCTGGCGTTCGAGAATCAGAACGTCGACGACCCCGCGCTGCAGGGCTACGGCGTCGACCACCAGAAGGTGGTGGAAGGCCTGGGCTGCAAGGCGCTGCGCGTGACCGACCCCGAGAAGATCCAGGAAGCGCTGGTGCAGGCGCGCGAGCTGGCGTACAAGCACCGGGTGCCCGTCGTGGTGGAATGCATCCTGGAGAAGGTGACCAACATCGCGATGGGCACCGAGATCGACAAGATCAACGAGTTCGAAGAGATCGACTGCCGACACCCCGAAGGCCGCCAGGGCCTGGAGATCGCAGGCCTGCTGGAGTGAGACGAAAGTGAGACGACCATGATCAAGGGCTTCGCCGCCAACCTCTCGATGCTGTTCACCGAAGCGCCGATGCTCGAGCGCTTCGACCGCGCCGCGCGCGCGGGCTTCCGCTTCGTCGAGATCCAGTTCCCCTACGAGGCGCCGGCCGAAGCCGTCCGGGAGAAGCTGGTCTCGAACCGGCTGCAGATGGTGCTGCACAACCTGCCGGCCGGCGACTGGAGCAAGGGCGACCGCGGCATCGCCTGCAACCCGGCGCGGCAGGAGGAGTTCCGCGCCGGCGTCGCCAAGGGCATCAGCTACGCGAAGACGCTGGGCGTGCCGCAGCTCAATTGCCTGGCCGGCCTGCCCGGTGCCGGCACCGACGACACCACCGCGCGCCGCACGCTGGTGGGCAACCTGCGCTTCGCCGCCGCGGCACTGAAGGAAGCGGGGCTGAAGCTGCTGGTGGAGCCCATCAACAACTACGACGTGCCGGGGTTCTGGCTCAACAGCACGCCGAAGGCGATCTCGGTGCTCGACGAGGTGGGCGCCGACAACGCCTACGTGCAGTACGACGTCTACCACGCGCAGCGCTACGAAGGCGAGCTGGCGGGCACCCTCACTAAGTATTTGCCACGCATCGCGCACATCCAGATCGCCGACAATCCCGGCCGCAACGAACCGGGCACGGGCGAGATCCACTACCCGTTCCTGTTCGCGCACCTGCAGAAGATCGGCTACGACGGGTTCGTCGGCGCCGAGTACAAGCCCGCCGGCGCCACCGAAGCCGGCCTGGGCTGGCTGGAGCAGGCGCGGCGCCAACTCGGAGCAAACACATGAAGCTGGGATTCATCGGGCTGGGCATCATGGGCACGCCGATGGCGGGCCACCTGAAGGCCGCCGGCCACGAGCTCTTCGTCACCACGCGCAGCAAGGTGCCCGCGGTGCTGCTGGAAGCCGGCGCCGTGGCCTGCGCCAGCGCGCGCGAAGTGGCGGCGAACGCCGACATCGTGTTCACGATGGTGCCCGACACGCCCGACGTGGAAGCGGTGCTGTTCGGCAGGAACGGCGTCGCCGAAGGCCTGGCGGCCGGCAAGACCGTGGTCGACATGAGCAGCATCTCGCCCATCGAGACCAAGGCCTTCGCGAAGAAGATCAACGCGCTCGGCTGCGACTACCTGGACGCGCCGGTCTCCGGCGGCGAGGTGGGCGCGAAGGCGGCTTCGCTCACCATCATGGTCGGCGGCCCCGAGGCCACGTTCGAGAAGGTCAAGCCGCTGTTCCAGCTGATGGGCAAGAACATCACGCTGGTGGGCGGCAACGGCGACGGCCAGACCACCAAGGTGGCCAACCAGATCATCGTCGCGCTCAACATCGCCGCCGTCGGCGAGGCACTGGTCTTCGCCAGCAAGGCCGGCGCCGACCCCGCGAAGGTGCGCCAGGCGCTGATGGGCGGCTTCGCGGCCAGCCGCATCCTGGAAGTGCACGGCGAGCGCATGATCAAGCGCACCTTCAACCCGGGCTTCCGCATCAAGCTGCACCAGAAGGACCTGGCGCTGGCGATGGCCGGCGCGCGCGCCCTGGGCGTGGCGCTGCCGCAGACCGCCGGTGCCGCGCAGCTGATGCAGGCCTGCGCGGCCAACGGCATGGACGAGCTGGACCACTCGGCACTGGTGCGCGCGCTGGAGCTGATGGCGCGCCACAACGTCGCCGAAGGCTGATGGAACCGCGCGCGCTGCTGCGCGCCCTGTACGACGCCGCCGTGCAGCGGGCGCTGCCGGCGCACAACACGGCGCCGTTCCTGCCGCCGCCGCCGAAGGGCCGCACGCTGGTGCTGGGCGCCGGCAAGGCCGGCGGCGCGATGGCGGCCGCCGTCGACGCGCTGTGGCCGCAAGGGGCGCCGCTCTCGGGTCTCGTCGTCACCCGCTACGACCATGTGCCGCCGGCCTACAAGGCCAGCGGCGGCCGCATCGAAGTGGTCGAGGCACGCCATCCGGTGCCCGACGAAGCCGGCCGCCGCGCCGCGCAGCGCATCGCCGAGCTCACGCGAGGGCTCACGGCCGACGACCTGGTGCTGTGCCTCGTCTCCGGCGGCGGCTCGGCGCTGTTGTCGCTGCCGGCCCCCGGCCTGACGCTGGAAGACAAACAGACCGTCAACAAGGCCCTGCTGGCCAGCGGCGCCGCCATCGACGAGATGAACTGCGTGCGCAAGCACCTCAGCGCCATCAAGGGAGGCCGCCTCGCCGCGATGTGCGCGCCGGCGAAGGTGGTCACGCTGCTCATCAGCGACGTGCCGGGGGATTCGCCGGCCGTCATCGCCAGCGGCCCCACGGTGCCCGACCCCACGACCTGCGCCGACGCGCTGGCGATCCTGAAGCGCTACGGCATCGCGGTCCCGAAGGCCGCGCAGCAGGGCCTGGAAAGCGGCGCCTTCGAGACCCCAAAGCCCGACGACCCGCGTTTTGCCGGCCACGCGGTGCACATGATCGCGACACCGCAGCAAAGCCTGGAAGCCGCGGCCGCGCTGGCGCGTTCGCACGGGGTCGACGCGCACATCCTCAGCGACGAGATCGAAGGCGAGAGCCGCGAAGTCGGCAAGGTGCACGCCGCGCTGGCACGCGCGGTGGCGCGGCGCGGCGCGCCGTTCGCGAAACCCTGCGTGATCCTCTCCGGCGGCGAGACCACGGTCACCGTGAAGGCCAAGGGCGGCCGCGGCGGCCGCGCGACCGAGTTCCTGCTCGGCTGCGCGATCGCGCTGCAGGGCGAGCCCGGCGTGCACGTGCTGGCGGCCGACACCGACGGCATCGACGGCGTGGAGGACAACGCCGGCGCCCTCGTCACGCCGAGCACGCTGTCGCGTGCCGGCGGGCTGGGACTGAAGGCGGCCGAATTCCTGGACCGCAACGACGCCTACAACTTCTTCAAGCCGCTGGGCGACCTGGTGGTGCCCGGGCCCACCTTCACCAACGTCAACGACTTCCGCGCGCTGCTGGTCACCTGAAGCGGTGGCGCAGCGTGCGGCGCGCCGCCAGCAGCGCCAGCACCAGGCCGGTGGCCACCAGCGCGAACGCGACCAAGGACGCCGTCTTCACCAGCGGGTGGCTGAAGTCCTCGCCCTCGGCGTAGTCCATCAGGTGCAGGCGCCAGAAGAAGTCGTACAGCACCCAGGCGTCGTTGCGCACCGCCACCAGTTCGCCGCTGCGGCCTTCGAAGTACAGCCGCGTGGCCAGCCGGTCGTCGAAGGCGGCAAGCCAGAGGTCGCCGCGGCCCGCCGTCTCGCGCACGATGCCGGCGCGCACCGGCACCTGGGCCAGCCGGTCCACCGTGAGCGGCACCTCGGCACCCTTGTAGAGCGAACGCGCGAAGCGTTCGATCGCCGCCGCGTCGGGTGCCGCGAAGGGCCGACCGTCCAGCGCCAGCCAGACGTCGCCGCCGGCGCGCCGCACGCGCAGCGCCGCCCCTTGCGGCGTGGCCACCGCCTGCAACCCGTGGACCGCGCCTTCGCCCAGCGCACCCGCCTGCGAAGCCAGCGCCGCGGCCCAGCCGGCCGGCAACTGCAGCGCCGGCTTGCGCACCAGCGACTCGGCCTTCACCCATTCCTTGAACGGCAGCCAGGTGAACACCAGGCCGCCGGCCACCCAGGCCAGCACCTGCAGCGCGACGATCCAGCCCAGCCAGCGGTGCCAGCGGAAGAAACGCGCGGACAGGGGGCGCGGAGCCTTGGTGGAAACAGACATGATCGGGTGTGCAAGGGGCTTCCTGGAGCGCTGAGTATCCGGCCGCGCGGGCCGCACCGACACGTGGCGGATGCACGCCACAGGCTCGTGGCCGGCCCCTAGCATCGTGCGCATGCAGTACCCCCTTCCCGCGCGTGCGCTCCTGGCCGCCGCGCTGGCCGCCGCCACCTTCGGGGCCGCGGCCGAGACCGGCAAGCTCGTGCTCACCGGAGGCGTCACCAGCGTCGAAGGCGCGGCCGGCGGCGGCATCAGCCCCTGGGCCCTGACCGGCACCCAGGCCACGCAAGGCCAGTGGGGCGCCAGCGCCGCGCTGAGCAGCGCACGCACGCAGGACTTCCGCCTCGACGTGGCCGCGGCCGCCATCTCCTGGAACGACCGCATCGAAGCCACGCTGGCGCGCCAGCGCTTCGACACCGGCCCCACCGGCACCGCGCTCGGCCAGCCGGGTCTGAGGCTGGACCTGGACGTCTTCGGCCTGAAGGCGCGCGTGGCCGGCGAAGCGGTGCTCGACGCCGACACCTGGATGCCGCAGCTCGCCTTCGGCCTGCTGCACAAGCGCCTGCACGCCGGCGGCCTGCGGCCCACGCTGGACGCGCTGGGCGCGAAGACCGCCGGCACCGATGTCTACGCCAGCGCCACCAAGCTGCTGCTGGCGCCCGGCCTGCTGCTCAACGCCACGCTGCGGGCGACGAAGGCGAACCAGAACGGCCTGCTGGGCTTCGGCAGTTCACGCCAGGACGCGCTGCAGCTCAAGCCCGAGTTCTCGGTCGCCTGGCTGGCGCGGCGCGACCTGGCCCTGGGCGCCGAGTGGCGCGCCAAGCCCGACAACCTGAACCACGTGCTGGGCGACGGCGTGCTGCGCGAAGACGCCTGGGCCGACGTCTTCGTCGCCTGGGCGCCGTGGCGCCAGGCGTCGTTCACCGCGGCCTGGGTCGAGCTGGGCCATGTCACCCCGCCCTTCGTGTCGAGGCGCCAGCGCGGCGCCTACCTTTCGCTGCAGGTGTCGCTGTGAAGAGCCTCGTCATCGCCCTCTCGCTCGCCGCTTCGGCCGCCTTCGCGCAACCGGCCGCGGACGACGCGCTCTGGCGCGACCTCGGCGGCACCGAGGGCATCCGCGCGCTGGCCGACCGCTTCGTCGACGGCCTGTACGCCGACGCGCGCATCAAGGACCAGTTCAAGGAGACCAAACCCTCCTTCCTGAAGCAGCAGCTGGCCGACCAGTTCTGCCAGCTCGCCGGCGGCCCCTGCGTCTACGACGGCGAGACGATGAAGAAGGCGCACGCCGACCGCCACATCACGCGTGCCGACTTCAACGCGCTGGTGGAAGACCTGCAGGACGCGATGGACGCGCGTGCCATCCCCTTCGCCGTGCAGCGCCGCCTGCTGGCGCTGCTGGCGCCGATGCACCGCGACATCGTCCAGACCGGGTCGCGCTGACGCGGCGCAAGGCGGCGCGCGGCATCGGCCGCAGAATGGCGCAGCCCCCAAAGCTGCCGTCGAGGAGAAGACCATGCGAACGACGTCCCTGTCCGCCCTGCTGTTCACCGCGCTCGCCCTGGCGGCCGGCAATGCCCAGGCCCAGAAGATGAAGCCCGGTCTCTGGGAATACACGACCGCCATGAACTCGGGTGGCGGCGAGATGGCCGCGGCCATGGCCGGCATGCAGCAGGAGCTGGCCAAGATGCCTCCGGAGCAGCGCCGCCAGATGGAAGCGATGATGGCGCAGCGCGGCATGGGCATGGGCGCCCAGGGCACTTCGGTGCGCATGTGCGTCACGGCCGACCAGGCCGCACGCGACCAGGTGCCGATGAGCGAAGGCCGGTGCAGGCAGACGCGCCAGAGCCGCAGCGGCAACACGGTGCGCTTCGCGTTCACCTGCGAAGGCGAGCATGCCGGCTCGGGCGAAGGCGAATACACCTTCGTCAGCGCCACCGAAGGCCGCGGCACGGTGCGCATGACCAGCACGCGCAAGGGTCAGACCGAGACGATGGAGATGCAGACCGGCGCCAGGTGGCTGGGTGCCGACTGCGGCGAGATCAAGCCGCGGCCCTGAGCTGCCGGCGCCGCTTCAGCGCCAGGCGCGGCGCAGCCCGACGAACGAGACCACCACCGCGGGCACCAGCGCCAGCCAGCCGAGTGCGTCCCAGAGACCGTCGCCGACCAGCGCGGCCAGCAGGCCGGCCAGCGTGGCCAGCGCGATCCAGGTCGGCCAGCGGAACACCGCCCAAAGGCCGCGCGGCGGTTCGCTCATGACGCGGCGGCCGCCGCGGCGGGCGCCACGCCGGGCCGGCGCTTGCGCCACCACAGCACCAGCCCGCTCCACAGCACGACGATGGTGATCACGTCCAGCAGGGCCCAGATCAGCTTCAGCGGCCAGCTGCCGTAGTCGCCGAAGTGCAGCGGCTGCGACAGCTGCAGTGCCGTCACCGCCAGCGGCCGCGGCGCGGCGGCGGTGAGGCGGCCGGTCGCGGCGTCCACCAGCACCGGCTCCTGCAGGCGCGCCGTCAGCGGGCTGGCGCCGGCCAGCTGCACCGCGTAGTGGCCGGGCGTGGCCAGCAGCGTGCCGGGGAAGGCCAGCAGGTGGATCCTGCGTCCCGGTTGCGAGGCCAGCGCCAGGTCCACCGCGCGCTGCATGGACCCTTCGGCCGGCGCCGCGGCCGCGCCGGCGGCACCCGGCAGCGACTTCAGCGCCGCCATCTGGTCGGCCTGCCAAGCCTTGAGGATGACGTCGGCCCAGGTGTTGATGATGCCGGTGGCGCCCACCACGCAGGCCCAGGCCAGCGTGACGATGCCCAGCAGGTTGTGCAGGTCCAGCCAGCGCGTCTGCGCCGAACGGCCGGTGCGCACGGTGCCGAAGTCCAGCCGGCGCATGAAGGGCGCGTAGAGCACCACGCCGGAGACGATGCTCAGCACCAGCAGCAGGCCCATCGCACCCAGGAACAGGCGCCCCGCCTGGCCGGCGAACCAGTCCACGTGCAGGCGGTACAGGAAGTGCATCACCCCTTCGTTGAAGACCGGCGTGCCCAGCACCTTCGCCGTGCGCGCGTCGACGGCGGCGAACACGGCCAGCCGCTCGTCGGTGTCGACGCGGTCGTCCAGCTTCACCAGCCAGAGGTCGGGATCGTGCTCGTCGGCGAACACGTACAGCGGCACCTTGCCCGGGTGCTGCGCACGCGCCGCGCGCACCACCGCGTCCATCGTCGCGCGCGGGGCGGCGGCCGGCATCGGCGGCGGCACGGTGGCGCCGCCGGCCAGGTGGTCGATCTCCTCGTAGAAGACCAGCGGCAGGCCGCTGATGCACAGCACCAGCATGAACAGCGTGCACACCAGGCTGGTCCACTTGTGGACCCAGGCCCAGGCGCGCAGCGCTGGTGCCCTCATCGGCTAGAAGGCCGCACTCGCGCTCAGGCTGAAGGTGCGCGGGCTGCCCAGCACCAGGTAGTTGGCACCCGGGAAGCCGCCGACGCTGGACCAGTAGGACTTGTTGAACAGGTTGTCGATGCGGCCGCGCAGCGTGAAGGGGACGCCGCCCAGCGTGGTGCCCCAGCGCAGGCCCAGGTCGACGCGGTTCCAGGCCGGCGCCTCGGCGGTGTTCGCGCTGTCGACCCACTGGCTGCCGGTGTGCAGCACGCGGGCGTTGACCGCCAGGTCGGGCAGCACCGCCCATTCGGCGCCCAGGTTCAGCTGCTGGCGCGGCACGCCCACGGCCTGCTTGTCGGTGGCCAGCATCTTGGCGTCGATCAGGTTCAGGCCGCCCAGCAGCTTCAGGCCCGGCATCGCTTCGCCGAAGACCGAGAGTTCCAGGCCCTGGTGGCGTTCGTCGTTCTTGGAGACGAAGACCGCCGTCGTGGCGTCGACTTGCTCGACGGCGCCGATCGGCTTGGTGATGCTGTACAGCGCCACGCCGCCGCCGATGCGTCCGAAGTCGAACTTGGCGCCCACTTCGGTCTGCTTGCTCTTGTTGGGCGCCAGTGCCTGGCCGCCGTTGGTCACGGTGAGCGTGCCCGACGTCAGCGGCGCCACTTCGCCGCGCACCAGGCCTTCCACGTAGTTGGCGTAGACCGACGCGGTAGGGCCGAACTTCCACAGCACGCCCAGCATCGGCGTGGTGCGGCTCTTGTCGTAATCGCTTTCCTGGGCGCCGGTGTCGTAGTTGTAGCCGCGGTCGGTCATGGTCTGGCGGCGCAGGCCGAAGTCGATGTGCAGCGCGTCGTCCAGCAGCTTGATCGAATCGGCGACCGCGAAGCTGCGGGTGCCGATCTTCTGCGTCGTCAACGGTGCGTCGAGCTTGCCGCCGGTGAAGAAGGTGGCCGCCGGCGCGTCGGACGCCACCGGGTGGTTGAGGTCGGTCACCAGCGGATTGAAGAAGTCCGAGAAGGCATAGGCGTTCTTGAAGTCGGCGCCGAAGGTGGCGGCGCTGGCCGTCAACTCGTGCTTCACCGGGCCGGTGGCGAAGGCGCCGCGCACGCCCAGCTCGGCCGTCATGACGCTGTCCTTGCGCTTGTTGTCGAAGCGGTAGGCGGTGGCCGAGCCGTCGGCCGCGGCGCTGGTGAGCGACAGGCTGTTCGCCTCGTCGCCGCGGCGCAGGCCGGCGGCCATCCAGAGCACCGCACCGGGCGCGAGGTCGACCTCGGCACGCACGGTGCCGAAGGTCTGGCGCTCGTTGGCATAGGTCCAGGGCTGGGCCCAGTTGACCTGGGCGTCCGGCGCCGCCGGCACCGCGCCCAGCGGCGACACGCTCGGGCGCGGCGCGTCCTGCTGGTGGTCCTGGTAACCCAGGTCGGCCGACACCCGCACGGGGCCGGCGCGCCAGTCGAAGCCCACACCCAGCAGGCCGAGCTGGCGCGACTCGCCGTCGATCGCGGTGTCGCCGTTGCGCACCACCGCGTTCAGGCGCATGCCGGTGCTGCCGCCGGGTCCGAAGCGGCGCGAGAGGTCCAGCGCCAGCAGGCCCTGGCCGCCGCTTTCGACGCCGGCGGTGACCTCGGTCAGTGCCTCGTTGGTGGCGCGCTTGGGCATCAGGTTGATGGCGCCGCCCAGGCCGCTGCCGCCGGGGGCCGCGCCGTTGAGGAAGGCGCTGGCGCCGCGCAGCACCTCCACCCGCTCCAGCAGCTCGGCGGCCACGTACTGGCGCGGCAGCAGGCCGTACAGGCCGTTGTAGGCGATGTCGTCCGAGAACACCGGGAAGCCGCGGATGACGTAGACCTCCTGGAAGTTGCCGAAGCCGCGTGCATTGCGCACCGCGGGGTCGTTGAGCAGAACGTCGGCCACGCTGCGCGTCTGCTGGTCCTGCAGCAGCTGGGCGGTGAACGCGGTGGCCGAGAACGGCGTGTCCATCATGTCCTGCGTGCCCAGCAGGCCGACGCGCCCGCCGCGTGCCACCTGGCCGCCGGCATAGGGCGCGCTCAGGCCCGCGGCGGAAGCGTCGGCGCTGGCGCGCACGGTGACGGTCTGGTCGCTGCTCTGGGCGCCGGCCGCGCCGGCCAGCAGCAGCAGGGTGGCGGAGGCGACGGCGGTACGGGCGTGCTTCATGGTGGTGATGGGCGGCGTGCCAGGGGAATGATGCCGGCAACCTTAGGCCGCGGCTGCCCCGACCACCTTGCCCGCCGGGTCAAGTTCTGTCGCGATCGGGCCGCCGGGCGGTCCCCGGGGCTATCGCGCGTAACGACTCGGCGGAACGCCGAAGGCGCGCTGGAAGGCCGCGGTGAAGGCGCTCGGGCTTTCGTAGCCGACGTCGAGCGCGATGCTGGTCACCGGCTGGCCGCAGGCCAGGCGCGCCAGGGCTTCGAGCAGGCGGACGTGCTGGCGCCATTCGGCCAGGCTCATGCCCAGCTGTTCGCGGAAGGCGCGCGTGAAGGTGCGCCGGCTCATGCAGGCCTGCGCCGCCCAGTCGTCGAGCGATTCGCCGCGCGTCGGGTCGGCCACCAGCGCCTGGCAGACGCGCAGCAGGCGCGGGTCCGTCGGCATCGGCGCGCCCAGGCACATGGCGGCCGGCGCGCGGATGCTGTCGACGATGAGTTCGACGATGCGGCCGTCGCGCCCCTGGGGGTCGTATTCGCGCGGCAGCACCATCGCTTCGAGGATGAGCGCGCGCAGCAGTTCGGAGACCTCGATCACGCGGCATTCGCCGGGCAGGTCGAGCGCGGGGTCGAAGTACAGCGTGCGCACCGAGACCGGGCTGCGGCAGGTCACCTCGTGATACGCCCCCGCCGGGACCCAGATCGCGCGCTGGGGAGGGATCACGAAGCTGGCGCTGTCGGTCACGACCGACATCACGCCGGCGGCGGCGAACAGCAGCTGCGCGCGCGCGTGCGCGTGCCGCGGGTCGACGAAGCGGGCCGGGTATTCGTCGGCCAGCGCCACCACCGGGCGCGGCACCCAATCGAGATCGGCACTTCGCAGCATGGGAATCACTGTGCAAGAAACGCGCCGGTGCGGCAAGGCGGATCGGCCCCGATTCGGCCTGAACGCGACGATGGCTGACCCTGGCACGTGAGCCCGCACCGCCATCAGGGTCTACGCTGCATTCCATGCCCAGCCCCGCCGACGACGACCTCGACCCCGAGATCCGCCAGTTCCAGCAGCGCCTGGCCGCCGCCTATGCCCTGCATCCCGCCCTCGACAGCGTCGATCTGGCGACCGCACGCAACGTCACCGAAGCGGTTCGCGCCCCCTTTGCGCGCGGCGGACCGGCCATGGCGTCGACCCAGCAGTTCACGCTGGACCTGGGTGCCGGCCTGCCACCGCTGCGCCTGCGCCTGCACCGGCCGCCCACTGCGGCCGGCGCGCTGCCGGCGCTGGCCTACCTGCACGGCGGTGGCTGGGTCTACTTCAGCCTGGACACGCACGACCGCCTGATGCGCGAACTGGCCGCGCGCGCGGGCCGCGTCGTCGTCGGCATCGACTACGCGCGCGCCCCCGAAGAGCGCTTCCCGGTCGCGCTGGAGCAGACCGCCGCCGCCCTGCGCTGGTTGCACGGGCACGCCGCCGAACTGGACATCGACCCCGCTCGGCTGGCGGTCGGCGGCGACTCGGCCGGCGCCAACCTGGCGCTGTCGGCCGCGATGCAGCTGCGCGACGGCGGCGAAGGCGCGCTTCTGCAGGGCCTGCTGCTCAACTACGGCGTCTTCAGCGACGACGACACGGGTGAGTCCTTCACCCGCTTCGACGGCCCGCGCTACACGCTGGAACGCGACGAGATGCGCGGCTTCTGGAAGAGCTACCTGCGCGACGAGCGCGACCGCGCCGACCCGCGCGCGCAGCCGCTGCGCGGCCGCCTGCAAGGCCTGCCGCCGGCGCTGCTGGTGGTGGCCGAATGCGACGTGCTGCGCGACGGCAGCCTGGCGCTGGCCCGGCGGCTGGCGGCCGCGGGCGCCATACCCACCCTGCGCCGCTACGCCGGCGCCACGCACAGCTTCCTGGAAGCGATGTCGATGTCGGCGCTGGCGCGGCGTTCGCTCGACGAGAGCGCGGACTGGCTGCGCGCGCTGCCCCCCGGGGCCGTTGCATGAGGCGGGGACGGGCAGCGTTCACCGCGCTGCTGGCGTGGGCCTGCCTGGCGGCACCGGCCTTCGCGGCCGACGAGCCGCCGCAGGACCTGGCGCTGGAAGACGCCAGCCTCGCGTCGACGCGCGAATGGGTCGCGGCCCGCAACGCCGAGACCGAAGCGCAGCTGACACGCGACCCGCGTTTCGCCGCCGAGGTGCGCCGCTTCACCCGCATCGGCGCGCTCGGCAGCGGTGACGAGTACCTCAACGGCGGTCTCGTGCACCGCCGCGTGGCCGACGCCGCGCACCCGCTGGGCCGCTGGCAGGTGCGCGCCGTCACGGCGGCGGCGCGGCGCCAGGTGGGCGGCGCCGGCTGGCGCACGATGCTGGACCTGGACGCGCTGGCGCGGCGCGAAGGCCGGCGCTGGAGCTTCCACCCGGGCTGGCTGAACCCGATGTGCGACACCACGATCGGCCCGCGCTGCGTGCTGACGCTGTCGCCCGACGGCGGCGACCGCGTGATGCTGCGCGAGTTCGACCTCCGGCGCGCCGCCTTCGTGACCGAAGGCTTCCGCATCGACGAGCCGGCGCGCACCTACGCGCACTGGGTCGACGCCGACCACCTGCTGCTGGCCGGCGACTTCGGGCCCGGCAGCCTCAGCAGCGCCGGTTACGCGCGCCAGTCGCGGCTGTGGCGGCGCGGCACGCCGCTGGCCGAGGCGAGGCTGCTCTTCGAGGCGCCCGCCGACGCGGTGCTCTACATCCCGCACGCCTACCGCTCTTCAAGCGGCCGGGTGTTCGTCGCCGAGGTCTGGCGCCAGGCCGCCGGCGCGCCCGAGTGGTGGCAGATCCACCCCGACGGCCGGCCCGCCGCAGCGCTGGCGCTGCCGACCGAACTGGTGCGCTACCACGGCGTGATCGGCATCGCCGCCGACCGCCTGCTGCTGATGACGGCGCGCGCGACCACCGCACCCGACGGCCGCACGCCCTGGCCCGCCGGCAGCCTGCTGGCGCTGCCGCTGCCGGGGCAGGCCGGGGCGGCGGAGGCGATCTTCACGCCGGCGGCCGACGAGGCGGTCGACCCCATCTTCCACCTCGCGGTGGCCGACGACGGGCTCTGGTTCGGCGTCATGAAGAACGTGAGCGGCGAACTCTGGTCGGCACGGCGCGGCCCGCAAGGCTGGGAACGCCGCCGCCACCCGCTGCCGGCGCACGCGGCGATCAAGCTGCTGGCGGGCGAAGTGGCACCGTCCTCGGTGCTGGTGCGCACCGAGTCGCTGCTGGTGCCGCCGACGGTGGAAGTGCGTTCGGACCATGCGAGCACGCTCACGCTGGCGCGCACGCCGCCGGCCTTCGACGCCCGCCGCTACGCGACCGAGCAGCATTTCGCCACCAGCCGCGACGGCACGCGCGTGCCCTACTACATCGTGCGGCCGCGCGGCCACCGCTTCGACGGCCGCGCGGCGGCGCTCGTCACCGCCTACGGCGGCTTCGGCATCTCGTTCCTGCCGGCCTACCTGAGCAGCGAGTTCCAGAGCGACCTGGCGTGGCCGATGCTGGAAGCAGGTGTGATCCACGTGCACGCCAACATCCGCGGCGGCGGCGAGTACGGTCCCGAATGGCACCGGGCGGCGCAGCGGCGCGGCCACCCGCGCGGCATCGAGGACCTGGTCGCGGTGGCCGAAGACCTGGTGCGCACCGGCGCCGCGGCGCCCGGCCGGCTGGCCTTCGCCGGCGCCTCCAACGGCGGCCTGCTGGCGACGGCCACCGCGGTGCGGCGACCCGACCTTTTCACTGCCGTGGTGGCCGACGTGCCCATCACCGACATGCTGCGCTTCCACGAACTGTTCACCGGCGCGGTCTGGATCGACGAATACGGCGACCCGCGCGACCCCGGCGACCGCGAGGTGCTGCGCTCGTATTCGCCGCTGCACAACCTGCAACCCGGCACGCGCTACCCGAAGATGCTGCTCACCACCTCCAGTTCCGACGACCGCGTGCACCCGGGCCACGCGCGCCGCTTCGCCGAGGCCTTGCGCCGGCTCGGCCAGCCGGTGTGGTTCCACGAAAGCGCCGACGCCGGCCACGAAGGCGCGGCCGCGCTCGACGCCACGGCGCGCCGGCGCGCGATGAAGGCGGTGTTCCTGCTGCAGGCGCTGGCACCCGCGCCAGGCAAGGCCGCCCCATGAACGAACTGGACCCGCCCGAGTTCAAGCTCACCGAAGGCGAGCGCGAGCACCTGGCACTGCTGCGGCGGCCGAACGAACACTTCCTGGCCCTCATTGGCGAACGCGAGGTGGTCGACGGCCGCACGCTGCACCCGAAGGCGCAGTGGTTCCTGCAGACCATCGCGCGCCCGGCCGACACGCCCGAGTCGCTGGACGCCGAGGAACGGCTGATGGACAGCGCCGAAGGCCGGGCCGAGATCCGCCGCTTCGTCGACCGCGCCTGGACCCTGAAGACGCGCCTGGGTGCGCCGCTGGAGCGCGTGGCCGACCGGCAGGTCGCCTCGCGCGGCGGCGCGCTGCCGGTGCGCGTCTACACGCCGAAGCGCCGTGCCGGCGAGGAAGGCCCGCGCCCGCTGCTGGTGTACTGCCACGGCGGCGGCTGGCTGTTCGCCAGCGTCGCCGCGGTCGACCGCGCGATGCGCATCCTGGCCGACGAAGCCGGGGCGGTGGTGGTCTCGGTCGAGTACCGGCTCGCGCCCGAACACCCGTACCCGGCGGCGCACGACGACGCCGAGGACGCCTTCGCCTGGGTGCAGGCCCACGCCGCCGAACTGGGCGGCGACCCGGCGCGCGTGGCGGTGGGCGGGGACAGCGCAGGTGCACACCTGGCGGTGGCGGTCTCGCGCCGCCGGCTGGCCGCCGGTCAGCCGCTGCCGGCCTTCCAGCTGCTGTACTACCCGTTCCTGGACTGGAACCGCGAGACCGCTTCGTTCCGCCACTTCGGCGCCGGCTACGGGCTGGACGCGCGCTTCGTCGACGTGATGGAACGGCTGGTCTTTCCCGACCCGGCCACGCGCGCGGGGCCGGAGTTCTCGCACCTGGCCGCGCCTTCGCTGCGCGGCCTGCCGCCGACGCTGGTCGCGACCGCCGGCTTCGACATCCTGCGCGACCAGGGCCTGGCCTTCGCGCAGCGGCTGGCCGTCGAAGGCGTCGAGGTGAGCCATGTCGAGGCATCCTCGCTCGGCCACGGCTTCATGCAGCGTTCCGGCGTCTACGACGACGCCGACCGCATCTGCGTGGAGACCGCGCGCGACTTCGGGCGCGCGATGCGGCCTTAGGCCGGCTCCAGCTCGCGCTGGCGCACCCAGTCGGCAAAGGCCGGGGCGTCCATCGGCCGCGCCATGTGGTAACCCTGCGCCTCGTCGCAGCCCAGCGTGGCCAGGCGCTGCAGGATCGCGCCGTTCTCCACCCCTTCGGCCACCACCGTGAGGCCCAGGCCATGCGCCAGGTCGACCGTGCTGCGCACGATCTTGGCGTCGCTGGTGTCGCGCTCCATCGCCATCACGAAGCTCTTGTCGATCTTCAGCTCGTGCACCGGCAGCCGCTTCAGGTAGGCCAGGCTCGAATAGCCGGTGCCGAAGTCGTCGATCGACAGCTTGAAGCCCTGGCGCGCCAGCCGGTGCAGCGTGGCTTCGGCACGTTCTGGGTCGTCCATGATCGCGCTCTCGGTGATCTCCAGGCACAGCGCGTCGGCGCGCGCGCCGTGGCGCGACAGCAGGGCCTGCAGCTTCTCGGGCAGTTCGCCGTCGAGCAGGTCGCGCGTGGACAGGTTGATCGAGACGCGCGCCACGCCCAGCGCCGCCAGCGCGCGCTGCTGGCGCACCACTTCCTCGAACATCCACAGCGTGAGGCGGCGCACGAAACCGGTCTGCTCGGCAAAGGGGATGAAGGCGATCGGCGGCACCAGGCCGCGCTGCGGGTGCTGCCAGCGCACCAGCGCCTCGGCGCCGCTCAAGGCGCCGCTGGCCACGTCCACCTTGGGCTGCAGGAACAGGCGCAGCTGGCCTTCTTCCAGCGCGCGCCGCAGTTCGGTCAGCAGCGACAGGGTCTGGCCGCTGGCGCTGTCCAGCGCCGGTTCGTACAGTTGGGCGCCGGCGGTGCGGCGCTTGGCGGCGTACATCGCCACCTCGGCGCGCGAGAGCAGCGTGTCGGCGTCGCTGCCGTGGGCCGGCCAGCAGGCGATGCCCAGTCCGGCGCTCAGGTCCACCGTCTGGTCGTCCAGCGTGAGCGGCTGCTCGAAGGCTTCGGCCAGGCGCTGCGCCACCGCCAGCGCCGCGGGTGCGTCGGCGCCGGGCAGCAGCAGCGCGAATTCGTCGCCGCCCAGGCGCGCCACCTCGTCGCCCGGGCGCGCCAGCGTGCGCAGGCGCTCGGCCACCCCCTGCAGCAGGCGGTCGCCGCTGGCGTAGCCCAGCACGTCGTTCACGTGCTTGAAGCGGTCCAGGTCCAGCATGACCACGGCCAGCGCGTCGCGCGCGGGGTGGCGTTCGGCCAGGGCCAGCAGCACCAGGTCGCGGAAGCGCGCCCGGTTGGGCAGGCCGGTCAGCCGGTCCCAGTAGGCCAGGTGGCGGATCTCCTTGCTCTGGCGCGCGATGTTCTGGCGCATCGCGTCGAAGGCGCGCGCCAGGTCGCCCACCTCGTCGGCGCCGCCGGGTGCGATGGGGGTGTCGTATTCGCCGCGCCCCAGGCGCACGCTGGCGTCGGCCAGGGCGCGCAGCGGCTGCGTCACGCGGCGCGCCGTCCAGGCGCTGCCGGCGGCGAAGAGCACGATGCCGACGGCGGTGATGAGGGCCAGCGTCCACTGCAGTTCGCGGTAGGGCGCCACCGCTTCGGCCACCGAACCGGCCAGCTGCAGCGCCACGCCTTCGGCCACCGGCACGCGGCGTTCCAGCCAGGGGCCGGGGTCGGCGTCCGGCCGCGTGCCCAGCAGCATGCGTTCGCCGGCCAGCAGCGTGCCGTGCATGCCGGAGACCGCGTGCAGGTCTTCCACCAGCGTGCGGTCGAGCGGAAAACCCATCGCCACCCAGCCGATGGTGAGCGGTGCGCGCACCGGCACCATCACGAACTGGTAGGCCTTGTCGCCCACCAGCGCCACCGCGCTGCCGCGTTCGGCGAGCCGGGGCGCCAGCGCCTGCAGCACCGCGGCCGAGGGCTGCAGCCCGGGGTCGCCGGCATGGGCCAACGTGCGCATGGAGAGCGAAGTGTCCAGCAGCGCCGACAGCGAAGCGCCGATGCGCGCGCCCTGGTTGTCCAGCGCCGATTCGATGGTCTCGGCGTCGTCGCTGGCGAGCGCGGAACGGAAGCCGTAGTCGGCCGCCAGCAGCGCCGCGCCCTGCCCCAGCTTGGTGGCGCGCTGTTCCAGCAGGCGCGCCCAGATGCGTTCCCCCACCGCCAGCCGTTCGGCCAGCGCGGCGCGGGCGTTGCGTTCCACGCTGGCGCGCAGCGCGCCCAGGCCGGCCAGCTGCAGCACCAGCAGCAGCAGCAGCGACAGCAGCACCAGGCGGGTCGACAGCCGCCGGCCGGTGACGAAACGCTTCACGAGGCGGGGCCGCCCAGCTTCACCAGCGCCTGCGCGCCGGCGGCTTCCACGCGCAACGGCTGTTCGCTCGCCGGCGCGCCCGGCGGCAGGCTGGCGTGCCAGGCACGCAGCCGGTAGCTGCCCGGGGGCACCTGCGCGCCGGCCCAGCGGCCCTGTTCGTCGGTGCGGCCGAACCAGGGCGTGTCGACGATGACGACGAAGGCGTTCATCTGGTCGTGGATGTTGCAGCCGAGCACCGCGATGCCGGGCTGGTCGAACACCACCGGCGCCGCCGGCGTGCCGACGTAGAGCTTGATCTCGAAGCGCTTGGCAGGCGAGAACGAATAGACGTGGTGACGCACCGTGTCGCGGTTCGGGAACGCGACCGCGGTGCCCACGGTGACCACGCTCACCGGCGGCACGAAGCGCTTGTCCTGCTGCGCGATCTCGGCCCCCGTGAGCGGGCGCACCTGTTCGCGTGCCGCCGGCGACTCCAGGAACACCACCGCGCCGGCCAGCGGCTGGCCGGCGGCGTCGGTGACGCGCACGTCCAGCGGGGCGGCGCCGGCCAGGGGCGAGAGCGCCGCGGCGAGCAGCGCGCAGCCCAGGTCGAAGAGCCTTGCGGTCATGCCCCCCGATACGGCTTCCGCACCCCGGCCCTTGAGGTACGAGTTCACGCGCGCACGGCGGGCCCCGGGCTCGTGTGATCATCGGCGCGCATGTCGGCCCCGCCTTCGATCCGCGCCACGCTGCGCCACCGCGCCTTCCGCGCCCTGCTGGGCGGCGGCGCGGTGTACTTCGTGGGCAACGCGATGCAGGGCATGGCCGCCTCATGGCTGATGGTGGAAGTCACCGGCTCTTCGTTCCTGGCCGCGCTGGTGCAGACCGCCGTCTTCCTGCCGATGTTCCTGCTGGCGCTGCCCGCCGGCGTGATGGCCGACACCACCGACCGCGCGCGCCTGGTCACGGTGGCGCTGGCGCTGCAGTGCGCGCTGGTGGCGCTGATGGCGCTGCTGTTCATCACCGGCCACGCGGGCGCCGCCTCGCTGCTGGTGCTGACCTTCGCCGCCGGCTGCTGCACGGCGATGCTGTCGCCTTCGTGGAACTCGGCCATCGTCGACGTGGTGCCGCGCGCCGAGCTGCCGCAGGCCATCACCGCCATCGGCATCGCCTACAACGCCGCGCGTGCGCTGGGGCCGGCCGCCGCCGGCTGGGTGTACGCCGAGACCGGGCCGGGCTGGGTCTTCGTGCTCACTGCCCTGGGCGTGCTCACGTTGCTGGTGGCGGTGCGGCGCCACCAGCCGCGGCCGCACCCGCCTTCGCGCCTGCCGGCCGAAAGGCTGTGGGGCGGCATGCTGAGCGCGCTGCGTTTCGCGCGCCATTCGGAGACCGTGCTGGCGCAGCTGGTGCGCACGGTGGCCTACAGCGCCACGGGGTCGGCGCTGTGGGCACTGCTGCCGGTGATCGGCCAGCGCCAGCTGGGCCTGGGCGCCACCGGCTTCGGCCTGCTGATGGCTTGCCTGGGCACCGGCGCCGTGATGGCCGGCCTTGCGATCGGCCAGC
This sequence comes from Rubrivivax sp., assembly GCA_044224175.1. Taxonomy (GTDB): domain Bacteria; phylum Pseudomonadota; class Gammaproteobacteria; order Burkholderiales; family Burkholderiaceae_C; genus Rubrivivax. The sequence continues at coordinate 13,951 of JBGAKY010000005.1, read as the reverse complement.
TGCGCGTGCGGCTGGGGCTGGAGAAGCTGGTCGCCGTCGGCACCGTGGTCTTTGCCCTGGCGATGGCCGTGGCCGCGCTGGTGCCGGTGCGGCTGGCGGACTACGCCGCGCTGGTGGCGGGCGGCGCTTCCTGGATGAGCGTGCTCTCCACCTACAACACCGCCACCCAGACCAGCGTGCCGCCCTGGGTGCGCGCGCGCGCCACCGCGATGCACACGCTGTGCGCGCTGGGTTCGTTCGCCATCGGCTCGGCGGTCTGGGGCGCGTTGTCCGACCTGCTGGGCCTGACGCCGGCGCTGCTGGTCGCGGCCCTGGCCATGGCCGCCGGCCTGCTGCTGGCCCGGCCCTTCCCGCTGCGCATGGGCGAACTGTCGGAGGTGACGCAGGCGCCGCTGTCGGAAGACCTGTTCGTCGCCCACGAGCCCGACCCCGAGGCCGGGCCCGTGGCGGTGGAGGTGGGCTACAAGGTGCGCGCCGAAAGCGTGGCCGCCTTCCTGGAAGACGTGAGCCAGCTGCGCGGCCCGCGGCGGCGCGACGGCGCCACCTTCTGGCGCGTGTACCGCGACCTGTCGGACCCGCAGCGCTTCGTCGAACGCTTCATCGTCACCAGCTGGGCCGACTACCTGCACCAGCGGGCCCGCGCCACGCTGGCCGACCAGGAACTGGAGTCCAGGCTGACGACGCACCTGCAACCGGGCGAGATGGCGCAATGGGGCCACTACATCGCGGAACGGTGATGTTCCGCATACCCGACGACGTTTGCCGGCCCTAGCATCTCCAGCGTGGCTACCGCCGAGTCGCATCCCGAGCCCGACTACCCGCGCATGGCGGTCGACCGCGTGCCCTCCATGCTGGCCTACTGGGACCACGAGCAGCGCTGCCGCTTCGCCAACCAGGCCTACAGCACCTGGTTCGGCAAGGACCCCGGCTGGGTGGTGGGCCGCACGATGCTGGACCTGCTCGGCCCGGACCTGTATGCGCTGAACCTGCCGCACATCCGCGGCGCGCTGGCGGGCGCGGAGCAGCACTTCGAACGCGTGGTGCCGGGCCCCGACGGCAAGCGGCGTCACAGCCTGGCCAGCTACCTGCCGCACCTGGTGGAAGGCCGCGTGGCCGGCTTCTTCGTGCAGGTGACCGAGGTCACCCGCCTGAAGGAGGCCGAAGCCGCGCTGCTGCACGAGCAGACGCTGCGCCTGCACATGGAAGCGCACGCACGCGAGCTGGATGAACTGCTGCGCGAGCGCGGCGAGATGCTGGACCTGATCGCGCACGAGGTTCGCCAGCCGCTGCACAACGCCGCTGCCGTGCTCCAACAGGCCGCCGGCGCGCTGACCGCCGACCCCCGCACGCGCAAGGCGCTCGAACGCGCGCAGGCGGTGCTGGCCCAGGTGAATGCGAGCGTGGACAACACGCTGGCGGTGGCCGGCCTGGTGGCGCGTGCCGAGGCCGTGCGCCGCGTCGACACCGAGATCGACCTGCTGCTGGCCATCGCCATCGGCGACCTGGCCACCGCGCAGCGGGCACGCGTGCGCGTGCACCATCGCGACGGGCCGCACAGCGCCGCCGTCGACAGCGGGCTCATGCGGCTGGCGCTGCGCAACCTGATCGGGAACGCGCTGCGCTACAGCCCAGAAGGCAGCCCGGTCACGGTGGAGACCGGCGCCGGGCCGGTGGCGGGCAGCCTGGTGGTCGACGTCGCCGACCGCGGCCACGGCATCGAATCCGAGCTGTTGCCGCGCCTGTTCGAACGCGGCGCGCACGGCCGCCCGCCCGCCGGCATGCCCAGCGGCCACGGCCTGGGCCTGTACATCGCGCGCCGCGTGATGGAACTGCACGGCGGCCGCATCGAACTGCTGCGCAACACGCCGCAAGGCTTGACCATGCGGCTGCTGATCGGGCCGCCGCCCTGAACGCGGCGCCGCGCGGGTTCAGAACAGGAAGAACACCGCCAGTTGCGCCTTCGCCGGCCTGGACGTCTGCTCGGGATGCCCGGGCGTGGCGCTGATCTTCACGCTCGCCGTGTGGGCGCTGAGTTCGACGCCCCAGCCCAGGCCGCGCGGCTTGCCGAATTCCAGCCCCAGCGCCAGCGCCACGCCGGCCGAGCCGTTGTCGACGAAGTCGCCGCTGACGAAGTACTTCTCCGCCGCCAGCCCGGCGTAGGCGGCCATCGAGTCGGTGCGCACGAACTGCCAGCGCGCGCCCACCGACAGCGGCACGATGGTGTAGCTGGCGTCGCCGGTGGCCGCGAACACGGGGCCGATGCCGCCGCCCACCGCCAGCCCGCCGTCCATCAGCCAGTAGCCGCTGAAGGCCAGGCCCGCGCGCGTGACGCGGTCGGTCTGCACGCTGGGGTTGTTCTGCTGGATCTTGTCGTCCATGTCGGACACGCCGCTCACCAGGTTGATGCCGACGTGGAAACGGCCGCCGCCGCCCCCTTCGTCCTGCGCGTGGGCGGTGGCCGCGAAGGCCAGCATGGCGGCAAGCGCCAGGGGTCGCAAGTTCATGGCTTCTCCTCCTGCTGTCGGTTGTCGCTGGATCCTAAGTGGCGCTTCTGCAGGCTCCTTGGCGGGGATCAAGGCGGCGCGCTGTTCCCCGCCGGCCAGCATGGCGGGTGGGTGCCCGGCGGCACCGAAGGCCGCGCGAAGCGCACCGGCGTGCGCTCCAGCTGCAGCGCAGGGCGCAACACGCGCAGGCGGCCGAAGCCGCTGTCTTCTTCTTCCAGGTACGGATCCAGCGGCGGCCTGGGCAGCGACAGCGCGGCGCCCGCCAGTCGGCCCAGCGAACGCAGCCAGCGGCCCGTGCCCGCCAGCGAGACCTGCACCTGCCAGCTGCCGCCTTCCGTGCGCTGGCGCAGCAGCGCCGCCTGGGCGCCGAAAGCCAGCAGGTAGCCGGCGGCGTAGTCCAGCGCCTGCAGCGGCAGCGGCCGCGGTTCGACCTGGCCGAAGGCGGCGGCTTCGGCGTGGTTGAAGCCGGTGGCGGTCTGCACCAGGGAATCGAAGCCGCGCCGGCCCGCCCACGGTCCTTCGCTGCCGTAGGCCGAGAGCGAAACGTGCACGAGTCCGGGCACGGCCCGGGCCATCTCCTCGGCGCCGAAGCCCAGCGCCGCCAGCGCGCCCGGGCGGTAGCCCTGCAGGAAGACGTGCGACTCGCGCGCCAGCGCCAGCAGCGTGGCGCGGCCCTCGGCGGTCTTCAGCTCGACGTGGGCCGAGAGCTTGCCGCGGCTGGTGTCGGCGATCGATTCGATGTTGGGCAGCGCGGGCGAGTTCAGCAGCATCACGTCGGCGCCGCAGGCGGCCAGCGTGCGCCCGGCCACCGGGCCGGCGAGGATGCGCGTGAGGTCCAGCACGCGCAGCCCGGCCAGCGGCGGCGCGCCTTCGGGCAAGGGCGGCAGCGGCCGCGGCGGCGCGTCGCCGATGCGGCGCAGCGCCACCGGCGGCTGCGCCGCCAGGGCCAGCGCCTGCGGGTGCGCGTCCCACTCGTCGAAGCGGCGCACGGCAGCCACCACCAGGCCGGCTTCGGCGGCGGCGGCTTCGAAGTCGAGCGCGCGCCAGCCCTGCAGCGCGGCGGCGAGCGCCGGCCTTTCGGTGGCCTCGCCCGCCGGCAGGCCCAGCAGGCGCAGCGCGCCGTCGCGGTGGTGCGCGAAGTTGGCGTGGATGCGCACATGGCCTTCGCCGCAGGCGTAGAGGCCCGAGACCTTGTCCCACACGTGGGGCAGCTGGCCGTCCAGCGTGAACCAGGCCAGGCTGTCCAGCACCGCATGTTCGCCGTCCACCGTGAGCTGCTGGCGCGGCCGGCCGCTGCGGCAGTGCCACAGCTCGGCCGCGGCCAGCCCTGCCGCCGCCAGAGAGGACTGCAGCGCCACCGCCACGCGGAACGAGGAGGCCAGCACCGGCCCACGGTCGGGCAGGCGGGCGTGGGCGAGCGATGCCTCCGGAAGCGCGGCGGCCTGCCAGAGCGAACGCAGCGTGTCGGCGGCGGTGGCTTGCATGCCGCCGATTTTCTGCCGCCGGGCTTCAGGTCACGGGCGCGGGGTTGAACAGCACCAGCGCGTTGTGCAGCTTCCAGCGTTCGGCCCAGGTGCGCTTGCCGCTGGCGGTGTCCAGCAGCTGGTGGAACAGCTCCCAGCCCAGGCTTTCGATGGTGGCTTCGCCGTCGGCCACGCGGCCGGCGTTCAGGTCCATCAGGTCGTGCCAGCGGCGTGCCAGTTCGCTGCGCGTGGCCACCTTCAGCACCGGGCAGGCCTGCAGGCCGTAGGGTGTGCCGCGGCCGGTGGTGAACACGTGCAGGTTCATGCCCGCGGCCAGCTGCAGGGTGCCGCAGATGAAGTCCGAAGCCGGCGTGGCCGCGTAGTGCAGGCCCTTGGCCGCGAGGCGTTCGCCCGGCGCCACCACGCCGGCGATGGGCGCGCTGCCGCTCTTGACGATGGAGCCCATCGCCTTCTCGACGATGTTGGAGAGCCCGCCCGCCTTGTTGCCGGGCGTGGTGTTGGCGCTGCGGTCGACGCCGCCCTTCTTCAGATAGTCGTCGTACCAGGCCATCTCGCGGACGATGGCGTCGGCCACTTCGGGCGTGGCGGCGCGGGCGGTGAGCTGCTCCACGGCGTCGCGCACCTCGGTGGTCTCGCTGAACATCACCGCGGCGCCGGCGCGCACCAGCAGGTCGGCCGCGTAGCCCACCACCGGGTTCGCGGTGACGCCGCTGAAGGCGTCGCTGCCGCCGCACTGCACGCCCACGACCAGTTCGCTGGCGGGCACGGTCTCGCGGCGGCGCGCGTCCAGCCGCTGCAGATGGCCTTCGGCGGTGGCGACGATGTCGTCGATCATCGACATGAAGCCGGTGTGCGCGCTGTCCTGCAGGCACACGTGGCCCATCGGCGCAGCCCCCACGGGGATGCTGCCCGGCGGCAGCAGGCGTTCGGGCTGCAGCTTCTCGCAGCCCAGGCTGACCAGCATGACCTCGCCGCCGAAGTTGGGGTTGCGGGCGATGTGGCGCAGCGTGCGGATCGGGATCTCGGCGCCCGGCGCCTCGATGGCGACGCCGCAGCCGTAGCCGTGCTCCAGCGCCACCACGCCGTCGACGTTCGGGTACTTCGGCAGCAGTTCGGCGCGGATGCGCTGCACCGCCACGTCGAGCACGCCGGCCACGCACTGCACGGTGGTGCTGATGGCCAGCAGGTTGCGCGTGCCCACGCTGCCGTCGGCGTTGCGGAAGCCTTCGAAGGTGTAGCCGGGAAGCGGCGGCAGCGCCGGCGCGCGCACGGTGGCGCGCGGCAGGTCTTCCAGGCCGCGCGCTTCGGGCATCTGCAGCAGGCGTTCGTGCACCCAGGCGCCGGCCGGCACGTCGCGCAGCGTGCGGCCGATGACGACGCCGTAGCGGCGCACCTCGGCGCCCGCCGGCAGGTCGACCAGCGCCACCTTGTGCGCCTGCGGCACCTTCTCCACCAGCACCGGGCCGGCGGGCAGCGCGGTGCCGGCGGGCAGTCCGCCTTCGTTGGCGACGATGGCCACGTTGTCGCCGGCCTGCATGCGCACGAGCACGGGCTTCATGCGGCAGGCCCCCATCGCAGCCCATCCTGAAAAGGCGTCCAAATCACAACTTATTCCCCTCAAGCAGTAAGGGCTGAATGTCGAAACTGCGATCAGACGCGGCTGAGAGCGCCCGGGGCGCCCGCCTGCGCAAAGGCAGTTGCTGCATACAACGGAGCACAAGAATGAATTTCGACCACTTCAAGGTTTCCACCCGCCTGGCATTCGGCTTCGGCGCCGCCACGCTGCTGGGGGTGGCGACCGCCATCATCGCCTCGGTGCAGATGAAGGGCCTGTCCGCCGACCTGCAGCAGATCGTCGAAGACCGGGTGCCCAAGATCGAGATGGTCGGCGTGCTGAAGGACAACTTCAACAACGTCGGGCGCTACATGCGCAATGCCGCGATCCACCCCGACGCGCAGCAGCGTGCCGCGGAGAAGGAGAAGATCGCGAAGGTGGGTGTCGAGAACAGCAAGCTGCTCGACGAACTGGACAAGCGCGTCACCCTGCCGCAGGGCCGCGAGATCTTCAAGGGCATCGCCGAGAAGCGCGGCACCTACGTCGCACTCATCGAAAAGGGCGTGGCGATGGCCGAGAAGGGCGAGTCGAACGCGGTCATCAGCAAGTTCATCGACACCGAACTGCGTCCGGTGCAGGACGCGCTGTACAAGGACGTCGACGCCTTCCAGGACCACCAGATCGCGCTGGCGAAGGAAACCGCGAATCACGGCATGACGCAGGCGAACCGCGACACGATCCTGCTGCTGAGCCTTTCGGCACTGATCGGCATCATCGGCGGCGTGGTCGGCTGGATGCTCGCGCGCAGCCTGAGCCGCGCGCTCGGCGCCGAACCGGTGGAGGTGAGCGCCGCCGTGCAGCGCGTGGCCGACGGCGACCTGGCCACGGCGGTGAAGGTCAAGCCGGGCGACCAGGCCAGCGTGATGGCCGGCGTCGCCCGCATGCAGCAGGCCCTGGGCGGCGTGGTCCGCAGCGTGCGCCAGAACGCCGAGAGCGTGGCCACCGCCAGCGCCCAGATCGCGCAGGGCAACCAGGACCTGAGCCAGCGCACCGAGGAACAGGCCAGCGCGCTGCAGCAGACCAGCGCCACCATGACCGAGCTCTCCAGCACCGTGCGCAGCAACAGCGAGAGCGCCCGCCAGGCCAACCAGCTGGCCCTGGGCGCCAGCGGCACCGCCGACCAGGGCGGCGAGGTGGTCGGCCGCGTCGTCGACACGATGAAGAGCATCAACGACAGCAGCCGCAAGATCGCCGACATCATCACCGTCATCGACGGCATCGCCTTCCAGACCAACATCCTGGCGCTGAACGCTGCCGTGGAAGCGGCCCGCGCGGGCGAGCAGGGCCGCGGCTTCGCCGTGGTGGCCGGCGAGGTGCGCAGCCTGGCGCAACGCAGCGCCGAGGCCGCCAAGGAGATCAAGACGCTCATCACGCAGAGCGTCGAGCAGGTCGAGCAGGGCAGCGCGCTGGTCGACCAGGCCGGCCATTCGATGGGCGAGATCGTCGCCGCCATCAAGCGCGTGGCCGACATCGTGGGCGAGATCAGCGCCGCCAGCGCCGAGCAGAGCACCGGCGTGGGCCAGGTCGAGACGGCCATCAGCCAGATGGACCAGGCCACGCAGCAGAACGCCGCGCTGGTGGAGGAAAGCGCGGCCGCCGCCGCCAGCCTGCGCGGCCAGGCGCAGCAGCTGGTGGAGGCGATGGCCGTGTTCAAGATCGCCGGCGGTCACGCCGCGCCGGCGGCGCTGGCCGCCAAGGTCATCGAGAAGGCGGCCGCACCCGTGCCCAGGCCGGCGGCCGCTGCGAAGCCGGCTGCCAAGCCGGCGCCGAAGTCCGCCGCCGCCCCCGCGGCGCCGAAGAAGGCCGAGCCGGCGGCCGCGGCCGCCGGCGGCGCCAGCGACGAGTGGGAATCGTTCTGACACGCTGAGCTTCGACCCGCGGCGCGCGGCGGATGGCGGCCTTCAGGCCACCGCGCCGCGCGTGTTCACGTGCAGCGCGTACAGCGAGTGGCTGGCCGCCATGAAGAGGCGGTTGCGCTTCGGGCCGCCGAAGCACAGGTTGGCGCAACGCTCGGGCAGGTGGATGTGCGCGAGCGCACGTCCGGCGGGGTCGTAGACGCGCACGCCGTCCAGCTGTTCGGCCCGCGCGCCCAGCGAACCGTCGCTGCCCAGGCCGCACCACAGGTTGCCGGCCTGGTCGACCGCGATGCCGTCGAAGGCACCGGGCCCGCCGGCATCGACCGCGAGCCGCTTGTTGAGCAGCCGGTCGCCGGCCACGTCGTAGGCCCAGATCAGGCGGTGCGGCCTGGCGCGGCTCTCGACCACGTAGAGGATCTGCTCGTCGGGGCTGAAGGCCAGGCCGTTGGGGCCGGCCAGGTCTTGCAGCACCATCTTCAGCTCGCCGTTCATCGGGTCGATGCGGTACACCCCCTGCGGCAGCTCGGGCGTGGCCGGCTCGCCTTCCCACCAGCCTAGGATGCCGAAGGGCGGGTCGGTGAACCACACCGCCCCGTTCGACTGGCAGACGATGTCGTTCGGCGAATTGAGCCGCTTGCCCTGGTAGCGGTCGGCCAGCACGGTGATGCGGCCGTCGTATTCGGTCCGCGTCACGCGGCGCGTGCCGTGTTCGCAGGCCAGCAGGCGGCCGGCGGTGTCGCGTGCCAGGCCGTTGGCGTGGTTCGACGGCTTGCGGAATTCGGACAGCGCGCCCGAGGCATCGTCCCAGCGCAGGATGCGGTTGTTCGGGATGTCGCTGAACAGCAGGAAGCGCCCGTCGCCGAACCAGACCGGACCTTCGGCCCAGTAGAACCCGCTGGCCAGCTGCTCGACGGTGCCCGAAAGCAGCCGCAGCGCCAGGAAACGCTCGTCGAGCACGGCGATGCGGGGGTCCGGCAGGCGCTGGCCGGGCTGGAAGGGGAACGTCGGTCCGAGGTCCACGCAAGCGGCTCCTTCAAAGGCCCATCCACCGCGGCAGCCACAGGCTGACCTGGGGCAGGTAGGTCACCATCATCAGCACCAGGAACATGGCGACGAAGAAGGGCTTCATCGCCCGGGTGATCGCACCCATCGGCAGCTTGCTGACCGCGCTGCCGACGAACAGCACCGTGCCGACCGGCGGCGTGATGAGGCCGATGCCCAGGTTCAGCATCAGGATCATGCCGAAGTGCACCGGATCGACGCCCAGCAGCTTCATCACCGGCAGCAGGATGGGCGTGCAGATGAGGATGAGCGGGCTCATGTCCATCAGGCAGCCCAGCACCAGCAGCATCACGTTCACCAGCAGCAGGATCAGGACCGGGTTGCTCGACAGGCCGGTGAAGAAGGCCGTGACCTTGAGCGGGATCTGCATCAGCGTCATCAGGTAGCCGAAGCAGGCCGCGAAGCCGATCAGGATCATCACCACCGTCACCGTCTTCACCGTGCGGTGCACCAGCTTGGGCAGGTCGCGCCACTTGTAGTCGCGGTAGACGAACATGGTGACGAAGAACGACCACAGCACCGCGATGCTCGCGCTTTCGTTGGCGGTGAAGACGCCGCTGAGGATGCCGCCCAGGATGATGGCCATGGTGCCCAGGCCCCACAGCGCCTCGGCCGCGATCTTCAGCGCCTGCCCGAGCGGCACCGGCTCGCCCCGCGGGTGGTCGTCGCGGCGGGCGGTGTACAGGCACAGCGCGGCCAGCGTCAGCCCCAGCAGCACGCCCGGCACCACGCCGGCCATGAACAGCGCGGCGATGCTGACGGAGCCGCCGGCGGCCATCGAGTAGATGACCATGTTGTGGCTGGGCGGGATCAGGATCGCCTGCACCGAGCCGCTCACCGTGACGGCGGTGGAGAAGTCGCGCGGGTAGCCCTTGCGTTCCATCTCCGGGATCAGCACCGAGCCGATGCTGGCCGTGTCGGCGACGGCCGAACCCGAGATGCCGCCGAAGAAGGTGGACGCCAGGATGTTCACCAGCGACAGACCGCCGCGCAGGAAGCCCACCAGCACGCCGGCCAGCGCGACCAGCCGGCGCGACATGCCGCCTTCGCTCATCAGCGCGCCGGCGAGCACGAAGAAGGGAATCGCCAGCAGGCTGAACTTGTTGACGCCGGACGCGAGCTGGATCATCACGGCCGACAGCGGCAGGTCGATCCACCAGGCGGCCACCAGCGAGGCGATGCCCAGCGCATAGGCGATGGGCACGCCCAGCATCATCAGCGCGAAGAAGCTGCCGAGCAGCACGAAGGCGTCCATGGCCTCAGTCCGCGTCGCCGATGCGCATGATCGCGCGCCGGGCCTGCGAGCCGAAGGCCAGGCGCTCGAGCACGAAGACGGCGGTGGCCAGCGCCCCCAGCGGGATGGCGGCGTAGGTCACCCCCACCGGCAGCCAGGGCAGTTCGCTCACCGTCTGGTGCATCGTGCCGACGCACAGCTCGGTGCCGTACCAGGCCACGTAGCCGCACACGGCCAGCATCAGCAGGTTCACCACCAGCGCCGCCAGCCGCTTCGGCGCGGGCGGCAGCACGTTGGTGAGCATGTCCACCGCGATGTGCCCGCCGGCGCGGTAGGCCGCCGCCGCGCCGATGAAGGTGAACAGCATCATCAGCAGGATGGCGATCGGCTCCGGCCACTGCGCCCCCACGCCCATCACGTAGCGCATGAAGACGCCGATGGGGATCATCACCGACATCAGCGCGATCGCGATGCCGGCGGTCCAGATGCAGGCCAGGTAGAGCGCGTCGAAGGCGCCCGCCCCCGGGTGCGCAGCCTTCACTTGACCGCCGCGATGCGCGCCATCAGGTCGCTGAACTGGGCGCCGTACTTGGCGCGCACCGGCGCGGTGGCGTCGTAGAAGGGCTTGTTGTCGATGGCGATGAACTCCACGCCTTCGGCCTTGAGCTTGGCGCTGTAGTCGGCCACCGCGGCGTCCCAGAGCTGGCGCTGTTCCATCTGCGCCTCGCGCGCGGTCTTCTTCACCAGCGCCTGGTCGGCCGGCGTGAGCTTGTCCCAGGTCACCTTCGACATCACCAGGATCTCGGGGATGATGAGGTGGTTGGTCTGGGTGAAGTACCTGGCGCCGGCCTTGAAGTGGTTCGCCGTGTACAGGCTGGGCGGGTTGTTCTCGGCGCCATCGATGACGCCGGTCTGCAGCGCGGTGAACACCTCGCCGTAGCCCATGCTGATGCCGTTGCCGCCCATCGCGTTCATCGTGTCGACGAACAGCGGGTTGCCCATCATGCGGATCTTCTGGCCCTTCAGGTCCTCGGGCTTGCGCACCGGCTTCTTGGTGTAGAGGCTGCGGCTGCCGCCGTCCATCCAGGCCAGGCCGACCAGCTTCGCCGAGCTGGCGCTGATCTTGTCGAGCAGCTCCTGCCCGATGGGCCCGTCGATGACCGCGCGCATGTGGGCGATGTCGCGGAACACGAAGGGCATGTTGAAGACGTTCACCTCCGGCACCACCGGGCCGACGGGTCCGAGCGAGGTGCGCAGGATCTGGATGGCCCCCACCTGCGTCTGCTCGATCATCTCCTTCTCGCCGCCGAGCACGCTGCCGGGGAACATCTGGAACTTGATGCGGCCCTGCGTGGCGGCATCGAGCTTCTTGCCCATGTTCTCGACGGCCACCACGGTGGGGTAGCCGACGGGGTGCACGTCGGCGGCCTTCATCACCGTCTGCGCGGCGGCAGCCAGCGGCAGGCCGGCGGCTGCCAGCGCGAGCAGGCTGCGGCGCGTGATCGGATGCATCGACATGTGCATGGAGGTCTCCTGTGTCGGTCTGGTCGAGAGGGCCATTACTCGAATGGGCCGGTGCGCACGAACACGCCGCCCTGATAGAGCACGGCGGGGTCGTTGCGGTCCAGCGTGGGCTGCTTCGCCTGCAGCGCGGCGCGGAAGGGTTCCGAGCTGTCCTGCGGCTGCCAGCCGAGGTGGCGTGCCGAGCGGTTGTCCCACCAGGTGGTGGTGTTGTCGGACATGCCGTAGACGATGGTGTGCCCGACCACCGGGGCGCTGAGGCAGGCGCGCACCAGGCGCTCGAGATCGTCGTAGCTGAGCCAGGTGGCGAGCATGCGTCGGTCTTTCGGCTCGGGGAACGACGAGCCGATGCGCAGGCACGCGGTCTCGATGCCGTAGCGGTCGAAGTAGAAGCGCGACAGGTTCTCGCCCCAGGCCTTGCTCAGGCCGTACAGGCCGTCGCAACGCACCGGGTCGGCGGGGGAGATCACTTCGTCCTGCCGGTAGAAGCCGGTCACGTGGTTCGAGCTGGCGAACACGATGCGCTTCACGCCGTGCTTGCGCGCCGCCTCGTACAGGTTGTAGGCGCCCACCACGTTGCCGGCGAGGATCGGCTCGAACGGCTGCTCGGTGGACACGCCGCCCAGATGCACCACGGCGTCCACGCCGTCGAGCAGGGCGTGCACCGCGGCGCGGTCTTCGAGCCGCGCGGGGCGCAGCTCCTCGTGTGCGGCGGCGCTGCCCAGGTCGTCGATGTCGGACAGGCGGAGGACGCGGCAGCAGTTCGCGAGCCGCGTGCGCAGCTGCCGGCCGAGGCCACCGGCGGCACCGGTGATGAGCAGACGGTTCAGCGGGATCGGGATCATCGGCGTCCGGCGGCGGCGTGCGGTGGGTGTGCGGGTGCGGTGTCGGGTACGGGTTGCTGCGGACTTGCGAACATTTGTCTGTTGTCGTACAACATGACCATCGTCGCCGATGCCGCCGCGGCTGTCAATGGATGCAGGTCTGGGGTTTGTCCGGAGCATGAGCGCAGAGCTGTCGAGCCACCGCCGCCCGCGCACGCTGGCGCTCGAGCTCGTGGACGCGCTGGGCGACCGCATCCGCGAAGGCCGCCTCGCGCCGGGCGACAAGCTGCCCACCGAGGCGGCGGTGATGGCCGAGTTCGGCGTCAGCCGCACGGTGGTGCGCGAGGCGATCTCCAAGCTGCAGGCGTCGGGGCTGGTCGACACCCGCCATGGCGTCGGCAGCTTCGTCGTCGGGCCGGCGCCGACCGGCGCCCTGCGCCTGAAGCCCGACGCGATGGTCACGCTGCGCGACGTGGTGGCGATGCTCGAGCTGCGCATCGGCATCGAGACCGAGGCGGCGGGGCTGGCCGCCCAGCGCCGCACGCCACGCGATCTGGCGGCCCTGCGCGAAGCGCTCGACGGGTTCGAGTCGGCGGTGCGGGCGGGGCGCGACGCCGTGCCGCAGGACTTCCAGTTCCATCTCGGCATCGCGCGAGCGACGCGCAACCCGCACTTCGCACAGATGATCGAGATGCTCGGCACAATGATCATTCCTCGCGCACGCGAGCGCACGGTCGAGTCCAGGGCCGAGCGGCGGGCCTATCTTCTGAAGGTCAACGCCGAGCACGAGAGCATCCTGAACGCCATTGCCGCCGCCGATGCCGACGGCGCGCGGGCCGCGATGCGCACGCATCTGGCCAACAGCCGCGAGCGCCGCCGGCGCGCCGAGCAGGAGCCGGTGGTGCGATCGTCCTGAACGACTAGGTTGTACGATGACAGATCACATGCCCCTGGCCCGAATCTGGGCCGCGACGAGGAGAACCCACCGATGAAACCACGCGTGCTTCAGTACGGCCGCCTGATGCCTTCGCTGGAGAAGCAGCTGGCCGACGCGTTCGATCATGTGCGGCTGGTCGACCAGGGCGATGCCAAGGCCTTCCTGGCCGCGCAGGGCGCGGGCTTCGCCGGCATCGCCACCGCCGGCTTCGCCGACGATGCGCTGATGGCCGCCTGCCCGAACGTGAAGGTGATCTCGAGCTTCGGCGTCGGGGTGGACCGCATCGACCTCCAGTCTGCCGCCCGCCGCGGCATCCAGGTCGGCAACACGCCCGACGTGCTGAACGACTGTGTGGCCGACCTCACGATGGGCCTCGTGATCGACATTGCGCGCGGCATCGGCGCCTCGGAGCGCTACCTGCGCCGCGGCGAATGGCTGAAGGGACCCTATCCGTTGCAGCGGCGGGTCAGCGGCAAACGCCTAGGCATCCTCGGGCTCGGTCGCATCGGCAAGGCGATCGCCCGCCGCGCACGGGCGTTCGACATGGAACTGCGCTATCACAACCGCCGCGAGGTGCCCGACGCCGGCATGACCTACGAGCCGACGCTCGTCGCCCTGGCGCGCTGGGCCGACTTCCTGGTGATCATCGTGCCCGGCGGCGGGGCGACGCACCATCTGGTCGACGCCGCCGTGCTCGACGCGCTGGGCCCCGAAGGTTATGTGGTGAACGTCGCGCGCGGGTCGGTGATCGACGAGCCGGCGCTGGTGCGTGCGCTGGTGGAGCGGCGCATCGCCGGCGCCGCGCTCGACGTCTTCGAACACGAGCCGCAGGTACCGGCCGAGCTGATGGGCCTGGACAACGTGGTGATGGTGCCGCACATCGGCAGTGCCACGCTGGAAACACGGGCCGCGAT
>JBGAKY010000076.1:0-26676 GCA_044224175.1 Rubrivivax sp. | reverse complement strand
CGCCGGCCTGCTGGCCGGCGCGGCCGCGCTGTTCGCGCGCGAAAGCGGGGCACGGCCGGCGCAGGCGCTGCGCCCGCCCGGCGCGCTGCCGGAAGCGCAGTTCCTGGGTGCCTGCATCCGCTGCGGCCTGTGCGTGCGCGACTGCCCGCCAAGGAACCTGAAGCTGTCCACCGGCACCGCGCCGGCGCTGGGCACGCCCTACTTCAGCGCGCGCGACATCCCCTGCGAGATGTGCGAGGACATCCCCTGCGTGAAGGCCTGCCCCACCGGCGCGCTGGACCACGGGCTGACCGACATCACGAAGGCGCGCATGGGCATTGCCGTGCTGTCGGACACCGACAACTGCCTGAACTTCCTGGGCCTGCGCTGCGACGCCTGCTACCGCGCCTGCCCGCTGGTGGGCCAGGCCATCACGCTGGACAAGGTGCCCAACCCGCGCAGCGACCGCCACGCGCTGCTGCTGCCGGTGGTGCATGCCGAGGCCTGCACCGGCTGCGGCAAGTGCGAACGCGCCTGCGTGCTGGAGAAGGCTGCGATCAAGGTGCTGCCGGCCGAACTGGCACGCGGCGAACCGGGCCACCACTACCGCAAGGGCTGGGAAGCACCGCAGCGCGCAGGCCAGCCCGGCTTCGACCTGCCGGTGCAGCGCCTGCCCGACGACCGCCACGACCTGGTGCCGCTGCGCGGCGGCGCCGACCCCTACCCGAACGCTTCGGGGGCTTCGCGATGACGCGGCTGCCGAAGTGGCTTCTGTTGCGCCGCGGCTCGCAGGCCGCGGTGCTGGCGCTGTTCCTGGCCGGCCCGCTGTGGGGCCAGTGGATCGTGAAGGGCAATCTTGCGTTCAGCCTGACGCTGGGCGTGCTGCCGCTCACCGACCCCTTCGTGCTGCTGCAGGTGCTGGCCACGCGCCACCTGCCGGAGACGAGCGCGCTGCTGGGCGCCGCCATCGTGGTGGCCTTCTACGCGCTGGCCGGCGGGCGCGCCTTCTGTGCCTGGGTCTGCCCGGTCAACGTGGTGGCCGACAGCGCCGCCTGGCTGCGCCGCAAGCTCCGGCTCACGGGCGGCCGCGCGCCCAGGCGCAGCCTGCGGCTGTGGCTGCTGGGCGCGCTGCTGGTGGCCAGCGCCGTCACCGGACTCACGGTCTGGGAATGGGTCAACCCGGTTACGCTGACGCAGCGCGCGCTGCTCTTCGGCGGCGGCCTGGCCTGGGGCGCCGCGGCCGCGGTCTTCGTCTACGACCTGCTGGTGGCGCCGCACGGCTGGTGCGGCCACCTGTGCCCGGTGGGCGCCACCTACGGCCTGATCGGCCGCGCCAGCGTGCTGCGCGTGAGCGCCGCGCATTCCAGCCGCTGCAACGACTGCGGCGACTGCTTCGCGGTCTGCCCCGAACCGCAGGTGATCACGCTGCCGCTGAAAGGCAAGCAGGGCGCCGGCCCCGTGATCACCGCCCCCGAATGCACCAACTGCGGCCGCTGCATCGACGCCTGCGACCCCGACGTCTTCCGATTCACGCACCGCTGGGACACCCGGAGAACCTGAGATGAACATCCGCGACATCCTCAAGATCGCGCTCGCCGCCGCCGTCTTCGGCCTCGGCCTGGCCGACTTCGGCCGTGCCGCCGACTTCCAGCCCGTGAAACTGCAGGGCCTGCGCGCCGGCACGCCGGTGAACCAGGACCTGCCACCCACCGCTTCGCACCAGGAACGCGACACCGGCCCGAAGGAGCGCGACTTCGTGCAGCAGCCGCCGCTCATCCCGCACAACACCGCGGGCTACCAGATCACGAAGAACGTCAACAAGTGCATGGACTGCCATGCCTGGCAGAAGACCAAGGAGACCGGCGCCACCAAGGTGAGCGTCACCCACTTCCGCACGCGCGAAGGCACCGAGCTGGACAACATCTCGCCGCGGCGCTACTTCTGCACCCAGTGCCACGTGCCGCAGACCGACGCGCCGCCGCTGGTGGGCAACACCTTCCAGCGCGCGCGCGGGCTGCAGTGAGGACGCGGCCATGACCGAGAAGAGGAACTGGAAGGCCTGGATCTGGGGCATCGCCACCGGCGGCCTGGGCCTGGCCTTCGTGGCCGGCATCGTGTTCTGGGGCGGCTTCCACACCGTGCTGGAGTGGACCAACCGCGAGGCGTTCTGCATCTCCTGCCACGAGATGCAGGAGAACGTGTTCAAGGAGTACCGCAACACCATCCACTACCAGAACCGCACCGGCGTGCGCGCCACCTGCCCCGACTGCCACGTGCCCAAGGAATGGGGGCCGAAGATCGTGCGCAAGATCCAGGCCAGCAACGAGGTGCTGCACAAGGTGCTGGGCTCGATCGACACGCCGGAGAAGTTCAACGCCAAGCGCGCCGAGCTGGCGCAGCACGAGTGGGCGCGCATGAAGGCCAACGACAGCCAGGAATGCCGCAACTGCCACAACTTCACCTACATGGACTACGCCGAGCAGAACCGGCGCGCCGCGACGCGCCACCAGGTGGCGTTCAACGAAGGGCAGACCTGCATCGACTGCCACAAGGGCATCGCGCACACGCTGCCGCCGATCGAGCAGCACATCGGCGCGCCGAAGGCCGGCGCGGCCGACCTGGGGGCTTCGGCGGGCAAGTGAGCCGGCGGCAGCGCGTGGCGCACAATCGCCGCTCCGCGCTGCGCACCGTCCGACCCACCCGCCGTTGACCCCGCAGGAACCCCAGCCCCGCGCCTTCATCTCCTACGCGCGCAGCGACGGCGAGACCTTCGCGCGCGACCTGCGCAGCCGCCTGGAAGCCGAAGGCGTGCCGCTGTGGCGCGACCGCGAAGGCATGGAAGGCGGGCGCGACTGGTGGCAGCAGATCACCGCGGCGATCGACCGCGTCCAGTACCTGGTGCTGGTGGTCACGCCGGCGGCGCTGGCGTCGCCGCTGGTGCGGCGCGAATGGCGCTATGCGCGCCAGCGCGGCGTCGCGGTCTACCCGGTGCAGGCCGGACCGGTCGACTTCCCGGCGCTGCCGCGCTGGATGCGCAGCGTGCACTTCTACGACCTCGCGCACGAATGGCGCAAGTTCGTGAACGACCTGCACGTGCGGCCGCAGCCGGTGCGCGTGCCCTTCATGGTCGAGGACCTGCCGCCCGACTTCGTGCCGCGCCCGCGCGAATACGCCGCGCTGCGCGACCAGCTGCTCGAAGGCCCGCACGGGGACCCGATCGCCATCACCACCGCGCTGCGCGGCGCCGGCGGCTACGGCAAGACCGCGCTGGCGCGCGCGCTCTGCCATGACGAGGCGATCCAGAACGCCTTCGACGACGGCATCCTGTGGGTCACGCTGGGCGAGAAGCCGGGCGACCTGACCGGCCGGGTCGAGGACCTGATCTACATGCTCTCGGGCCAGCGGCCGGGCTTCGCCAGCCTGGACACCGCGGTCGCCGCCTTCGCCGAACTGCTGGCCGACCGCGACCTGCTGATCGTCGTCGACGACGCCTGGGACGAACTGCACGTGCGGCCCTTCCTGCAGGGCGGCGAGCGCTGCGCCCGCATCATCACCACGCGCAATGTCGACGTGCTGCCGGCTTCGGCCCACCGGGTGCACGTGGACGCGATGGCCACCGACGAGGCGGCGGCGCTGCTGTCGCACGGGCTGTCGGCGCACCCGGGCTTCGGGCCGCTGGCGGCCCGGCTGGGCGAATGGCCGCTGCTGCTGAAGCTGGTGAACGGCGCGCTGCGCGAACGCGTGCTGCACCAGGGCCAGCCGCTGGACGACGCGCTCGGCTACGTGGGCAAGGCGCTGGACAAGCGCGGCCTCACGGTCTTCGACGGCCGCGACGCGGCGGCGCGCCGCAACGCGGTGTCGCACACGCTGGCGCTGAGCCTGGCGCAGCTGTCCGAAGACGAACGCCAGCGCTTCGGCGAGCTGGCCGTCTTCCCCGAGGACGCCGAAGTGCCGCTGGCCACCATCGCCGCGCTCTGGGCCCGCACCGCAGGCCAGGACGAATGGGACAGCGAAGCGCTGTGCGAACGGCTGGCGCGGCTGTCGCTGCTGCTGGCGCTGGACCTGGCGCGGCGCACCGTGCGGCTGCACGACGTGGTGCGCCTGTTCCTGCTGCAGCGCCTGGCCGACCAGGGCGTTTCGCTGCACCGGCAACTGCTCGAGTCCGGGCGTCCCGCGGGCGGGTGGGCCGCCCTGCCGGCTGCCGAACCCTACTGGTGGCAGCACCTGTTCTTCCACCTGCGCGCCGCCGACCGGGCCGACGAGATGCTCGCGACCGCGCTGGACCTGCGCTACGTGACCGAGAAGACCTGGGCCCGCACCGCCTTCAGCGTCGACGCCGACCTGCAGCAGGCGGCGGCCCTGTTCCCGGCCGACCGCACGCTGGCCGAACTGCGGCGCCTGTTCCTGCAGACCGCGCACCTGTTCGGCGACTGCCGTTCCGCCGCCGAGGTGCGTGCCACGCTGTTCGCGCGCTTCGAAGCGAAGTCGGCGCTGGACCGCGCCGCCGGGGCGATCCACGAGCCCCGCCTGGTGCCGCTGGCACCCCTGCCCGACCGGCCGCACCCGGCCCTGGTGCGCACCCTGGGCAACCGGCGGGCCGCCGTGCGGGCCTGCGCGATCAGCGCCGACGGCCGCTTCGTGGCCACCGCCTCCGGCGACCAGGAGGTCACGCTCTGGGACCCCGACCTCGGGGCGCCGCTGCGCCACTTCGCCGCCGACGCGCAGAGCCGCGTCGCCGGCCGCGCGGTGCGGGCGCTGGACCTGTCGGCCGACGGCAGCCGCCTGGCGGCCGCCACCGGCGACCGCCGGCTCTGGGTCTGGGACACCGCCACCGGTGCCGTGCTGGCGGTGCTGCAGGGCCACACCGACGAGGTCACCGACTGCGCGCTCAGCGCCGACGGCCGCTGGCTGCTTTCGTCTTCGCTCGACGAGTCGCTGCGGCTGTGGGACCTGGCCGACGGCACGCTGTGCCGCATGATGGCGCGCAACTGGGCCAACAACGAGCAGGGCTGGCTGGTGCCGGTGAGCGAACACGGCCATTGGGCCGCCGTGCGAGGCTGCGCCATCAGCGCCGACGCGGCGCTGGCGGCTTCGGCCTCTTCGGACCAGACCGTGATCGTGTGGGACCTGGCCACCGGCCGCGCCCGGCAGGTGCTGCAGGGCCATGGCAGCGGCGTCAACTGCTGCGCCTTCAGCCCCGACGGCCGAACCCTGGCGAGCGGCGCCAGCGACGGCACCCTGCGCCTGTGGCCGCTGGACGGCGGCGAACCGCGCGCGGTGGCGGCGCACCCGCAGGGCATCACGGCCTGCGCCTTCGCCGCCGACGGGCGGCACCTGGTCACCGCGTCGGCCGACGGCACGCTGCGCGTGTGGAGCAGCAGCGGCGACGAGCTGATCCGCACCCTGGTGGGCCACGGCGACTGGGTGCACGACTGCGGCACCTCGGCGGCCGCGGGCCTGGTGGTTTCGGCCGGCAACGACGGCACGGTGCGGCTGTGGCAGCTGGCCGGCCGCGGCGAGCCCTACCAGGCGCGCGGCCACGAAGGCCCGGCCATCGCCTGCGTGGCCACCGCCGACGGTCACCACGTGTTCACCGGTGGCCAGGACCGCCGGCTGGCGCTGTGGGACATGCGGCGCGCGCTGTCGCTGCGGCTGTGGCGCGCGCACGAAGGCAGCGTGCGCGCCTGCGCGCTGCGCCCCGACGGCCGCCTGCTGGCCAGCGCGTCGGCCGACCGCCAGGTGGCGCTGTGGGACGTGACGCGCTTCGAACGCACGGGCACGCTGGCCGGCCACCGCGACCAGGTCAACGGCTGCGCCTTCGACCCCACGGGCCGCCTGCTGGCCACGGTGTCCAACGACCGCACGGTTCGCCTGTGGGACCTGGAGACCCGCTCGCGCCGGCTGGCCTGGGTGGCGCACGAGCAGTGGATCAACGCCTGCGCCTTCAGCCCCGACGGCCGCTGGCTCGTGACCGCCGCCGCCGACGGCACGCTCCACCGCTGGTCGATGGACTTCGACGACGGCCTCTACGAGCGCTGGCTCACCGACCCCCAGCCGCTGGCCGCCGGGCCGGCCGCGCAGGCGCTGTCGCGCACGCCGCTGGTGGGGCACGAGGCCAGCGTCAACCACTGCTGCTTCGTCGCCGCCAGCGGGCAGCTGGTGTCCGCGGCCAGCGACGCCACGGTGCGGCTGTGGGACCTGGAAGCGGCGCAACCGGTGCGCACGCTCACGGGCCACCTGGACGCCGTCAACGGCGTGGCGGCCGACGCGACCGGGTCGCGCCTGGCGTCGGTCTCGTCGGACGGCGGCCTGCGCGTCTGGCAGCTCGACGACGGCCGCTGCTCGATGGCGCTGCACGTGGACGGCGAGCTCAGCGCCTGCAGCTGGGCCGGCGGCCGGCTGCTGGCCTGCGGTGCGCGCGGCGTCTACCTGCTGGAAGGCCGCGGCCCCGGACCGGCGGGGCCGTGACGTTCAGCCGAACAGCAGGTTGAAGGCCAGCAGCAGGCCGAAGGTCATGCCGTGGCCCAGCGCGGCCACCACCACGCCGCGAAGGGCGGACATCCAGCGCGGCCCGCCGTAGAACTGCGAAGCGCACCAGGCGAAGTAGGCGTACCAGGCGATCCAGAAGAAGGCCACCTGGTGCCATGCCGGCGCACGGATGGCCAGCAGCACCGACAGCAGCGCCAGCACCGTGACCGCCGCCGCGCGCACCGCCAGCGCGTAGGCCACCAGCGCCATGTGCTCGGGCAGGCGGCGGCCTTCGGCGCGGAACAGCAGCGCGCAGGCCAGGCCCAGCAGCGGCAGCTGCGCCAGCTGCAGCAGGTCGAAGTGGCGGTACAGCAGCGCGGCGGCGTCGCCGGTGGCCACTTCCTGCGCCAGTGCCCGGAAGCCCGAGGCGCGGATCGCCAGCGCGTCCACGCCCGCCAGCACCGCCAGCGTTGCGAAGGGGCCGTAGTGGCGGCGCCGCCGCCCTTCGAC
Organism: Rubrivivax sp.; assembly: GCA_044224175.1. Lineage (GTDB taxonomy): Bacteria > Pseudomonadota > Gammaproteobacteria > Burkholderiales > Burkholderiaceae_C > Rubrivivax. The sequence goes on along the minus strand of JBGAKY010000076.1, from coordinate 19,719 downwards.
GAACTCGCGCGCCACCACCCCCGGCCGCAGCAGCAGCGCGCGGGCGAACTGCAGCGGGCTGCGTTCGACTTCGGTGTTGGCGCGCATCAGCTCGCGCAGCATGTCGGCGAACGAAAGCCGCGCCGTGTCGGCGCGCTGGCCGCAGTGGCCGCAGTAGCGCAGGCCGGCCGGCAGCGCGGTGTCGCAGTTCAGGCAGTGGGCTTCGGGCATGGGCTCGGGGGTCCGCGCGGTCCGGCACGGGTCCGGGACCACCATACGTGAAGTGCGCGCGCACGGTCAATCGAGGCCGGCCCTTCAGATCTGCACCCGCGTGCCCAGCTCCACCACCGCGTTGTCCGGCAGCCTGAAGTATTCGGCCACGCTGCCCGCGTTGCGGCTCATCGCCGCGAACAGGCGGTCGCGCCAGCGCGCCATGCCGGTGCCGGGCACGAAGGTCTCGCGGCTGAGGAAGTAGCTGGTCTCGAAGGGCGCCACCTCCAGCCCCTGGGCGCCGCAGCGGCGCAGGGCCTGCGGCACGTCGGGCGTCTCCATGAAGCCGAAGTCCAGCCGCACGCGCCAGAAGCCCGGGCCCAGCGCCTGCAGGTGCACGCGTTCGTGTTCCGCGACCCATGGCACTTCGGCGAAGCGCACCGTCAGCAGCAGGTTGCGCGCGTGCAGCACCTGGTTGTGCTTCAGGTTGTGCAGCAGCGCCTGCGGCACCGTCGTGGGGTCGCTCACCGGGTACACGGCCAGGCGGCTGGGGCGCGGCCCCGAGGGGTCGGCCTGCAGGCCGCTCACGAAGGACTCGACCGGCACACCGTCGCGGCGCACCGCTTCCAGCGCGCGCCGGCGGCCGCGCAGCCAGGTGCTCATGACGAGGAAGATCGCGCCGCCCACCGCGAGCGGGAACCAGCCGCCGTCGACGAACTTGACCGCGCAGCCGGCCACCAGCAGCAGGTCCAGCGCCAGGAAGCACAGCGTGGCGCCGGCGGCCAGCGGCAGCGGCAGGCGCCAGCCGTGGCGCACCACGAAGAACGTGAGCACGGTGGTGATCAGCATCGTCAGCGTGACGGCGATGCCGTAGGCGCCGGCCAGCGCGGCCGAGCTGCCGAAGCCCACCACCGCCCCCAGCACGCCCGCCATCAGCAGCCAGTTCACCGCCGGCAGGTAGATCTGCCCGGCTTCGCGCGCCGACGTGTGCAGCACCGCCATGCGCGGCAGGAAGCCCAGCTGGATGGCCTGGCGCGTCATCGAATAGGCGCCCGAGATCACCGCCTGGCTGGCGATGATGGCCGCCAGCGTGGCCAGCAGCAGCGCCGGCCAGATGAGCGCCGGCGGGAACAGGTGGAAGAACGGGTTCTCCAGCGCCTGCGGCGAATGCATCAGCAGCGCGCCCTGGCCCAGGTAGTTGAGGGTGAGCGAAGGCAGCACCAGCGCCAGCCAGGCCAGCTGGATGGGGCGCCGCCCGAAGTGGCCCATGTCGGCGTACAGCGCCTCGGCGCCGGTGAGCGCCAGCACGATGGCGCCGACGGCCAGGAACAGCCCGGGCCCGCGCTCGACCATGAATCGCCAGGCCTCCAGCGGGTTGAGCGCGGCCAGGATGGCGGGCTCGTGCGCGATCTGCAGCACGCCGGTGACGGCCAGCGCCGCGAACCACAGGCAGATGACGGGGCCGAACAGGCGCCCCACCGCCGCCGTGCCCCGGCGCTGCAGCAGGAACAGACCGACCAGGATGGCCAGCGAGACCGGCACCACGGCGGGCTTGAGCGCCGGCGTCGCCACTTCCAGCCCTTCCATCGCCCCCAGCACCGAGATCGCCGGCGTGATGACGCTGTCGCCGTAGAACAGCGTCGCGCCGGCCATGCCCAGCAGCAGCAGCGCGCGCGCCAGCCGCGGACGCCCGGCCACCGCCTGCACCGCCAGCGCGGTGAGCGCCAGGCCGCCGCCTTCGCCGCGGTTGTCGGCGCGCAGGATCAGCGTCACGTACTTCAGCGTGACCACCATCATCAGGCCCCAGAACATGCACGAGACGGCGCCCACCAGGTGGTGCGCGTCCAGCGGCACGCCGGTGGCGGGCGAGAACACTTCCTTCAGCGTGTACAGCGGGCTGGTGCCGATGTCGCCGTAGACGACGCCGATGGCGCCCAGCGTCAGCGCCATCAGCGAATCGCGTGGCGGCGTGGCGGCGCCGGGGTCGGCCGCGGCAGCGGCGGCCAGGGGTGCGGAAGACATGCGGCCCCGATGAGGTGGTTGCGATGGCCCCGAGCGTGGCGCCGCCCGCGTCAGGACCGCATAAGCGCGCCCTCAGGCCGGGGGTTCGGCCAGCCGGTAGCCGACGCCCAGCTCGGTCAGCAGCAGGCGCGGTTCGGAGGGTTCGGCCTCCAGCTTGGCGCGCAGCTGGCCCATGTACAGGCGCAGGTAGTGCGTGTGGTCGACGAACTCGGCGCCCCACACGTCGCGCAGCAGCTGCCGGTGCGTCACCACCTGGCCGGCGCTGCGCACCAGGCGCGCCAGCAGCTTGAATTCGGTCGGCGTCAGGTGCACGGCCGCGCCGGCGCGCAGCACCCGGTGCGCCGCGAGGTCGATGTCGACGTCGCCGTGCCGGAAGCGCGTGACCGCCGGCGCCAGCGCGGTGCCGCGATGGCGCAGGGCCACCCGCATGCGCGCCAGCAGTTCGCCGATGGAAAAAGGCTTGACCAGGTAGTCGTCGGCGCCGGCGTCCAGCAGGCCGATCTTCTGGCGGTCGGCGTCGCGCGCCGAGATCACGATCACCGGGGTCGAGGCGTGCCGGCGCAGCGCGGCCAGCAGCGCCTGGCCGTCGCCGTCGGGCAGCCCCAGGTCCAGCAGCACCAGGTCGAACGGCGGCCCGTGCTGCAGCATCGCCAGGCCTTCGGACAGGCTGGCGGCGGTGCGCAAGGCATGGCCTTCGACGGCCAGCGCCTCGGCCAGCGTGGCGCGCAGCTCGCGGTCGTCTTCCACCAGCAGCAGCGACAGCGTCATGCGGCCTCGGCCGGTGCCGGCGGCGGCCCTTCGCGCAGCGGCAGCCGGCATTCGAAGGCGCTGCCGCCATGGGCGCGCGCGCGCACGCGCAGGTCGCCGCCATGGGCACGCGCGATGGCGCGGCACACCGCCAGCCCCACGCCCGCGCCCGCACCCCGCTCGACCGCGGCGCCGCCGGGCATGGGCTCGGCACCGCGGTGGAACACCTGGAAGATGCGTTCGCGCCAGGCCGGCGCGACCCTCGCCGGTCGCGCACCGCCAGCAGCAGCTGGTCGCCCTGCAGGGCGGCCAGCATCTCCACCGGCGCTTCGGGCGGGGTGTACTTGAGCGCGTTGTCGACCAGGTTCTCGAGCATCTGCGACAGCAGCATCGCATCGCACCACACCAGCGGCAAGCCCGGCTCCAGGCGGGCGCGCACGCGCCGGGCCGGGTCGCGCCGGCGCACGCGGGCGAGTACCGCGCCGACGATCTCCTCGGCCGACTCCCAGTCGCGCCGGAGCTCGAAGCCAGTGGCGTCCAGGCGCGCCAGCTGCAGCGTGTTGTCGGCCAGCCGCGACAGTCGCGTCGCCTCGTCGACGATGCTGTCGGCCAGCCGGCGCCGCGCCTCGGGCGCCAGGCGTTCGTCCTGGTCGCGCAGCGAGGAGGCGGCCCCCACGATGGTGGCCAGCGGGGTGCGGAAGTCGTGCGAGATGGCGGCCAGCAGCGCGTTTCGCACGCCTTCGGCCTGCGCCGCTTCGCGTGCGCGCTGCTCCTCGCCGGCGGCGTGCGCGCGCTCCAGCGCCAGCCCGAGCGGGTCGCACAGGGCCTGCAGGTGCAGGCGCAGTTCGTCCAGCGCGGCGCGCGCCAGCGCCGGCGGCCGCAGCACGGCGGCGCCGAAGGCCTTCTCGCGGCCGCGCAGCGGCAGGTACCAGTCGGGCTGGTCTTCGTGGCGGCCGCTGCCCGGCCCCAGCGCCTGGCGCTGCTGCAGGCAGTGGCGCAGGCCGGCGCGCTGCTCGGCGTCCACGCTGCCCGAGAGCACGCCTTCGTCTTCGGGGCTGTCGGCGATCCACACCGCGGCCGGCACGCCGGCCACCGTGCCCAGCATCGCCGCCAGGGCGGGACCCTGCGCCACCGGGTCGCGAGCGTCGCGCAGCGTGTCGCCCCAGGCGCGCAGGCGCGCTTCGCGCTCGGCCACGCGGCGCGCGGCCAGCGCCTCGCGGCGCCGCAGCGCGATGAGCGCGCTGACGATGCCGTTGACGACCAGCATCGCCAGCAGCAGCAGCGCGTGCTGGCGCAGGTCGACCGCCATGCTGTGGCGCGGCGGCACGAAGGTCCAGTTGAAGGCGACGACGGAGGCGGCACCCGCGGCCGCCGAGAGCCAGCCCGGCAGCCACATCGAGGCGACGGCCGAGACGAGGACCAGCAGCATGGCCAGGTTGGCCAGGTCGAGGCGGCCGTCCAGCAGCAGGAGTGCGCAGGCGCCGGCGGCCCAGACGAACAGCGCCGGCCAGCGCGAAAGGACAGTGGAAACCGGCATGGCCGGGCACCTTAACAGGGGTGGTGTCAGGACGGCATATGGAGAGGGGCGGGACTTCAGACCGCGAGCATCCACCCCGCCGTGACCACCAGCACCAGCGCCAGCGTTCGGTTGAACCACAGCAGGCGCCGGCCCTGCGCGAGCCAGCGGCGCAGCATGGAGCCGGTGAGCGCGTAGGTGAAGTTGCTGCCGAAGGCGAACAGCAGCATCACGCCGCAGACGATGGCCAGCCGTTGCCCGGGGTTGGCCGCCGGCCGGCCGCCCGCGTTCACCACCCAGCCGGCGGTCAGCGTCAGCGCCAGCATCCAGGCCTTGATGTTGACGAACTGCAGCGCCACGCCCTGCAGGAAGCCCACGTTCAGGCGCCGTTCGTCGACGTGGCCCAGCGCGGCGGTCTGCGCCAGCCGCGACGCCAGCCACAGCATGTAGGCGATGCCCAGCCCCTTCACGCCCCAGCGCAGCGCCGGCACGCCGAGCACCAGCGCGCCCAGCCCCAGCCCCGACGCCCCCATCAGCAGGGTCCAGCCGGCGGGCACGGCCACGCAGAAGCGCAGCGCACGCGCCAGCCCGAGGTTGGCCGCGATGGCGGTCGACAGGGTCGTGTTCGGCCCGGGCGAGAAGCTCATCGCGGTGCAGAACACCAGCAGCGCGGTCAGTTCCGTCGGGCTCATTCAGCGCCGCGCCACGCTCACCGCCCCCACCGGGCAGGGCCCCACGCAGTCGCCGCAGGCGGTGCACTTCGCCAGGTCCGGCACCGGCAGCGCCACGCCGCCGCGCCGCGGCGGAAAGCGGATGGCGCCGGCGTCGCAGGCTTCGCCGCAGACGCGGCACTCGACGCCACGCTGCGCCAGGCAGCCTTCGCCGATGCGCACCGGCACGCCCGCTTCGGCGGCCGGGTTCGGGCGCCCGCGCAGGAAGGCGCGCCGCGCGGGGTCGGTCATCGCATCTCGTAGCCGGCCAGGCGCCTGGCGTCGAGGATGCGGATGTCGCGCTTGTCGATCTCGATCAGCCCGGCGGTCTCCAGTTCGTGCAGCACGCGCGAGAAGTATTCGGGCGTGAGCGACAGGCGCGAGGCGATGGTCGCCTTGCTCACCGGCAGCGAGACGGTGATCACGTCGCCGGTGGCGCAGTCCTCCACCGGCTGGTCGCGCAGCAGGTAGCCGATGACGCGCTGCATGCCGCTGTGCAGCGCGTAGGCCTGCACGTCGTGCACCAGGCCGTGCAGGCGGCGCGAGATGCCGGCCAGCATGCGCATCGCGAAGCGCGCGTCGTGCTCGATCTCGGCCACCACCGCGGCCTTGCTGACCGACAGCAGCAGGCTGTCGTTCAGGGCCTGCGCGTTCACGATGTAGGGGCGGCCGGTGAACATCAGCGCCTCGGCGAAGCTGGTGCCGGGGCCGCAGAGCTCGATCACCTTCTCCTGCCCCGCGGGCGAAAGGGCGAACAGCTTCACCTGGCCCGTGACCGTGACGTGGAACTCCTCGCAGGGCTGGCCGACCGCGAACACGTTCTCGCCGCGCGCGAAGCGGCGCAGCCGGCAGCCTTCGGCCAGGCGCACGAGTTCGGGCTGGCTGAGGTCGCTGAACAGCGGCAGCACGCTGAGGTATCGCGGTACGTCGAACCGCCCTGTGTCCATCGATCTTCCTTCCCGGGGCCCGGCGATTGTCGACGCCCCGCGGCGCGCGACGGCTTGACCGGTCTCAATCGCGGCGGGACAGCAAAACCGCAGCGGCCAACGACAGGGCGGCCAGCAAGCTGTGCAGCACCGCCAGGGCCAGGCCCGTGGAAGAAGCTCGCATCAGCACGCCGACAACGGCAGCCCCGGCGAGGAAGAGTATCAGCATGCGCAGCGCGTGCGATGCGGACCCACCCTGACGCCAGGCAGTCAGGACTGCCCATGCCAAGGTCAGAACACCAAGCGCGGTGTGGGTGTTCAAGAGTCCTGCCGCCGCCTGCTGTCCGAACTGATTGACGCACGCACCCAGCACGGCCAGCAGCACCAGCAAGCCTGCCGGCAGCAGCGCCGCCGCATCGGTCTTCGGCTGCACCCACAGCCACGCCAGCAGCGCCAGCAGCCCGTGGCCGCCGATCAGGTTGACCAGCACCACCGGCAACCCGGCCCCGGCCACCGTGTAGCGCCCCACCACCGCCAGCAGCGCGGTGCAGGCCAGCAGCAGCGCGCCGGCCACGCGCGCGCCCGCGCCGCCAGCGGCCCCCACGACATCAGCACCCGAACAGGAACAGCACGCTGGCGGCGCTGGCGCTCATGCGGTGCGCCAGCCGCACGCCTTCCTGCCAGGGCGCGGCCGGCAGCCCGGCGGCCGCGACCTGGCGCAGCGTGGCGCTGGCACTCACGATGGCCAGCACCAGCAGCGCCGACAGCGCCAGCCAGGCGCGCGCCATCACGCGCGCCGCGGGGTCCGGCGCAAGGCGCGCAGCACCACCACGATGAAGAGAAGTCCGCCGACGATGGCCACCAACCCGCCCAGGCCCATCAGCCCCATGCCGGCCACTTCCTGCGGCGTGCGCAGCACCTGCGCCGCGCCCGCCACCTTGCGCTGCACGCCGTAGCCGCCCGACCACACCAGGCCCACGATGTGCAGCAGCTGCCCGCCGCCGTACACCCAGGGCTGCCACGCAGCCAGTCTCGAACGCGGCGCTTCGTGGCCCAGGGCCGGCAGCAGCGCGAAGGCCAGGCCCATCAGCGCGAGCGTGACGCCGACGATGGCGCCGTGGTAATGGGCCGGCACGCGCACGTCGCTGCCTTCGATCATGAACCCCATCAGGCCGCCGGTGCAGAACAGGCCCACCGAAGCGAGCAGCGCGTTGCGCAGCGGCCGCTGTTCGGCCCGCAGCGCGCCGCCGCAGCGGGTGGCGATCACGATCGCCAGCACGAAGGGCAGGATGGCGAGCCCGCCGCCGAAGCGCATGAGCCAGGTGAACAGCCGCACGTGTTCGGGCGAGCCCACGCTCCAGGCCAGGTAGATGGGCGGGGTGGCGAACACCGCCACCAGCGCCACGCCGAACAGCAGCACCGCCACCCGCGGCGACAGCGGCAAGGGCGCTTCCGCCATGCTGGCCAGCCAGGCCCAGGCCACCAGCATGAGCAGCGTCCAGGTGAACTGCAGCACGTGGCCGGGGCCCCAGAAAAGCGTTTCGTAGAAGGCCTTGCCGCCGGCCGCCGTGCCGCCCTGGCGCAGCGCGAACCACGACCACGCGAAGGCGGCCACGCCGAGCGCGGCGCTCACCGCGGCGGCGTTGAGGCCGAAGCGCAGCGCGCCTTCGCCCGGCAGCGTGACGCCCACTCTGCCGGGCGCGACCAGCGCGCGCCAGGTGGCCAGCGCCAGCCCGATGCCGAAGACGGTGAGCGAGCCGGTGAACACGCTGCCGTCGAGCACGGGCACGTAGTTGGACATCAGCGGCTCGGCCACTTGCACGAATGGCGCCAGTGCCATGGCCACGGTGCCGGTCACCGCCAGCGCGAGCGCGGTCCAGCCGAAGCCCATCCAGCCGGCGCCGCCGGCCACGGTCCACAGCAGGCCGGCCATGCTGCCGAACCAGACCAGCACCGACAGGTCCACGTGCACCACCAGCGCGACGTGGAAGAAGTCCACCCCCGGCAGCCAGTGCTGCACGCCCGGCGTGCGCGCCGCCACCAGCAGCAGCGAGAACAGGCCCGAAGCCACCAGCGCCGCCACCGCCAGCAGCAACCAGCCGGTGGCCAGGTGGCGCCGTTCGTCGGTAGGCACCGCCAGCGTGTAGCGGTACAGCGGCAGGCGGGCCGAGAAGGAACGCGAGGCCAGGGTGTTCATCGGATGCTCACTCCATCGGCGCGGAAGTCGATCAGCACGATCTGCCCTTCGGCCACCTGCAGCGTGGTGTCCTTCTCGTGGACCGGCGCGCCTTCGCGCTGGTCGTCGCGAAAGCTCACCTGCAGGCGGTGCGGGCCCGCCGGCAGCGGCGTGCGCCAGTAGGCGCTGGAAGCGCCGTCGTGCGACAGGCCAGCGGGGGCGTAGCTGCGGTCCAGCAGCGTGCGGCCGTCGAGCACGATGCGCACGCTCACCGGCGATCGGCCGCGCTGGCAGTCTTCGGCATTGCGCATCTGCGGCGGCAGCTTCGCCAGTTCGTCGGCGCTGCGCTTGCGGCAGTCGGTGCCGATCTTGCCGGGGTGGCTGAACGACAGCCGCAGCAGGCCCTGCCCCGGCGCCAGCAGCGCGTACGCGGGCCAGGTGGCGAAGGTGCCGACGAAGGCGGCGAACAGCAGGTACAGCAGGGCCTGGCCGGCGAGACGAACGGGTTTGGGCATGGTCATGCTTCTAGGCGGAGGCGCGGTGGGCGCCGTCGGCGCGCGCGCGCGCCCCAGCCAGGGCAGCGCGGAGAGCAGCAAGGTGCCGGCGCCGAGCACGGCCCAGGTGGCCTGCGGCCAGCGATCGGCGGCCGGCAGCGCGGCCAGGAAGAACCAGTCCAGGTCCACCGGTGTCGGCACGCGCGCCAGGTCGGCCACCGGCATCGACAGGGCCGGCAGCAGCAGCGACCCCGCCACCAGCGCCGCCAGCGAGCCCCAGGCCAGCGCCGGGCGCGGCTGCGTCAGCGGGTCCTTCAGGCGCAGCAGGTGCACCCAGGAGCCCAGCAGCAGCAGCAGCGGCGCGCCGATGTGCAGGAACGACAGCAGGCTGAAGAAGCGGTCGGTCACCGCCGCCGGGTCCAGCAGGTTGCGCACCGATTCCAGCGCCACGCCGGGCAGCGTGGTCGCCCACTCCAGCAGTGCGGTGCCGGCGTACTGCGCGCGCCGGTCCCAGGCCATCCAGTAGCCCACCAGGCCCGAAGCCGGCAGCAACCACAAGAGCGGCACGCCGCTCACCCACGCGAACCAGCGTGTGCCGCGATGGCGGCCGAGCAGCCATTCGCGCAGCGCGTGCACCGTGGTCACGACGACCAGCGCGTCCGACGCGTAGCGGTGCAGGCTGCGCATGAGGCCGGCGCCCCAGGGCTGCAGGCCGGTGCCCTGCACCGACGACCACGCGCCGGCGACGCTGGTTTCGTAGAGCGCGTAGATCCAGAAGCCGCTGGCCACCACCACCCACAGCAGCCAGAAGCACAAGGCGCCCAGCTGGCGCAGCGGGTTGGCACGCAGCCCGAAGCAGAGGTCGAACAAGCGCTCGGCGCGCCGCCAGGCGCGCACGCCGGGGGCGGTGGCGGTCAACGCAGCCTCGCATGGCGCCACTCGCGGCCGATGAACCAGGCCAGGGCGCCCAGCACGGTCAGCCCGCAGAAGATCTCGAAGAAGAGCGAATAGTTGGTGCGGTAGCCGCCGGTCGTGGGGTCGTAAACGGTGCAGAACAGGCGCACCTGCGTCCACAGGTTGTCCAGCGTGGCCGGCGCCGCGGCGGCCTGGCCCGACAGCAATTCGCGCAGCGGTCCGATGAACTGCGCCAGCTCGGGCCGGTCGCCGTAGACCTGGCGGTAGACGGCGCCGCTGGCGTCGACGATGGTCGCCTGCGTGATGTGGTCGAAGCCCTTCGGGCTGGTGGTCCAGGAAAAGCCGAAGGCGCGCGCCAGCGCCGGCACGTCTTCGGCGCGCGGGCTGACGAAGGCCCAGCGTTCGTCGCGCACGCCGGCCTGGCGCGCGAAGGCGGCCATCGCCTCGGGCGTGTCGAAGGGCTGGTTGAAGCCGATGGTCAGCACCTGGAAGCTGGCGGGCCCGAGCGCGTCGCGCGCCGCCGAGACGGCCCGGGCCAGGCCCTGGGTGGCCAGCGGGCAGGCCTGGAAGCAGCCGGTGTAGACGAAGTTCACCACCAGCGGGCGGCCGCGCCAGTCGGCCAGGCGCAGGCTGCGGCTCTGGGTGTCGGCCAGCGGCAGGTCCTGCACGCCGCCGGCCAGCGGCAGGCCGATGACGGCCTGGCTGGCCTTCAGCGCATCGTCCCAGGCCGGCGTGCCGGTCTGCGCCAGCGCGGCCGCCGGCAGCGCCAGCAGCAGCGCGAGCCACCGGCGGCTCAAGGTGATCCGGCCCTGGGGGTGGTCAGAGCGCGCGCCATGTGGCATCGAGCATCGCGCCGGACAGCACCAGCGTCAGTTGCGAGAGCGAAGCCGCGAAGGCGCGGAAGGCGCGCCGGCGCGTGGGGTCCAGTTGCAGGCGCAGCGACTCGACGACGAACCAGCCGCCCCCCACCACCGACAGCAGCAGCGTGGCCGGCCCGCGCGAGACCACGCCCAGCGCCACCGTCAGCCCCAGCAGCGCCACCGCGTGCAGCGTGATCGCGCGCGCCGCGCAGGCGTCGCCCTTGGCCACCGGCAGCATCGGCACGCCAGCGGCGGCGTAGTCGTCGCGGCAGGCGATGGCCAGGCTCCAGAAGTGCGGCGGCGTCCACAGGAACAGCACCACGGTCAGCAGCCAGGCTTCGGCCGAGAGCTCGGGGTTCACCGCCGCCGCGCCGGCCAGCACGGCAAAGCTGCCGGCCAGCCCGCCGACGACGATGTTCCACCAGGTGCGCCGCTTCAGCCACACGGTGTAGACGATGGCGTAGGTCAACGCGCCAGCCACCGTGTACAGCGCCGCCGGCACGTTGGTGGCCCACCAGGCGCCGAACCCGGCCACCCCCACCAGCGCGCCGATGACGGCGAGCCAGAACCCGTCCGGCTTCAGTTCGCCGCTGGCGAAGGCGCGGCGCGCGGTGCGCCGCATCGTGCGGTCCAGGTCGGCTTCCCACCACTGGTTGAAAGCGCCCGAAGCGGCCGAGGCCAGCAGCACGCAGCAGAACAGAAGCCCCATCGCCACGCCGCCCGGCCCCTTGCCGGGCTGCACCGCGATGCCGCCGAGCGCGGTGACGGCGATCACGAAACCGATGCGCAGCTTGAACAGCGAGAGGACGGTGCGTGCGGTGGCCATGGCGCGGATCCCTTCAGCTGAGGCCCCAGACCGTGGAGAGGTACTTCCAGTTCACGAAGTAGTACAGGACAAAGGCGCCCAGGAACACCATCGCGAAGACGAAGGTCCCCGGGGCGGCGAAGCCGCCGCCATGCCCGCCCTGGCCGCTGACGGCCACCGCCACCGGCATCTTCAGCACCGTGCGCTGCTGGCTGTAGGTGCCGGCGTCGAGCTTCCTGCCCACCAGCAGCGTGCCCACCGTGATCAGGATGTAGGCCGCGCCGCCGACGATGGCCACGAGCCCCGACACGCCCATGATGGCCAGCATCAGCCAGGCCGAGCCCGGGTATTCGTAGGGCAGCGAGGCGCCGGCGAAGGTGATGTCCCAGTGCCGCCGCGGCACGCCCAGCGTTCCCGCGCCCATCATCGCGAGCGCGAAGCCCGACATGCCCATGCCGAAGAGATACGGCTGCCACTTCGCCAGGCCCGGCAGGATCACCTCGCGGTTGAACAGCGTGGGCAGCAGGAAATAGGTCAGCGCCATGAAGGCCAGCGTGGTGCCGATCACCACCGTGGCGTGGAAGTGCCCCGGCACGTAGACCGTGTTGTGGATCAGCATGTTCAGCTGCTCGGTGCCCATCATCACGCCCGAGATGCCGCCCAGGAAGCCGAAGCCGAACAGCGAGATGAACATGCCCGAGAACACCGGGTTGCCCCAGGGCGCCTTGCGCACCCATTCGAACAGGCCCTTGGTGTAGCCCTTCTCGCGCTGCGCCACTTCGATCGAGCCCGGCACCGTGAGGCCGTGGATCATCGACGCCAGCACCGCCAGGTACATCGCGTAGCTGGTGTTGAACACCTTCCACTCGGTGCCCAGGCCGGGGTCGGCCAGCAGGTGGTGCGCGCTGGCCAGCTGCAGGAAGCAGATGTACAGCACGAAGGCCGTGCGCGAGACGCGTTCGCTCATCGGCTTGGCGCCGAAGACGATGGCCGCGATGGCGTACCACACCGCCACGTGCGCACTGACATTGATCTGCTGCGACGAGTGGCCGAAGCCCCACCAGATGGTGCGGTACATCAGCGGGTCGATGTGCTTGATGTATCCCGCCGACCACAGGAAGGTCGGGATCAGGATGATGGCGCCAGCGGCGATGGTGAAGATGGCGATGATGCAGGCCGTCATCGCGCCGAAGGTCACGAGCGGGATCGAGCCTTCGTAGGTCTTCTCGGCCTTCGCGACGACCAGAGTGCCCAGGAAGATGAAGCAGGCGATCAACGCCCCCACCGCAAAGAGGATGAGCCCGAGGTAGAAGCCCGGGTGCGCCGGCAACGGCACGTAGCTGGTCATCATCACCGTCGCGTTGCCGGTGAAGATGGCGACGTTGAAGGTGACGGTGCCGATGATCATCAGCGCGAAGGCCAGCCAGCCCAGGCGGGGCGTCGCCAACCGGCATCGCAGCAGCGTCGACGAGCAGAAGTACAGCACCGCCACTTCGAAGAAGATGACCCAGATCACCAGCATGTCCAGGCCATGCGCGGTGAGGTAGACGTAGAAGTTCTCGGCGTTGATCAGGTGCACGGCCTGCCAGCGCGTCAGCGTGATCAGCAGCGCCAGCGTGCCGCCGACCAGCAGCGCGACGACCGCGGCCACCGCGTTGACCTTGATCAGCGTCTCGGCGGACTTGTGGAATTGCAGCCCCGTGCGGGGGCAGGTGCGGAACAGTTCGTTGTTCGCCATGGTGTCCTCGCGTGGGGCTACTTCACGACCAGCTTCGAGACCATCTTGTGGTGCCCGATGCCGCAGAACTCGTTGCAGACGATCGCGTAGGTGCCGGCGCGGTTGGGCGTGATCGTCACCACGTGCTCGTAGCCGGGGATGACCTGGATGTTGATGTTCTCCGGCTGCAGAGAGAAGCCGTGCTGGTAGTCCATCGAGCTCAGGTGCAGGCGGTAGGTCTTGCCCTGTTCGAGTTCCAGGATCGGCCACCAGGCCCACAGGCGCGCGATCAGGTAGACGTCGCTGCCCACCGGCGGGTGCACGACCGGGATCTTCTCGTCGGTCTCGGTGCGCACGGTGTACTTGTCGACCACCTCCTGCGCGGCGCGCGAGAACTGCTCGGGGCGCACGCGGTAGGTCTCGCTGCTGAGGTTCTGCTTACCGTAGAGGTGCCAGTACGGCATCATGAAGAACATCACCATGCACCAGACGAAGGCGATGACGATCCACACGAGCTCGACGCCGTGGACCGGCTGCTTCCACCAGACGCGCTGTGCCGGGGGGAGGATGGCGCTCATGGCCTACTTCCCCAGCGGGCTGATCGGGATGCCGGCGATCTCCATCACGCCCCACACGATGTAGAGCACGGTGGGGAGTGCCACGCCCAGGAACAGCAGCAGGAACGGGTTCTCCAGGATCTGCTGGAACGCGGGGATGCGCTCCTCCTCTTCAGGCGCCACGACGGGGTTCGAATCGGCCACGGCCTTCTCCTCGGATGGATGCGTGATGGGGCGCGAATCTAGGCGCGGGCCCCGAAACCGAAATTGAAGTGCTTCAAGAAATCGGGCGAAGGCCCCGCCGGCACGGGTTCACCCTGAGCCAGGCCCCGCTCGCGACCTGGGCGATTTCTTGAAGCACTTCAAGGGCGGGCAGGGCCCTTCGTTGCTAGGGTCGCGCCCACATGCTGCGACTCGTCACTGCCGCCGGCCGGCGTGCCTTCCTGGGTGCCGACCGCGTCTTCAACCGCCTGTTCGGCGACCACGCGAACCCGCTGTACTACCTGGGCACCCTCAGCTGCCTGATGTTCGCCGTCGTCGTGGCGAGCGGCTTCTATCTCTACGCCTTCTACGACACCGGCGTCGAGACCACCTACGCCTCGGTCGAGCGGCTCACGCACGGCCAGTGGTGGGCCGGCGGCGTGATGCGCAGCCTGCACCGCTACGCTTCCGACGCGATGGTGCTGACGATGCTGCTGCACCTGGCGCGCCACTTCTGCTTCGACCGCTACCGCAGCTTCCGCGCCTTCTCGTGGATCAGCGGGGTGGCGCTGCTGTGGCTGGTCTACGTGAGCGGCGTCAACGGCTACATGCTGCCCTGGGACCGGCTGGCCCAGTACACCGTGGTGGCGGTGGCCGAGTGGTTCGACGCGCTGCCGGTCTTCAACGGCACGCTGGTGCGCAACTTCATCCTGCCCGAGGCCATCACCGACCGCTTCTTCTCGCTGCTGCAGTTCCTGCACATCGGCATTCCGCTGGCGGCGCTGGCGGCGCTGTGGATCCACGTGGCGCGCGTGCCGCGCGCGCGCGTGGTGCCGCCGCGGCCGCTGCTGGTGGGCCTGCTGGTCATGATGCTGGTGCTGTCGCTCGCCTGGCCGGTGCTGAGCCAGGGCCCGGCCGACCTGCGCACGATGCCGCAGTCGGTGAAGCCCGACTGGTTCTACCTGCTCGCGCTGCCGCTGGTGGTGCAAGGCCAGCCGCTGCTGCTGTGGGCGGTGGTGGGCGCGGCCACGCTGCTGGCGGTGGCGCTGCCCTGGCTGCCCCCCAAGCGGGGCGGGGCCACGCCCTGGCAGATGAGGCTGCACCCGGGGGGCGCCAGCGTGGCGGTGCGGCCGGGCGAGACGCTGCTGGAAGCCGGCCTGCGCGCCGATGTCGCCCTGCCCTTCGAATGCCGCTCAGGCGGCTGCGGCCGCTGCCGCGTGCGCCTGCTGCAGGGGCGGGTGGACGACGGTGGTGCCGAGGCCGCCGCGTTGACGCCGCAGCAGCGAGCCGCCGGCGACCTGCTGCTGTGCTGCGCCTGCGCGCTGTCGGACATCGAGGTCGAACTCGAGGCCCGGGCCGTGGCGCCGCGCATGACCGCGCGCGTGCAGGCGCTGGACCGGCTGACGCCGGACGTGATGCGCCTGACGCTGGCGCTGGACGACGAACGCCGGATCGCCTTCCAGGCCGGCCAGTACCTCAACGTGGTGCTGGAAGACGGCCAGCGCCGCGCCTACTCGTTCACCACCCGCGGCGGCGAGGCCCATCGCTTCGAGCTGCACGTGCGCCGCATGCCCGGCGGCCGCTTCACGACGCGGGTGTTCGAGCAGCTCAAGCCCGGGGACACGCTGGAGGTGGAAGGCCCGATGGGCCACTTCGTGCTGCGCGAGCCGAGCCCGCGACCGCTGATCTTCGTCGCCGGCGCCACCGGCTTCGCGCCCGTGAAGAGCCTGCTCGAGGAAGCCTTCCACCAGGGCATGACGAAGCCCCTGTTCCTGTACTGGGGCGTGCGCCGGCCCGAAGACCTGTACCTGCGCGATCTGCCCGAACGCTGGGCGCGCGAGCATCCGAACTTCCGCTTCGTGCCGGTGGTCAGCGAGCCAGCCGCGGGCGACGGCTGGACCGGCCGCACGGGCCTCGTGCACGAGGCCATCCTGCAGGACTTTCCGGACCTTTCAGGGCACCTGGTCTACGCCTGCGGCTCCATCGGCATGGTGCAGAACGCGCGCCCGGCCTTCCTGGCGCAGGGACTCGCCGAGGACGCCTGCTTCAGCGACGCCTTCGTGCCGGCGCGCCCTTCAGCGTGAGGCCCGCGCCGGGCGGGTCTCCGGCAGCACGCGTTCGACCAGCAGCGCGTGGAAGGCGGCCGGCTCCTCCCATTGCGGGAAGTGCGCCGAGCCTTCGAACCAGACCCACTGCTTGCGCGGCGCCCGCAGGCTTTCGAACCAGGCCTGCGCCAGCGCGGGCGGCGCCATGCGGTCGAAGCGGCCGGCCGCCACGTACACCGGCACCTCGACGGCGGGCACCTCGGCGCCCAGGTCGGTGGCCAGCAGGTCCGGCAGCAGCTTCTCGAACGACGCCGCGGCGGCGGCGCTGAAGCGCAGCTTCTCGGGCCACGCGTATTCCACCGCCGACAGCATCCAGCCGACGCGGTCGAAAGGCGCTTCGGCATGCCACAGCGCGCCGAACTCGGTCAACCAGTGCAGGTGAATCTCGCGCTGGCGGTCGTTCACGTAGGGTGGCGGTCCGAGGCTCCGCAGTTCGGCCAGCGCCTGGGCATGGCCTCGGCGCGCCGCCTCCTGCAGCAGGAACCCGTGCCCCAGCGCCAGCCCTTGCGCGTAGGCGACGATCTGCCCCGTGCTCACGAAGGCCTGGTACAGGTCGGGCCGCCGCTGCACCGCCTTCAGCCCGACCACGCTGCCCCAGGAATGACCCACCAGCAGCAGGCGGTCGCGGCCGAAGCGCCGCAGCAGCAGTTGCGTCAGCTCCAGCGTGTCGGCCACGATCTGCTCCAGCGTCATCGCCGACGCCGGCTCGAAGCTGGCCGCCGACTTGCCGGCGCCGCGCTGGTCCCACTCGACGACGACGAAGTCGCGCTCCAGCCTTTCGTTGAAGGCGACGGTCGCCATCTCGGCCTGGCCCGGCCCGCCGTGCAGCTTCAGCAGCAGCGGCTTGCCGGCGTCGCGGCCGCGCAGCAGGATCCACTGCGGCACGCCACCGAGCTGGACGCGCTCCAGGCTCGCCACGCTGCCCGGCACCGGGGCGCCTTCGGCGTCGACGATGGGCCGGGTGCGGGTCGAAGTGCAGCCGGCCGCCAGCCACAGCAGCGCCAGCGCCAGCGCCGCCGCCAGGAGAGGGATCTTTCGCATCGTGACCGCTCCACTTCCGGCAGGCCCAAGCCTCCGGGTGGCGCCACGATGCCGGCCCGCATCGGGCCGCGGCTCGCCGATTCCAGGAATCGGCCAGCCGGAAGGTGTCAGCGGCGGATGCCGCCCGGTTCCAGCGCGAAGAACTGCGGGTTCAGCCCCGCCATCGGGCCGCGCAGCTTGTCCAGTTCGGCCGCCGGACCGTGCACTTCCAGGCGCACGATCTTCGAGATCTTCAGTGCTTCGCCCAGCAGCGCACCCACGTTCTCCAGGTGCGCCAGCACGGCGGCGGCGTCGACGTAGCCTTCGCGGCAATGCGCGTTCTGGCCGCTGAACGAGAAGGCGTAGTGCACGGCGCCGGGTTCGGTCTTCGTGCGTTCGATGAACTTCGGGCCCAGGGCCTTGAACTCGGCGAGCTTGCCCTCGGCGATCTCGAAATAGGGCACCAGGGTGCAGACGCTGTCTTCGCTGGCCATCGCGTGTCTCCTTCGGTCTTGTGGAAGAGCAGCCGGATGATAGGACGGTCAGCCCGCGGTCGCCTCGCGGAAGGGCCACACGCCGATGCGGATGAGTCCCCACTTCCACTTCGGCACCGAACGGAAGGCCAGCGTGCGGCCCTGGGCGTCGGGCATGGGCATGCCGCGTTCCATCTGCATCGTGATCGTTCGGCCGGCGTCGGGGTTGTGCGGGCACATCCAGTTGCGGCCGTCGTGCACCTGGCAGTCGGTGTAACGACCCGAAGGGCCGGAAGCGCCGACGGTCCAGAACAGCACCTCGCTGTGGTTGCGCAACGCCCGGAAGCGGTAGCGGCCGGCCGCCGCGAGCTTGCCGCTGCAGTGTGTGCCGCTCCAGGTGCCGCCTTTGCAGGTCACGGTGTAGACGGTGCGCTCGCCTTCGAGCGTGACGCTGTCGGTAGCCCAGGCGAACAGCAGCAGCAGCGCGAACATGGCCAGCAGCGCCATGTTGGTGATCTTGAGCGTTCGGGTGTGCATGGACGGGCGGGACTATAGGGCCCCTGCGGAGCCCGGCCTTTCGCGAACCCTTCGTTCCGGGGACAGGGTCAGTCCGGCTTGATGCCGGCCCGCTTGACGATCTGGCTCCACACCTGCTGCTGCTGGGCGATGAAGGCGGCGAATTCCTCCGGCGGCCCGCCGCCGCCCACCGCACTGTCCTCGGCGAAACGCTGGGTGACGCTGTTGCTGCGCAAGGCCTTGAGCGATTCCTCCTGCAGCCGCTTGACGATCTCGCGCGGGGTGCCGGCCGGCGCCAGGATGCCGTACCACTGCGAGGTCTCGAAGTCCTTGTAGCCCATCTCGGCCACGGTGGGCACGTCGGGCAATGCCGGCAGGCGCTGCGCGGTGCCCACCGCGATGGCGCGCAGCTTGCCGGCCTTGATGTGCGGCAGCAGCGCCGGCAGCCCGGCCGAGCTGGCCTGCGTGCGGCCGGCCAGCAGGTCGGTCAGCTGGGGGCCGGTGCCGCGGTAGGGAATGTGGGTGATGAACATGCCGGTGACGAGCTTCAGGTATTCCATTGCCAGGTGGCCCGCGCTCGCGTTGCCGGCCGAGCCGTAGTTCAGCTTGCCGGGGTTCTGCTTCACGTGGGCGACGAACTCCTTGAAGTCCTTCGCCGGCACGTCGGGGTGAATGACGAACAGGTTCGGCACCTTGGCCAGCAGCGTGACCGGCAGGAAGTCCTTGTTCACGTCGTAGGGCTGGTTCGGGAAGATGTAAGGGTTCACCGCCAGCGAGCCCACGTGGCCCAGGATGATGGTGTGGCCGTCGGGCACCGACTTGGCCACGTCCTGCATCGCCGGCAGGCCGGCGCCGCCGCCCTTGTTTTCCACGTAGACGGTCTGGCCGAGCTGCTTGGTCAGCTCGTTGGCCACCGTGCGGGCCACGATCTCCGAAGTGCCGCCGGGCGCGAAGGGCACGACGAAGCGGATCGACTGGCGCGGCCAGCCGGCCTGGGCGAACGAAAGGGCTGGCAGCCCCAGGGCAGCGGCGGCCGTCAGCTGGCGGCGGGTGATGGGCATGGCGCGTGTCTCCAGGTGTCTTGTCGTGGCCCGATGATCCCACGCCACGGCGGAGGGCCGGCGCCCGGAGGGGCGTGAAGGCTCCCGGATTGTTGAACTCTGAATTCAAACTGCTACACTCGCGGCCGCCGTCGACCCCATCCCCCCACCGGACGCAACCGCCATGAACACCCCCACCTGCCGCAGCGTGGCCGAGATCGTCGCCCGCTTCCTCGTCGCGCGCGGCGTGGACCGCATCTACGGCCTGCAGGGCGGCCACATCCAGCCCGTCTGGGACTGGCTGGCGCGCCTGGGCGTGCGCATCGTCGACGTGCGCGACGAAGGCGCCGCGGTGCACATGGCGCATGCGCACGCCGCCCTCACCGGCCAGCCCGGCGTGGCGATGGCGACCGCCGGCCCCGGCGTCACCAACTGCGTGACGGCCATGACCAACGCCCACCTGGAACGGGTGCCGGTGCTGCTGATCGGCGGCTGCCCGCCGCGGCCGCAGGAAGACATGGGGCCGCTGCAGGGCATCGACCATGCGGCCATCCTGCAGCCGGTGACACGCGCGTCGCGCACGCTGCGCGTGGCCGACCAGATCGCGCGCGACCTGGACAAGGCCTGGGCCATGGCCGAAGGCGACGGCAACCCGCCGGGGCCGGTCTACATCGAGATCCCGACCGACGTGCTGCGCGAAGTGGTGCCCGCGCCCATGGTGCTGGAAGAG
>JBGAKY010000075.1:0-26840 GCA_044224175.1 Rubrivivax sp. | reverse complement strand
GTGCGCGACCTGGCCTGCGGGCTGGCGGCGGCCGGCGTGGCGCGCGGAGAGCACCTGGTGGTGGTGGGCGAGAACCGGCCGCGCCTGTACGCCACGATGCTGGCGGCGCAGGCGCTGGGCGCGATCCCGGTGCCGCTGTACCAGGATGCGGTGGCCGCCGAGTTCGCCTACCCGCTGAACAACGCCGAGGTGCGCCACGCGGTGGTGGAAGACCAGGAGCAGGTCGACAAGCTGATGGAGCTGCGCGCGCAGTGCCCGCTGCTGGCCCACGTGTGGTACGACGACCCGCGCGGCCTGCGCCACTACGCCGAGCCGGGGCTGGCCTCGATCGACGCGCTGGTGGAATCGGGGCGGGCCTGGGGCGCGCAGCACCCGGCCTTCTTCGACGATGCGGTGCAGCAGGTGCGCCCGGGCGACGTGGCGGCGATGTTCTTCACCTCCGGCACCACCGGCCACCCGAAGGGCGTGGTGCACACGCATTTCACGCTGATCGACCGTGCCCGCGCCGGCGCCGCGTTCGATCGCCTGAGCGAGCGCGAGGAGGTGCTGGCCTACCTGCCGCTGGCCTGGATCGGGCAGAACATCTTCAGCTACGCGCAGTGGCTGGCCTGCGGCTACGTGGTCAACTGCCCCGAGAGCGCGGCCACCGTGATGATCGACCTGAAGGAGATCGGGCCCACCTACTACTTCGCGCCGCCGCGCATCTTCGAAGGCCTGCTCACCAGCGTGACCATCCGCATGGAGGACGCTTCGGCGATCAAGCGCTGGATGTACCTGCGCGCCATGGACGTGGCGCGCCGCGTGGGCCCCGCGATGATGGACGGCAAGCCCATCGGCCTGGGCGACCGCATCCTCTACGCCCTGGGCAACCTGTTCGTCTACGGCCCCCTGCGCAACACGCTGGGGCTGTCGCGCGTGCGCGTGGCCTACACGGCGGGCGAGGCGATCGGGCCCGACCTCTTCACCTTCTACCGCTCGATCGGCATCAACCTGAAGCAGCTCTACGGCAGCACCGAGACCGCGGTGTTCGTCTGCCTGCAGCCCGACAACGAGGCCAAGGCCGACACCGTGGGCGTGCCGATCGAAGGCGTCGAGATCCGTCTCTCCGAGTCGGGCGAGATCCTGGTCCGTTCGCCCGGCCTGCTGAAGGAGTACTACAAGAACCCCGCCGCCACCGCCGAGGTGAAGGACGCCGAAGGCTGGTACCACACCGGCGACGCCGGCTTCCTGGACGCCGGCGGCCACCTGAAGATCATCGACCGCGCGAAGGACGTCGGACGGCTTGCCGACGGCGCCATGTTCGCGCCCAAGTACATCGAGAACAAGCTCAAGTTCTTCCCGCACATCAAGGAGGCGGTGGCCTTCGGCGACCGGCGCGACCGCGTCTGCGCCTTCGTCAACATCGACTTCGAGGCGGTGGGCAACTGGGCCGAGCGGCGCAACCTGCCCTATGCCGGCTACACCGACCTGGCGCAGAAGCCCGAGGTCTACGAGCTGATCCGCGACTGCGTGGAGAAGGTCAACGCCGACCTCGCGGCCGACGAACGCCTGGCCGGCAGCCAGGTGAGCCGCTTCCTGGTGCTGCACAAGGAACTGGACGCCGACGACGGCGAGCTCACCCGCACGCGCAAGGTGCGCCGCGGCTACATCGGCGACAAGTACCAGGTGCTGGTGGACGCGCTCTACGGCGGCAAGGCCGAGCAGTACATCGAGACCCAGGTCAAGTTCGAGGACGGGCGCAGCGGCAGCGTCTCGGCCACCTTGAAGATCGTCGACGCGAAGGTCTTCCCCGCCATGCGGAAGGCTGCCTGACCATGGCCACCCGCAAGTCCGGCGACGTCGTCCTGGAGGTGAAGAACATCTCGCTGCGTTTCGGCGGCGTGAAGGCGCTCACCGACATCAGCTTCGACGTGCGCGAACACGAGGTGCGCTCGATCATCGGCCCCAACGGCGCCGGCAAGAGCAGCATGCTCAACTGCATCAACGGCGTCTACCAGCCGCAGGAAGGGCAGATCACCTTCCGCGGCAAGACCTTCAAGGGCATGAACAGCCGCCAGGTGGCCGAGATGGGCGTGGCGCGCACCTTCCAGAACCTGGCGCTCTTCAAGGGCATGAGCGTGCTGGACAACATCATGTCCGGCCGCAACCTGCGCATGAAGACCAACCTCTTCCAGCAGGCCATCCGCTTCGGCGCCGCCGAGCGCGAGGAGACCGCGCACCGCGAGGTGGTCGAGAAGATCATCGACTTCCTGGAGATCCAGGCCTTCCGCAAGACGCCGGTCGGCCGCCTGCCCTACGGCCTGCAGAAGCGCGTGGACCTGGGCCGCGCGCTGGCGATGGAACCGCAGGTGCTGCTGCTCGACGAGCCGATGGCCGGCATGAACGTGGAAGAGAAGCAGGACATGAGCCGCTTCATCCTGGACGTCAACGACGAGTACGGCACGACGATCGTGCTGATCGAGCACGACATGGGCGTGGTGATGGACATCTCCGACCGCGTGGTGGTGCTGGACTACGGCAGGAAGATCGGCGACGGCACGCCCGACGAGGTGCGCGCCAACCCGGACGTCATCAGCGCCTATCTGGGCACCAGCCACTGAAGGCGGCACGACATGGGCTTCTTCCTCGAAACCTTCATCGGCGGCCTGATGACCGGCATGCTGTATTCGCTGGTGGCGCTGGGCTTCGTGCTCATCTTCAAGGCCAGCGGCGTCTTCAACTTCGCGCAGGGCGCGATGGTGCTGTTCGCGGCGCTGGCGATGGCGCGCTTCGCCGAGTGGTTCCCCAAGTGGTTCGGCTTCAGCAACCCGGTGCTGGCCAACGTGCTGGCCTTCGCCGGTGCGATGGCGGTCATGGTCGCGGCGGCCTGGGTGATCGAACGGCTGGTGCTGGGCAAGCTGGTCAACCAGGAAGGCATCACGCTGCTGATGGCCACGCTGGGCATCACCTACTTCTTCGAAGGCTTCGGCCAGACCTTGTTCGGCAACGACATCTACAAGATCGACATCGGCCTGCCGAAGGACCCGATCTTCCTGTTCGAGAGCACGTTCCAGGGCGGCGTGCTCGTCAGCAAGGAAGACCTGTACGCGGCGCTCATCGCCGCCGCGCTGGTGGCCGCGCTGTCGCTGTTCTTCCAGAAGACCGCCACCGGGCGCGCCTTGCGCGCCGTGGCCGACGACCACCAGGCGGCGCAGTCCATCGGCATCCCGCTGTCGCGCATCTGGGTCATCGTCTGGAGCGTGGCCGGCTTCGTGGCCCTGGTGGCCGGCATCATCTGGGGCAGCAAGCTGGGCGTGCAGTTCTCGCTTTCGCTGGTGGCGCTGAAGGCGCTGCCGGTGGTCATCCTGGGCGGGCTCACCAGCGTGCCGGGCGCCATCATCGGCGGCCTGATCATCGGCGTCGGCGAGAAGCTGTCCGAGGTCTACATCGGCCCCGCCTTCGGCGGCGGCATCGAGATCTGGTTCGGCTACGTGCTCGTTCTCTTCGTGCTCCTCGTGCGGCCGCAGGGCCTGTTCGGGGAAAAGATCATCGACCGGGTCTGAGGCCGCCATGCTTTACCGAGAGAACGGCCAGTTCAAGACCAGCTACCGCGCCGACCAGGCGGTGTTCCCGATCACGCAGGACCGGCTCGCGATCTGGGCCCTCGTCGCCTTCGCGGTCGTGGTGGTGCCGCTGGCGGCGCCGGAATACCTGTTCCGCGCCATCCTGATCCCCTTCCTGATCCTCTCGCTGGCGGCGCTGGGCCTGAACATCCTGGTCGGCTACTGCGGCCAGGTCTCGCTGGGCACCGGCGCCTTCATGGCGGTGGGCGCCTACGCGGCCTACAACTTCCAGGTCCGCATCGAAGGCATGCCGTTGATCGCGTCGCTGCTGCTCGGCGGCGTCTGCGCCACCGGCGTGGGCGTGCTGTTCGGCATTCCCAGCCTGCGCATCAAGGGCCTGTACCTGGCGGTGGCGACGCTGGCGGCGCAGTTCTTCGTCGACTGGGCCATGCTGCGCGTCAAGTGGTTCACGAACGACTCGTCGTCGGGCTCGGTCAGCGTCGCCGGCCTGAAGGTGCTGGGGCTGGCGATCGAGTCGCCCGTGCAGAAGTACCTGTTCTGCCTGGCCTTCCTGATCGTGTTCGCGATCCTGGCCAAGAACCTGGTGCGCGGCCACATCGGCCGCGAGTGGATGGCCATCCGCGACATGGACGTGGCCGCCGCCGTCATCGGCATCCGCCCGGTCTACGCCAAGCTCACGGCCTTCGCGGTGAGTTCGTTCATCGTCGGCGTCTCCGGCGCGCTCTGGGGCTTCGTGCACCTGGGTTCGTGGGAGCCGGCGGCCTTCGGCATCAACCGCAGCTTCGACCTGCTGTTCATGGTGATCATCGGCGGCCTGGGCTCGATCATGGGCAGCTTCTTCGGCGCCGCCTTCATCGTCGTGCTGCCGATCGTGCTGGACAACCTGCCGTACTGGTTCGGCATCCCGGTCGACGTCGCCCTCGCCTCGCACCTGACCTTCATGATCTTCGGTGCGCTGATCGTGTTCTTCCTCATCGTCGAGCCGCACGGCATCGCCCGGCTCTGGTCCACGGCCAAGGAGAAGCTGCGGCTTTGGCCTTTCCCCCACTAACGCAGTGCCCCGTCGTTCCTCTCGTCTGGAGACAAGCATGAAACTCGCCTCGATCACCCTGGCCGCGGCCGCCCTGCTGGCAGGTGCCACGACCGCCTTCGCGCAGGCGAAGGAGCAGTTCTTCCCGGTGCTGGTCTATCGCACCGGCGCCTACGCCCCCAACGGCGTGCCCTGGGCCAACGGCTACGTCGACTACCTGAAGTACGTCAACGCCAAGGGCGGGATGAACGGCGTCAAGATCACCTTCGAGGAATGCGAGACCGGCTACGCCACCGACAAGGGCGTCGAGTGCTACGAGCGCCTGAAGGGCAAGCACGGCGGCGCGACGGTGTTCCAGCCGCTGTCCACCGGCATCACCTTCGCCCTGACCGAGAAGGCGCCGGCCGACAAGATCCCGCTCATCACCGCCGGCTACGGCCGCAGCGAGAGCGCCGACGGCATGGTCTTCAAGTGGAACTTCCCGCTCGCCGGCACCTACTGGGTGGCCGCCGACGTGCTGGTGCAGCACATCGCCAAGAAGGAAGGCGGGATGGACAAGCTCAAGGGCAAGAAGATCGCCCTCGTCTACCACGACAGCCCCTACGGCAAGGAGCCGATCCCGCTGCTGCAGGAACGTGCCAAGCTCGACGGCTTCGAACTGCAGCTGCTGCCGGTGACGGCGCCGGGCGTCGAGCAGAAGGCCACCTGGCTGCAGATCCGCCAGAGCCGGCCCGACTACGTGCTGCTGTGGGGCTGGGGCGTGATGAACAGCACCGCCATCAAGGAGGCCGTGGCCACCGGCTATCCGCGCGAGAAGATGTACGGCGTCTGGTGGGCCGGCGCCGAGCCCGACGTGAAGGACGTCGGCGACGCGGCCAAGGGCTACAACGCCGTGACCATGCAGCATGGCGCCGAGCCGAACGCCAAGATCATCCAGGACGTGCTGAAGGAAGTGCACGCCAAGGGCCAGGGCACGGGCCCGAAGGAAGAGGTCGGCCAGGTGCTCTACGTGCGCGGCATGATGAGTGCCATGCTCGCCGTCGAAGGCGTCAAGCGCGCGCAGGAGCGCTTCGGCAAGGGCAAGGTGATGACCGGCGAGCAGGTGCGCTGGGGCCTGGAGAACCTGGCGCTGGACCAGAAGAAGCTGGACGCGCTGGGCTTCGCCGGCGTGATGCGCCCGGTGTCGACCAGCTGCGCCGACCACCTGGGCGCGAACTGGGCCCGCGTGCACACCTGGGACGGCAAGAAGTGGGTCTTCAGCTCCGACTGGCTGCAGGCCGACGAGCAGATCCTGAAGCCGATGGTGAAGACCGCGGCCGGCAAGTACGCGGCCGAGAAGAAGCTCGAGCCGCGCACCGCCGCGGACTGCCAGAGCTGAGCCCGACGGCCCGGCGCTGGCAGTCCTGAGACTGCAGCACCGGGCTGCTCCCGCCCCCTGCCCCCTCCCTCCGCGAGGGAGGGGGTTCCAGCGAGCCTTTCGATGAGCAACATCCTTCTCAACGTCAACGGCATCGAGGTCATCTACAACCACGTGATCCTCGTGCTGAAGGGCGTCTCCCTGAAGGTGCCCGAAGGCGGCGTGGTGGCGCTGCTCGGCGGCAACGGCGCCGGCAAGACGACCACGCTGCGCGCGGTGAGCAACCTGCTCGCCGGCGAGCGCGGCGAGGTCACCAAGGGCAGCATCGAGCTGCGCGGCGAGCGCATCGAGAAGCTGTCCACCTCCGACATGGTGGCACGCGGGGTGGTGCAGGTCATGGAAGGCCGGCACTGCTTCGCGCACCTGACGATCGAGGAGAACCTGCTCACCGGCGCCTACACGCGCAAGGACGGCAAGACCGAGGTCGCCGCCACGCTGGAGAAGGTCTACAACTACTTCCCGCGCCTGAAGACGCGCCGCACCAGCCAGGCCGCCTACACCAGCGGCGGCGAGCAGCAGATGTGCGCCATCGGCCGCGCGCTGATGGCGAATCCGAAGATGGTGCTGCTCGACGAGCCCAGCATGGGCCTGGCGCCGCAGATCGTGGAAGAGGTGTTCGAGATCGTGAAGGACCTCAACACGAAGGAGAAGGTCACCTTCCTGCTCGCCGAGCAGAACACCAACATGGCGCTGCGCTACGCCGACTACGGCTACATCCTGGAGAACGGCCGCGTCGTGATGGACGGCGAGGCGAAGTCGCTCGCCGAGAACGAGGACGTCAAGGAGTTCTACCTGGGCGTGGGCGGCGGCGACCGCAAGAGCTTCCGCGACGTGAAGAGCTACAAGCGGCGCAAGCGCTGGTTGTCATGAGCGATCCAGACTTCGGTGGCTTCGCGCCGCCGGCCTTCAAGCCCGAAGAGGCGCTGCAGAAGCTGAAGAAGGAACTGCGCGACCTGGGCCTGGCCGAACGCGAAGGCCGCTTCGAACGCCGCGGCGTGCAGATCGCCAGGGCCGCCGTCGACGGCGCCGTGTTGCAGGCCGCGGTGGTCAGGCGCCCCTCCCGCAACAGCCCCGAGTGGCAGTCCAAGACCCTGAAGAACAGCGCCGACGTTCGCGACTTCGTGGCCCAGCTGAAGCGCAACCTCGCCGCCTGGGGCGACCGAGATGACTGAATACTACGACGCGCTCGAGACTCGCGACCCCGGCGAACGCGAGGCCGCGCTGCTGGCCGCGTTGCCGCGCCAGCTGGCCGCCGCCAAGGCCACGCGCGCCTTCGGTGCCCTGCTGGCCGGCGTCGACCCGCAGGCCGTGACCAGCCGCGACGCGCTGGCCCGCCTGCCGGTGACGCGCAAGCACGAACTGCTGGAGCGGCAGAAGGCCGAACGGGCCACCGACCCCTTCGGCGGCTTCTCCGCCATCGGCTGGCGCGCGCTGGGCCTGAAACCCGCGCGCAAGGTGTTCCAGTCGCCCGGCCCCATCTACGAACCCGAAGGCGCGGCGGCCGACTACTGGCGCTTCGGGCGCGCGCTCTTCGCCGCCGGCTTCCGTGCCGGCGACCTGGTGCACAACAGCTTCAGCTACCACCTCACGCCCGCCGGTTCGATGATGGAGACCGGCGCCCACGCGATCGGCTGCACGGTGTTCGCCGGCGGCGTCGGCAACACCGAACTGCAGCTGCAGGCGATGGCCGAGCTGCGTCCCGACGCCTACGCCGGCACGCCCAGCTTCCTGCGCATCGCGCTGGAAAAGGCGGCCGAGAGCGGCACCCCGCTGCCCACGCTGAAGAAGGCCTCGGTCGGCGGCGAAGCCTTTCCGCCCAGCCTGCGCGACTGGTTGGCCGCGCGCGGCGTGGCCGCCTACCAGAGTTACGGCACGGCCGACGTCGGCCTCATCGCCTACGAGACCGAAGCGCGCGAAGGCCTGGTGCTGGACGAAGGCGCGATCGTCGAGATCGTGCGCCCGGGCACCAGCGACCCGGTGCCCGAAGGCGAGGTGGGCGAGGTCGTGGTCACCGTGCTCAACCCCGACTACCCGCTGGTGCGCTTCGGCACCGGTGACCTCTCGGCCGTGCTGGCCGGGCGCTGCCCCACCGGCCGCAGCAACGGCCGCATCAAGGGCTGGATGGGCCGTGCCGACCAGACCGCGAAGGTGCGCGGCATGTTCGTGCATCCCGGCCAGGTGGCCGAGGTGCTGAAGCGCCATCCCGAAGCCGGCCGCGCGCGTCTGGTGGTCGAAGGCGAGATGGCCAACGACCGCATGACGCTGCGCGTGGAATGCGCCAGGCGCCCCGAAGGCCTGGCCGACGCCATCGCGCAGAGCGTGCGCGACGTGACCAAGCTGCGCGGCGACGTGCAGCTCTGCGACCCCGGCAGCCTGCCCAACGACGGCAAGGTCATCGAGGACGCGCGCAAGTACGAGTGACGGCAGGGCCTGCGCAGAGCAGGCACACTCGCGGCTTTTCGCCTTCGCGCCGCGCCGCATGCTTTCCGAACGCCAGCTGAGACTGGGCTCCGGCCTCGTGATGTTCGCCTACGTGGCGGTGCACTTCGTCGACCACGCGCTGGGCCTGGTCTCGCTGGACGTGGCCGAGGTGGCGCTGGCCGCTTCGGTGGCGGTGTGGCACAGCGGGCCCGGCACGCTGGCGCTGTACGGCGCGGTGGCAGTGCACGTGATGCTGGCGCTGCAGGCCGTCTACCGGCGGCGCACGCTGCGCATGCCGCCCATGCAGGCGGTGCGGCTGGTGCTGGGCTTCGGCATGCCGATCCTGCTGATCGGCCACGTGGTGGCCACCCGCATGGCGGCCGAACTGCACGGCCTGGTGCCGACCTACCACCGCATCGTCTGGGCGCTGTGGCTGGCCGACAGCGAAGGCCGCCAGCTCGCGATGCAGGCGCCGGGCTGGGTGCACGGCTGCCTGGGGCTGCAGTTCGCCTTCGGCCACCGCGGATGGTGGCAGCGCGCGCGGCCGGTGCTTTTCGGCGCCGCCATCCTGCTGCCGGTGCTGGCCGGGCTGGGCTTCCTCTCGATGGGGCGCGAACTGGCGGCGCTGGCCGCCGACCCCGCGCTGCTGGCGCAGATCCCGAAGGCCGACGTGCCGCAGCAGCTGGCCATCGGCAGCCTGCGCGACGACGTGCTGCTGGCCTGGTTCGGCCTCATCGCCGCCGTCTTCGCGGCGCGCGAGCTGCGCAACTGGGTCGAACGCCGGCGCGGCCTGCTGGTGCCGCTGGCCTACCCCGGGCGCGCGGTCGAGACGCCGCGCGGCTGGAGCGTGCTGGAAGCCAGCCGCGGCTTCGGCATCCCGCACCTGGCGGTGTGCGGCGGCCAAGGCCGCTGTTCGACCTGCCGCGTGCGCGTGCTCGAAGGGCTGGAGTCGCTGCCGCCGCCTTCGGAAGCCGAACGCCGCACCCTGGCCCGCATCGGCGCCGGGCCCGACGTGCGGCTGGCCTGCCAGCTGCGCCCGACCGCGGGCCTGATGGTCGAGCCGCTGTGCCACCCCGGCGGCGACGGTGGCGAAACGAACGAGGCCGCGGTCGTCGAACAGGAATCGGCGCTGCTGGCGGTGAAGCTGGCAAGCTGGTCCTGCCCGCAGGGCGGCGCGCCTTCGCCGCACGACCTGGTCTACGCACTCAACCAGGTCTTTGCCGTCGTGGGCCCGGCGGTGCACGCGGCCGGCGGCACGCTGGGCCCCTGCGACAACGAAGGCACCTGCGCGATGTTCGACGGCGGCGGCCCGCTGGAAGCGAAGGTCCGCCGCGCGTGGCAGGCCGCCGCCGCCATCGAGGCCGCGCTGCCCGCGCTGCACGAACGGCTGGTGCGCGAACTGGGACTGGACGCGCGGCTGGCGCTGGCGCTGCACGCCGGCCCGGTGGCGGTGGGCCCGCTGGGGTATGGCAGCGCGCGCGCGCGGCTGCCGGTGGGCGCGGCGGTGCGCGAGACCTTCGCGCTGCGCGACGCGGCGGCGGCCGAAGGGGCGCGGCTGGCGGTCTCTCGCGCGGCTGCCGGCGGCAGGGACTTCGCCACGTGGCGCAACGTCGGCGCGGTCGAAGCCGCGCTGCTCGAGACCGTCAGCCCTCGCGCGTGAAATCGCGCTCGGGGCTTCGCCAGCCACAGGACTCCTTCCGGAGTCCCGTGCGCGGGCTCAGCTCTCGCCCTTGACGTTGCCGTCCTTCACCACCTGGCGCCAGAGCGCGATCTCGCTCCGGATGAACTGGGCGAAGCGTTCCGGGCTGCCGCCGCCGTCTTCGGCGCCGTAGCCTTCCAGGCGCTCCTGCACGTCGGGCATCGCCATCACGGTGTTGGCGTCCTCGTTCATCTTCTTGGCGATGGAAGAAGGCAGCCTGCCCGGCGCCGCCAGCCCGTACCAGGTGGTGGCCTCGAAGCCGGGGTAGCCCAGCTCCACCATCGTCGGCACGTCGGGGTGGCCCTTGGCGCGCTTCGCGCGCGTCTGCGCGATCGCCAGCAGCTTGCCGCTCTTCACGTGCGGCGTGGCCGCGGTCATGGTCTCGAAGGCGTACTGGATCTGGCCGCCCATCAGGTCGGTGATGACCGGCGCGCTGCCCTTGTAGGGCACGTGCAGCGCATCGACCCTGGCGCGCTGCTTGAAGAGCTCCAGCGCCAGGTGCTGTGCCGAGCCGTTGCCGGCCGAGCCGAAGCCGATCTCACCCGGCTTCGCCTTGCACAGCGCCACGATGTCCTTCACCGTCTTCGCCGCCTGCTGCGGGTTGCACACCAGCAGGTTGGGCGTGACGCCGACCAGCATGATGGGCGTGAAGTCCTTCTCCGGGTCGTACTTCAGGCGCGCCTGCAGGCTGGGCGCCAGCGCGTGGCTGTTGATGTGCGCCATCAGCAGCGTGCTGCCGTCGGCCGGCTGGGTGGCCACGTACTCGGCGGCCAGCACGCCGGCGACGCCGGCCTTGGTCTCGACGATGACCTGCTGGTTCCACATCACCGTGAGCTTGGCGGCCAGAAGGCGCGCCAGCGCGTCGGTACCGCCGCCGGGCGGGAAGCCCACGACGATGCGGATGGCGCCCGTGGGCCAGGACTGCGCGAACACGCCCGGCGCGGCCAGCGTGACAGCGGTACCCAGGGCGAAGTGGCGGCGCTTCATCATGGCAGGGTCCTCCTTCAGGCCGCCTTCGGCAGCGCTGGTTGCTGGGGGTGGGCGGCGAAGAAGTCCATCGCCGCCGCCACGCCGCTGCCGGCGGTGGCGATGCCGGCGAGCTTGAAGCCCATCTCCACGCCGGCCAGTGCGGCCATCAGCGTGAGGTCGTTGCAGTCGCCCAGGTGGCCGATGCGGAACATGCGGCCCTTCACCTTGCCCAGGCCGGTACCGAGCGAGAGGTCGAAGCGTTCGTGGATCAGGCGGCGCAGCGCGTCGGCGTCGACGCCGGGCGGCGTGACGACGCCGGTGAGCACCGGCGAATAGACCGCCGCGTCGGCGCACTGGATCGGCAGCCCCCAGGCCCGCACGGCCGCGCGCACGCCCTCGGCCCAGCGCTGGTGGCGCGCGAACACCGCGTCCAGCCCCTGCTCCAGCAGCATGTCCAGCGCCTCCGACAGGCCGTACAGCAGGTTGGTGCTGGGCGTGTAGGGCCAGTAGCCCGACTTGTTCATCTCGACGATCTCGTCCCAGGCCCAGAAGCTCTTCGGCAGCTTCGCGGCCTTGCTGGCGGCCAGGGCCTTCGGCGAAAGCGCGTTGAAGCTGATGCCCGGCGGCAGCATCAGCCCCTTCTGCGAGCCGCTGACGGTGACGTCGACCCCCCATTCGTCATGGCGGTAGTCGGCGCTGGCCAGGCCGGAGATGGTGTCCACCAGCAGCAGCGCCGGGTGCCTGGCGTCGTCGATGGCCCGGCGCACGGCGGCGATGTCGCTGGTCACGCCGGTCGAGGTCTCGTTGTGCACCACGCACACGGCCTTGACGGCATGGCCCGCGTCGGCGCGCAGGTGCTCGGCGATGAGCGCCGCGTCCACGCCCTTGCGCCAGGCCCAGGGCAGACCGGTCTGGGCGTCGGTGCCGGGCACGGCCAGGAATTCGGGCTTCAGGCCCAGGCGCTGCGCCATCTTCTGCCACAGGGTGGCGAAGTGGCCGGTCTCGAACATCAGCACCGCGTCGCCCGGTGAGAGCACGTTGACCAGCGCCGCTTCCCAGGCGCCGGTGCCCGAGGCCGGGTACGCCGCCACCGGGTGCCGGGTGCGGAAGACCTGCTGCAGCCCCGCCAGCACCTTCAGCCCCAGGCGGCCGAATTCGGGGCCGCGGTGGTCGATGGTGGGCAGGCTCATCGCGCGCAGGATGCGGTCGGGCACCGGGCTGGGGCCGGGGATCTGCAGGAAGTGGCGGCCGCTGGGGTGCTGGTCGAGCGGGATCATGGTTTCGCCTCGTGGCGGCGGGGGTGGGGCCCGATGTTGGCATACGACAATGCGCGCACGATGCTGGAAAACCTGCAACGCCGCCTGCGGGCCGAGACCGGCGCCGAGCTGATGTTCGACGCCGCCTCGCGCGGCCGCTACGCCACCGACGCCTCGATCTACCAGCAGATGCCGCTGGGCGTGGTGGTCCCGCGCGATGCCGACGACGTGGCCGCCACGCTGGCGGTGGCGCGCGAGTTGAAGGTGCCGCTGCTGCCGCGCGGCGGCGGCACTTCGCAATGCGGCCAGACCACC
The DNA here is from genome assembly GCA_044224175.1 of Rubrivivax sp. Lineage (GTDB taxonomy): Bacteria > Pseudomonadota > Gammaproteobacteria > Burkholderiales > Burkholderiaceae_C > Rubrivivax. The sequence goes on along the minus strand of JBGAKY010000075.1, from coordinate 14,170 downwards.
GGCGCCGCCCTGGTCATCGACCAGAGCAAGTACCTTCGCCGCGTGCTGGCGGTGGACCCGGCGGCGATGACCTGCGAAGTGGAACCCGGCCTCGTGCTGGACCACCTGAACGCCGAGCTGAAGCCGCACGGGCTGTGGTTCCCGGTCGACGTGAGCACCAGCGCGCAGGCCACCATCGGCGGCATGGCGGGCAACAACAGCTGCGGCAGCCGCAGCATCGCCTACGGCAACATGGTGCACAACGTGCGCGCCGTCTCGGCATGGCTGGCCGACGGCACGCCGGTCGCCTTCGGCCCGCTGGCCGGGCTGGGCGCGCGCGAACGCGCGGTGGCCGACTTCGTGCGCGGCCTGGCCGACCGGCTGCGGCCGGAGATCGAGGCCCGCTGGCCCAAGGTGCTGCGCCGCGTGGCCGGCTACAACCTGGACATCTTCCACCCGCAGAGCGAAAAGCCCTACACGGCCGACGGCAGCGTCAACCTGGCGCACCTGCTGGTGGGCGCCGAAGGCACGCTGGCGGTGTACCGCAGCCTGACGCTGCAGCTGGCCCCGCTGCCGAAGGCCAAGGTGCTGGGGGTGGTGAACTTCGCGCGCTTCCACGACGCGATGGACTCGGCACAGCACATCGTCAAGCTGGGCCCGAGCGCTGTGGAACTGGTGGACCGCACGATGATCGAACTGGCGCGCGCCAACCCGGCGTTCCGTCCGGTGATCGAGAGCGCGCTCATCGGCGCCCCGGACGCGATCCTGCTGGTGGAGTTCAGCGGAGACGAGCGCAACGCCCTGCTGCGGCAGCTGGATTCGCTATGCGACCTGATGGGCCCGAAAGTCGTGCGGCTGGAAGCCGAAGCGCCGCAGAAGGCGCTGTGGGAAGTGCGCAAGGCCGGCCTCAACATCATGATGAGCCTGAAGGGCGACGGCAAGCCGGTCAGCTTCATCGAGGACTGCGCGGTGCCGCTGCAGCACCTGGCCGAGTACACCGACGCGCTGACGCAGGTGTTCGCGAAACATGGCACGCGCGGCACCTGGTATGCGCACGCCTCGGTGGGCACGCTGCACGTGCGGCCCATCCTGGACATGCGGCGCGACGGCGCGGCGAAGATGCGTGCCATCGCCGAGGAGGCCGGCGCGCTGGTGCGCCGGTACAAGGGCGCCTTCAGCGGCGAGCATGGCGACGGGCTGTGCCGCGGCGAATGGATCGAATGGCAGTTCGGGCCCGCCATCAACGAAGCCTTCCGCGCCATCAAGCGCGAGCTCGACCCCGGGAACCTGCTCAACCCGGGCAAGATCGTCGACCCGCCGAAGATGGACGACGCGGCGCTGTTCCGCTTCCCGCCCGGCTACGGGACGATCCCGATCCAGCCCGCCTTCGACTGGTCGGCCTGGAACGTGCAGAACGACCCGGTCACCGAAGCCATCGGCGCGCCCGGCAGCGGCGGCGACGTCACCGGCGGCTTCGCCAAGGCCGTGGAGATGTGCAACAACAACGGCCACTGCCGCAAGTTCGACGCCGGCACCATGTGCCCCAGCTACCGCGTCACGCGCGACGAACGGCACCTGACACGCGGACGCGCCAACACGCTGCGGCTGGCGTTGGCCGGCCAGGTGCCGCTGGAGGCGGTCGACGAAGCGCTGGACCTGTGCGTGGGCTGCAAGGGCTGCAGGCGCGACTGCCCCACCGGCGTGGACATGGCGAAGATGAAGCTGGAATGGAAGGCACAGGGGCGTCGGCGCCGCGGCGCCAGCCGGCGTGACCACCTGTTCGCCGCCCTGCCCCGTCTGGTGCACCGCACGACGCTGATGCCTGCGCTTTCGGCCCTGCCCGGCATGGCTGCGCTGTCGCAGCGGCTGTTCGGACTGACGGCGAAGCGCCGCCTGCCCGTCTTCCGCCGCGACACCTTCTGGGCCAGGTCGGGACGGCTTCCGCTGGCCACGCGGGAAGAGGTGCTGGCGTCCGACAAGGCGGTGGTGCTGTTCGTCGACACCTTCAACGGCGGCTTCGAAACCGAGAACGCCAACGCAGCGCTGCGGGTGCTGCGTGCCGCCGGCTACGCGGTGCACGTGGCCGCCAGGCCCGGCGGCCACCTGTGCTGCGGCCGGCCGATGCTGGCCGCCGGTGACACCGAAGGTGCCAGGACGGCGGCGCGCGAGCTGCTGGCCGCGCTGCGCCCCTTCGCCGAACGCGGGCTGTTCATCGTCGGCCTGGAGCCTTCGTGCCTGCTGACGATGCGCGACGAGATGCTGGTGATGGGCCTGGGCGAAGGCGCCGAGGTCGTGGCCCGCCAGGCCCTGCTGTTCGAGGAGTTCATCGCCCGCGAAGCGAAGGCCGGCCGCTTCGCACCGCATTTCAGGCCGGCGGCGGCACCACTGCTGGTGCACGGCCACTGCCACCAGAAGGCCTTCGGCGCGTTCGCCCCGGTGCTGGAAGTGCTGCGGCTGATCCCGGGCGCGCAGGTGCAGGCCATCGAATCCTCCTGCTGCGGCATGGCCGGCAGCTTCGGCTACGAGGCCGAGCACCACGATGTCTCGCTGCAGATGGCCGAGCTGTCGCTGCTGCCCGCCGTGCGCGCCGCCCCCGGCGCCACCATCGTCGCCGACGGCACCAGCTGCCGCCACCAGATCGCCGACGGCACCGGCCGCAGCGCCGTGCACGTGGCGCGCGTGCTGGCCGACCACCTGGGCTGACCCTGGTCTACCGCCCCGGGGGGCTACGTAGTTTCCGTGGGCCACGGCGAGCCCCGCGCCCCTACCATTGCCGGCACAGATTCCCGACAAGCCCTGGAGACCCGAAGATGAAGAAGTCCGTCCTCGCCATCGCTTCGCTGTTCGCCGCCACCGTCGCGGCCGCGGCCTACCCCGAGAAGCCCGTCACCGTGGTGGTGCCTTTCGCCGCCGGCGGCCCCACCGACAAGGTGGCCCGCGACCTGGCCGAAGTGCTGCGCAAGAGTCTGAACAACCAGACCGTCGTCATCGAGAACGTGGGCGGCGCCGGCGGCACCCTCGGCGCGGCCAAGGTGGCCAAGGCCACGCCCGACGGCTACACGCTGCTGCTGCACCACATCGGCATGGCCACCAGCCCGGCGCTGTACCGCAACCTGCCGTACAAGACGCTCGAGGACTTCGAGTACATCGGCATGGTCAACGAGGTGCCGATGACCCTGGTGGGCCGTTCCACGCTGCCGGCGAACAACTTCGCCGAACTGCGCACCTGGGTCAATGCCAACAAGGGCAAGATCAACCTGGCCAACGCCGGCCTGGGCGCCGCTTCGCACCTGTGCGGCCTGCTGTTCCAGCAGGCGATGGCGGTGGACATGACCACGGTGCCGTACAAGGGCACCGCGCCGGCCATGACCGACCTGCTGGGCGGCCAGGTCGACCTGCTGTGCGACCAGACCACCAACACCACGCAGCAGATCGAAGGCGGCAAGATCAAGGCCTTCGCGGTGACCACGCCCAAGCGGCTGACCACGCCGGCGCTGGCCAAGCTGCCGACGCTGGACGAATCGGGCCTGAAGGGCTTCAACGTCAGCATCTGGCACGGCATGTACGCGCCCAAGGGCACGCCCAAGGCCGTGCTCGACACCCTGAACGCGGCGCTGAAGAACGCGCTGAAGGACCCCGAGTTCATCAAGCACCAGGAAGCGCTGGGCGCGGTGGTCATCACCGACGGCCGCGTCAACGGCGCCGAGCACAAGAAGTTCGTCGAGTCCGAGATCGCCAAGTGGGGCCCGGCCATCAAGGCGGCGGGGCAGTACGCCGACTGAGGACGTGTGACCGTGCCTGCGCACGGTCACTCGCCTCAGGAGGGGCCCGAGCTCTGCGAGGGCGCGGCCCGCAGGCGACTAACTGACGGTCATCGGGATCGTCACCGGTCCGTCGTTGACCAGGTGCACCTGCATGTCGGCGCCGAACTCGCCGGCCTTCACCTGCGGGTGGCGCTCGCGCGCCAGCCGCAGCACCGCTTCGTAGAGCGCGCGGCCCTGCTCGGCCGGGGCCGCGCCGCTGAAGCTGGGCCGGTTGCCGCCGGCGGTGTCGGCCGCCAGCGTGAACTGCGAGACCACCAGCAGGCCGCCTGACACGTCCTGCACGCTGCGGTTCATCCTGCCGGCGTCGTCGGAGAAGATGCGCAGCTTCAGCAGCTTGTCGACCAGCTTCACGGCCTGGGCCTCGGTGTCCGAAGGCTGGGCGCACACCAGCACCAGCAGGCCGCGGCCGATGGCGCCGATCACGCGGGCTTCGACTTCGACGCGCGCTTCGGCCACGCGCTGGACGAGCGCGATCACTTCAGGTCTTTCGGGTCGTCGAAATGCGCCTCGACGTCCATCGGCAGCAGCTGGATGCTGGCGCGCAGCCCCGGCACCGCGCTCATCAGCGCCTGTTCGACCGAGGTACGCAGCGCCGCCGCGCGCCCCAGCGTCCAGCCGGCGGGCATGTGCATGTGCATGTCGACGAAGCGGCGCTGGCCGGCACGCCGCGTCACCACGTGGTCGAAGCGGATGGTCTGGTGGCGGAACTCCTCCAGCACCTTGTCGACCTCGGCCTTGGCGTCGGGCTCCAGCGCCTCGTCCATCAGGCCGCCGGCGGAGCGCCAGACCAGCGCCGCGCCTTCGCGCAGGATGTTGGCGGCCACCGCGATGGCCACGACGGGGTCGAGCCAGAGCCAGCCCGTGGCCATGACGCCGAGCAGGCCCACCACCACGCCGACCGAGGTCCAGACGTCGGTGAAGAGGTGGCGCGCGTCGGCTTCCAGTGCCATCGAGCGCACGGACTTCGCCTTCTTCAGCATGCTCCAGGCGAGCACGCCGTTCATGCCCGAGCTCACGACCGAGAGCACCAGGCCCAGCCCCACCGCTTCCAGCGGCGCGGGGTGCAGCAGGCGTTCGATGGCGGCCCAGACGATGGCCAGCGCGGCGGCGAAGATCAGCACGCCTTCGAAGCCGCTGGAGAAGTACTCGGCCTTGTGGTGCCCGTAGGGGTGGTCCTCGTCGGGTGGGCGCGCGGCCACGGTCACCATCAGCAGCGCGAACATCGCGCCGGCCAGGTTGACCAGCGACTCCAGCGCGTCCGACAGGAGGCTGACGCTGCCGCTCACCCACCAGGCGCCGGTCTTCAGCACGATGGTGGCCACCGCCACCGCGACCGAGACCTTGAGGTAGCCGCTGACCTGCATCTAGGCGGACAGCGTGACGCGCGCGAACTTGCGCTTGCCGACCTGGACCACGTAAGTGCCGGGGCCCAATTTCAGGCCCTTGTCGCCGACGACGCCGCCGTCCACCCGCACGCCGCCCTGTTCGACCATGCGCATCGCCTCGCTGGTGGAAGGCACCAGCCCGGACTGCTTGAGCAGCGCGCCGATGGCGAGCGGCGCGCCTGAAAACGCCACTTCGGGGATCTCGTCGGGCACGCCGCCGGCGGCGCGGTTCGCGAAGTCGGCCTCGGCAGCGTCGGCCGCCCGGGCGCCGTGGTAGCGGGCGGTGATCTCCTTGGCGAGCATCACCTTCGCGTCCTTCGGGTTGCGCCCCGCCTCCACCTCGCGCTTCAGGGCCGCGATCTCGGCTTCGGGGCGGAACGACAGCAGCGTGTACCAGCGCCACATCAGCGTGTCGCTGATCGACAGCACCTTGGCGAACATCACGTTCGGCGGCTCGGCGATGCCGACGTAGTTGCCCTTGCTCTTGGACATCTTCTCGACGCCGTCGGTGCCTTCGAGCAGCGGCATGGTCAGGATGCACTGCGGTTCCTGGCCATATTCCTGCTGCAGGTGGCGGCCCATCAGCAGGTTGAACTTCTGGTCGGTGCCGCCGAGTTCCAGGTCGCTGTTCAGCGCCACCGAGTCGTAGCCCTGCATCAGCGGGTACAGGAACTCGTGCACCGAGATCGGCGTGTTGCCGGCGAAGCGCTTGGCGAAGTCGTCGCGCTCCATCATGCGCGCCACCGTGTAGCGGGCGGCGAGCTGGATCATGCCGCGGGCGCCCAGCGGATCGCTCCACTCGCTGTTGTAGCGGACCTCTGCACGGTCGATGTCGAGCACCAGGCGGATCTGGTCGAAATAGGTCTGGGCGTTGGCCTCGATCTGCTCGCGCGTGAGCGGCGGTCGCGTGCTGTTGCGGCCCGACGGGTCGCCGATCATCGACGTGAAGTCGCCGATCAGCGGGATCACCGTGTGCCCGAGGTCCTGCAGCTGGCGCATCTTGCTGAACACCACCGTGTGGCCCAGGTGCAGGTCGGGGGCGGTCGGGTCCAGGCCGAACTTGATGCGCAGCGGCACGCCGGTGGCGTGATGGCGCGCCAGCTTCTTCCGCCACTCGGGCTGCGGCAGCAGCTCCTCGCACCCGCGCAGCGTGACCGCCATGGCCTCGTGCACGGCGTCGGGCAGCGTCTCGGAGGTTGGTTCTGGAGCGTGGGACATGGCCGCAGGCAGTCGGTGGTGCAGGGGTTTTCCAGGGGTTGTTCGAGGCTGCCGGTGCAGTACCCCCGGCTAGAATCGCGGCCTGTCCAGCCGGCTTCGCAGCTGCGGGTTTCCCCTCGATCTCGGGCGGTGAAGCCCTTCAGGGATGCGGCGCAAAGCCTCTGAATTCTAGTGGACGGCCTTGGCCGAGTGCCGAGGTCGACCCGCCCAGCCGGATCCCACTGTTGACGCGACGTACTCTCACAGACTGGCTCGCGCGAGCCTCCGACTGCGCCGCCCGCCATCGGCGGGTGCTGACCGCGGCCATCGTCATCGGCCTCACCGGTTTCGCGGTCACGGCCTTTGGCATCGCCCCGATGGCGCCCGATGCGGCGCAGCTCCCGCAACGCTGGGTCACCGAAAGCGTCACCCCCGACGCCATGGCGCCGCAGCTCGAGGCGCTGGCCCAGCACGACCTGAAGCTCTGGCGCAGCGAGGTGACGCGTGGCAGCGACACCGCTGAAGGCCTGCTGCGGCGCCTGGGTGTCGTCGACGCCGAGGCCGCCCGCTTCGTGCGCACCGACAGCCACGCCCGCCGCCTGTTGCAGGGCCGCGGCAAGCTGCTGAGGGCCACCGTGGATGGCGACGGCCGACTGGTCGACCTGGTGGCCCGCTACCCGGCCGAGGGCGCCGAGCTGGCGCGCACGCACTACACGCGGCTGACCGTGAAGCGCGACGCTGCAGGGCTGACCAGTCGCGTCGAGGTGGCGCCGCTGGTGCCCCAGTTGCGGCTGGCCAGCGGCACGATCACGTCGTCGCTGTTTGCCGCCACCGACGAGGCGCGGCTGCCCGACAGCGTGGCCTCACAGCTCGCCGAGATCTTCTCCACCGAGATCGACTTCCACCGCGAGCTGCGCCGCGGCGACACCTTCAGCATCGTCTACGAAGGGCTCTACGCCGACGGCGAGCCGGTGCCGTGGAACGAAGGCGCCGGACGCGTGCTGGCGACCGAGTTCGTCAATCGCGGTCGCGCCCACCATGCGCTGTGGTTCGCGGGTGGCGAAGGCGGCAAGGGCGCCTACTTTGCGCTCGACGGCAGCAGCAAGCGGCGGGCGTTCCTCGCGAGCCCGATGGAGTTCTCGCGCGTCACCAGCGGCTTCGGCGCGCGGTTCCACCCGATCCTCAACAACTGGCGCGCCCACCGCGGTGTCGACTACTCCGCGCCGATCGGCACGCCGGTGCGTTCGGTGGGCGAGGGCACGGTCGAGTTCGCGGGCTGGCAGAACGGCTACGGCAAGGTCATCGAGGTCCGGCACGGCAACGAGCGCAGCACGCTGTACGCGCACCTGAGCGCCGTCAACGTCCGCAAGGGCGAGCGGGTCGCCCAGGGCCAGCACATCGGCGCGGTGGGCAACACCGGCTGGAGCACCGGCCCGCACCTGCACTTCGAGTTCCGCATCAAGGGCGCCCACCAGGACCCGCTGCAGGTGGCCAAGGCCGCCGAGACGGTGACGCTCGACGGCACCTCCCGGGTGCGCTTCGCGGAGGTCGCCAAGGCGATGCAGGGCCAGCTCGACGCGGCCGAGGTGATGGCCGGCGTGCGCATCACGTCGGAGTAGCGCGCTGCCCGAGCGGCGACGCGCCGGCCGCCTGCGACGGGTCCGCGCATGACGCTCTACATCGGCCTGATGTCGGGCACGTCGCTCGATGGGGTCGACGGCGTGCTGGTCGAGCTCGACGATGCCGGCACCGCACCACCGGGCTTCAGGGCCCACGTGCATCGCGACATGCCCGAGGGGCTGCGCGCCGAACTGCTGGCGCTGAACGCATCCGGCAGCGACGAACTGCACCGCGCTGCGCTCGCGGCCAACGCGTTGATGCACCTGTATGCCGAGGCCGTCGACGCCTTGCTGGGGCTGGGCCAATGCGCTGCCGATGAGGTGCGCGCCGTCGGCGCGCACGGGCAGACGGTGCGTCACCGTCCGGGCAGCTTCGATGGCACCGGCTACACGCTGCAACTCGCCAATGGCGCGCTGCTGGCCGAGCGCTGCGGCATCGACGTGGTCTGCGATTTCCGCAGCCGTGACGTGGCCGCGGGTGGCCAGGGCGCGCCGCTCGCACCCGGCTTCCACAAGGCCTTGTTCGGTGGCGGAGGCCGTGCCGTGCTGCTGCTGAACGTCGGCGGAATCGCGAACCTGACCGTTCTCGATCCCGGCGGGGGCGTGGTCGGTTTCGATTGCGGCCCGGGCAACGCGCTGATGGACGCGTGGTGCCAGCGGCACCGCGGGCAACCGTACGACGTCGGGGGCGCTTGGGCGGCGTCGGGGAGGGTGGACGAAGGCTTGCTGGCCACGCTCCTGCGCGAACCGTTCCTGGCCACCCCGCCGCCAAAGAGCACCGGCCGGGATCTCTTCAATGGCCCTTGGCTCGACGCGCGGTTGGCGGCGCACGCCGCGGTTTCTGCCGCTGACGTGATGGCCACGCTGACGGAGTTCACAGCCAGGGCCGCAGCCGATGCCGCCCTAGGGCACAGCGGCGCCGCGGCTGAGTTGCTGGTGTGTGGCGGCGGCGCACACAACATGCACCTGATGCAGCGACTGGCCAGCCTGCTGCCGGCCGTGCGGGTGTCGAGCACCGCGGATCGTGGCGTGCCGCCCGATCAGGTCGAAGCGCTGGCGTTCGCGTGGCTGGCCCAGGCCCACGTGCTGCGGCGGCCGGGGAACCTGCCGAGCGTCACCGGGGCGGCCGGGCCGCGCGTGCTGGGCGCGCTGTACCCGGCGCGGTGATGGGAGTCAGACCGAGAACGAAGACCCGCAGCCGCAGGTCGTGGTGGCGTTGGGGTTCTTGATGACGAACTGGGCGCCCTGGAGATCTTCCTTGTAGTCGATCTCGGCGCCGGCGAGGTACTGCAGGCTCATCGCGTCGATCAGCAGCGTGACGCCGTTCTTCGTCATCTGCGTGTCGTCTTCATTGGTCATCTCGTCGAAGGTGAAGCCGTACTGGAAGCCCGAGCAGCCACCGCCTTGCACGAAGACGCGCAGCTTCAGTTCGGGATTGCCTTCCTCGTCGACGAGCTGGCGGACCTTGTCGGCGGCGCTGTCGGTGAAGATCAGCGGCGCGGGCATCGCATCGGTGGCGGGGGCGAGGTTCTCGGCTACGGCATTCATCGCATCGACCTTTCGGATGTTCGGGATCTTCAGACTTCGTTCGCGGCGGCGAGTTTGAGCGTCGGCTTGTCCGCGTTCTTGATCGGGCGCAACTCGCCGTCGAGCAAGGCGCCCGGGTGCATCTCCAGCACCTCGTAGCGCACATCGCCGGTGACGCGGGCCTTGGGCTGCAATTCCAGCAGTTCGTCGGAGATCACCGGACCACGGACTTCCCCATTGATGATCACATGGCCCGCTTTCACCTTCCCGTGGACCCGGGCTTTCTCGCTGATGACCAGCATGCTGCGGCTGCCATCGGTGGCGATCACGTCGCCATAGACCTCGCCGTCGATGCGCAGGCCGTCGCTGAACGTCAGCTCACCACGCACCTGCATGCCTTCACCCACGAGGCTGCGGATCGCCGGGACCTGCTTCTTCGAGAACCACATCTGCGTGTCTCCACCTTCAGAGCTTGAGGGTCTGTGTGGCCTTGGCCACGCCCTTGGCATCGGTCACCCTGGCTTGGACGGTTTTTAGCACGGCCTCGGGGGGATACTGGATCGAACCCTCCACGCGCAGGTACTGGCGCAACTGCAGCGCCTTCGGCCCGCCGGGCATCGCGAGTTGCCAAGCCTTGCCGTCCATCGTGCCGATGAGCACCAGCTCATAGAGGCCACTGAACTCGCCCGCGCCCTTTTCCGGTTGCATCGCGAGCATCTGGTAGCGCAGCTCGCCGGGCATCACCACGCGGGCCTGCAGCCCGCGCAGCTGCAGTCCTTCGCCGGAGGCCGGCATCAGGTTCTCGAAGAAGCCGAGGTCGGCCTGCAGCGACTGCCGTTCGGCCTCGATCTGGCGCAGCTGCTGGGCCAGCTTCTCCTGCGCCGCCCGCTCGGCCTTCAGCAGGCTCTCGGCGGTGTTGGCGATGGACTGCACGCGATCGCGCTCGTCGCGCAGTTGCTGCACCTCCACGCGCAGCCGCGAGAGTTCCTCCTTGGCACCACGGTCGAGGCCGGCGATGTCCTTGCCGAACTCGAAGGCCCACAGCGCCAACGCCGCGGAGAACCCGAACATGACGGCCACCACGGCCCAGCGCAGCGGCCACGGAAGGTGGCTGCGCACGATGACCCTCGGCGCACTGACCGAGAGCCTTCGGCGGAGGAGCTTCCAGCGCATGGGGGGCCTCGCGACCCCTCGATGCTTCAGCGCTTGCTGAACTGCTTGCGGCGACGTGCGCCGTGCAGGCCGACCTTCTTGCGCTCGACTTCGCGCGCATCACGCGTCACGAAGCCGGCGCGGGAAAGATCACCCTTGAGCGCCGCGTCGTAGTCGATCAGCGCGCGGGTGATGCCATGACGCACCGCACCGGCCTGGCCGGATTCGCCGCCGCCGTGCACGTTGACTTTGATGTCGAAGGCGGCGTCGTTGCTCGTCAGCATCAGGGGCTGCTTGACGATCATGATCGACGTCTGGCGGCCGAAGTACTGCTCGACGGCCTTGCCGTTGATGACGATCTGGCCCGTGCCCTTCTTCAGGAAGACGCGTGCCACCGACGACTTGCGGCGACCGGTACCGTAGTTCCACTGTCCAATCATCGCAACCTCGTCAAATCGCCAGCGTCTTGGGTTGCTGAGCGGTGTGCGGGTGCGAGTCACCGGCATAGACCTTCAGCTTCTTGATCATCGCGTAGCCCAGCGGGCCCTTGGGCAGCATGCCCTTGACCGCCTTCTGCAGCGCGCGGCCGGGGTGCTTGGCCTGCATGTCCTTGAACGGCGTGGCGTAGATGCCGCCCGGGTAGCCGCTGTGGCGGTAGTAGATCTTGTCGGTGGCCTTGGAGCCGGTGACGCGGATCTTCTCGGCGTTGACGACGATGATGAAATCGCCGGTGTCGACGTGAGGCGTGTAGATGGCCTTGTGCTTGCCGCGCAAACGGAGTGCCACTTCGCTGGCAACACGTCCGAGCACCTTGTCGGTGGCGTCAATCACAAACCACTCGTGCTTCACTTCGGCCGGCTTGGCGCTGAAGGTCTTCATGAGGGATTCCAGGGGAGATGCGGCGGGACCGGATGGTTCGCCCGGAGCAGCAAGGTCTCGGCGCGCTCTCGTGAGGGAGGCCTCTCGACACTGCGGGTGCTGCGGACGCTCTTCCCCTGCCGTTTCGGGGAAAGCCGACGATTCTAATACGAGTTCACGACCCGCCCTTCCATCGGTCTGGGCGGCGCGGATGGGCTTGTCACAATTTTCCTCCCCGGCATGGGGGGACCGCGGATGCCCGACCGCCCCTGCATGCGGGATGATCCGCGCTCCTCGCAGCCGCTACGATGCAGCGAGTCGCCCCATACCTACGAACCGCCAGGGATGGCCCCTTGTCGACCGAAGTCGCCGCACCACCGCTGTTGCCCTGGATCTTCGCGAGCCTGTCGGCGGTGCTGCTCTTCGCGGCCGGCGTGCTGGCCTGGGTGCGGCAGCGGGGCCAGCATCGGCGGCCCTTGCCCACCGAGTGGGCACTGACCGCGCGGCCCGTCTTCAACGCCGACGAACGGCGCGTGTACCGGCAGTTGCGCGAGGCGCTGCCCCACCACATCGTGCTGTCCAAGCTGCCGCTGGTGCGCTTCTGCCAGCCGGCCGATCCGCAGGACGTGCGCTACTGGTACGAACTGCTCGGTTCGATCCACGTGACCTTCGCCGTGTGCAGCGCCAACGGGCGCGTGCTGGCGGCGATCGACCTCGACACGGATCGGGGTCAGTCGCGTCGCTCGGTGCAGATCAAGCAGTCGGTGCTGGCGGCCTGCCGCGTGCGCTACCTGCGCTGCCCGGTCGATCACCTACCTTCGCTGGCCGAACTGCAGCTGCTCGTGCCGCAGAACCCGGCGTCGTCGCGCGGGCCTCAGCCGGCGCGCGTCGGCATTCCGGGTCGCGAGGGCGTCTCGGGCTCCGGGCGCCGGCGCGCCACGCTGTGGCAAGATTCCTCTCTGTTCCAGGACTCGTTCTTCGGCCCCGACGGGCGGCCGGGTGAAGGCACGACGACGACCATCTCGGACTTCGGCGCGCTGCGCGCGGCTGCCGAGTTGCCGGTCGACGACGGCCTCGGCACGCCGATGCGCCCGGCGGCCACGCCGCCGCTGCGGCATTGACCGCCCACCCCTACGAGACGCTCACGCCGCAGCGCGTGCTCGACGCGCTGGCCGACGTCGGGTTGCCCGGCGATGGCCGCATCCTGCAGCTCAATTCGTACGAGAACCGCGTCTTCCAGGTGTTCCTCGAGGACGGCCGCGCGATCGTCGCCAAGTTCTATCGGCCCGGGCGCTGGAGCGACGAGCAGATCCTCGAGGAGCACGCGCTGGCGCGTGAGCTGGCCGCTGCCGAAGTGCCGGTGGTGCCGCCGCTGGTGCTCGGCGGCGATGCGTTCGGCGACCCGCCGACGCTCGCGCGCTTCGATGTCGACGGCGTGGTCCACCGGGTGGCTGCCGCGGCGCGGTGTGCCGGGCGCGAGCCCGAGCTCGAGGACGACGCGACGTTGCTGCAACTGGGCCGTTTCATCGGGCGGCTGCATGCCGTGGGGCGCGTGCGCCCGTTCCAGCATCGCTGGCGGATGGATCCACCCGCCGATGCGGCGCGGGCCCGGCAACTGCTGCTCGACCGCGAGGTGGTCACCGGCGACGTGCGGCCGGCCTGGGAGCAGGCCAGTGCCGCCGTGGTCGACGCTATCGTGGCCGCGTGGGCCGAGACTCCGCCCAAGCAGCTGCTGCGCCTGCACGGCGACTGCCACCTCGGCAACGTGCTGTGGCGCGACGGCGGGCCGCATGTGGTCGACCTCGATGACGCCTGCACCGGCCCCGCGGTGCAGGACCTGTGGATGCTGGTCTCGGGCGACCGCCGCTCGATCACGTGGCAGCTCTCGCTGCTGCTCGAGGGCTACGCGCAGTTCAGCGACTTCGACGAGAGCGAGCTGGCGCTGATGGAGCCGCTGCGCAGCCTGCGCATGCTGCGCTACAGCGCTTGGCTCGCCGAGCGCTGGAGCGACCCGGCCTTCCCGCGCGCCTTCCCCGACTTCGGCACGCCGGCCTACTGGTCTCAGCAGGTGACGCAGTTGCGCGAGCAGCTCGAGACGATGGCCGAGCCGCCGCTGCGCATCTGACGATGTCGGCCGGCGTTCATACCGTGCCGACCAGCATCCGGTTGATGCGCTGCACGTAGGCCGCCGGGTTCTCGAGCTGGCCGCCTTCGGCCAGCAGCGCCTGGTCGAACAACACCTGCGCGAGGTCCGCGAAGCGGGCGTCGTCTTCGGTGTCCGCGAGCCGCCGCACCAGTGCGTGCTCGGCATTGATTTCGAGGATCGGCAGCGACGACGGCGCGCTCTGCCCGGCCTGCTTCAGCAGCCGCGCCAGGTGCCCGCTCATGTCGCCGTCCTCGACCACCAGGCATGCCGGCGAATCGACGAGCCGCGTCGTCGTGCGGACGTCCTTCGCGCGCTCCTTCAGCGCGGCGGTCATGCGCTCGAGCACCGGCTTCAGCGCGGTGGCGGTCTCCTCGGACTTCTTCTTCTCTTCCTCGTCCTGCAGCTTGCCGAGGTCGAAGGCCCCCTTGGCCACGCTCTGCAGCGAGTGGCCTTCGAACTCGTACAGGTGCGACAGCATCCACT
>JBGAKY010000004.1:111913-149218 GCA_044224175.1 Rubrivivax sp. | reverse complement strand
CTCGTCACCGTTGCCTTCGCAGGAAACGAGCGACTTCACCGGCGGGCCCTGCCTAGTTTCGCCGGCAGCGACCAGCAGGGCGACGAAGACAGGCGCGAAGCGAGGCATGGCGTCATTGTGCTGTCGCGGTCTTCGGGGCCCGCTCGGCATCAACCCGATACGATGGCGCGCCACTCCGGGGAGAACGCCCATGGTTGCGAAGAACACCATCTGCCTCTGGTACGACCGCGACGCGCTCGAAGCGGCGCGCTTCTACGCCGAGACCTTCGCCGACAGCCGCGTCGGCAAGGTCTACCGCGCCCCGGGCGACTACCCTTCGGGCAAGCAGGGCGACGTGCTGACGGTCGAGTTCACCGTGCTGGGCATCCCCTGTCTGGGCCTGAACGGCGGCCCCGCGTTCAAGCACACCGAGGCGTTCTCGTTCCAGGTCGCGACCGACGACCAGGCCGAGACCGACCGCCTGTGGAACGCCATCGTCGGCAACGGCGGCCAGGAAAGCGCCTGCGGCTGGTGCAAGGACAGGTGGGGCCTGTCGTGGCAGATCACGCCGCGCGCGCTGACCGACGCCATCGCCGACCCCGACCCTGCGGCCGCGAAGCGCGCGTTCGACGCGATGATGCAGATGACGAAGATCGACATCGCCACCGTCGAGAAGGCGCGGCGCGGCTAGTTGTTCGAAGCGCCGCGCACCTCGTCCAGCGTCGTCACGCCGGCCAGCACCTTCTCGATGCCGTCCTGGCGCAGCGTGTGCAGGCCTTCGGCGAGCGCCACCTTGAGCAGTTCCTCGGCCCGGCTGCCGGACTGGATGAGCGACTTCAGCGGCTTGGACACCGTCATCAGCTCATGGATGCCGGCGCGGCCGCGGAAGCCGGTCTTGTCGCAGCGGGAGCAGCCCACCGGCTTGTAGACCGTGAAGCCGCCCTGGGCGTTGCCGAAGCGGCGCTTCCAGTCGGCCAGCACGTCGGCTTCGCCGGGCGTGCCTTCGATGCCGGCGCAGGCGCGCTGGTGGTCGGTCAGGAGCTCCTGCAACTCTTCCTCGCCCGCCTCGTGGCCGGTCTTGCAGTCGGCGCACAGGCGGCGCACCAGGCGCTGCGCCAGCACGGCGAGCAGCGAATCGGCGAAGTTGAACGGGTCCATGCCCATGTCCAGCAGGCGCGTCACGGTCTCGGCGGCGCTGTTGGTGTGCAGGGTGGACATCACCAGGTGGCCGGTGAGCGAGGCTTCGATGGCGGTCTGCGCGGTCTCGCCGTCGCGGATCTCGCCCACCATCACCACGTCGGGGTCGGCACGCAGGAAGGCGCGCAGCGCCTTCGCGAAGGTCCAGTCGATCTTCGGGTTCACCTGCACCTGGCGCAGGCCGTTCTGGGTGATCTCGATCGGGTCCTCGGCGGTCCAGATCTTCCGGTCGGGGCGGTTGATGTGGCCCAGCACGCTGTGCAGCGTGGTCGTCTTGCCGGAGCCGGTGGGGCCCACGCAGAGGATCATGCCGTAGGGCCGTTCGATCACGAACTTCAGCCGCTCCAGGTTCACCGGCGACAGCCCCAGCTTTTCCAGCGGCAGCGGCTTGGCCGAAGCCAGCAGGCGCAGCACCGCGTCCTCGAGGCCGTTGTTGGTGGGGATGGTGGCCACGCGCAGCTCGAGCCTCTGGCCCGGCACGAAGCGGCCGAAGTTGATCTTGCCGTCCTGCGGCTTGCGGCGCTCGCTGATGTCGAGGTCGCACATGATCTTCAGCCGCGCCAGCAGCGCGCTGCGGTAGGTGTGCGGCAGCTCCAGGTAGGGCTTGAGCATGCCGTCCTTGCGGAAGCGCACGCGCACCTTGTCGCGCCCGGGCTGGGTCTCGATGTGGATGTCGGAGACGCCCTGCGACTGCGCTTCCAGGATCATCGTGTTGATCAGGCGCACGAGCGAGTTGTCGCTCTGCTCGATCTGGCGCTCGTCCTCGTCGTCGACGCGGGTGTCGTTGGTCTGCTGCTGCTCCAGCGTGGCCAGCAGCTTGCCGGCGTCTTCGGCCTCGAACTCCGCCGCTGCCGGGCCTTCGCTGTGCATGCTGCGCTGCGAGAAGTCGAGCGCGCCCACCTTCTCGTAGGCGGCGTCGATGGCGCCCTTCAGGCTGCCCGCGCGCGCCAGCACCGGTACCACCTTGAGCTGGCTGGCGAACTCGATCTCGTCGACCGTGAGCCGCTGCGAAGGGTCTTCCAGCGCCACCACCAGGCGGCCGCCGTGCAGCATCAGCGGCAGCGCCGGCAGGCGCTGCGCGATGGCGTAGGACAGGCGCCCGATGGCCTGTGCGTCGCAGGGGAACTGCACCACGTCCACCAGCGGGTAGCCCATCTTGCGCGCCAGCGCGGTCTGCAGGTCCTGGCGCGTGACCGTGCCCTTGCGCACCAGCAGCTCGCCCAGCGCCACGCTGCGGTCGGCCTTCTGCTGTGCCAGCGCCAGGTCCAGCTGCGCTTCGGTGAGGAAGCCCATCGCGATCAGCGCCTCGCCGATGCGCACCATCGGCATCCTGGCCTGCTGGTCGATCGCCTGCGCCAGTTCCTCGGGCGTGATGATCTGGCGCACCACCAGCATGTCGCCCAGCTTCTGCGCGCGCAACTGCTGCTGTTCCTCCAGCGCCTCCTGCACCTGTTCCGGGGTGGCCACGCTCTGTTCCACCAGGGCTTCGCCGATGCGCTGGCCGACGCGTGCGCTGTCGTAGCCGGCGCGCGGGAAGAAGCTGCGGCGCACGTTGCCGGCCATGTCCAGCGGCTCGAAGACGAACATGCCGAAGTCGGTCTCGACATGGCCGATGGTCAGGCCCTCGAGCGGCTCCACGCCCTTGAGCTTCACGCGGAAGGGCAGCGCCGGACGCTGTTCCAGGGCCGCGGTCTGCGGCGTCGAGGCGCCGTCGGGCAGCGGCGACAGCGGGTGCAGCAGGCGCAGGCGGCGGAACTGGTCGAAGCGCAGCGTGATGGTGCCGCGCGTGGGCACCACGCGCAGCTTGACGATGCCGGTGGCGGGGCTGAAGTACATGAGCCGGCCGACCAGGGTCTTGCCGTTCAGGCCTTCCACTTCGCAGGGTTCGGGCTGGCTGGAGGGCGCCGGTCCGGGATAGGCGGCAAAGGGCGGGGTCGGCCAGGCGAACCGGTCACGGCTCTCGGCAGGCTTGTCGGCGGCCGGCAGGCGCGAGTCGGCCGCCGGCGGGGCGGCGGGCGCGGCCGGGCTGTCCACCACCACGGCGGGCGGCAGGTCGGGCGAGACCTCGGTCGGCTCGAACGGGAGCGGCGGCAGTGACATGTCGGACATCGCGGTTCCTTCGCGGGCAGGCGCCAGTCGCCGTCGGGCGGACGCCATGGGCCCCGTGGGCGATGTTAGGAAGCGCGGGCGCGGACGAAGGCCCGAACAGCGGCGCCAAGACCGGCCAGATCCCGCCGCCGGCGATCAGCCGCGCATGCGTTCGGGCAGCCAGCTCACGATGCCGGGGAAGACGTAGATCAGCACCACGGCGCCGATCATGAGGAAGAAGAAGGGCAGCGTGACGCGGGAGATCCAGCCGATCTCGCGCCGGGTCATGCCCTGCAGCACGAACAGGTTGAAGCCCACCGGCGGCGTGATCTGCGCCATCTCCACCACCAGCACGACGAAGATGCCGAACCACAGCGGGTCGATGCCGGCCTTCTGGATGGTGGGCAGGATCACGCCCATGGTCAGCACCACCATGCTGATGCCGTCGAGGAAGCAGCCCAGCACCGCGTAGAACACCAGCAGCGCCGCCAGCAGCTGGACCTTCGACAGGCCCAGCGTCGCGATCCACTCCGCCAGGTGGCGCGGCAGGCCGATGTAGCCCATGGACAGCGTGAGGAAGGCCGCCCCCGACAGGATGAGGGCGATCATGCAGTACAGCCGGGTGCCGCCGAGCAGGCTGTCCTTGAAGGTCTGCCACGACATCGAGCCCTGGGCGACGCTGATCACCAGCGAGCCCAGCACGCCGATGGCCGCCGCCTCGGTGGCGGTGGCGACACCGCTGTAGATGCCGCCCAGCACCGCCACGATGAGCAGCACCACGGGAATGAGGTGGCGCGACTCGTGCAGCTTCTCGGCGAAGGTGAAGTGGCGGTCGGGCGGCGGCACCTGCTGCGGGTTGCGCAGCGCCCAGAACACCAGGTACCCGGAGAACAGCAGCGCCAGCATGGCGCCCGGCAGCACGCCGGCGATGAACAGCTGCGAGATCGAGACGTCGGCCGTGACGCCGTAGACGATCATGATGATCGAAGGCGGGATCAGCAGCCCCAGCGTGCCGGCGCCGGCCAGCGAGCCGACCGAGATGCCGTCGGGGTAGCCGCGCTGCTTCAGTTCCGGCAGGCTCATCTTGCCGATGGTGGCGCAGGTGGCGGCGCTGCTGCCGGAGACGGCGGCGAAGATGGCGCAGCCCACCACGTTCACGTGCAGCAGGCGGCCGGGCAGGGCCTGCATCCACGGCGCCAGGCCGCGGAACATGTCCTGGCTGAGCCGGGTGCGGAACAGGATCTCGCCCATCCACACGAACAGCGGCAGCGCGGTCAGCGTCCAGCTCGAGGCGCTGCCCCAGATGGTGACGGCCATCGCGTCGCCGGCCGGGCGGCTGCTGAACAGCTGCATGCCGATCCAGGCCACGCCGGTGAGCGTGAGTCCGATCCAGACGCCGCTGCCCAGGATGACGAACAGCGCCGCGACGAGCAGGAAGGTGATGCCGATGTCGCTCATGCGGTCATTCGTTGTGCAGCATTTCCTCGGAACCGGCCGCGACGCGCCGGCCTTGCAGTTCGAGCACGAACTCGTCGATGAAGGCGATGGCCAGCACCACCGAGCCGGCGGCCATGCTCAGCTGCGGAATCCACAGCGGCGTGGCGTCGTTGCCCGTGGACACGTCGTGCAGCGCCCAGGACACCCACGACAGCCGGCAGGCGTACCAGGCCGACAGCAGCGCCAGCCCGGTGGCCGCGCCCAGGGCCCAGATCTCCACCGCACGCCGCGCCGCGCCCTTCAGCGCCGACAGCACCAGGGTCACGCGGATGTGTTCGCCGCGCTTGAGGGTGTGCGCCAGCGCCAGGAAGCCGGCGGCGGCCATCAGGTAGCCGGCGTAGGCGTCGGTGCCCGGCAGGTGGAAGTGCAGCTGGCGGCCGGCGATGGACAGCAGCACCATCGCCAGCAGCCCCACCATGCAGACGGCGGCGAGCGCCGCCGCGCCGTCGTACAGCGCGTCGAGCAGGCGGCGCACGGCGGTCTACTTGCGGTAGGCGTCGATCAGCTGCTGACCTTCGGGTCCGGCCTTCTCCAGCCATTCCTTCAGCATGGTGTCGCCGACCTTCTTCAGGTCGGCCTTCAGCTGCGCCGAAGGAGCGACGATGTTCATGCCGTTCTTCTTCAGCAGGTCGATGTACTCGCCGTTCTTGGCCTGCGAAAGCTTCCAGCCGCGCGCCTCGGCGTCGGCACCGGCCTTCAGCACGGCGGCCTGGGTGGGCTTGTCCAGGGCGTCGAAGGCGGCCTTGTTCACCAGCACCGCGTTCTTCGGCAGCCAGGCCTGGGTGTCGTACCAGTACTTGATGTGCTCGTAGGTCTTGGTGTCGTAGCCGGTCGAGCCGCTGGACATGTAGCTTTCGATGACGCCGGTGGCCATGGCCTGCGACAGTTCCGCCGCCTGCACCGTGACCGGCTGCGCGCCCACCAGTTCGGCGATGCGCGCGGTGGCCGGGCTGTAGGCGCGCCACTTCACGCCCTTCAGGTCGGCCGCGCCGTTGATCGGCTTCTTGACGTAGATGCCCTGCGGCGGCCACGGCACGGCGTACAGCAGCATCATGCCCTGCTCGCCGAGCTTCTTCTCCATCAGCGGGCGCTGCGCCTTGTAGAGCTTGGCGGCATCGTCGTAGCTGTCGGCCAGGAAGGGCAGGCCGTCGGCGCCGAAGATCTGCCACTCGTTCTGGAAGTTGGCCAGCAGGATCTCGCCGATCTGCGCCTGGCCGCCCTGCACGGCGCGCTTGATCTCCGGCGCCTTGAACAGCGACGCGTTGGCGTGCACCGTGATCTTGAGCTTGCCGCCGGTGGCCTTGTCGACGTCGGTCGCGAACTGGACCAGGTTCTCGGTGTGGTAGTTGTTCGCCGGGTAGGCGGCGGGCAGGTCCCACTTGGTCTGGGCCTGGGCCAGGCCGGAGGTCATGACGGCCAGCAGCGCGCCGGCCAAAACGAAGGAAGTCTGCAGTTTCATCGGCGCTCCTGTGGCGGGCGGGTGATGTGTGAAGGGGAGGCCAAGCATGCGGCGTGCCGTTCGGGCCGGTCCATCGTGCTTACCCGTGGTGCGGTTGAAGTCTAGAGATCGTTCAGATAAATTGTCAATAAATCATGGATGTTTGAGTACAAACCCCGATGGCCCGAAAGTCCGCGCCGCCCGCCGCCGCCACCGCTTCGCCGCGCGGCGCCGGCATCGTCTCTTCCTCGCACCTGGTCAGCCCGAAGAGCGTGGAGCTGTCGGAGTTCGAGTTCGGCCTCATCGTGGCCTGGAACGCGTTCTCGCGCTGGGCGGTGCGCTGCATGGCGGCCGCCGGCTGCCCCGACCTCACCATCACCGACGTGCTGCTGGTGCACCACATCTGCCACCGGGCGCGCAACAAGAAGCTGGCCGACATCTGCTTCGTGCTCAACTACGAGGACACGCACGTGGTGGCCTACTCGCTGAAGAAGCTGGTCGCCGCCGGCCTGGCGCAGGCAGACAAGCAGGGCAAGGAAGTCTTCTACAGCCCCACCGCGCAGGGCGAGGCCTTCGTGCAGCAGTACCGTGCGGTGCGCGAGGAATGCCTGGTGAAGAGCCTGGACACCGAGCTCAACGCCGACATCGGCGAACTGGCGCGCCTGCTGCGCACCATGAGCGGCATGTACGACCAGGCCGCGCGCGCGGCCACGTCGCTGTGAGCGGTTTCCTGGGCGTCCTGATGCTCGAGACTCGCTTCCCGCGCCCGCCGGGCGACGTGGGCAACGCGGCCAGCTGGCACATGCCGGTGCGCTTCCGGGTCGTGGCCGGCGCCTCGCCCAGGCGCGTGGTGCAGGAGGGCGACCCTGCGCTGCTGCGGCCCTTCGTCGAAGCCGGCCGCGCGCTGGTGGCCGAGGGCGCGCGCGCCCTCACCACCAGCTGCGGTTTCCTGGTCGCCTTCCAGCACGAACTGCAGGCCGCGCTGCCGGTGCCGGTGTGGACCTCGGCACTGCTGAAGCTGCCCGAACTGCCGGCGCCCGGGGTGATCACGGTCGACGCGGCTTCGCTGGGCGCGGTGCATCTGGCCGCCGCGGGTGCGCGCGCGGACACGCCGGTCGAAGGGCTGGTGCCCGGCTGTTCGTTGCAGCGCACGCTGCTGGAGGACCGGCCCACGCTGGACGCCGCCGCGGCCGAAGCCGACGTGCGGGACGCCGCGCGCAGGCTGCTGGCGCGCGAACCCTCGCTGCAGGCCCTGGTGCTGGAATGCACCAACATGCCGCCCTATGCCGAAGCCGTACGGGCCGCCGTCGGGCGGCCCGTGCACCACCTCATGAGCCTCGTCCACGAGCGCTGGAACGCGCTACCCACCCCATGAACGCACCCAAGCGCTGGCAATTCTGGATCGACCGCGGCGGCACCTTCACCGACGTGGTGGGGCGCGACCCCGCGGGCACGCTGCACACGCTGAAGCTGCTGTCGGAAAACCCCGAGCAGTACCGCGACGCCGCGGTCGAAGGCATCCGCCGCCTGCTGCAACTGGCGCCCGGCGAGCCCATCACGCCGGCGCGCGTGGACTGCGTGAAGATGGGCACCACGGTGGCCACCAACGCGCTGCTGGAACGCAAGGGCGAACGCACGCTGCTGGTCACCACGCGCGGCTTCCGCGACGCGCTGCGCATCGCCTACCAGGCGCGGCCGAAGCTGTTCGAGCGCCGGATCGTGCTGCCCGAACTGCTCTACGAACGCGTGATCGAGGCGCAGGAACGCATGGGCGCGCACGGCGAGGTGGTGCAGCCGCTGGAGGAGATGCACCTGCGCGAACGCCTGTGGGCCGCGCACGACGCCGGCATCCGCAGCGTGGCCGTCGTCTTCATGCACGGCTACCGCTACCCGGCGCACGAACAGGCGGCGGCCCGCATCGCGCGCGAGGTCGGCTTCACGCAGGTGAGCGTGAGCCACGAGGTGAGCCCGCTGATGAAGCTGGTCTCGCGCGGCGACACCACGGTGGTCGACGCCTACCTCAGCCCCATCCTGCGCCGCTACGTGGATCAGGTGGCGGCGCAGATGCCCGGCGTGCGCCTGTTCTTCATGCAGAGCAGCGGCGGCCTGACCGAGGCGCACCACTTCCAGGGCAAGGACGCCATCCTGTCCGGTCCGGCGGGCGGCATCGTCGGCATGGTGCGCACCGCGGTGGCGGGCGGCCACCCGAAGGTGATCGGCTTCGACATGGGCGGCACCAGCACCGACGTCAGCCACTACGCGGGCGAGTTCGAACGCGCCTTCGAAACGCAGGTGGCCGGCGTGCGCATGCGCGCGCCGATGATGAGCATCCACACCGTGGCCGCCGGCGGCGGCTCGATCCTGTCGTTCGACGGCGCGCGCCTGCGCGTCGGCCCGGAGAGTGCCGGCGCCAACCCGGGCCCGGCCAGCTACCGGCGCGGCGGTCCGCTGGCCACCACCGACGCCAACGTGCTGCTGGGCAAGATCCAGCCCGCCTGGTTCCCGAAGGTCTTCGGCCCTGCCGCGAACGAGGCACTCGACCGCGAAGGCGTGGTCGCGAAGTTCGAGGCCCTGGCCGCCGACGTGCGCACGAAGACCGGGCGCGAGGCCACGCCCGAGTCGCTGGCCGAAGGCTTCCTGAAGATCGCGGTGCAGAACATGGCCAACGCGATCAAGCGCATCTCGGTCGCGCGCGGCTACGACGTCACGCAGTACACGCTGCAATGCTTCGGCGGCGCCGGCGGCCAGCACGCCTGCGGCGTGGCCGACGCGCTGGGCATGGGCCGCGTCTTCGTGCACCCGCTGGCCGGCGTGCTCTCGGCCTACGGCATGGGGCTCGCCGACCAGATCGCGATGCGCGAAGCCTCGCTCGAACTGCCGCTCGACGAAGCCGGCCTCGCGGCAGCCGAAGCGAAGCTGGCGCTGCTGGGCCAGGCCGCCACCGAAGAACTGGCGGGCCAGGGCGTGGCGCGCGACGCGGTGGAACTGCGCCGCCAGGTGCACGTGCGCTACCAGGGCACCGACACCGCGCTGGCGGTGCCCTTCGGCCCGCAGGACGCCATCCGCCTGGCCTTCGAAGCCGCCTACCGCCAGCGTTTCGCCTTCCTGATGCCGGGCCGCACGCTGGTGGTGGAGGCGGTTTCGGTGGAAGCGGTGGGCGCCGGCGAGCGCCACGACCTGCAGCGCGCCATGCTCGAACCCGTGCCCTATGGGCCGGAACCCGACGCGCGCGTGCGCATGCACTGCGGCCGCTGGCTCGACGCGGCGCTCTTCGTGCGCGAGACGCTGCGCGCCGGCGCCACCATCGACGGCCCGGCCATCGTGGCCGAGCGCAACGCCACCACAGTGGTGGAACCCGGCTGGCGCGCGGTGCTGAAGGCGGCCGGCCCGATCGAGCTGGAACGGGTGCACCCGCGCGAGAGCGAACACGCCATCGGCACCGAGGCCGACCCGGTGATGCTGGAGGTCTTCAACAACCTGTTCATGAACATCGCCGAGCAGATGGGGCTGCGGCTGCAGAACACCGCCTACTCGGTGAACATCAAGGAGCGGCTGGACTTCAGCTGCGCGCTCTTCGACGCCGCCGGCGCGCTGATCGCCAACGCGCCGCACATGCCGGTGCACCTGGGCTCGATGAGCGAGAGCATCAAGACCGTGATCGGTCGCAACCCGGCGATGCGCGAAGGCGACGTCTACGTGCTCAACGACCCTTACCACGGCGGCACCCACCTGCCCGACGTGACGGTGGTGACGCCGGTGTACCTGGAGCCCGGGGACGCGAAGCCCAGCTTCTTCGTTGCCAGCCGCGGCCACCATGCCGACATCGGCGGCAGCACGCCCGGTTCGATGCCGCCCTTCAGCAAGACCATCGCCGAGGAAGGCGTGCTGTTCGACAACTTCCTGCTCGTGCGCGAAGGCACGTTGCGCGAAGCCGGGCTGAACGCGATGCTCGCCTCCGGCCCCTGGCCGGCGCGCAACCCGCAGCAGACGGTGGCCGACCTGCGCGCGCAGATCGCCGCCAACGAGAAGGGCGTGCAGGAACTGCGCGCGATGGTGGCGCAGTTCGGCCGCGCCACCGTGGCGGCCTACATGCAGCACGTGCAGGACAACGCCGAAGAGAGCGTGCGCCGCGTCATCACGGCGCTCAAGGACGGTGCCTTCACGCTGGCGCTGGACAACGGCGCGCAGATCGCGGTGAAGGTCACCGTGGACGGCGCCGCGCGCGAAGCGACGATCGACTTCAGCGGCACCAGCGCGCAACTGCCGAACAACTTCAACGCGCCCAAGGCCGTCACGATGGCCGCCGTGCTGTACGTCTTCCGCACCCTGGTGGACGACGAGATCCCGCTCAACGCCGGCTGCCTGAAACCGCTGCACGTGGTGGTGCCGCCGGGCTGCATGCTGAACCCGAACCCGCCGGCGGCGGTGGTGGCGGGCAACGTGGAGACGAGCATGTGCGTCACGAACGCGCTCTACGGCGCGCTCGGTGTGATGGCGGCCAGCCAGTGCACGATGAACAACTTCACCTTCGGCAACGAGACCCACCAGTACTACGAGACCATCTCCGGCGGCAGCGGCGCCGGCCCGGGCTTCGACGGCACCAGCGTCGTGCAGACGCACATGACCAACTCGCGCCTGACCGACCCCGAGGTGCTGGAGTTCCGCTTCCCGGTGCGCCTGGAAAGCTACGAGATCCGCGCCGGCAGCGGCGGCGCCGGGCGCTGGAAGGGCGGCGACGGCGGCGTGCGCCGGGTGCGTTTCCTGGAAGGCATGACCGCTTCCATCCTGAGCAACGGCCGCGTCGTGCCCGCCTTCGGCATGGCCGGCGGTCAGCCGGGGGCGCCGGGGGTGAACCGCGTGCTGCGCGGCGACGGGACCGTGGAGACGCTCTCGCACATCGGTTCCGCCGCCATGGAGCCGGGCGACCAGTTCGTGATCGAAACCCCGGGCGGCGGCGGTTTCGGGCCGCCGGCCTGAATCCCGGGGGGTTCGGCGTTTTGTAACCATTGCTAACATCCAGCGCGATGCGAATCGCCCTGGCTGCCCTCGGACTCCTCTGCTGCGCCGTCGCCACCGCCACTCCCCTGCCCCAAGACGATCTCCAGCGCAGTTGCTGGCTGCGCCACACCGCCGAACGCACGCAGCCCAACCTGAAGGAGCCGACGCTCGTCGACTTCTCCAACCTGCGCAACGGCCAGAAGGTGCGCACGCCCTTCCTGGTGGAATTCGCGGTGCGCGGCATGGGCGTGGTGCCGGCGGGCAAGGTCCTGGCCGGCACGGGTCACCACCATCTGCTGGTGGACGCGCCGCTGCCGGTCTTCGTGACCGAGAAGATCCCCTTCAGCGACACGCACAAGCATTTCGGCAAGGGCCAGACCCTGACCACGCTGGACCTGCCACCGGGCAAGCACAGGTTGCGCCTGCTGTTCGCCGACCACGACCACCGGCCGTACTTCGTCTACAGCCCGGAGATCACGGTCGAGGTCACGGGCCAGCGCACCGGCGAAGCGCCGAAGATCGATGGGCGCAACTTCGAAGCCACCTGCCGGGCCTGGTACGAGGAAGAACTGTCGCGGCCGCGGCCACCCGGCGAATGGGTGAACTTCGCCAACCTGCGCGACGGCGAAACGGTGGCCAGCCCGTTCAACCTGCGTTTCTCGGTCGATGGCTGGGGCGTCTGCGCCGCCGGCCAGAGCGCCGAGCGCACCGGCCACTTCGTGCTGGAGACGCTGCGCGACGGGCGCGAACCCAAGGTGCAGGACTTCGCCAACGGCGCCACCCAGACCACGGTGGCGCTGGCCGACGGGCGCTACCGGCTGCGGCTGCGCTTCGTCGACGCGAAGTCGCGTGCCGACCTGCTGCCGCCGGCCGAGATTGGCGTCAGCGTGCTGGGGCAGGACCGGCTGTAGCGCGGCCGCTCTGCAGGCCCAGCACGAGCCAGCCCAGCGTCCAGCACAACCAGGCCGACCACAGCGTGTGGCTGGCGAAGTGGGCGCCGCGCGCCAACTGCGCCCAGCCGTAGAACAGCGTCAGCGCGCACACCGCGGCCAGCCAGGCGCGCGCCAGCTTCGGCTGGTGCTCGCGCAGCACGAACCAGCCGCCGAAGAAGGCCGCCGCCGACGTGGCGTGTCCGGAAGGGAAGCAGTGCCCCGCGCCGCCGTCGGCGACCCCGAAGGCCCAGTGCGACACATGCCGTGCCGCGCCGCCGAACTCGGCCAGGTCCCAGGGGCAGCTGGTGAGGCTGGCCTTCTTCAGCACCGGCATCAGCGACATGCAGGCCACGGTGACGCCCAGCCAGGCCCAGCGGCGGCCGCGGCCCACGCCTTCGCTCCAGGGCCGCCACAGGTTCAGCACCATCGCCGCCAGCACGAAACCGGCCAGCCAGCGCCCGCCGTCGTGCGCCACGCGCGCGGTGAGCCAGTGCTCGCGCCAGGGGAAGCCGGTCGCGTTGCCGTGCAGGCGCTGCAGCCAGAGGTCGGCGCCGCTGGCGTCCCACAGGAGCAGCAGGGCCAGCGCGCCCAGCGTGACCAGCGCGTCCTGGCGCCGCTGTGCGGTCACGGCGGCGCGCGGCGGCAGCCGCTGGTCAGGTCCCAGGCGTCGTCGTGCAGCTTCGTCTTCACGTCCAGCAGCGAGAGCAGGGTATGGAACAGGTGGTCGTGCGCGGCCGGCCGGGCGGCGCGCGCGCGCAGGCACTCGGGGTCCACGCCGCTGGCGTCGGCGAAGCCGGGCGACAGCCACATCAGCATCGGCACCTTCTTCTGCACATCGGGGGCCAGCGCGTACGGCAGGCCGTGCAGGAAGAGGTTGTTCTCGCCCAGCGATTCGCCGTGGTCGGACACGTAGAGCAGCGCACTGTCCAGCCGGCCGGCCTGCTGCTGCAGCTGGCCGATCAGCCTGGCCAGCACGTGGTCGGTGTAGAGCAGCGCGTTGTCGTAGGCGTTCACGATCTCGGCCACGCTGCAGCGCTGCAGGTCGTCGTGCCGGCACTCGGGCTGGAAGCGCGCGAAGGCCGGCGGGTAGCGGCGGAAGTACGAAGGCCCGTGGTTGCCCAGCTGGTGCAGCACCAGCAGTTGCGTGCCCCTGGCCTGCTGCAGCCGCTCGGGCAGGCCGGCGAGCAGGGCCTCGTCGAGGCAGCGGCCGTCGGCGCACAGGCCGGCGGGCTTCAGGTCGTGCATCGT
This sequence comes from Rubrivivax sp., assembly GCA_044224175.1. Classification (GTDB taxonomy): domain Bacteria; phylum Pseudomonadota; class Gammaproteobacteria; order Burkholderiales; family Burkholderiaceae_C; genus Rubrivivax. The sequence continues at coordinate 135,841 of JBGAKY010000004.1, read as the reverse complement.
CTCGTTGGGCAGGCCGTCGCACACGCCCTTGCAGCCCGACTGGTTGTCGCGCCAGAAGACGCCCACGCCGGCGCGCGCCACCACGTGCAGCAGCGTCTCGCTGTTGCGGATGCGGTCCTCGTCGTAGTCGCGCCGGCCCACCGGGGCGAACATGCAGGGCAGCGAGACTTCGGTGTTGGTGCCGCAGGCGGTGACGTCCTTGAAGGGGATCACGGGCAGCTTCGCGAGCTCGGGGGTGGTCTGGCGCGCATAGCCGGACAGGCCCCAGTTGGCGGCGCGCGCCGTCTCGCCCACCACCAGCACCACCAGCAGCGGGCGCTGGCGCGCCGCCATGCGCGCGCCGGGCGCGGCGTCCTCGCCGATGGGCAGCTTCGGCCCGCGCGCGGCGCGCGCCTGCGGGCCCAGCACCACGGCGGTGGACCACAGCGCGTTGGCCGGCGTGATGAGGTAGCGTGTGTCCTTCTGGTTGCGCATCAGCGAAGAGAAGGGCTGGAACATGGCCAGCACCGAGCCGACCAGCACCCCCAGCGCCAGCACCACGGAGCCGGCGCGCCAGACCAGCGCACGCAGCCAGCGGCGTGGCGTGAAGCGCACCAGCCACAGCAGCGCCAGCGGCGGACCGGCGAACAGCAGCAGGTCGCGCGCCAGCGCCAGGCCCAGCAGTTCGCCTGCCTCGGCGGGGTCGGTGTGCAGCACGTTGCGGATCATCGAAGGATCCAGGAACACGCCGTAGTGCCCCATGTAGTGCGCCGCCACCGCGGCCACCAGCACCAGCAGCACCAGCACCGGCCTGGCGACGAAGCGCCAGGCCAGCAGTGCCAGCAGCAGGAAGTGCAGCGCCGCCAGCGCGACGAAGATCGCCGCTGCGTAGCCCGGGTGCGCCAGGAGGCCGCCTTCCAGCGGGTTGAAGACGGCGCTGAAGAATGGGCCGTTGGCCAGCGCCGCCCAGAAGACGGCAATGGCCAGCAGGACGGCTTCGCTGGGGGCCTGGAAGCGGCCCCGGAAGGCGGCGTGGCGGGGGCGGGGCGGGAAGGCGGCGGTGAGCGGACTCAAGGGACAGCGGCAGGGCGGCGCGGTGTGCGCAGCCCCGTATGATGCCTTGCATGCCACGGCCCGCCCGTCCCGTCGTCCTCACCGGCTTCGAGCCCTTCGGCGGCGAGTCCGTCAATCCTTCGTGGCAGGTGGCGCAGGCGCTGCACGGCCGCAGCGTCGGCGGCCACCCGGTGCATGCGGCCTGCCTGCCGTGCGAATTCGGCGCCGCGCTGGCGGCACTGGACGGCGTGCTGGCCGAGGTGCGGTCGCGCAGCGGCGAACCCGCCCTGGTGCTGGCGCTGGGCCAGGCCGCGGGCCGCAGCGACTTCTCCGTCGAGCGGGTGGCGATCAACGTCGACGACGCGCGCATCGCCGACAACGCCGGCGCCGCGCCGGTCGACCTGCCGGTGGTGGCGGGCGCGCCGGCGGCCTATTTCGCCACCCTGCCCATCAAGGCGATGGTGGCCGCGCTGCGCGCCGCCGGGCTGCCGGCTTCGGTGTCGCAGAGTGCCGGCACCTTCGTCTGCAACCACGTCTTCTTCGGCCTCATGCACCGGCTGTCGGCCACACCGGCGGTGCGCGGCGGCTTCATGCACCTGCCGCTGCTGCCCGAGCAGGCGGCGCGTGCGCCGGGACAGCCCAGCCTGCCGCTGGCGACGCTGGTGCAGGGGCTGGAAGTGGCGCTGGCCTGCGCGCTGGCGACGCGCGAAGACCTGCGCGTGGCGGCGGGCGCGATCGCCTGAGACGGGTTCAGCGCGGCGGCGCGACGTCGTCTTCCTCGGCGTAGGCCTTCCAGCGGTCCATCGCGCCGCGCATCAGCCGCACCTGGCCGACGAATCGTGTGCACGCGCTGCACATCCCCAGATGCAGGCGCAGGCGCAGGCGCTCGTGCCAGGCCAGGGCACGGTCTTCGCCCTGCAGCACGACACGCGTCGCTTCGCGGCAGTTGAGCATCATCTTCATCGTCCGTTCAACCGGCCGGCCGCAGCACGAACCACTGCTGCTGCAGGCATTCGCGCAGGCGCAGACGTGCGCGGTGCAGCAGGACCCACAGGTTGGTCGGCGTGATCGCCAGCTGCTTACAGATCTCTTCGCTTTCCAGTTCCAGCCATTCGCGCATCATGAAGACGCGGCCCTGGTTGGGGGGGAGCTTCTCGATGCAGGCTTCCAGCACCTGCATGAACTGGCGTTCGCGCAGCGTGTGTTCGGGGTGGCCCCATTCCTGCGGCGCCTCGCGCCAGTGGCCGTCGGCGGCGAACAGCAGCTCGTCGAGGTCGGCCTCGTCGTCGTCGGTGGTGAGGCTGCATTCGCGCTGGTGGCGGCGCAGCTGGTCCACCAGCTTGTGCTTCAGGATGCCCACCAGCCAGGTCTTGAGCTGCGACTGGCCGGCGAAGGCCTGCGGCTTCTCCAGCGCCGCGAGCAGGGTCTCGGAGACGGCGTCCTCGGCCCAGGCGTCGTTGCGCAGCTGGGCCCGGGCGAAGCGCAGCAGCTGCGGGCGCAACGCCTCCACCTGGCGCGGGAATTCGGACATTGCGGGAAACTGCTGAAAATGGCGTAGGCCCGCAGTGTAAGGACCGCGGACCGGCTGCGACTACCTGGGCGTCGGCTGCCGCAACGGCCCGGCTCGTTCCCAACCTCATCTGTGCAACAGGAGTCTCGAACATGAACCAGCGTCTCGTTCTCTCATCGGCCGTCGCCTCGCTGCTGGCGCTCGGCCTGGCCGGCACGGCGTCCGCCGCCGACGCCAACAAGGGCAAGGAGAAGTGCTACGGCATCGCCAAGGCGGGCCAGAACGACTGTGCCAACCTGTCGGGCAGCCATTCCTGCGCCGGCCAGACCAAGGCCGACATGGCGCCCGAGGACTGGAAGTACGTCGCCAAGGGCACCTGCAAGGACATGAAGGGCATGTCCGAAGCGGACGCCAAGATGAAGGTCAAGAAGACCTGAAGCCCCTCCACAGCTGACCCGAGGCGAGGAGTCCTTCCCCATGCACACCGGCATCGGCATGCGCCAGCCGCACTATGCGCAACTGCTCGAAGAGCGGCCTGCGATTGGCTTCGTCGAGGTGCATTCGGAGAACTTCTTCGCCGACGGCGGTGCCGCGCTGCAGGTGCTGGAGGCGGCGCGCGAGCGCTGGCCCGTCAGCCTGCATGGCGTGGGCCTGGCGCTGGGGTCGGCCGCCGGCCTGGACCCCTGGCACCTGGACCGCCTGGCCGCGCTGGCCGCCCGCATCGACGCCGTGCGCATCAGCGACCACGCCTCGTTCGCCCGTGCCCCGCGGCGACACGGCGGCCCGGTCGTGCATGCGGCCGACCTGCTGCCGGTGGCTTTCACCGACGCTTCGCTGGCGCTCATGGCGGCCAACGTGCAGCGCGTGCAGGACCGGCTGAAGCGGCCGCTCCTTGTCGAGAACCTGTCGGCCTATCTTCACTGGGCCGACGACCGCATCGCCGAACCCGACTTCTTCAACACGCTGGCGCGCCGCACCGGGTGCGGGCTGCTGCTGGACGTGAACAACCTGGTGGTGAACTACCTGAACGAAGGCGCGTCCGACCCCGTGGTGGCCGTCGCCAGGGCGAAGGCCTGGGTCGACGCCATCGATCCCGCCATCGTCGGCGAGATCCACCTCGCCGGCTACAACGCCGAAGGCGAGATCGTCATCGACGACCACGGCAGCCGCGTCCACCCGCCGGTGTGGCAGGTGTTCCGCCACACGGTGGCGCGGCTGGGGCCGCGGCCGGTGCTCATCGAATGGGACACCGACATCCCTTCGCTCGACGTCCTGCTGGATGAAGCCGCGTCGGCCGAAGCCTGCTTCGAGTCGCCCCTGGTGCCCGTGGTGGAGGCCGCCTGATGGACGCCGCCTTCGAACGCGAAGCGCTGCGCCAGCAGATGCTGCTGCGCGCGCTGTGGCGCGACGCGCGACCGGCCGTCGTCGGCGGCTGGATGCGCGACGGCGCCCGCTTCGAGCGCGGCCTGGAGGCCTACCGCTCGAACGCCGGCGCGCTGGCCGAACGCGCGCTGGCCGCCGCCCACCCCACGCTGCAGCAGCTCGTCGGGGAGGAGTCGTTCGCCGGCCTGGCGCGCACCTTCTGGCGCGCCGCGCCGCCCGAGAAGGGCGACCTGGCGCGCTGGGGCGGCGCGCTCGCGGCCTTCGTCGAAACCGACACGCAACTCGCCAGCGAACCCTACCTGGCCGACGTGGCCCGTCTGGAATGGGCGGTGCACGAAGCCGAACATGCCGCCGACCCCGCACCACCGCAGGGCTTGGAGCGGCTGGCCGGCTGCGACCCCGCCGCCACGCGGCTGCGCCTGCAGCCGGGCTGCGCGCTGGTGCAGTCGGCGCACCCGGTGGTCGCCATCTGGCAGGCCCATCGCAGCACGGCCGAGGATCGCTTCGCCGACGTGCGCGCCGCGTTCGCCGAAGGGCGCGCCGAGAACGCCTTCGTCGCGCGCCAGGGCTGGAAGGTCGAGGTGATGGCGATCGATGAAGCCGCCGCCCGCTTCGCCGCTGCGCTGCTGCGCGGCACGTCACTGGCCCAGGCGCTGGCCGCTGCCGGCGCGGGCTTCGAGTTCGAACCCTGGCTGATGGGCGCGCTGCAGGCGTCGCTGATCGCCGCCGTCGAGGACATGACCTCATGAACACGCTCGCCCAGTCCCTCTTCATGCCGCTGCGCCGTGCCATCGGCTGGCTCGAAGCGCTGCAACCGCTGGCCCAGCTGGCCGCACGCCTGTACGTGGCGCAGGTCTTCTTCCTCTCCGGGCTGACCAAGCTGCGCGACTGGGACACCACCCTCGCGCTGTTCCAGGACGAATACCACGTGCCGCTGCTGCCGCCCGAGGTGGCCGCCGTGGCCGGCACCTTCGGCGAGACCGCATTGCCGGTGCTGCTGGTGCTGGGCCTGGCCGGTCGCTTCGCGGCTGCGGGCCTCTCGGTGGTGAACATCGTCGCCGTGCTGAGCCTGGCCGAGATCGCGCCGGCGGCGCTTCAGCAGCACCAGTTCTGGGGCAGCCTGCTCGTCGCCCTGGTGCTCTGGGGCCCGGGCCGCTGGTCGGTCGACGCCCTGCTCGCCCGGCGCTTCCAGACCCCGGGTGCTTGACCGCGCGGCGATCCGTGTCCTGAAGCCGGCGCTCGAAGGCGCCGGCCGCTGGCTGGCGCAGCGCGGCATTCACGCCGACGCCGTCACGCTGGCGGGCTTTATCCTCGGCCTTGCCGCTGCGGCGGCGATCGCGACGGGTTCGCCGCGCGTCGGCCTGGGCCTGATCGGCGCCAGCCGCCTGTGCGACGGCCTGGACGGGGCGGTCGCCCGCTGCCGCGGACCCACCGACCGCGGCGCCTTCCTCGACATCGTGCTCGACTTCCTCTTCTACGCCAGCGTCCCGCTGGCGTTCGCGTTCGCAGACCCGGCGGCCAATGCGCTGCCGGCGGCGCTGCTGCTGGCCTCGTTCATCGGCACCGGCTCCAGCTTCCTGGCCTTCGCGGTGATGGCCGAACGGCGCGGCCTGACCAGTGCCGCCTTCCCCGCCAAAGGCCTGTACTACCTGGGCGGCCTCACCGAAGCCGGCGAGACCCTGGCCTGCTTCGCGCTGATGTGCCTGCTGCCGCAGCACTTCGGGGCCATCGCCGTGGTGTTCGCGGCGCTGTGCGGGCTGACCACGCTGGCGCGCGTGGCGCAGGGCGCAGCGCTGCTTTCGAACCCGCGGCGGTGAAGGCCGGCCGGCGCACGAAGCTGGCGCTGCTGCTGCTGCTGGGCGCGGTGGCGTTCTGGTTCGTGCTGCAAGGCCGGCACTGGCTGGACTTCGCGGCGCTGAAGGCGGCGCAGGCCACGCTGCAAACCCGGGTGCAGGCCCAGCCGCTCATGGCGGCGGCGGTCTTCTTCGCCGTCTACGTGGGCGTGGGCGCCTTCATGCTGCCGGGCATCGGCGTCATGTCGATCAGCGCCGGCGCGCTGTTCGGCGTGTGGTGGGGCAGCGTGATGGCGGTGGCCGCGGCCACGCTGGGCGCCACGCTGGCCATGCTGGAAGCGCGCTACCTGCTACGCGACGCACTGCGCTGGCGCTTCTCGGCCACGCTGCACGTCATCGACCGCGGCATCGCACGCGACGGCGTCTTCTTCCTGGCGGCGCTGCGCCTCGTGCCCGGCTTCCCCTTCTTCGTGCTGAACCCGGCGATGGGGCTGACCTCGATGCCCGCGCGCACCTTCGCCGCCGTGAGCGCGATCTCGATGGTGCCGGGTGCGGTGGTGCACGTGGTGGCGGGCGTGCAGCTGGCGCGGCTGTCGTCGCCGGCCGACGTGCTGTCGTGGCCGCTGGCGGCTTCCATCGCCGCGCTGGCGCTGTTTCCGCTGCTGGCGCGCTGGGGGCTGGCAGGCTGGCAGCACCGGCGCCTGTACGCGCCCTGGGCGCACCGCAGGCCGCGCCGGTTCGACAGCAACCTGGTCGTGATCGGCGCCGGCGCCGCCGGGCTGGTGGCCAGCCTGGTGGCGGTGGCGGCGAAAGCGCGCGTCACGCTGGTGCAAGCCGGTCCCATGGGGGGCGACTGCCTGAACACCGGCTGCGTGCCCAGCAAGGCGCTGCTGCACGTGGCGGCCGAGGTGCAGACCGCGCGTCGCCTGGGGTCGACGGCGCTGCCGGACTTCGCGCAGGTGATGGCGCGCGTGGACGCCGCGGTGCGCGCGCTGGAGCCGCACGATTCGGCAGCGCGCTACCGCGGCCTGGGCGTGCAGGTGCTCGAGGGCCGCGCCACCCTGGTCGACCCCTGGCACGTTCGCGTGGAACGCGAAGGCACCGAAACGCTGACCGTCTCGACGCGCGCCGTCGTCGTCGCCACCGGCGCGCGCGCCGTCGTGCCCGACCTGCCGGGACTGGCCGCACAAGAACCGCTCACCAGCGAGACGCTGTGGGCGCTGCGCGAACTGCCGGCGCGACTGCTGGTGCTGGGCGGCGGCGCGATGGGCTGCGAACTGGCGCAGGTCTTCGCGCGCCTGGGCAGCCAGGTCACGCTGGTGGAGCGTGAAGGGCGCCTGCTGCCGGCCGAGGAGCCCGAAGCCGGCGCCACCCTGCTGCGCGCGCTGCAGGCCGAAGGCGTGCAGGTGCTCGCCGGCCGCCGGGCCCTGCGCTGCGAAGGGGGCGAACTCGTGGTCGACGGTGCTGGCCACGAAGAGCGATGGCCCTTCGACCGCCTGCTCTGCGCCACCGGCCGCCGCGCACGAATCGAAGGCTTCGGCCTCGAAGCGCTGGGGCTGGCCGAAGGCCGCACGCTGGCGGTGGACGAATGGCAGCGCACGCGCCTGCCGCACATCCTGGCCGCGGGCGACGTGGCCGGCCCCTGGCAGCTGACCAGCGCCGCCGGCCACCAGGGGGGTCTGGCCGCGTTCAACGCGCTGTTCGCACCCTTCGCCCGCCTGCGCAGCGAACGCCGGGTGATGCCGCACTGCTGCTTCACCGACCCCGAGGTGGCGCGCGTCGGCCTCACACGGGCGCAGGCGCGTGCGCAAGGCGTGGCGGTGGAGGCCACACGCGTCGATTTCGACACCCTGGACCGCGCCGTCGCCGAAGGCCGCACCGAAGGCTGGGTGCAGGTGCTCACGCCGCCGGGCAGCGACCGCGTGCTGGGCGCCACTGTGGTGGGCCGGCGCGCCGGCGAGACGATCGCGATCTTCGCGCTGGCCATGAGGAACCGGATCGGGCTGCGCCGGATACTCTCGACCGTGCACGCCTACCCCACCCATGCCGAAGCCGCGGTGCGCGTGGCCGCGGCCTGGCGCCGCGCGCACGCGCCGGCGCGCCTGCTGGCTGTGGCCGAACGCTGGCACCGCTGGCGTCGCGGTGCATGAAGCGGCTGCTGCTGCTGGGCGGCGGCCATGCCCATCTGCAGGTGCTGCGCGACTTCGCCCGTGAGCGCGCTGCCGGTGCCGAGGTGTTGCTGGTCTCGGCGCATGAGCGCCAGTTCTACTCCGGCATGCTGCCCGGCCTGGTGGCCGGCCGCTACCGCGCCGACGAATGCGCGATCCCGCTGGCGCCGCTGTGCGCGGCCGCCGGCGCCGGCTTCGTGGAAGCGAACGCGGTGGCGCTGGACGCCGCCGCGCGCGAAGTGACGCTGTCCGACGGCCGCCGCGTGCCCTACGACGTGCTCTCGCTGGACACCGGCGCCACGGTCGACCGCGACCGCATCTTCGGTGCCCGCGAGCACGCACTCTTCGTGCGACCGGTGGAACGTTTCGTCGCCCTGCTGGAGCCGCTGTGGGACCTGGCGGCGCGCAGGCCGCTCGACGTGGTGGTGGTGGGTGGCGGGCCGGCCGGCGTGGAGCTGGCGCTGGCCTTCGCGCAGCGGCTGGCCGGCAGCGACACCCGCATCGCGCTCGTCAGCGGCGGCGCCGAGCCGCCCGCCGGCTACCCGCCAGCCGTGGTGGCACGCGTGCGCCAGCGGCTGGCGCGCGCACGCGTTACGCTGCTGCGCGAGGCCTGCGTCTCGATCGACGGCGCCTCGGTGGCGCTGGCCAACGGCGCGCGCCTGGCCTGCGACGCGCCCGTGGTGGCCACGGGCGCGGACGCGCCGCGCTGGCTGGCCGCCAGCGGCCTGGATCTGGACGATGCCGGCTACGTGCGCACCGGGCCCACGCTGCAGAGCGTCTCGCACCCCGAGGTGTTCGCCGCCGGCGACGTGGCCGGCCCGCGCGGCGGCGTGCACGCGGTGCGCGCCGGGCCGCAGCTGGCCCTGAACCTGCGGCGCTACACGGGCGGCGGCGAACTGAAGGTGCACCGGCCGCAGCGGCGGGCGCTGAACCTCATCGCCTGCGACGACCGCGGGGCCATCGCGACCTGGGGCGGCTGGTCGGCCAGCGGACGCTGGGCCGGTTGGTGGAAGGACCGCATCGACCGCGCCTTCGTGGCGCGGTTCACGGGCTCGAGGTGATCCGGCTTTGCCGGGCGGCGCCCGGACCTCGGCGCTCTCACTCGTTCGGACGGAACGTGATGATGATGATCTCGGGGACGCGCCCGTCGGTGTCCGGCGGCAGCGACCCGGTCTTGTCGATGGCGCGCAGCACGGCGTCGTCCCAGTCCTTCACGCCGCTGCTCTTGAGCAGGCGGCGCGACAGGATGGTGCCGCCGGCGGCGGCGCGCACCTCGACTTCGGCCGCCGGGTTGCCCGGCAGCGTGTCGGCGAACACGATGTTGGGTCGAACGCGCGCCACGATCTTGCCGCCGTAGCTGGCCGAAGGTCCGCTGCTGCGTGCCGCCGTGCCGGTGGACCCCGGTGCGCCGCTGCCTTGCAGCGTGCCCAGCATGCGCTGCATCTGCTCTTCGCGCAGCTTGTCCAGCTTTGCCTGTTCGGCCTTCTTCCTTTCCTCGGCCTTCTTCTTCTCTTCGGCTTGCGCCTTCTTCTTTTCTTCGGCTTCCGCCTTCTTCGCCTCTTCGGCGGCCTTCTTCTTCTTCGCTTCCTCGGCCGCGCGTTCGGCCCTTTCCTTCTCTTCGCGCGCGCGGCGTTCGCGCTCGATCGCGATCTTCGGGTCGGGCGCGGGTGGCGTGGCTTCCTTCACCGGGGGGGGTGGCGGCGGGGGCGGCGGTGCCGGGGTGGGCGCCGGCGGCTCTTCGGCGCGCGGCGCGGCCATCTGCGGGATGCTGGACCACAGTTCGGCGCTCACCGCCTCGGGCGCCTTCATGCGCCAGCCGACACCGAAGGCCAGCGCCGCGATCAGGCCCACGTGCACCGCCAGCGACAGCGCCGCCCCGGTGCCGTTGCCGCCGGGGGGCTGGGGCAGCAGCGCGTCCCCGTTGCCGGTCATCAGCTGCCCTGCTTGACCGACAGGCCCACGCGGCGCACGCCGGACTTCTGCAGCGTGTCCATCACCTTGACCACGCTCTCGTACTTCACGTTCTTGTCGGCGCTGATGACGACCGGCACGTCGGCGTTGCCGCGCTGCGCGTCGCGCACGCGCGCGGCCAGCTGGGCGATGGAGACGGGCGTCGGGTCCACCGGCTCGCTGGCGTTGAGCAGGCGCAGGCGCAGCCGCTCGTCGCTGCCGACGACGATCTCCACCACCGTGGTGGGGCGCTGCGCGCTCTTGCCCACCGAAGGCAGGTCCACCAGGCCGGTGGTGATGAGCGGCGCCGTGACCATGAAGATGATCAGCAGCACCAGCATCACGTCGATGAACGGGACCATGTTGATCTCGTTCATCGAACGGCGCCTGCCGTGGCCGCGGGTGACGAGGGCGGGCATGGCGTCAGCTGCGTGTGGGCGGGCCGGAGGACGAACCGACCTGCGGTGCGCCGGCGTTGCGCTGCAGGATGTTCGAGAACTCCTCGATGAAGGTCTCGAGCTGGATCGCGATGCGGTCGATGTCGCGGGCGAAGCGGTTGTAGGCCACCACGGCGGGAATGGCGGCGAACAGGCCGATGGCGGTGGCCACCAGCGCTTCCGCGATGCCCGGCGCCACCGTGGCCAGCGTCACCTGCTGCAGGTTCGACAGGCCCACGAACGCATGCATGATGCCCCACACGGTGCCGAACAGGCCCACGTAGGGGGACACGCTGCCCACCGAGGCCAGGAAGCTGAGGTTGCTTTCGATCACGTCGAGTTCGCGCTGGAAGCTGGCGCGCATGGCGCGGCGCGCGCCGTCGAGCAGCGCGCCGGGCTCAAGCCGCTTCTCGCGCAGCTTGAGGAATTCGCGCATGCCGGAAGCGAAGATGCGTTCCATCGGCGCGGTGTCGGTCTTGGTGCCGGCGGCCTGGTTGAGCTCGGTCAGGCTGCGGCCGGACCAGAACTCGCGCTCGAACTCCTCGTTGCGGCTGCGCACGCGGCCCAGGCCGAAGATCTTGCCGAAGATGACGGTCCAGCTGGTGAGCGAGATCAGCACCAGGCCGGCCATGACGATCTGCACCACGAAGCTGGCGTGCAGCACGAGGCTGATGATGGAAAGGTCCTGGTTCATGTTGTGGGTTCGAGGGCCATGGTCGGAATGCGGCGTGGGCGAAAGGTTCCGGCGTCGACGCAGCCGATGCGGATCTCGCCTTCGGCCAGAAGGTCCTCGCCGCGCCAGGCCTGCTGCTCGATCAGCAGCGAAGCGCGGCCGGCTTCACGCACGAGAACGGTCACGTCGAGCATATCGTCCAGGCGAGCGGGGCGCAGGTAGCGCACGCGGGTCTCGGCGACGATGAAGATGGCACCGGTGGCTTCGCGCAGCGCCTGCTGCTGCACGCCCTGGGCGCGCAGCCATTCGGTGCGTGCGCGCTCGAAGAACTTCAGGTAGTTGGCATAAAACACCACGCCGCCCGCGTCGGTGTCTTCCCAGTAGACGCGCAAGGCATGGCGAAAGGGGCGGGCAGCGCTCATCGGCGCCGGGATTATGCGCGAGCACTCCCGCGCACCGCGTCTCAGGGCAGCGCGCGCTGGTACACCGGCCCCCAGACCGGATGGCCGGCCTCGGAACGGCTGAGCGCGAACGCGGGCCAGGCGGCGCGTGCGGCGCGGAAGGCGGCTTCGCACTGGGGGACGCGCTGGCTGGTGCAGGTGATGAAGGCCACCAGCTTGTACGCGGTGGCCTGGTCGCGTGGGTTGGAGAGCCCGGCGTCCAGCGCCTTGCGCAGGGCCGCCTCGGAAGCCCCGTACTGGCCTTCGTCATAGGCGCGAATGCCTTCGAGCAGGGCGCGTTCGGCCGGCTTGTCGATCAGGTCCAGCAGGCCCGGCGGCGGTGGTGGCGGCGGCCGCGTGGCGCAGCCGGCGGCCAGCAGGGCGGCGAAGGCGGCGGCCAGCAGGCGCGGTGTCATGGCGTGGCGCCGCCGAAGCGGTGGCGCACCGTGGCCGGCTTGTCGGCGCTCACGGTGACCGTGGTGGTGTGGGGCGGGAAGTCGGCATTGCGCACGGTGATGGTGTGCGTGCCGACGGGCAGCGTCAGCTGCGACAGCGGTGGTGCGGTGCCGGCGGGGCGGCCGTCGATCTCGACCTGGCCCCAGGGCGTGACGGCCAGCTGCACGCTGCCGGTGGCGGCCGGCACCGCAACGGGCACCGGCGCGGCGTTGCGGGTGCCTTCGGCGGCCGGGCGGGGGCGCGGCGCGGCCGCGGCGCGCACCGGGGCCCGCACCGGCGCCACGCGGGCGGCGGCTTCGGGTTCGGCCGCAGCCATGCTGGCGGCCGGTTCGGGCGCGGGGGGCACCGACGGCGGCGCGACCACCGGGGCCGGCGCCGGCGGCACGGCGGCGGCCAAGGGTGCCAGGGCGGGTGCAGGTGCTGGGGCCAGGCAGCCCAGAAGATGGCCGCCGCCACGAGGGTGGCGCCACCGGCGACCAGGCGGCACGGTGCGAAGACGCAGGGGCCGGTGCCGGCGGGGCGGCCGGCGGCGTGATGAGCGCCGGCCCTTCGAGCCATCGGCGCAGGTCCTGCGCCATGTCCAGCGCGTTCGGGTAGCGGTCGGCCGGCCGGCGCGCCATCGCCCGCGCGGCGATGGCCGAAAGCTCCGGCGGCACGCCCGGCTGCGCCACATGGGCCGGCGTGGCGTCGCCGGCCAGCACGGCGGCCGCGATGTCCGAGAGGTTGGCGCCGTCGAAGGCCTTGTGGCCGACCAGCAGTTCGTAGAGCACGACGCCGAGCGAGTAGACGTCGGTGCGGGCGTCGATCAGCGTGCCTTCCAGCTGTTCGGGCGCCAGGTAGTGCGGCGATCCGATGATGGCGCCGTCCAGCACCGACAGCGCGGCGCGCGCCGAGCCGTGGGCGGCGCGCGCGATGCCGAAGTCCAGCACCTTGGGCTTGTCGCGGCGGGCGATGTAGATGTTGGCCGGCTTGATGTCGCAATGGACCACGCCGCGCGCGTGCGCGTAGGCGAGCGCGTCGGCCACGCGGCGCACCAGCAGCGCGGTGGTGGCGGCGTCGGGTCGCCAGCCTTCGATCAGCGCCTCCCGCAGGTCGCGCCCGCGCAGGCGTTCCATCGCGATGTAGACGCCCTGCGAGGAGAGGCCGGCGTCGAAGATGGTGACGATGTACGGGTGGTTCAGCCCGGCGGCCAGGCGCGCTTCGTTCAGGAACAGCGCGTCGAGCGAACCGCGCGTGGCGGTGTCGACCGCGAACTGCAGCGTCTTCACCGCCACCGTGCGCGACAGCAGCGGGTCCCAGGCCTCGTAGACGGTGCCCAGGCCGCCCTGGCCCAGGCGGTGCTTCACCGCATAGCGCCCGATGTGAGAAAGCGTGGGCGCCATCTGCATGCGCAGCGCTTCGGCGCCTTCGCCGGGCGGCAAGGTGGCGGCATCCAGGGGGGCCGGCTGGGCGGCGGGGTCGGCGGCAGCGGCCGCAGGCAGGTCGGAATCGGCCGCGGGCACCGAGAGCACGGTGGCGGCGAATTCCGGATTGCCGCTCTTGGCCGGCTGCTGGAAGGGGTTGTATCCCACAGTCCGTCAGCTTACTTTCCGGCGGCGCGGGCCATTCCTTGAAATGCGTGGGATCCGCCCGCCGGTTAACCGCTTGTGACGACTGTCGCCCCTGGGGTGGGGCCAATGTCACGCCCCCAGTTCGCGCCGCAGGCGGCCGATGGCGGTTTCCAGGCTGGCCATCGAGCTGGCGAAGGACAGGCGCAGGTAGCGTTCGGCCGCCGCGGGCCCGAAGTCTCGCCCCGGCGTCAGCGCCACATGCGCGCGCCGCATCATGTCGAAGCAGAAGTCCCAGCTGCTGACAGCGTGGCGCGAGCAGTCGGCCCAGGCATAGAAGGCGCCGTCGGGCACCACGGGCACCGGAAGGCCGATCGATTCGAGCGCCGGCACCACGTAGTCGCGCCGGCGGCGGAACTCGCCGCGGCGGCGTTCGTATTCGGCGATCGATTCCGGTTCGAAGCAGGCCAGCGCCGCGTGCTGCGCCAGCGTCGAAGGGCAGATGTACAGGTTCTGCGCCAGCCGCTCGACAGGGCCCACCAGCGAAGGCGGCAGCACCAGCCAGCCCAGGCGCCAGCCGGTCATGCTGAAGTACTTGGAGAAGCTGTTGACCGAGATGATGTCTTCGCCCAGTGCCAGCGCGCTGGCGCCGAAGGCGTCGTCGTAGCCCAGGCCGAGGTAGATCTCGTCGACGATGGTGACGCCGCCCTGGGCGCGCACGACCTCGGCGATGGCCGCCATCTCGGCCGGCGCGATGGACGTGCCGGTGGGGTTGCTCGGGCTGGCCAGCAGCACGCCGCGCGTGGCCGCGCTCCAGTTCGCGGCCACCGAGGCGGCGTCGAGCTGGAACCGATGTTCGGGTGATTCGGGCAGCAGCCGCGCCGCCGCGCCCGTGGCGGCCACGAAGTGGCGGTTGCACGGGTAGCTGGGGTCGGGCATCAGCACCTCGTCGCCGGGCTCGAAGAGCGCCAGGGAGGCCAGCTGCAGCGCGGCCGACGCGCCGGCGGTGACGACGATGCGTTCCGGCGCGACCCGCACACCGAATCGCGTGCCGTACCAGGCCGCGATGCGTTCGCGCAACGCGGCCAGTCCGGTGGCGTGCGTGTACTGCGTACGGCCGGCGCGCAGTGCCGATTCGGCTGCGGCCAGCACCGGCGGCGGCGCGGTGAAGTCGGGCTCGCCGATGTTGAGGAAGATCATCGGCTCGCCGCCACGCCCAGGGTCGCAGGCCGGGCTGCGCGCGATCTCGTCGGCCGCCTTGGCGCACTCCATCACGTAGAAGGGCTCGATGTGGTCGAGCCGGCGCGCGAGCTTCATGACACGCGGCGCGCCGCCACCTCGGCCGGGCGCAGGTCGGCGGCGACCTTGTCGAGCACGCCGTTGACGTACTTGTGGCCGTCGGTGCCCCCGAAGGCCTTGGTCAGTTCGACCGCTTCGTTGATGGCGACGCGGTAGGGCACGTCCAGGCACTGGCGCAGTTCGAAGCTGCCGATCAGCAAGGCCGCGTGTTCCACCGGCGAGAGCTGCGCGGTGCGGCGGTCGGTGTGGCGGGCGATGGCCGCGTCCAGCGCGGCAGCGCCTTCGACGCAGCCGTTCAGCAGGGCCTGGAAATGCTCGCGGTCGCACTTCTGGAACTCGGGCTGCTCGCGCATGTGGGCGTCCACCGCCGCCAGGTCGGTGCCGCCGACCAGCCACTGGTACAGGCCCTGAAGGGCCAGTTCGCGGGCGCGGCGGCGCGGGTTCTTCGGCGCCGTGCGCTTGCGCGCGGTCGCCGCGGGCACGGGCGTGTCGCTCACGAAAGGTCTTCCAGCAGGTTCGCCATCTCGACCGCCACGCGGGCGGCGTCGCGGCCCTTCTCCTCGGCCCGGGCCCAGGCCTGTTCCTCGGTGTCCACCGTGAGGATGGCGTTGGCGATCGGGACCTGGTGATCGAGCGAGACGCGCATGACGCCGGCGCCGCTCTCGTTGGCCACCAGCTCGAAGTGGTAGGTTTCGCCGCGGATGACGCAGCCGATGGCCACCAGCGCGTCGAAGTCGCCCGAATCGGCCATCGCCTTCAGCGCCAGCGGCACTTCCAGCGCGCCTGGCACCGTGACGTGGCGGATGTCGCCCGGCTCCACGTCCAGCCGTTCCAGTTCGGACAGGCAGGCTTCGGCCAGCTTCCTGGTCAGCGCCTCGTTGAAGCGCGCGCGCACGATGCCCACCCGCAGCCCTTCGCCGATCAGCTCGCCGGCGGTGCCCTTGTCGGCTTCCTGCATGCGTCGTTTCCCTTCGATTCCGTTCAGGCGGGTGCGCTGACGTAGCCGGTGACTTCCAGCCCGTAGCCCACCATGCTGGGCATGCGGCGCGGGCTGCCCAGCAGCTTCATGCGGCGCACGCCGAGGTCGCGCAGGATCTGCGCGCCGATGCCGTAGGTGCGCAGGTCCAGCTGCGCGCGCGGCGCGTCGGCCTCGCGTTCGGCGGCCGGCCGCAGCAGCGGCAGCAGGGCTTCGACCTCGTGGCTGCAGTTCAGCAGCACCACCACGCCGCAGGCTTCGCGTCGCAGCGCGGCCAGCGCGCGTGGCAGCGGCCAGGAATGCCCGCTGCCTTCGGTGTCGAGCATGTCGAACACGGTGAAGGGTTCGTGCACGCGCACCGGCACTTCGGTGCCGGGTTCCCAGCGACCGTGCGTCAGCGCCAGGTGCAGCCCGGCACCCTGGTCGCGGTAGGCGATGCAGTCGAACTCGCCTTCGGGGGTGGCGATGCGGCGCGTCCCGGCGCGCTGGATCAGCGTCTCGTGCCGGCTGCGGTGGCCGATGAGGTCGGCGATAGTGCCGATCTTCAGGCCGTGTTCGCGCGCGAAGACCTCCAGGTCCGGCAGCCGTGCCATCGTGCCGTCGTCCTTCATGATCTCGCAGATCACCGCCGCCGGCGTGAGGCCGGCCATGCCGGCGAGGTCGCAGCCGGCTTCGGTGTGGCCGGCACGCATGAGCACGCCGCCGTCCTGCGCCTGCAGCGGGAACACATGGCCGGGCTGCACCAGGTCGGAAGGCCTGGCGTCGCGCGCCACCGCCACCTGCACGGTGCGCGCGCGGTCGGCGGCCGAGATGCCGGTGGTCACGCCGGTGGCGGCCTCGATGGACACGGTGAAGGCGGTGCCGTGCTTGGTGCCGTTGCGGGCCGCCATCGGCGGCAGGTGCAGGCGCTCGCAGCGCTCGCGCGTGAGCGTCAGGCAGATCAGGCCGCGTGCGAAGCGGGCCATGAAGTTGATCGCGGCCGGGGTGACATGCTCGGCCGCCAGCACGAGGTCGCCTTCGTTCTCGCGGTCTTCGTCGTCGACGAGGATGACCATGCGGCCTGCGGCCAGCTCGGCCACCAGCTCGGGAACGGGGGAAGTGGGCATCGGGGGATTGTAGGCGGCGGGGTCGCCGGCCCTGCCGCCGCAAAAGACGACGGCGGCCCGCGGGCCGCCGTTGCGTTGGAGCGGTGAGGAGGCTGCGTTCAGGCGCGGCGGCGCGAGGCCAGGCGCAGGCTCAGCAGCGCCCCGGCCACCAGGGCCAGCGAAGCGGGTTCGGGCACGCCACCGCCGCCGCCGCCGGTGCTGCCGCAGGAGATGCCGGCCTGGCAGGCGTCGGCGATGCTGAAGTTGTCGAACGCGAACGCGTCGGGCGAGAAGCCGGGCGCGGTGACGAAGCGGATGGAACGGAACAGTTCCGAAGTGCTGCTGGCCACCAGGCCGAAGAACAGGACGGAGCCGTCGGCGGCGGTGGTGGTGTCGTTGCCGACCGCCAGGCTGCCGACCACGTTGCCCGCATCGTCCAGCAGTTCCACGCTGAGCGTGCCGCCGAAGTCGCCGATGTCGATGCCGTAGAAGCCGAAGGCCGCCATGTCCTGGCTGAACGTGACGGTGAAGTCGGCAATGCCGGCGCCGGTGCCGGTGCCGCTGCCGTCGGTGACCGTCACCTGCCAGTATTGCGACGACGTGGCCGAAGGCACGCTGAAGCGGCCGAAGCCGTCGGTGGTGCCCGGCTCGGCCACCGAAGCCACCGAGCCGTTGCCGCCGTTGAGCGTGGCCGTGAGTGTGGTGCCGCCGCTGCCGGGGAACGTGAGAGAGATGGGGCCGGTGGCACCCACGGTCAGCGACTCAAAGGTTTCAGTGCCAGCGCCCGTCAGCTTGGACAGGAACGAGGTCTCGGCGGCCGAGGACTTGGGGATGTCCGCCAGGGCGACGCCAGGGTCGCCGTTGAGATCCTGGCCGAAGTTGGTCGAGTAGGCCTGGGCACTCCCCAAGCCCATGGCCAGCATGCTTGCCAGCGCCAACCGGGTAACTGTGTTTTTCACCGCAATCTCCAACTGTTATCTGCCACCAACCCGCAGTGGCCTTGTTTCATGGGCAGCAAGTTCTGAGCCAGAACCCACCCTCGTATCCCAAACCCTTGATCTTCAAGACCAAATCTTCCACGTTTCGCTGCCCCAGGGGAAGCGATGCGAGGCCCTTGTAAGGGGTGTCGACACCCCCGCATTTCAGGGTTGCGCAGCAGGCAGCCACGTGCCGGGCTCCTCTCGTACGGCGCGCAGCCGAAGGTCGTTGCCGACGCGTTCGCAGTCCAGCAGGGTCCAGGGGCGCGCCTCGTCGACCGCCTGCAGCGGCCCGAAGTCGGCCAGCGCGGGCCCGCCGCCCAGCAACCGCGGCGCCTGGTAGACCAGCAGTTCGTCCACCAGGCCCGCGCCCAGCAGTGCGCCGTTGAGCGTGGCGCCGGCCTCGACGTGCAACTCGTTGATGCCGGTCTCCGCGAGCAGTTCGAGCAGGCGCGCCAGGTCAACGCGGCCGCTGCCCAGCGTGACCACTTCGGCTCCGGCGGCGGCGAGCGCGCCTGCCCGCGCGTCGCTGGCGGCCACGCAGGTGGCCACGATCACGCGCCCGGGCGGCGCCAGCAGGCGCGCCGCGGGCGGCAGTCGGAGGGCGGAGTCCACGATCACCCTTGCGGGCTGGCGTTCGGTGGGCACCAGCCGCACGTCGAGCCTCGGGTCGTCGGCCAGCACCGTGCCGATGCCGCTGAGCACGGCGCCGGCGCGCCGCCGCCAGGCATGGCCGTCGGTGCGCGCCTCGGTGCCGGTGATCCAGCGGCTGGCGCCGTTGGCCAGCGCGAGACGGCCGTCCAGCGAGACCGCCGCCTTCAGCCGCACCCAGGGGCGGCGCCGCAGCACGCGCGAGAAGAAGCCGATGTTCTGCCACTGCGCCGCACGCGCGGTGGGGGCATCGGCCATCTCGACGGCGATGCCGGCCGCGCGCAGGCGGGCGATGCCGGCGCCGGCCACGCGCGGAAAGGGATCGCCGGTGGCGACGACGACACGGCGGACGCCGGCCGCGACCAGCGCGTCGCAGCAGGGCGGCGTACGCCCGTGGTGGGCACAGGGCCCAAGCGTGACCCAGACGGTGGCGCCCGCCAGGTCGAGCCCGGCGGCCGCCGCTTCGCGCAGCGCCACCACCTCGGTGAGGGCCGCCGGCCTGGGCGGGCAGGCCAGGCCATCGACGATACGCGGCCGTCTTCGGTGCCGATGACGCAGCCCACGCGCGGGTTGGGCTCGGTCACCCCGAACGCCGACTCGGCCAGGGCGAGCGCCTGCTGAAGGCGCTCGCGGTCCAGCGGGGTGAGCGGCATGGCCCGCGCGCCCGCGGGCGCCTAGCTCGCCAACGCCGGCTGGTGGGCGTAGGTGTTGGTGTTGAGCATCGGGCTGGAGCCGTCGCCCGGGCAGTCGTAGGCCGTGCCGCTGCCATTGCCGCCGCGCACGATCAGGTAGTCCTGGTGCGCCAGCGGTGCCGAGACGTTGCTGTAGTTCAGCGGGTGCGCCGCGTTGCCGCCCGCTGGCGCGTTGTTGCGCTCCGGCGTGTAGCGGCACACGCGCATGCGGTCGTCGTGGTCGTCGGTGGCGTCGTCGGAGATGCTGAAGCCGGAGAACTCGGTCCGCCCGGACCAGCGGGCCGGGGACGTGGAGGTGGCGGGCTCGAGCGGCATCGCGCAGTAGTAGATGGAGTACAGCGAGAGCCGGTCGACGAAGCAGTCGACGTGGCTGGGCGAGATGGGCAGCGTCAGGTTGACGCGCAGGTTGAGCGAGAACGAAGGGCTGATCGGCACTTCGGTCTGGTCGGCCGTGGGCGGGTCGGCGGTCTGGTCGAAGCGGATGAAGCCCGTCAGCAGCAGCTTGTTTTCCGCGCTGCAGGTGGCGAAGGTGGCGTCGCACTCCTGCAGCACGCCGGTCAGGTTGTTGAACTTCCAGCCGAGGTCGCTGCTGCCCGGCGGGATGAAGCGGCTGGTACCGTCCCCGTGGTTCACGGCGGCCGGCGGGATGACCGGATTGCGGCCGCGAATGTTGCGCGTGATGTTGCCCGTGGCCGGTGTGCCCAGCGCGGCGGCCAGCTCGGGCGCGATGCCGGCGATGGCGCTCGCCAGGCGAATGGTCTGCGCGCCGCCGCTGCGGTCGGTCCAGGTGACGTCGACCGCCAGGGTCTTGATCGGCGGGTCGGTGGCCGTGACGGAGACGCTGGAGGTCCAGGAATAGGTGGTGTTCGTGGCGGCCAGGTCGACGTAGTCGGTCGCCGCGACCGAGTCGATGCCGGCATAGCTGAGGCCGGCCCCGCTGAGCGCGACGAATCCGCGCTGCGTCTCGAGCTGTTCCTGCGCGATGCGCACGGCTTCCGATCGCTGCTTGGCGGCGTCGGCGTTGGTGCGCATAGTGCTTTGCAGGCCGACCAGGCCGAGCATGCCGAAGGCCATCACGCCGAGCGCGACGAGCGCCTCGATCAGCGAAACCCCGCGGTGTTGGCGTTGCATCGTGATCCCTCTGTTCGGCTAGAGCGGTGTGTAGTCCTTCCACGACCCCGGCACGCCGACAAAGCTGCCGTAGCGCAGCCGCAGCACGTTGAGCACGGCGGGGTCGTAGACGTAGGTGGAAGTGCCGGTGCCGCCGAGGTCGTCTTCGGCGATGGCAGCGCCGCGCACCGTGCCGGCGCCGGCGGTGTCCCAGACGGCGTTGCGCGAATAGAGCAGGCCGTAGACCGTGACGCCGGCGGTCGAGAACGTGATGTTGCCGGTGGCGATGACGGCCACGGGGTCGGTCGCGCTGCCGATGTCGCCGGCACTGTCGATGTCGACGTCGCCTTCGGCCCAGATCGCCCGCAGCGGGCTGTTTGCGATGGCGTCGCGCAGGTTCGCCGCGTTGCAGGGGCAGACGAGCTTGGTCAGCCCGGGCTGGTTCGCGTAGACCGCGGGCTTGAGCCCGAACACCGTGGCGAACAGTCGGTCGCCCTGCGTCGGCAGCACACCCGCCACCGTGGTCAGACCCGACAGGGAAGTGTCGCCCTCCACCAGCGCATAGGAACTGGGCGTGCCCGGCGGGCCGGCGTACACCATGTTGGGCGCCGTGACGGCGCCACCGACCTGCACCGCCACGCCGCCCGAAGCGACGTCGGTGTTGTAGGCCTGGGCCGCGGCGGGGCCGATGTCGATCGAGTTGCGCACCATCAGCGCGGCCGAGGGCGGGGTCTTCAGGGCGCTCTGCAACGCGACCAGGGAAGAGACGACGATGCGGCCTTCGGCACTGTTCGTGTTGGCGACGCTCAGGCAGGTGCTGTCGAAGGTCGGGCAGGAGATGGAATCGACGCGGATCATGCCCGGTGGCAGGGCGGCCGCGGCCGCCGGGTCGCGGAAGAAGCGCACCTGGAAGGCAGGGTGCATGCCGGCACCGCCGGGCGCCGCCGGACCGGGGTCGGCGTTCGACGGGCAGCTGCAGTTCCAGCTGGTGCCGTCCAGCTGGCAGGCGGCGTAGAGCACGGCGCCGCTGGGGGTTTGCATCACCGGCGTCACGGTGCCGGTGGAGAGGTCGGTGTTCAGGTAGCGCTGGCGGAAGGTGTTCTTCGTCAGGTCGGTGGTGGGCAGGCAGGCGTCGTCGATGCGTGAGCCGTTGAGCATCGCGATCGCCCATTGCAGGCCGGCTTCGGCGATCTCGCGGCTCTGCGTCGAACGGTACTGGTTGGCGGAGGTGCGCTGCTCGAAGACCAGGTTGCGGTTCGTGTACGCCGCGACCAGCGAGACGACGAAGAACAGCACCATCACCACGATGAGCGCGGCCACGCCGCGGCCGGCGGCGCGCCGGGCCGGTCGGGACCGGCGGCGGAGTGTCGAAGTGTTCATGTCGGACAGATCGCGACGGTGCTGCCGGTGTTGTTGGTGATCAGGTCGTTGGCGACCCGCACCCGCGTGTGGATGCTTCTGGTGATGGTGGCGTCGTTGGCGGCCTGCGCCGTGATGGAGACCACGTAGCGCCGCACCTGGAAGCTGGGCCAGCAGGCGGTGCCGCCACCGGGGCAGTCGTTCGGGCACGGCACCACGGTCGCCGGCGCGTTGTCGGCCGTGATCGAGAAGCCGGTGATCCGCATCACCGAGTCGTCGGTCAGGTCCTGCCAGCTGCTGCCGTTGTAGCTCTGCAGCTTTGTACCGCTGAGACGGAAGCCCAGCACCGACACGCCGCCCAGCGACGCGCGCTGGTAGCGGTAGGTGATGTTCGTGGGCGAGGACAGGTTGATGGTCTGCGCCGAGTTGGTCTTCACCGTGGTCGAAGACATGGCCTGCGGGTACCAGTAGTACTGGCGTGCCGTGGTGTCGAGTTGCGCCCCGGCGCGCCGCAGGTCGCGCGTGATGACGTCGGCCGCCACCCGCAGGTCCTGCTGGATCTGGGTGTCCAGCAGCAGCCGCCGGTTGCTCGACAGCTGCGAGGACACCACCAGCGTGGCGGCCGAGACGACGAACAGGCCCACGGCGACGCCGACCATCATCTCGACGATCGACATGCCGCGCTGGGCATGGTGCCTGATCAGCATGCCGGATACCCTCCCGTGACGACGGAGCCGGAAGGCAGGCACACGTTGGGCCTGCCGGCCAGCGAAACGCGTGTGCGCAGCGTGCGACCGCTGTCGATGAGCATGTCGATGACGTAGGTGGTCAGCGGCGGCAGCGCGATGTCCGAGGGCGGGGCGTAGATGCTGCCGGTGACGGAATCGAACGCGAACTGCGGCGCCTGCACCCCGGTGTCGATGAACAGGCGCACGCTCAGGCTGTCGGGGATCTGGGTCGTCTTCAGCTCGGTCGCGGTGGCGGCGCAGCGCGAGCCCGCCGCCAGCGTGCAGTCGCACTTGCCGGCGCCGAAGGTGCCGTTGCTCTGGTCGGTGTACAAGGTGTAGCAGGTCATGTGCGAGGCCGGCACCTGCTTGAACTGGACCCAGACGTTCTTGCCGCGCGAGACCGCCTCGCTGCGCGCGTACTGCAGGTCGGTCACGAGGTTGGCATTGAGCCCCTTGAGCCGCTGCACCAGCACCAGGTTGTAGAGCGAAGGCCCGGCCAGCGAAGCGACGACGGCCACGAGCGCCACCGTGATCATGAACTCGACGATGGTGAAGGCGCGCTGCTGCGGTTTCATCGCGACCAGCACCGGTTGGGGTCGGGGTTGGCGGCGCCCCACGAGATGGAGCCGCCCCCACCGCCGTAGGCGAGGTTGCCGCCGGTCATGCGCACGCCGATGACGGTGCAATGCGTGTCGCCCGTCTGCGTGCCGCCGGCGGCGGTGGCGGTGGCGGTGTAGCCGCTGGCGCTGACGCCGCTCAGGGCGATGGTGTAGTAGCCCGAGGCGGTGGTGCCGGTCACCCCCCAGGCGCCGAAGTTGCTGCTGTCGCCATAGGTGGCGTTGGAGCTGCGGAAGCGTTCCTCGCCCTGTTGCACCAGTGCCAGCGCCGACATGGCTTCGCTGCGCCGGCCCTTGCGAAGGGAATCGACGAAACTGGGGTACGCGATCGCGGAGACGATCCCCAGCATGGCCAGGACGATCATCAGTTCCGGAACGGTGAATCCTCTGGCGCCACGGCTCGCGGCCATCGCTGCCTCCTCCGCATGGGGCTTGGTTCGCCGGATTATGCGAACGGCAGGCGTCCGCTGCGAAGGGGGCGGTGCGCCGCTCATCGGCCGCGGACAGCCGTTCGTCTGGCGTGCTTCGTAAGCAGTTTCGACCTTGGGGGGCGGACCCTTCAGCAGGGCTTGTAGCCCGCCCAGCCACCGGCCGGCACGCAGCTGCGCACCCGGCCCATCAGGTTGACGACCTGGTGCAGCGCGTGGCCGCTGGGGCCGATGACCTGGACCGTCGCCGTCGGCGTGACGGTGCCGCGGGTGTGCTCGAAGAACAGGGAGTCGGAGTTCGACGAGAGCCGCACCGGCAGCTCGCGCCCGACCCGCACCGTGCGCAACGACGTGGCACCGGCCTCGCAGACGGCCGGCCCGCTGTCGCCGCAGATGCAGGCGTTTTCGGCGCCGGTGTGCACCACGTAGCAGCTGCCCTGGCGGGTGTCCTGGAAGCTCAGGCGCACGCCCTGCGTGTACAGCACAGCGGCGGTGCGCGCGAACTGGATGTCGGTTTCCAGCTGGGCGGCCGTGCCCTCGACGTGGCCCCGTTCGCGCACGCCCTGCAGGCCGGGCGCGGCAACGCCGGCGAGGATGGAGACGACGGCCAGCACGGT
>JBGAKY010000004.1:0-111893 GCA_044224175.1 Rubrivivax sp. | reverse complement strand
GGCGGCTTCGACGAGGGTGACGCCTTGCTGGCGGCGGTTCAGCGGCTTCATCGCGGGGGCTCCTGTGAGTGACGGCATGGCGGTCACTCTAGGCAGCGCCCCGGCGGCGCGCGTCCCCCGCGCGGCGGGCTCGGAGAGGGGCTCCGACCGGGTGTCCCCCGCTGGGGGGATGCCCGGTGGGTGGGGCTTCAGATGTCCCGGATCAGCTGCCGGAACTCGTCCACGTCCTCGAAGGAACGGTAGACCGAGGCGAAGCGAACGTAGGCCACCTTGTCCATGCGCTTGAGCTCGCGCATGACCAGTTCCCCCAGCCGGGTGGTGGGCACCTCGCGCGCGCCGCTGGCGAGCAGCTTCTCCTGGATGCGTTCCAGCGCCGCGTCCACCTGCTCCATGCTGACCGGCCGCTTGCGCAGCGCCAGCATCATCGAAGCGCGCAGCTTGGCGGGATCGAACTCGACCCGGGCGCCGTCCTTCTTCACCACCGCGGGCAGGGCGATCTCGGCCCGTTCATAGGTGGTGAAGCGCTTCTCGCAGTGCTGGCAGCGGCGGCGGCGGCGCACCGCGCCGCCGTCGTCGGACTCGCGCGTCTCGACGACCTGGGTCTCGTCGTGGCTGCAGTAGGGGCAGCGCATGCGGCGGGCGGACCGCCCTAGCGGTAGACCGGGAAATCGCGCGTCAGCGCGGCCACCTTGGCGCGCACGGCGGCGATGTTGGCGGCGTCGCGCGGCTGGTCCAGCACGTCGGCGATCAGGTTCGCGGTCTGGCGTGCCTGGTCTTCCTTGAAGCCACGGGTGGTCATCGCCGGCGTGCCCAGGCGGATGCCGCTGGTGACCATCGGCTTCTGGGGGTCGTTCGGGATGCCGTTCTTGTTGCAGGTCATGTGGGCGTCGCCGAGGATGGCCTCGGCCTCCTTGCCCGTCAGCCCCTTGGGGCGCAGGTCGACGAGCATCACGTGGCTCTGGGTGCCGCCGGAGACGATGCGCAGGCCACGCGAGATCAGCGTCTCGGCCAGCACCTTCGCGTTCTTCACCACCTGCTGCTGATAGGCCTTGAACTCGGGCGCCAGCGCTTCCTTGAAGGCCACCGCCTTGCCGGCGATCACGTGCATCAGAGGTCCGCCCTGCAGGCCGGGGAAGATGGCGCTGTTGATCTTCTTGGCCACTTCCTCGTGGTTGGTCACGATGATGCCGCCGCGCGGGCCGCGCAGGCTCTTGTGGGTGGTGCTGGTCACCACGTCGGCGTGCGGCACCGGGTTCGGGTAGACGCCGGCGGCGATGAGGCCGGCGTAGTGCGCCATGTCCACCATCAGGTAGGCGCCGACCGACTTCGCCACCTTCGCGAAGCGCTCGAAATCGATGTGCAGGCTGTAGGCGCTGGCGCCGGCGATGATGAGCTTGGGCCGCTGCTCCTGCGCCAGGCGTTCCATCGCGTCGTAGTCGATCGCTTCCTTGGCATCCAGGCCGTAGCTCACCACCTTGAACCACTTGCCGCTCATGTTGAGCGCCATCCCGTGCGTCAGGTGGCCGCCTTCGGCCAGGCTCATGCCCATGACGGTGTCGCCGGGCTGCAGCAGGCCCAGGAAGACCGCCTGGTTGGCCTGCGAGCCCGAATTGGCCTGCACGTTGGCATGGCCGGCGCCGAACAGCTGCTTGCATCGGTCGATGGCCAGCTGCTCGACGACGTCGACGTTCTCGCAGCCGCCGTAGTAGCGCTTGCCGGGGTAGCCCTCGGCGTACTTGTTGGTGAGCTGCGACCCCTGGGCCGCCATCACCGCGGGGCTGGTGTAGTTCTCCGACGCGATGAGCTCGATGTGCTCTTCCTGGCGGCGGTTCTCGGCCTGGATGGCGGCCCAGATCTCGGGGTCGACGTTGGCGATGGTGGATTGGGAACGGTCGAACACGGCAGTCCTCTTCGGCAAGTGGAAGGGCCTTCGACGTCCGGGCCGCGCCGCGCGGCGACGGCCACGGTCGAGGGCTGCCCAGGCGCACGGCGGAGAAGCCGGCCCGCGGGAGGGGACGGCCTGCGCTTCACGGTGGTCTGCCACCTCGGGGGCCGCGCGGGACCCCCTATCGCCAGTCGCGCAGGGGCGTGAGTGTAACTTCTGCCGCTCAGTGCGCCAGGGCGACCTGCTCGCCGTTGGCGCCGGCGCCCGAGGCGGCGGGCGCGCTTTCCTTGGCCGCCGGCTGGATGGCGTTGGGCGCGTTGAAGGGCACGCCCTTGCCGTCGGCCACCCGGCGCAGGTAGTCCTGCTCGGTGAGCACGCGGCCCACGTAGCCGCCGTCGGCTTCGTGCAGGGCTGCGCCCACGTAGTACTTCAGCCCTTCCTGCAGCCCGCCGGCGCGCGAGATGCACTCCTTCAGCACCTGCACGCCCACACGCAGGTTGCTGATGGGGTCGAACGCGGCGTGCGTTCCGCCGAAGGCTTCGTACTTGTCGTCGTGCACACGCGTCATCACCTGCATCAGCCCCTGGGCCCCGACCGGGCTCTGCGCAAAGGGGTTGAAGCTGGATTCGACCGCCATCACGGCCAGGATCAGGGTCGGGTCCAGCCCGGCGCGCTGGCCCATGGCCCAGGCTTCCTGCACCAGGGCGCTGATCGGCTCCGGTGCCACCTTGTAGCGGCGTGCGATCCAGCGCGTCACGGCAGCCTGCTGGCGGGTGAGCACGTCCGGGTCGACCGCCGTCGCCCGGCTGATGGCTTCCGGCTCGGCCACCGAGGTCAGCACGTCGCCGTTGGCGATCGCGCGTTCCTCGTGGCGGGTCTGAAGCCACTCGTAGGCCAGAACTTCGGCCTGCTCGCGCAGGTCGGCACGGCCGGCGGTGAAGACCACCGTGGCCACCACGGCCAGTCCGACCACGGCCAGCGTGTTGTGGCCCACCTCTAGCAGGCCATGCCCCACGTCCTGGACGAACACCGCCAGCGATCGCGCTACGGCTTGCTGCGCGCGGCGCAGCGTCGCTATGGCTCTCATCGCATACCTCTTCGTTCTTCGCCGCCCCGGCCGCGAGTCGGCTCCACGGGGTGCTGGCGATAATGGGACTGCTCGGTCGCAGGTCCCGCTGAGTCCCCAGCCAGCCAACCCAACGATGGGGGCACGGGTTAACCCTGTAATTTCAGGTTCGGGCGGATTCTAGAAACCGCTTCATACCCGGTCAAGAATATGAAGTCATTCTTTAATATCTCCAGGTCATGAAATACCGCGACCTTCGCGACTTCATGGCCCAGCTGGAAAAGGCCGGGAACCTCAAAAAGCTGGCCGAACCCGTGTCTCCAGCCCTGGAAATGACCGCAATCGGCGACAAACTGCTGCGATCCGGCGGTCCGGCCCTGCTCGTCGAACACCCTGTCGGTTACAAATCTCCCTGCCTCATCAACCTCTTCGGAACGCCCGAACGTGTGGCATCCGGCATGGGAGTCTCCTCGGTGGGAGAGCTTCGGGACGTGGGTCGGCTGCTTGCCGCGCTGAAGGAGCCGGAGGCCCCGAAAGGTCTGAAGGACACCGGTCGCCTGTTACAAATGGCCAAGGCGGTGTGGGACATGAAGCCCGCCGTGCTGCGCTCTGCGCCCTGTCAGGAGGTTTCGTTCGAGGGGGACGCCGTCGACCTGGGGGGGCTGCCGGTGCAGACCTGCTGGCCAGGCGATGCCGGGCCGCTGATCACCTGGGGCCTGGTGGTCACGCGCGGACCGCAGAACGTGGCCCAGCCGCGCACCCGGCAGAACCTGGGCATCTACCGCCAGCAGGTGATCGGACGCCGCGAAGTCATCATGCGCTGGCTGGCGCATCGAGGCGGTGCGCTGGATTTCAGGGAGTATGCGCTCACCAATCCAGGCAAGCCGTTCCCGCTGGCGGTGGCGCTGGGGGCCGACCCGGCCACCATCCTGGGTGCGGTCACGCCGGTGCCGGACTCGCTGTCCGAGTACCAGTTCGCCGGCCTGCTGCGCGGCGGCCGGACCGAGGTGGTGGACACCGGTGTCGGCGACGGCCTGAAGCTGCAGGTGCCGGCCAGCGCCGAGTTCGTCCTCGAAGGGCACATCCCGCCGGCGCCACCCGGCTTCGAAGGCGAGTCCGAACGGGGCGTGCGGCTGAAGGAGCGTGGCGGCTACCTGCACGCGCTGGAGGGACCCTTCGGCGACCACACCGGCTATTACAACGAACAGGACTGGTTCCCGGTCTTCCGCATCGACCGCCTGACGCACCGGCGCGACCCGATCTACCACTCCACCCACACTGGCAAGCCGCCGGACGAGCCGGCGGTGCTGGGTGTGGCGCTGAACGAGGTCTTCGTGCCGATCCTGCAGAAGCAGTTTCCGGAGATCGTCGACTTCTACCTCCCTCCTGAAGGATGCAGCTACCGGCTGGCGGTGATCTCCATCCGCAAGGCCTACCCCGGCCACGCCAAGCGGGTGATGTTCGGGCTGTGGAGCTTCCTGCGCCAGTTCATGTACACGAAGTTCATCATCGTGACCGACGACGACGTGGACATCCGCGACTGGAAGGAAGTGGTCTGGGCCGTCACCACCCGCATGGATCCGCAGCGCGACACCACGCTGGTGGGCGAGACGCCGATCGACTACCTGGACTTCGCCTCGCCCGTCAGCGGCCTGGGCGGCAAGATGGGACTGGATGCCACCAACAAGTGGCCGGGCGAAACCCGGCGCGAATGGGGCCGCCCGATTCGCATGGACGCTGCGGTGCAGGCGCGCGCCGACGCGCTGGTCGCGGCGCTCATGGCGGGCGGCTGAGCGCTTCGACACGAAAGTCTCCGAAGTAGTGCTTGCCGCCGGGCGCCGCATGGACTAATGTCTGGATGCCTGCCGCGGGCAGGTACCTTTCGATGGCGCAGTCACTGCGCATCAGGAGCCCCGGACCTCATCTCTCCGGATCTCCATCGTCGGCCTCGCCGACCACCCCTCCGGCCGTCAAGGTGCGGGGGGGTTCGTGTTTTCAGGGCTCGCGAATTCGCGCGCGATCAGCGCATAGGACCGCCGCCGGACCGCGGGCTCGTGGGCCCACGTGTTGACCACCAGTTCGTCCAGCGCCAGTTGCGCGGCCAGCGCGCGCATGCGAGCGGCCACTTCGGCGCCGGTGCCGACGAAGGCCTTGTCGCGCAAGGCCTGCACGGCGGCCATCTCCTCGGCCCCGAAGCCGCGCTCCGCCACCACCGCCGGCGGCGCCAGCGGACCCAGCAGGCCGCGCTGACGGTCCAGCCGCCAGCGTTCGCGGCTCAGCGCGTGGAAGCGGGCATCGTCGCCCGAGTCCGCGGCCAGCGCCCAGATGCAGATCGTCGCCTGCGGCCGCGGGTGGCGTTCGCTCGGCCGGTAGAGCGTGCGGTACAGCTCCAGCGCCTGTTCCACGCCCTGGCCGTCGGTGAAGAAGTAGGCGAACGCGTAGGGCAGCCCCAGGTGGGCCGCCAGGCGGGCGCCATAGTCCGAACTGCCCAGGATCCAGATCTCCGGCGGCGACAGGTCGGCCGGCGGACGCGGATGGGCCCAGATGCCCTGGTGCCGCTGCCCGCGCGTCCAGGCCTGCAGGTCCAGCACCTGCTGCGGGAACTGCTCGGCCGCCTGCGCGGCGTTCGGGTTCAGCGCGAAGGCGGTGCGCATGTCGCCGCCCGGCGCACGGCCCACGCCCAGGTCGATGCGCCCCGGCGCCAGCGCCTGCAGCACGCCGAACTGCTCGGCCACCTTCAATGCCGCGTAATGCGGCAGCATCACCCCCGCGCTGCCGATGCGGATGCGCGAGGTGCGCGCCGCGATCGCCGCCATCAGCACTTCGGGCGCGCTGCCCACGATGGTGGGCAGGCTGTGGTGCTCGCTCACCCAGAAGCGGTGGTAGCCCAGCGCTTCCACGTCCTGCGCCAACTGAAGGGTGTCGCGCAGCGCGTCGGCTTCGTCGCGGCCGGCGCAGCTGACCGACTGGTCCAGGACCGAGAGTCTCATCAGTGGTCGCTGCGGATCAGCGCCGCCGCCTTTTCGCCGATCATGATGACCGGCGCATTGGTGTTGCCCGAGACGATGCTCGGCATGATGGAGGCGTCCACCACCCGCAGGCCGTCGACGCCGTGCACGCGCAGTTCGGCGTCGACCACGTCGTCGGGCCCCGGGCCCATGCGGCAGCTGCCCACCGGGTGGTAGATGGTGTCGGCATGGCTGCGGATGAAGGCTTCGATCTGCGCGTCGGTCACCGCACCGGCCGAAGCGGGCAGTTCGCGGCCGCCGAAGGCGGCCAGGGCCGGCTGCGTGAGCAGGCGGCGCATCAGCTTGAAGCCGCTGACCAGGCGCGCCAGGTCGTCGGCGTCGGAGAAGAACGCGGGGTCGATCGCCGGCGGCGCCAGCGGGTCCGGCCCCGCCAGCGCGAGGCGGCCGCGGCTCTTCGGCCGCAGCAGGCACACGTGGCACGAATAGCCGTGGCCGAACACCGTCTTGCGGCCGTGGTCGATGAGCTTGCCGATCACGAAATGCAGCTGCAGGTCGGGCCGCTCGACTTCGGGGCCGCTGCGCAGGAAGCCGCCGGCCTCGGCGAAGTTGGTGGTGAGCATGCCGCTGCGGTGGCGGCGCCACTCCAGCATGCCCTTGAGCGCGTTCCAGGCGCCGGTGATCGACAGGCCGAAGAGGTCGGTCACGTGCGGCGCATTGACCACTTGCACCACGTCCGGGTGGTCATGCAGGTTCCGGCCCACGCCCGGCAGGTCGTGTGCGACGGCAATGCCCTGCCGCTGCAGTTCGGCGCCCGGGCCGATGCCCGACAGCAGCAGCAACTGCGGCGACTGCAGTGCGCCCGCCGACAGCAGCACCTCGCGCCGTGCCTGAAGCGTGCGCGTGGCGCCGCCTTCGCGGATCTCCACGCCCACCGCGCGCCGGCCTTCCAGCTTCACGCGCAGCACCTGTGCGCCGGTCAGCACCTGCAGGTTGGGGCGCGAACGGTTGGGCGCCAGGTAGGCCCTGGCGGCGCTGAAGCGTTCGCCGTTGCGGTGCGTCACCTGGTACATCCCGAAGCCTTCCTGGCGTTCGCCATTGAAGTCGGGGTTGGCGGCGTAGCCGGCCTGCTGAGCAGCCTGCACGAACAGCGGGCCGAAGCGGCTGGGGCTGCGCAGGTCCATCACGTTCAGCGGGCCGCCGGTGGCGTGCCAGGCATCGGCGCCGCGTTCGTTGTGCTCGGCCTTCAGGAAGTAGGGCAGCACGTCGGCCCAGGCCCAGCCGGGGTTGCCGGCGGCGGCCCAGCCGTCATAGTCCTCGGGCTGGCCGCGCAGGTAGATCATCGCGTTGACCGAGCTCGAACCGCCCAGCACCTTGCCGCGCGGCTGGTAGCCGCGGCGGCCGTTCAGGCCGGCCTGCGGCACGGTCTCGAAGCCCCAGTTGGCCTGGCCGGTCTGCGCCAGCAGCGCCAGGCCGGCGGGGCAATGGATCAGCACGCTGCTGTCGGCAGGGCCGGCCTCGACGAGGCAGACGCTGTTGCGCGGGTCTTCGCTGAGTCGGGCGGCCAGCACGCAGCCGGCGGAGCCGGCACCGACGATGATGTAGTCGAACATGCGGAGGTGGGCAGGAGGCCCGGCCCATCATGCCACCGCCGCTGCGGCGGCTTTTCGACGCGCGCCTCTACTTGCGGACGTTGTCCAGCGCGCGCGCCGGCTCGTAGCCCAGCGACAGCGCCAGCGCCTCGTAGCGGGCGGCCGGCGCCGGCTGGTCGGTGCGGCGGAAGTACAGCGCCAGCTCGTAGGCGGTCGCGGCGTCGCCCTGCAGCGCGGCCAGCTGCATCCAGCCCACCCAGCGCTGGCGCTCGGGCGTTCCCTCGGCGCTGTGGCCCGCGGCGCGCGCCAGCCGCAGCGCTGCCGCGCGGTCGCCCAGCGCGGCGCGGCGCAGTTCGGCGCGCGCTTCGGTGTCGCCGGCCGGCGCCGAGAAGGTGCTGCGAAACAGCCGCACCTCGTTGCTGCCGATCAGGCCAGCGGTCTGCACGGCGCGCTGGCGTTCGGATTCGACGGCGGCCGCGCTGGCGCCCTGCGGGTGCGCCCGCAGGTAAGCTTCGGCCGCGCGCACGATGTCGGCCGGCCACAGCGCTTCGCCCACACGGGCCAGAAGCGCCGCATCGTCGCCCTGGGCCAGCAGCAGCGGCGCGGCCAGCAGCAGCACCAGCCAGGCCAGCACGCGGGTCAGGGCTCGCGGCATCACGCGCGGTGGATCGGGTCCACCCAGGGCACGGTCTGCGGCTTCTCGACCGCCTCGATTTCCAGGTTCACCACCGTCGCCTCGCCGTCGCTGCGCACCAGCACGCACTCCAGCGTCTCGGTGGGGCTGGCGTTGATCTCCTGGTGCGGCACGAAGGGCGGCACGTAGATGAAGTCGCCCGGGCCGGCCTCGGCGGTGAACTCCAGCCTTTCGCCCCAGCGCATGCGGGCGCGGCCCCTGACCACGTAGATCACGCTTTCCAGCGGCCCGTGGTGGTGGGCGCCGGTCTTGGCGTCGGGGTGGATGTGCACGGTGCCGGCCCACAGCTTCTGCGCGCCCACGCGCGCGAAGTTGATCGCCGCCTTGCGGTCCATGCCGGGTGTCTGCGCGGTGTTGGGGTCCAGGCGGTCGCCCGGCACCACGCGCACGCCGTCGTGCTTCCAGCGGTCTTGCGGCTGTTCGCTCATCGAATGTCCCCCGTCTGGCGCAGGCCACCATTCTCGCCATAATCCGCTCCCCCCGCCGCCGAACAGGCCGAAGCGGGACCCAGGAAGACCGCCTACCGGCGGCGCAGGGAGAGGACCGCGTGTTCCGCCGATTCGAAAGCCTGGTGCACCCCTACCCGGAAGCGCCACCCCGGGCACTGCCGCCGCGATTCTTCGCCTTCCTGTGGCAGAACACCGAAGGCCTGCGGCCCTGGCTGCTGCTGCTGACGCTGCTGACCGCCGCCATCGGCGCCTTCGAGGCGGCCCTGTTCTGGATGCTGGCGCGCGTGGTCGACCTGCTGTCGGTGCCACCGGCCGAACTGTGGCCGCGCCACGGCGCCACGCTGGTGCTGCTGGCGGTGGTGCTGGCGGGCAGCATCGCGCTCGCCGGCGCGCAGGCACTGGTGAAGTACCAGGGCGTGTTCTCCAACTTCCCGATGCGGCTGCGCTGGAACTTCCACCGCCTGATGCTCGAGCAGAGCATGGGCTTCTACCAGGACGAGTTCGCCGGTCGCATCGCCACCAAGGTGATGCAGACCGCGCTGGCAGTGCGCGACACCTGGATGATCTTCGCCGACATCCTGGTCTACGTGGTGATCTACTTCGCCACCATCGTCGGCGTGCTGGGCGGCATGGACGCCTGGCTCACGCTGCCCTTCGGCGCCTGGCTGGCGGCCTATCTGGTGACGCTGCGGTACTTCGTGCCGCGCCTGGGCCGGGTGGCGCAGGCGCAGGCCGACGCGCGTTCGCTGATGACCGGCCGCGTGACCGACGCCTACACCAACATCGCCACCGTCAAGCTGTTCTCGCACTCGCAGCGCGAGGCCCACTTCGCGCGCAGCGCGATGCAGGAGTTCATGGTCACCGCCTATGGCCAGATGCGGCTGGTCACGGGCTTCGAGATCGTCAACCAGCTGCTTTCGGTGGGCCTGATCGCCGCCACCACCGGCGTCGCGCTGTGGCTGTGGATGCAGGGCCACGTGGGCGCCGGCGCGGTGGCGGCGGCCACCGCGATGGCGCTGCGCCTGAACGGCATGTCGCACTGGGTGATGTGGGAGATGTCCTCGCTGTTCGAGCACATCGGCACCGTGCAGGACGGCATGAACACGCTGGCGAAGACGCGCCGCGTGGTCGACCGGCCGGGCGCGGCGCCGCTGAACGTGACGAAAGGCGAGGTGCGCTTCGAACAGCTGCGCTTTTCCTACAACGGCCAGCGCAACGTGGTCGACGACTTCTCGCTCGTCATCCGGCCGGGCGAGAAGATCGGCCTCGTCGGCCGTTCCGGCGCCGGCAAGAGCACCATCGTCAACCTGCTGCTGCGCCTGTACGACATCGACGGCGGCCGCATCCTCATCGACGGCCAGGACATCGCCGGCGTCACGCAGGAGAGCCTGCGCCGCCAGGTGGGCATGGTGACGCAGGACACCAGCCTGCTGCACCGTTCGGTGCGCGACAACCTGGTCTACGGGCGCCCCGACGCCACCGAAGCCGAGATGCGGCGCGCCGCCGAACGCGCCGAGGCGCACGACTTCATCGCCGGCCTGACCGACCCGAAGGGCCGCAGGGGCTTCGACGCCCATGTGGGCGAACGCGGCGTCAAGCTCTCCGGCGGCCAGCGCCAGCGCATCGCGATCGCGCGCGTGATGCTGAAGGACGCGCCCATCCTGCTGCTGGACGAAGCGACCAGCGCGCTCGACAGCGAGGTCGAAGCCGCCATCCAGGCCAGCCTGTACAAGCTGATGGAAGGCAAGACGGTGGTGGCGATCGCGCACCGGCTGTCCACCATCGCGGCGATGGACCGGCTGGTGGTGATGGACCATGGCCGCATCGTCGAGACGGGCGACCACAGGAGCCTGCTCGCGGCCGGCGGCATCTATGCGCGCCTGTGGGCGCACCAGAGCGGTGGATTTCTGGGCGAGGAGGCCGACGACGACGAGGCCGTCGTCGAGCGTTAGCGCCCGAGCGAGATGTCCAGCGCCGCCGGCTGGGTGGTGTCGAAGCCGTCATTGCCCGCCTTCAAGGCGGCAATGGCCTCGGCCGGCTGGGTCTCGATCCACGGGAAGTCGGCGGTGCTCTGGGCGGCGTCGAGCATGTGCTCCAGCACGCGGCGGCGCTGTTCGCTGTCGCCACTGCCTGTCTCGGCGCTCAGCGCGACGGCGATCTGGTGCCTCAGTGCCGTCATCTGTTCGTCGAACGCCAGGCGCGAGCGTTCGGCCTGCGCCAGTTCGTGGCGCAGCTCGCCGACGAAGCGGCGGTGCTGCACGATCGCGACGACGCCGGTCAGGACGCCGATGCCCGCGACGGCGGCCAGCAGGGGGAGCCAGGTGCCATCCATGAAGGGCAGTATCGGCCGCGCGCCGCCGCACTTGAGCGCCGCGACATGGCCCGCCGGCCGCAAGGCCAAGCCCCGCCGGCGACAATGCGCGGCCTTGCCGCCGCCCCCATGAAGACCGACACCCCGCCCGCTCCGCGCGCGCTGACCGCCTACCGCCCGTTCTGGGCCAGGCGCTTCGGCCCTGCACCCTTCCTGCCCATGAGCCGGCAGGAGATGGAAGTCCTGGGCTGGGATTCGTGCGACGTCATCGTGGTCACCGGCGACGCCTACGTCGACCACCCCAGCTTCGGCATGGCCGTGATCGGCCGTGTGCTGGAGGCGCAGGGCTTCCGCGTCGGCATCATCGCCCAGCCCGACTGGACCAGTGCCGACCCGTTCAAGGCGCTGGGGCGTCCGAACCTGTTCTTCGGCGTCACCGCCGGGAACATGGATTCGATGATCAACCGCTACACCGCCGACCGCAAGATCCGCAGCGACGACGCCTACACCCCGGGGGGCGAAGCGGGCAGGCGGCCCGACCACGCGGGCCTGGTCTACGCCCAGCGCTGCAAGGAAGCCTTCCCCGACGTGCCGATCGTGCTGGGCGGCATCGAAGCCAGCCTGCGGCGCATCGCCCACTACGACTACTGGCAGGACAAGGTGCGGCGCTCGATCCTGGTCGATGCCAAGGCCGACCTGCTGCTGTACGGCAATGCCGAACGCGCCATCGTCGAGGTGGCGCACCGGCTGGCGCGGCGCGAACCGGTGGAGGCGATCACCGACGTGCGCGGCACCGCCTTCATGGTGCGCCGGCCACCGCAAGACTTCGCCGAGATCGACAGCACCGAAGTCGACCTGCCGGGCCGCATCGACGAGCACATCCATCCATACGAGATGAAGAGCGCGGCCGCCTGTGCCACGAAGCCCGAAGACGGCGCCGCGCAGCCGGTGCGCATCGTGCCGCGCGGGGCGATCCAGATGCCGGCGCGCGAGAAGACCGTGATCCGCCTGCCGGCCTACGAGCAGGTGAAGAGCGACCCCGTTCTCTACGCCCACGCCAACCGCGTGCTGCACCTGGAGACCAACCCCGGCAACGCGCGCGCGCTGGTGCAGCGTCACGGCGAACGCGACCTGTGGGTGAACCCGCCGCCCATCCCGCTGACCACGGCCGAGATGGACCACGTGTTCGACCTGCCGTACGCGCGCAGCCCGCACCCGCGTTATGCGGACGAGACCGGCGGTCACGACGGCCCGACCAAGATCCCCGCGTGGGAGATGATCCGCTTCAGCGTGAACATCATGCGCGGCTGCTTCGGCGGCTGCACCTTCTGTTCGATCACCGAACACGAAGGCCGCATCATCCAGAGCCGCAGCGAGGAATCGATCCTGCATGAGATCGAGCAGATCCGCGACCGCGTGAAGGGCTTCACCGGCGTCATCTCCGACCTCGGCGGCCCCACCGCCAACATGTACCGCATCGGCTGCAAGAGCCGCGAGATCGAAGCCGCCTGCCGCAAGCCCAGCTGCGTGTACCCCGGCATCTGCCCCAACCTGAACACCGACCACGGCCCGCTGGTGAAGCTGTACCGCAAGGCGCGCGCGCTGCCGGGGGTGAAGAAGATCCTCATCGGCAGCGGGCTGCGCTACGACCTGGCGGTGCGTTCGCCCGAATACGTGAAGGAACTCGTCACCCACCACGTGGGCGGCTACCTGAAGATCGCGCCCGAGCACACCGAGGAAGGGCCGCTGTCGCGGATGATGAAGCCCGGCATCGGCAGCTACGACCGCTTCAAGGCGATGTTCGAGCAGTTCAGCGCCGAGGCGGGCAAGAAGCAGTACCTGATCCCGTACTTCATCGCCGCCCACCCGGGCACCAGCGACGAGGACATGATGAACCTGGCGATCTGGCTGAAGAAGAACGGCTTCAAGGCCGACCAGGTGCAGACCTTCTACCCCAGCCCCATGGCCACCGCGACCGCGATGTACCACACCGGCCTGGACCCGTTGAAGGGCATCAGCCGCGACCCGCGCCGCGCCGGCAAGGTCGACATCGTGCGCGGCGAGCGCCGCCGCCGGCTGCACAAGGCCTTCCTGCGCTGGCACGACCCCAACAACTGGCCGCTGCTGCGCGAAGCGCTGAAGGCGATGGGCCGGGCCGATCTCATCGGCAACGGCAAGCAGCACCTGATCCCCAGCTACCAGCCTGCCACCGACGGCGGCTACACCAGTGCGCGGCGCAAGAACAGCACGCCGCCGGCGCCCGCGAAGGGCCGCCTGCTGACCCAGCACACCGGCCTGCCGCCGCGGCCGGGCGTGGCGGCAAGGAAGAAGGCTCGCTAGGCCGCCAGCGCGGGCGCCGAAAGCAGGCGTACCACCTCGG
Organism: Rubrivivax sp.; assembly: GCA_044224175.1. Taxonomy (GTDB): domain Bacteria; phylum Pseudomonadota; class Gammaproteobacteria; order Burkholderiales; family Burkholderiaceae_C; genus Rubrivivax. Next base: position 98,550 of record JBGAKY010000004.1, on the reverse strand, counting down.
CCGGCGTGTTGTAGCCCTGCACCGACAGCCGCACGAAGGTGCGGCCGGCGTGCTGCGTCACCGGCACCTCGATGCGGCTCTCGTCGAACAGGCGCGCGCGCAGCGCCTCGGCGTCGCGGTGCGGCACCGGCAGCGCCACCATCTGGCCGTAGTCGTCGTCGCTGCTGGCCGGCGGCAGGCCGAATCGTTCGCACACGCGGTGCAGGGCGTCGCGCGCCAGCGCATGGCAGCGCGCGCGCACGGCGGGCCAGTCGTGGCGCTGCTGGAAGTCGATCGCCGCCGGCACCGACAGCCAAGCCGCGATGTCGCGCGTGCCCTGCCACAGCAGTCGCCGCTCCAGCGGCGTGCGGCCGGTGTAGGCGTCGAAACCGGTGTGGCCGGCGACTTCGGCCGCGTAGCCCCAGCTGATCACCGGCGCCTCGATCAGCGCCTGGTGTTCGGGCCGCACGTGCAGGAAGCCGGCGCCCTTGGGCGCGCACAGCCACTTGTGACAGTTGCCGGTGTAGAAGTCGGCGCCGATCGCCTCCAGGTCCAGGTCCACGTGGCCGGGCGCATGCGCTCCGTCCACCAGCGTCAGCACGCCGCGTTCGCGCGCGCGCCTGCACATTTCGGCGAGCGGGAACACGAGTGCAGTGGTCGAAGTGATGTGGCTGGTGAAGACGAGACGCGTCTGCGGCCTCAGTTCGGCCAGCAAGCGTTCGGCGAAGGCCTGGCGCTCGAAGGGCAGCGGGATCGTGACCTTGCGGTAGCGCGCGCCCCGCGATTCGCACAGGCGTGCGAACGTGGTGTCGCAGGCGCCGTACTCGTGGTCGGTGGCCAGCACCTCGTCGCCCGGCCGCAATGCGAGCGAACGGGCGATGATGTTGACCCCGGTCGTGGCATTGGGCACGAAGGCCAGGTCGTCGGCGGGCGCGCCCACGTAAGTGGCCAGCCGTTCGCGCGCCTGCGCCAGCAGTCCGGCCGAGCGGCGGCCCAGGAACTGGACCGGGTTGCGCTCCATCTCGCGCTGCCAGCGCTGCAGTTCGTCGAACACCGGCCGCGGGCAGGCGCCGAACGAACCGTGGTTCAGGAACGTCAGGTCGGGGTCGAGAAGAAACTGGTTGCGCACGGCGCGCGCAGTGTATCGGCGACGCCCGCGGCTCAGACCTGGTCGAACAGCGGCACCAGCTCCACCTGCCAGTGCTCCACGTCGTCGGCGGCGATGCCCAGCCACAGGCGTGCCGCGTCGGCGTGCTGCAGCCATTCGCGTTCCGGCGGCAGTCCTTCGTGGCGGCGCACCAGCTGCTCGGCCACCAGGCCGGCGGCCAGCAAGGTGTGCACCTCGGCCTGCACGTCGGCGGCGCCCAGCACTTCCAGCTCGTGGTGCAGGCGGATCGCCGACATCACTTCCGGCGCCAGGCGCCAGGTGCGGGCCACCAGCGCACCGACGACGGCGTGGTCGGTGCGGTGGTTGGCGTTCTCGGTGGCGACGAACGAGCGGTCCTGGCGCGCCGCCGCCTCGGCCAGCGTGCCCGAGTAGCCTCGCATGCTCTGCATCAGCACCGGCAGGCCGACGTGGCAGAAGAGGCCGAAGGTGTGCGCCAGGTCGACCGAGATCCCGGGCAGCTGCTTCGCGATGTGGCCCAGCGCCACCGCGCGCGCACCCGAACGTTCCCAGAAGCGCGGCAGCGCGCGTCCGTCGGCGCGGATGGCGTTGCGCGCCAGGAAGGCGCTCATGACCGCGGCGGTCTGCTCCAGCCCCAGCCGGTACATCGCCTGACCCACGGTCTGCACCGGCTGCAGTCCGGCGTGCAGGGGGCCGTTGGCCCAGCGCAGCAGGGTGGCGGCCATGGCCACGTCGCTGCCGGCGATCGCGGCCACCTCGTCGAGCGCCGGTTCGGCCTGCGCCAGCGCCCGCTGCAGCCGCGTCAGCAGCTCCGGGCAGGGGGGGATCACGATGTGCTGCAGAGGGCCGCGCGTGCGCGCGTGATCGACTTCACGTTCGATCTCGGCGCTGCGGCCGCCGGCTGTCTTCGGGTCGGGCGTGGCCAGCGTCATGGAAGGAGATATCGGCCGGCGCGGCGCCGTTTTGAGGACCGTCCCCCCATGTCGGAAGTTGTCCGACACGCGGCAAAGGGCACGACCGACATGCTTCGTGGGGATGCGTGAGATGCACGACAGGCGCGCACCGCCTATCTTGAAGTCGAGTTGATCTGGCCGATGTCCGAAACATGAACCTCAACGCTTCCGTCGCCGCCTGCGGCAGCCACTTCGAGCTTCGATTCGAGTCGCTCTTCAATCCGGGCCGCGCCCTCGCGTTCCCCTGCGATGAACGCGGCTGCGTCGAACTGGACACGCTGTCCGAGCGCGCACGACACAACTACCTGTACGCCCGCGCCGTGGTCGGCCGCGAATTCGCGACACCCTCGGTCGTTCGCAACTAGCGGGCGTCGCGGCAGGCAGAATCCGGCGCATGGCCGCCGGAAGTCTGCTCGCGCTGCTCGACGACATCGCGACCCTGCTCGACGATGTCGCGCTGCTCTCCAAGACGGCGGCGCAGAAGACCGCCGGTGTGCTGGGCGACGACCTGGCGCTCAACGCCCAGCAGGTGAGCGGGGTTGCCGCCGACCGCGAACTGCCGGTGGTGTGGGCGGTGGCCAAGGGCTCGCTGCTCAACAAGGCAATCCTGGTGCCGGCGGCGCTGGCCATCAGCGCCTTCGCCCCCTGGGCCGTGATGCCGCTGCTCATGGTGGGCGGCCTCTACCTCTGCTTCGAAGGCTTCGAGAAGCTGGTGCACCGCGCGCCGGCGGCGGCACCCGAGGCCCCAGCCGAGCCGCCCGACGAACCGGCCAAGGTGCGCGGCGCGGTGCGGACCGACTTCGTGCTCTCGGCCGAGATCATCGCCATCACGCTGGGCACCGTGACCGGCCAGCCGCTGGCGACGCAGCTGCTGGTGATGTCCGGCGTGGCGCTGGCGATGACGGTGGGCGTCTACGGCTTCGTGGCCGCGATCGTGAAACTGGACGACGCCGGCCTCGCGCTGGCGCGGCGGCCGGGCGCGCTGTCGCAGGCCGCCGGCCGCGCCATCGTGCGCGCGGCGCCGTGGCTGATGCGCGGCCTGTCGGTGGCCGGCACGGCGGCGATGTTTCTCGTCGGCGGCGGCATCCTCGTGCACGGCCTGCCGCCGCTGCACCACGCGGTGGAGCAGTGGGCGCCGGGATGGTGGTCGGTGCCGGCCGATGCCGCGGTGGGCCTGGCCGGCGGGGCGCTGGCGGTCGGCCTGGCGAAAGGCGCCGCCTGGCTGCGCCGGGCCGCTACTTGATGCCCAGCAGTTCCACTTCGAACAGCAGCGTGGCGTTGGGCGGGATCACGCCGCCGGCGCCCTTCTCGCCGTAGGCGATCCTGCTCGGGCAGGCCAGCCTGGCCTTGCCGCCCGCCTTCATCTTCTGCACCCCTTCGGTCCAGCAGGGGATCACGCGGTTGAGCGGAAACTCGGCCGGCTGGCCGCGCGAATAGGAGCTGTCGAATTCCTTGCCGTCGGGGAAGGTGCCGCGGTAGTGCACACGCACGGTGTCGGTGGCCTTGGGGCTGGCGCCGGTGCCTTCCTTCAGCGCACGGTAGACCAGCCCGCTGTCGCTGACGGCCGCGCCGGGTTCGGCGGCCGCCTTCGCGAGCGCGGGGTCGGCGCCTTGCGCCCAGGCGGCCAGGGGGAAGGCCAAAGCGGCGGTGATCAGGGCCATGCGCATGCGGGAGTCCTCTCTTCGGTGGTGCGTCACTGGGGTTGGGCGAAGCGTTGCACGAACCAGCGTTCGAGCATCTGCGTCTCGTAGGGCAGGGGCTCGCGCGCGGCTCGCGGCTCCAGCGTGGTGAAGTAGTTCATCTCGGCCACCGTCTCGTCGGCCTCGCGCAGCACGCGGTCGCCGCTGCGCAGCACGTAGTGCAGGCTGATGCGCGGCCAGTCGGCCTTGCCGTTGACCACGCGCACTTCCTGCCCGCCCCGCACCGGGCGCATCGTTCCGGCCAGGTCGATGTCGGTGACCACGATCTTCAGCGACTGGCCTTCGGGCAGGCGCGGCGCCTGCGCCTTCAGGACCTGGCCGATGCGGGCCTGCGTGCGCTCGATCTCGACACCGCCGCGGCCGGCGTCGGCCCAGCCGTGGGCGGCCTTGAAGCTGACCTCGACCTTGCCGGCCGCCCAGGCCGGGAAGGCAGCCACCACGGCGGCCGCGGCCGCGAGAGCGATGAACGACGGCTTCGACACGGGCACCTCCTGCAGGCGCTTCGGGGATGTCACTTGGACCAGGAATCCTTGAGCGTCGTGATGCGGTTGAACAGCGGCCGGCCCGCATCGTGCAGCACGCGGTCGGCCACGAAGTAACCGTGGCGTTCGAACTGCAACCGGGTCTCGCGCGGCACGGCCCGCAGCGACGGTTCCAGCCAGGCCTGCACCACGCGCTTGCTGTGCGGGTTCAGCGCCTCCTTGAAGTCGCGGCCGCCGGCGTCGGGCTGCGCTTCGGTGAAGAGCCGGTCGTACAGGTTCACGGTGGCGGCCACGGCCTCGTGCGCGCCGACCCAGGTGATGGTGCCCTTCACCTTCACCGCGTCGGCGCCGGGCGTGCCGCTCCTGGTGTCGGGCAGCACGCGCGCCAGCACGGCGGTCACCTCGCCGGCGGCGTTCTTCTCGCAGCCGGTGCATTCGACGACGACGCCGTACTTCAGGCGCACCTTGTTGCCGGGGAAGAGGCGGAAGAAGCCCTTCGGCGGCGTCTCGGCGAAGTCGTCGCGCTCGATCCAGAGTTCGGGGCCGAGCGAGAAGGCGCGCGTGCCCAGTTCGGGCCGGTGCGGATGCGCCGGCGCCGCGCAGGGCTCGGTGGCGGCGGCGCCGAAGACTTCCGCCCAGTTGACGAGCTTGAGCTTCAGCGGGTCGAGCACCGCCATCGCGCGCGCGGCCTTGCCTTCCAGGTCCTCGCGCAGGCAGCCTTCGAGCACCGAGTAGTCGATCCAGATGTTGGTCTTGGAAGCGCCGGTGCCGTCGGCCATGGCGCGGACCGCCTCCGGCGTGTAGCCGCGCCGGCGCATGCCGAAGAGGGTGGGCATGCGCGGGTCGTCCCAGCCCTCGACGATCTTCTCGTCGACCAGTTGCCTGAGCTTGCGCTTGCTGGTGATCACGTAGCTCAGGTTCAGGCGTCCGAACTCGTGCTGGCGCGGCACCGGCCGGGCCAGCAGGCCCAGCGTGGCCAGGTTGTCCAGCAGCCAGTCGTAGAAGGGGCGCTGGTCCTCGAACTCCAGCGTGCAGATGCTGTGGGTGATGTTCTCCAGCGCGTCCTCGATCGGGTGCGCGAAGGTGTACATCGGGTAGATGCACCACTTGTCGCCGGTGTTGTGGTGCGTGGCGTGCTTGATGCGGTAGAGCGTGGGGTCGCGCAGGTTGATGTTGGGCGACGCCATGTCGATCTTCGCCCGCAGCACCATCGCGCCGTCGGGGTGCAGGCCGTCGCGCATCTCGCGCAGCCGAGCCAGGTTCTCCTGCGGCGTGCGGGCGCGGAACGGGCTGGCCGTGCCGGGCGTTCCGAAGTCGCCGCGGTTCGTGCGCATCTCCTCGGCGCTCTGCTCGTCCACGTAGGCCAGGCCGGCTTCGACCAGCGCCTCGGCGGCGCGGTACATGAAGTCGAAGTAGTCGCTCGCCCAGTACAGGTGGGGGGTGCCGTTGGCGTTCCAGTCGAAGCCCAGCCAGTGCACCGCCTCGATGATGGCGTCGACGTACTCCTGCTCTTCCTTTTCCGGGTTGGTGTCGTCGAAGCGCAGGTGGCAGACGCCGCCGTAGTCGCGCGCGAGGCCGAAGTTCAGGCAGATGCTCTTGGCGTGGCCCACGTGCAGGTAGCCGTTGGGCTCGGGCGGGAAGCGGGTGCGGATCTTCGCCGGGTCGGCCGGCCCCGCCTGGTGGTGTGCGCCGTCGCCCGGCGTGCCGCCGAAGCGGCGCTGCTGCCAGGTGCCGGCCTCGAGGTCGCGTTCGATGATGCCGCGCAGGAAGTTGCTCGGCTTGGGGGCTTCGGGGACTTGGGTCATGGGCGGGCCGATTCTATCGGCGCGCCCCGCGGCGCAAGGGCGTCTCAGGCGCGGCGGAACAGCAGGGCCGCGTTGGTGCCGCCGAAAGCGAACGAGCTGGTCACCGCGGCCTTCAGGTCCGCCGCCGGCGTGCCGGCTTCGCGCACCAGGTTCAGCGCGCAGGCCGGGTCGGGGTCGCGGCAGAAGGCGTTGGGCGGCAGTTCCTGCCGGTGCAGCGCCAGCAGCGTGATCACCGCCTCCAGCGCGCCTGCGGCACCCAGCAGGTGGCCGTGCAGGGCCTTGGTGGAGCTCACGCGCAGCTGCGGCAGCGCATCGCCCCAGGCCAGCGCCAGGGCCTGGCTCTCGACGACGTCGCCGATCTTCGTGGCCGTGCCATGCGCGTTGCAGTAACCCACCTCGGCCGGCGAGACGCCGGCGGTGGCCAGGGCCTGGCGGAGCGCGCGCGCCTGGCCGGCGGCGTCGGGCTTGGTCAGGTGGGTGGCGTCGCAGCTGAGGCCCCAGCCGGCCAGCTCGCCATAGGCGCGGGCGCCGCGCGCGCGCGCGCGCTCGGCCGATTCCAGCACCACGAAGGCGGCGCCTTCGCCCAGCACGAAGCCGGCGCGGTCGGTGGCGAAGGGGCGGCAGGCCGAGGCCGCTTCGCCAGGGGCGAACGGGGCCAGGGTCTGCATCGCCTGCCAGGCCAGCACGACGCCGGGCACGATGAGCGCTTCGCTGCCGCCGGCGATGGCCAGGTCGACCTCGCCGCGCTGCACCGCCTTCGCGGCTTCGGCCAGCGCCACCGCCGACGACGCGCAGGCCACCGAGTAGGTGATGACGGGGCCCTTCACGCCCAGCCGCATGGCCACGTGGCCGGCCGGCGCGTTGGGCATGAAGGCGGGAATGGTGAGCGGCGGCACGCGGCCGCCCGAGCGGTAGGCCGCTTCCAGCGCCGCCGCGCCGCCCATCCCGCAGCCGCCGTAGACGCCGCAGCGTTCGGGGTCGATCGTGACGCCGGCGTCCTTCACCGCCATGTCGGCGGCGGCCACGGCCAGCTGGCTGACGCGGTCCACGCCGGCCAGCTGCAGCTTGCTGAACCAGCGCGCCTCGTCGAAGGGGGCGGTGGCGGCGGCGGCGGGCCTGGGCAGCTCGCCTTCGAATACCGGGCGCACGGCCGATTCGGCGCGCATCAGCGCCGAGAACATCGTCTGCGGATCCTGGCCGTGCGGCGAAACGACGCCCAGCCCGGTGACCAGGACCTGGGTCGTCACGCCGCCTGCGAAGCGCGAACGCTGTCGACCACCGCGGCCAGCTCGGCCAGGGTGTCGATGTTGGAGTACTGGTCGGGCACCGAGATGCCGAAGCGGTCCTCGACCTCGAACAGGAACTCCACGAGCGCGAGCGAATCGATGCCTGCGCTGCGCATCGATGCGTTGGGATCCAGCGTGGACGGGTCGATCCCGTACTTTTCCTGGATCAGGTCCTGCAATTCCTTCAGCGAACTCATTTCAGCGAACTCCAGCCCTGGCGCCCTGCGACCTCGCCCTGGCGCAACGCGGCAGGTCTGGCGCGGCTCCCTCCCGATCGCCAGCGGTGCGCGGATGATAGCCGGTCCGCCTTCCGCTCAGCCTGCGCGGCGGGCCGCCCGGGCGCTGAGCAGCGCGAACAAAGTCCCGAGCGCCAGCCCGCCCGCCACGTCCAGCGCCACGTGCTGGCGCACCGCCATGGTGGACCAGGCGATGGCCACGAACCACAGGGCGCCGACCCAGCGCAGCGACGTCGGCGCTCCGATTCCGCGCAGCAGCCGGTCGATGGACACCGCGGCGAACAGCGCCGTCGCCACGTGCAGCGAAGGGCAGGCGTTGCCGCCGGGGTCGACCCCCTTGATGAGCGCGAAGGTGGCGCCGGCGTCGGCCGGCAGCGCGAAGGGCGGCACCGCGGTCGGCCAGAAGTAGAAGCAGACCAATCCGCTCAGGCACAACACCGCCGACCACAGGCCGTACACCAGGGCTTCGCGCACGCTGGCCGCCAGTCCGGCCGGGATGCCGACGTAGAACCACAGCGACAGGTACACCGGCAGCGCCGCCGACTGGAACGGCACCGCCAGGTCCAGCGCGGTGAGCGGCATCGTCGTGACCGGGAACGCCGGGTTGCGCAACAGGTGGAAGTAGGCCGAGAAGAACAGCCACATGAACAGGGCGATGCCCGCCAGCTTGCGCAACTGGGCGTAACGGAAACGGAGCGCGAGCTCGCGCGTCCAGCCGGGGGCGACTTGCGGCGCGGCGGCGACAGTGCTGGAAGCGGGTGGCACGTGCGGGTACTGCTCGGGAAGGGGAAGAGGAGGGGCGCCGCGGACCGATCCGCGGCGGCGGACGACAGCCTACCATCCGCCTGCGGCACCGGAATTCGCGGCGGGCGACTTTGCGATAATCCGCGCCCGTTGTCGGCGCCCATCGCCGCCCGCTGCATGAACCAGGCGACGAACTCCCCACTTCCCGAAGCCGAACGCTGCGACGTCCTCATCGTCGGCGGCGGCCCTGCGGGCACCACCCTCGCGACGCTGCTGGCGCGCGAAGGCCGCGACGTGGTCGTGCTCGAGAAGGACCACCACCCGCGCTTCCACATCGGCGAATCGCTGCTGCCTTCGAACGTGCCCCTGCTGGAGCAGCTGGGCGTGCGCGAACAGGTGGAAGCCATCGGCATGCCCAAGTGGGGCGTCGAGTTCGTCTCGCCGCTGCACGCCCACCGCACCTACTACGAATTCGCCGAGGCCTGGGACAAGCGCCAGCCCGGCGCCTGGCAGGTGCGGCGCTCGGACTTCGACCTCATCCTGGTGAACAAGGCGCGCGAAAGCGGCGCCCGCGTCGTCGAAGGCTGCCAGGCGCGCAAGGTCGCGGTCGACCGCGAGGGCGCCGACGTCGAGGCGCTGCACGAAGGACAACCTCGCCGCTGGCGCGCAAGCTACCTGGTCGACGCCTCCGGCCGCGACACGCTGATGGCCAACCAGTTCGGCTGGAAGCAGCGCAACGAGCGCCACAACAGCGCCGCGCTGTTCGGCCACTTCAGCGGCGCGAAGCGGCTCGAAGGGAAGAAGGAAGGCAACATCAGCCTCTTCTGGTTCAAGCACGGCTGGTTCTGGTTCATCCCGCTGGCCGACGGCACCACCAGCGTGGGTGCGGTGTGCTGGCCCTACTACCTGAAGTCGCGCGACAAGCCGCTGAAAGACTTCTTCCTGGACACCATCGCGATGGCGCCGCCGCTGGCCGAACGCCTGGAAGGCGCCACGCTGGTGGGCGACACGGTCTACGCCACCGGCAACTACGCCTACGGCAGCCGGCAGTCCACCGGCGACCGCTTCCTGCTCGCCGGTGACGCCTACGCCTTCATCGACCCGGTGTTCTCCAGCGGCGTCTACCTCGCGATGGCCAACGCCTTCGAAGCTGCCAAGGTCGTCGCCGCCACGCTGGACCGCCCGGCCGAGGCTGCCGCCGCCCGCCGCCGCTACGAAGCGCACCTGCGGCGCGGGCCCGACGTGTTCTCGTGGTTCATCTTCCGCATGACCAACCCGGCGCTGCGCCACCTGTTCATGAACCCGGCGAACCCGCTGCGCACGAAGGAAGCGGTGCTCTCGGTGCTGGCGGGCGACATCTACGGCGGTTCGCCGATCGGGCCTTCGCTGCTGGCTTTCAAGGTCATCTACTACATGTTCTCGCTGGCGGCACTGCCGCGCGCTTGGGCGGCCTGGCGCGCCCGGCGCCTGAACATCCGGGACGTCGGCGCCGTGCCGGGCGAAAACGTCATGCCCGGGGCCCGATGAGCGGCGCCCCGCGAGACCTTCCGATCCTGGCCGCCCCGCCCCTGCAGGTTCGCCGCGGCCCCGCGGCGCCGGCGCAGGCCCTGCTGGGCATGCTGGACTACGCGGCAGCCGGGCTGCCCGCGCTGGCCGGCCCGGCGGCCGACGCCTGGTGCGCCGGCGCCGCCGTGCAGTCCGGCCGGGCCGGCGCGCTGCACTGGGCCGACGACGGCCACTGGCTTTTCGGCGCCATCGACCTGCCGGAAGACGGCCGCGGCCTGCCCGCGCTGGCCGAAGTCGCCTATGGCGAGGTGTTCGACTGTCTGGCGCGCCATGGCCGGCCGCTCGTGCGGGTGTGGAACTACCTGCCGCACATCAACGATGAAGCGGGCGGGCTGGAGCGCTACCGCCAGTTCAACATCGGCCGCCAGCAGGCCTTCATCGCCGCCGGCGTGGATGCCTTCGCCGGCGCCCCGGCGGCCTGCTGCCTGGGGCGGGCCGCCGGTTCGCTCTCGGTGCGCTTCCTGGCCGGCCGCACGCGCGTTCAGCCGCTGGAGAATCCGCGCCAGGTGCCGGCCTGGCGCTATTCGCGCCGCTGGGGGCCGAAGGCGCCCACCTTCTCGCGCGCCGTGCTGGCCGAAGCGGGCGCGGGCCGGATCGGGCTCTTCGTCTCCGGCACCGCCAGCATCGTGGGCGAGGACTCGCAGCACGAAGGCGACGTGCAGGCGCAGACCGCCGAGACGCTGACCAACCTGCGCGCCGTGCTGGGTGCCGCCGCCGAACGCAGCGACGCCCGGCTGGCGCTGGAGGACCTGGACCTCACCGTCTACCTGCGCCAGCCGTCCGACCTGCCGGCGGTGCGTGCACTGCTGGCCGAAGCGGCGCCGGCCGCGGCCGCGCGCGCCGCCTGGCTGCAGGCCGACATCTGCCGGCGCGAACTGCTGGTGGAAATCGAGGCCCATGCCTTCGCGGCCGGAGCCCTTGCATGAGACCGGCCGCCTTCGCCCTGCTGCTGGCCGCCGCGGCCCTGCCGGCCGTCGCCGAAACCGAGAAGCCGCTGTGGGAACTGGGCGTGGGCGTCGGCGGCCTGCGGCTGCCGCACTACCGCGGCTCCGACCGCAGCCAGTCCTGGCTGCTGCCGGTGCCCTACGCGGTGTACCGCGGCCAGATCTTCAAGGCCGACCGCGACGGCGCGCGCGCGGTGCTGGTCGACACCGACCGCTACGACATCGACTTCAGCCTCGCCGCCAGCGCGCCGGCGCGCAGCGACAACGACCCGGCGCGCGAAGGCATGCCCGACCTGGCGCCGACGCTGGAGCTGGGCCCGAAGCTCAACTTCAACTTCGTGCGCACGCCCGAGTGGAAGCTGGACCTGCGGCTGCCGTTGCGGGCCGCCGCCACGGTGCAGCGGCACGCGCGCTTCATCGGCTGGACCTTCACGCCGGTGCTGAATGTGGACTGGCGCTCGCCGGTGGCCGACATCGGCCTGCAGGCCGGCCCGATCTGGGGCGACAAGCGTTTTCACCGCTACTTCTACGGCGTGGCCCCGCAGTACGCCACGGCCAGCCGCCCGGCCTACGAGGCCGGCGCCGGCTACGCCGGCTGGCAGGCGACGGGTGCCTTCTCGCGCCGCGCCGGCGACTTCTACTTCGGCGGCTTCGCGCGCTACGACAGCGTGGCCGGTGCCACCTTCGCCGGCAGCCCGCTGGTCACGGCTCGCCAGCACTGGTCCCTCGGATTCGCGGTCTCATGGGTGTTCGCAGTCTCCGAGCAGCGCGTCAAGGTCGAGGACTGATGCGGCGGCTGCTCACGCCCTTCGCCTGGCTCGCGCTGCAGGCGATGCTGGTCGTGCTGGGCCTGGGCTCGGTGCTCTGGAACGTGGTGGCGCTGGGCCTGTACCCGCTGCTGCCGCGCGACACCGGCCGGCACATCGGTCGCGCCGCCATCGCGCGCGGCTATGCGCTGTACTGGTGGTTCGCCGACCTCACCGGCATGCTGCACCTGCGTGCCGACGCGCTGGACACGCTGGCCGAAGAGCCCCGGCTCATCGTCGTGGCCAACCACCCCAGCATGCTGGACGCGCTGATGCTGGTGGCGCACCTGCCGCGCAGCGCCTGCGTCATGAAGGCCAGCCTGATCCGCAACCCGCTGCTGGGGCCGGGCGCGCGGCTGGCGCGCTACATCCGCAACGACACGCCGTCCGGGCTGGTGCGGCTGGCGGTGGAGGACCTGCGCGCGGGCGGCCAGCTGGTGCTGTTCCCCGAAGGCACGCGCACCACGCACTGGCCGCTGGAACCGTTCCGGCCCGGCTTCACGCTCATCGCCAAGCTGGCCGAAGCGCCGATCCAGACCGTCTTCATCGACACCGAGTCGCCCTACCTGGGCAAGGGCTGGCCGCTGTTCCGGCTGCCGCCGCTGCCGATCGAGTTCTCGGTGCGGCTGGGCCGCCGCTTCGAACCCGCCGCCGACCCGGCGGCGCTGCTGGCGGAGATCGAGTCCTACTTCGCCGCCAACGTGCGCACGCCGCGCTGGGCCCAGGCATGAGCGCGCCGGGCCGCTCCCAAGCACTCTTCCCGGAGCCCTCAGGGCGGAGGGTCGTCCAGTGAAGCCTTCGACGACGCATCTGGTCCTGATCCCCAGCTACGACACGGGGCCCAAGGTCTACGAAACCGTGGCCGCCGCGCGCGCGGCCTGGAACCCGGTCTGGGTGGTGGTGGACGGCAGCACCGACGGCACCGCCGAAGGCCTGCAGCGCATGGCCGCCGCCGACCCCGGGCTGCGCGTGGAGGTGCTGCCGGAAAACCGCGGCAAGGGCGCCGCCGTGCTGCACGGGCTGGAAGCGGCGCGCGCGGCCGGCTTCACCCACGTGCTGACGATGGACAGCGACGGCCAGCACCCGGCCGGGCTGATCGGGGCCTTCATGCAGGCTTCGCTGGCGCGGCCCGAGGCCATGATCCTGGGCCGCCCGGTGTTCGACGCCAGCGCGCCGCTGCTGCGTGTGCGCGGCCGCCGGGTCTCGAACTGGTGGACCAACCTGGAGACTCTGGGCGCCGGCGTCGGTGACTCTCTCTATGGCTTCCGCGTCTACCCGGTGGCCGGGCTGCAGGCGGTGATGCAGGGCCAGCCCTGGATGCGCCGCTTCGACTTCGACACCGAAGCGGTGGTGCGCCTGGCCTGGCGCGGCGTCAAGCCGGTCAACCTGGACGCGCCGGTGAAGTACCTCAGCGCGGAGGAAGGCGGCGTCTCGCACTTCCGCTACGGGCGCGACAACGTGCTGCTCAGCTGGATGCACACCCGGCTGATGGTGGAATTCGTGCTGCGCCTGCCGCTGCTGGCGTGGCGGCGCTGGCGGCGGCTGCCGCCGTTCCAGGACTGAGCGGCTTCAGCCCACCGTGGCGTGCAGCCCCGCGCACAGCGCTTCCAGGCGCTGCGCGTCGTCGGGCGGCAGGTCGCCGGCGCGCAGGCGCGCCGCGCGCTCGATGCCCTGCAGCCGGGTGAGCAGTTCGTTTTCAACCGCCTCGACCTCGGCCACGTCCATCTCGCTCACGGCTTCGGTGCTCCACAGTCCGCTGGCGTACCAGCCGGCGCGCAGGCGGCCCAGCAGGTGCTGCACCAGGCCCAGCGCGTCCTTCAGGGCCGGTGTCTCGGCCATCGCCAGCGCGGCGCCGGCGCTGGACTGCGTGACCTTGAGCGCGGTGTCCAGGCGCGACAGTCGCGCGCGCACGGTCTCGGCGTCCAGGCTGGCTTCCATGGCCGGTGCCTGACGCGCCGCTTCGGCGATGCGGCCGACCCAGCTGAGGTCGAACTCGCTCGGCACCACGCGCAGCGCCACGCTGATGCGCGCCAGCGCGGGCCGCTCGCCGCGCAGTGCGGCGAGCGCACCTTCGGTCACCGCCAGCAGGCGGCCCAGCGGCGAGATCGCGTCGCGCTGCAGGCCGTGCGGGTAGCCGGAACCGTCCAGTCTTTCGTGGTGTTCGGCCACCGCGCGCGCGATCGAGGCCGGGTAGTTGGTCAGCTGCGCCAGCAGCAGCTGGCCCACGTGCGGGTGCACCACCAGGTGCTTGTAGCTCTCGAAGTCGAGCGTGCGCTCGGCGTCGACCTCGCCGTGGTGCGGGTCGATGTACATCTCGCCCAGGTCGTGCAGCAGGCCGCCCATCATGGCCATGCGCAGTTCGCCGGTGTTGCCGCCGTGCGCCAGCATCAGCGCACCGGCCAGCGCCATCGACTGCACCGCGTGGTCGAAGGTCTCGGGGCGCGAAGCCTGGCCGGCGGTCAGCAGCAGCTGGGCCACCGAATGCAGCGGCAGCTGCACCGCTTCGCGTTCGATCTTCGCCGCATGCGGCCGCACCAGCTGCGCCACCGGGTGCTCGCTGTCGAACAGCGCGTGCGTGGCCTGCACCAGGCTGAGCGCGGTGACGCCGTCCTCGGCCATCAGGCAGGTCTCGAGCGGGTTCCTGAGCTGGCGGTCCAGCAGCTTGCGCTGCAGCGACGCCGACACCGGCTGGTCGCGCGCCCACAGCTTGGTGCCCGAGATGTCGAAGATGTCGCGCGAAGCGATGATGCTCTTCGTCTGGCTGGCTTCCAGGATGGAGGCCAGCGCGTGCTGGTTGGCGACCGAGAAGGCGGGGGCGCGGGCGGGGACGGCTGACATGCGAAGGACTCCGGCAGAAAGGCTCGTGGGCCTTCTTCGGTATCGGCTTCGCGGCGGGCGGGCTGAACGCCTGCACCGGGTGAGTTTCGTGAGATTTGGAAACTGCGCCGGCCGGGCGGCTCAGGCGGCGAACAGCATGGCCGCGTGCGGCACCGCCGGCGCGGCGCCCAGCGCGGCGCGCAGCGCGCGCAGGTCCAGCTGCGGGTGGTCGGCCGTCGCGCGGGCGGCGATCTCGGTGGCCAGCGCGTGCAGCCGCTCCACCGAACGGCGCAGCCGGGCGCGGAAGGCCTCGGCGTCCAGTTCGTCGTGCAGGCTGCGGTTGAGTTCCACGAACCAGGGCTGCGACGCCTGGTCCAGCATCACCGCCGGGTTGCGCTTGGCGCTGACCTCGCACCACTGGCGCAGGAACTGCTGCACCGCCACGTTCAGGCGCTGGCTGGCCATCAGCTCGTCGCGCAGCACCGACAGCGTGGCCAGGTCGGTGAGCCGGTTCTGGAAGAACAGCTGCGACAGCACGCTCCAGTAGTAGGTGTAGTCCCACAGCACCTTGACCGGCAGCACCTCGGGGTCGCCGAAGAGCGCGTACTGGTCGAGGTAGAGCGCCATCGTGCTTTCGTAGAACGAGCGGAAGATCTGCTCGTACACCTGGGTGTGCGCCGGCAGACGCAGGCCGGCGCGGTCGCGCGCGATGAGCTCGGTGATGAAGGTGTTGCCGATGGCGATGAAGTCGCTGCCCGGCGAATAGAACGGGTCCAGGAAACGCCCCGCCTCGCCGGCCAGCGCCCAGCGGTCGGCCGAGAAGACCTGCTTGCAGTCGTACGAGAACTTGCGGAAGAAGGCGAAGTCCTGCAGCAGGTCGCGCTTGGCGTCCAGGTCGTCGAACAACGCCGGCTGGTGTTCGGCCAGCCAGTCCATCGCGCGGTCGAAGGTGTTCATGCGCTCCAGCGGGTGGAAGCGCGGGTCGGCCACGATGCCCACCGAATGCGAGCCCGAAGCCAGCGGGATCAGCCAGACCCAGTAGCCGGCGCCCACCAGGTGGTTGGTGGACAGCCAGCGCGTGGGCGTCACGCAGCGCCGCTGCCACGCGGGGTCGGTGCTCCAGCGGTCGATCTCCACCCGGTCGCGGATGCGGAACCACACCGCGTGCACCGGGTGTTCGTTGTCCTGCGCCAGCCCGAGCTGGCGCTTCAGCAGGCCGGCGCGGCCGCAGGCGTCGATGACCCAGCGCGCGCGGCTGGTGCGCGGTTCCGCGCCGGCACGCTGCCAGCTCACCCGGTGGGCGGCGCCGTTCTCGCCCAGTGCCACCTGGCGGATGAGCGCGCTGTCGACGAAGCGCACGCCCAGCTGCTGGGCGTGCTGGCCGAGGAAGTTCTCGAAGATGCCGCGGTCGATCTGCCAGCTGGTCACCGGCAGCGGGCGACTGGCACCCAGTTCGGTGACGTTGGCGATGTCGCGCCGGCCCTCGCTGAAGAAGAAGCGGAAGCCGAACTTGCGCAGCTGCGCGCCGCGCAGGTGTTCGCCCAGGCCCAGCACCTGCTCGAAGTAGTGGGCGCCGATCTCGACGCTGGATTCGCCCACCTTGTGGCAGGCCTCCGGCACCGGGTGCGAACGGCGTTCGACGACCAGCAGGTCGATTTCCGGGAAGCGGCGCTTGAGCTGGATCGCCAGCGTCAGACCGGCAAGGCCGCCCCCCATGATGATGACGTCGTGGTCCTGGGCGGCTGGGTCCATGCGGGCGGGGCTTTCGGTGGGGTACTGCTGGGGCGCGATCATGCCTCAGGTCGGCTTCTCGGCCGCCAGAGGGGCGAGCGAGAGCGCCAGCCGCTGGGCCGGCGGCAGCGCCAGCGCCAGCCGCGCCGGACGCGCGTCCGCCAGGGCGGCAAACAGCGGCAGGGCATCGGCCATCGCATTGCCGGCCAGCGCTGCCAGCGCGGCGGGCAGCGGGGCCGGAGCGGCCGGCGCGCCGGGTTCCAGATTCCAGTCCAGCGTCCAGCGCGAGTGCTCGCTTCGTTCGGGTGCCAGCACCAGGGCCACGCCCAGCAGGCCGCGGCTGGTGTTCACCGAAGCGAGCGCGCCGCGCGCTTCGCTGTCGAAGCCGGCCAGCAGCACGGCGCGCCGGTCGGCCTGGCATTGGCTGGCCGCTTCCAGCAGGCCGGCCGCGAAGCTGGCGGTATAGCCGGCGACCGCGCTGCTGGGCGCGTGGGCGCCGGTGCCGATCGCCCAGTAGCCCGAGGCCGCGTTGTGCACCGAGTGGTGGAATCGCGTCGGCGACAGCAGCAGCGGGTCTTCGGCCAGCGTGCGGCACAGCGCGTCGACGATGGCCAGGTCGCCATGCGCGGTGGTGAACACGCTGGCCAGCGTCGCCGCGTCCAGGCCCGACTGGCGCACCGCAGCCTGCGCCACCTCCAGTGCCACCAGCACCGAATCGGGTGCGCGCCGGCGCTCGTTGGCCGCCAGCAGCGCCGCCGCCGGCCTTTCGCCGGCATGGGCGGGGGTCCAGATCGCGTGGCCTTCGATGAACAGGCGCCGCACGTCAGCCTTCCCGGCGTGCGAACACCAGCACGCAGTTGTTGCCGCCGAAGCCGAACGAATGGCTGACCGCCCGCCGTGGCTGCCAGCGCCGCGGCTGCAGCTTCAGCTGGCGCGCGAACGGGCCACCGAACACCGGGTCGACCGCCAGCGTGCCGGCGCTGCCGGCGGCCACGCCACGCTCCAGCGCCAGCAGGCAGATCACCGCTTCCAGCGCACCGGCGGCACCCATCGTGTGGCCGGTCAGGCCCTTGGTGGCGCAGGCATGCACGGCGGGCGCGTAGCGGCGCGCCACCAGGGCGGCTTCGACCTCGTCGTTCAGGGCGCTGGCGGTGCCGTGCAGGTTGAGGAAGTCGATGTCCCCGGCGGCCAGCCCGGCGCGTGCCAGCGCGTCGTCCAGTGCCAGCGTGGCACCCAGGCCTTGCGGGTGCGGGCTGGACATGTGGTGGGCGTCGTTCGATTCGCCGTAACCGGCCAGCACCGAGGCACCGCCTTCGCGTTCCAGCAGCGCCCAGGCCGATGCCTCGCCGATGCTGATGCCGGCGCGCGCGGCGTCGAAGGGCCGCGCCGGTTCGCCCGACACGAGGCCGAGCGCGCGAAACCCGTAGAGCAGGCTGTTGCTCAGCGCGTCGACGCCGCCCACGACGACCGCGTCGACCAGCCCCAGGCGCAGCCAGCGTTCGCCGGTGGCGAAGGCCTTGGCGCTGGACGAGCAGGCCGTGGACACCGTGAGCGCCGGCCCCTGCAGCGCCAGCGTGCGCTGGGCGAAGGCGGCCAGCGCGTGCGGCGTGTTCAGGTGCGCGTGCGCCAGCGCGGGCGGGAAGCGGCCTTCGGCGTCGAGTTCGCGGTAGGCCTGTTCCGAAGCGCCGATGGTGGCCGCCGAGGTGCCCAGCACCAGCCCCACGCGCGCCGCGCCGTGGCGGGCGCGGGCGCCGGCCACGGCCTCGGCGAATCCGTCGGCCTGCAGCCCCCGCCAGGTCAGGCGGGTGGCGCGGCTGTCCCAGTCGGCCCATTCGTCCGGCCAGGGCAGAGACTCGAGCCCCGCGACGCGGCCGGTCCAGCCGGCCAGCGGCGGGTGGCCGAAATCGTTCGGCTTCAATCCGCTCATGTTCGCCGCCAGCGATGCGCTCAAGGCATCGCAGCCGTGGCCGGCCGCGCAGGTGGCGGTGTAGGCGATCACCGCGACGGGGGCGATGCGCAGGCTCATGGGACCCGCGCGCAGTCGGCGGCGAGCAGCCCCAGGTCGAGCCAGCGCTCCCAGAGCGCGCGCCAGGGAGGCCAGTCGTGGTCGCCCGCGACGTCGAAGTGGTGCCCCGCCGGCAGCAGCGTGGCGAAGAGCCGGTTCGCTTCGGCAAAGCGGTCCTCGCGGCCCCAGCCCAGCCACAGCGGCGGCGTGGCCGGCGCGCCGGCGGCCCAGCGCCAGATCTCGCGTTCGAGGTCGTCGCCTTCGGGCGCGGATGTGCCGGTGCGCCAGGCCTTCGGGCCGCCCGCGGCCGCGATCTCCTGCTGCACGCTGCGCCGGCCCAGGTAGGGCGCCAGCGCCAGCACGCCGGCGATCTCGTCGCCGTAGCGGGCGGCATAGCCCAGCGCGCCCATGCCGCCGAGCGAGATGCCCACCAGCCAGACCTGCTTCACGCCGCGGGCGCGCGCCGGCCGCACGACGTCTTCACGCAGGCGCTCGACGGCGGTCTTCTCCTCGTAGTAACGCAGGTGGGCGTCGACGACCAGCACGTCGGCCGTCAGGCCGCGCCGGCGCAGCGCTTCGACGAAGCCTTCGTCGACGAATTCGCGCGGCCGGCTGTAGGCGCCGGGCAGCAGCACCAGCAACGGGTTGGCCGGTCCGCGGCACGGACCAGGCAGGGCAAGCGTCTCCATCGGAACCACCGCCGGGCGCGGCAGCAGCGCGCAACCGGCCGCGGCCGCGCCGAGCGCGGCCGCCAGCCAGTGGCGGCGCCGGATCAGCGCTGGCCGGTCTCGTTGGCGCTGTGGATGATCCAGATGAGGTGCGTTTCACCCAGCGCGTAGCCGGGCGAACTGGCGAAGATCAGGCGGCCGAGGCCTTTGTACGTGACCTCGTAGCGGTACTTGTCGGAGCCGAAGTAGAACGGGATCCAGGCCTTGCCGGTCATGTAGGCGCCCTGGTCGGTGGGGTTGCCCACGATGCTGATCGCCTGCGTGGCCGACATGCCGATCTTCAGCTGCGTGAACTTGCTGCCCGGCACCGGCTTGCCGGTGATTTCGCCTTCCCAGTCGCCTTCGCCCTTGACCTTGGTGCCGAAGCCGGCCTCCACCTTCTTCGGGTCGACCACTTCGCCGGCGGCGTTCATGCCGGGGCCGACCTTCGGGCCGGCGGGGGCGGCGGCCGGCGCGGCGGCGGCGGGGGCCGGGGCGGCACTGCCGTCGCTCTTGCCACCCATCGAGCCGCAGCCTGCGACCAGGGCGCCAGTGGCGGCCAGCAGGGCCAGGCGGGTGATGTGGTTCTCAATCTTCACGTGATCCTCCTTGGGTGGTGATGAGTGCGGAGATCCTCCCCGACGCAACATGCTAACGGCGGTAACAGGACTTCGAATCAAGGCCCCCCCTGAAAGGAAGGATCAATACAGGCCACCGTTCACAGAGATGACCTGACCCGTGATGTAGCCCGCCTCGGGGCTGGCCAGGAAGCCGGCCAGCGCCGCCACTTCCTCCGGCGTGCCGGCGCGCCTGGCAGGCACCATCCTGGTGATCGTCTCCGCGTCGAAGGCGCTGGCGGCCATCGGCGAGACGATGATCCCCGGCGCGATGGCGTTGACCGTGATGCCGCGGCTGGCCACTTCCAGCGACAGCGCCTTCGTCGCGCTGTTGAGCGCACCCTTGGCGGCGGCGTAGTTCACCTGGCCGCGGTTGCCGGCCAGTGCCGACACCGAGGACACGTTGAGGATGCGCCCCCAGCGGGTGCGGATCATCGGCAGCAGCAGCGGCTGCGTCACGCGGAAAAAGCCGTGCAGCGAGACGTCGATGACGCCGTACCACTGCTCGGGGCGCATGCCGGGGAAGACGGCGTCGTCGTGGATGCCGGCGTTGTTGACGATCAGCTGCACCGGCCCGCCTTCGAGCATGCGCGCGCAGGCCTCGCTGCAGGCGCCGTCGCTCGCCAGGTCGAATGGCCAGGCCTCGGCGCTGCCGCCGGCGCCGCGGATCTCTTCGGCCAGCGCCGCCAGCGCTTCGGGCCGCGAATGGCCGTGCAGCAGCACGGTGGCGCCGTCGGCGGCCAGCCGCCTGGCGATGGCGCTGCCGAGGGCGCCGCTGGCGCCGGTGACGAGGGCGCGTTTGCCGGAGAGCTTCATGGCGTGGGCAATGGGGTGTTCAGGACCACGGTCGCGCGCCCCTCGACGAGCGGACGGCCGGCATCGTCTTCGAGCACGAAGCGGTAGAGCGCCTGCTGGCCGTCGCCGGCCAGGCGGGTGGCGCTGACGATGAGGTCGCCTGCCACCTGGTCCAGCCGCGCCACGTGCAAGCGCACGCCGCGCGCGGCGGCCAGGAAGCCGGGCTTCGGGGGCGTGCCGGGCGCCGCGGCCAGCGACCCGTGGAGCGCCATCGCCTGGCTGGCGTATTCGATCGCGCAGGGCGCGAGCAGGCCGCCGGCACTGCGCAGCGGGTGCGCCGGGTCGCGGTGGCCGCGCGCGCGGCAGCGCACATGGTCGGCCGACCAGTCGAGCAGGCTGTCCAGCAGGCACATCGTGCCGGCGTGCGGCACGCGCGCGGCGATGCCGGCGTGGTCGAGCGTGCCGACGGGTTCGTTCATGCGAAGACCAGTTCGGCGGCGATCGCCATGCCCGCCAGCCCTTCGATCGTGAGCGGACCGGCGCGACGCTGCGCCAGTGCTTCCAGCAGCGGCAGCGCGCGCGCGGCCGGGATGTGGCGGCGCAGTGCGTCCAGGCCCGCATCGCGGCACGGCGTGGGCGCGCTCTCGCCGGCCAGCGACAGGCGCAGCACCGGTCCCGTGCCCTGCGGCGACAGCACGAAGGCGACGCCGAAGGTGTCGGCCAGCGGCCGCTTGCTGTGCAGCGGCTCGGGGTAGGGCACGTCGCAGGCCACCAGCAGCACGGGCTGCGCCAGCGTGGCGCACTGCACCGCGGCTTCCAGCAGGCCGGCGCCGAAACTGGCGTCGTAGGCGCCCAGGCTGGTGGAAGGCGCCATCGCCTGCGCCGCGATGTGCCAGTAGCCGGCGGCCGCGTTGTGGACCGAATTGGTGAAGCGCGTCGGCGAGACCATGCGGTCGGGCGCGGCCAGCGCTTCGCACAGCGCATGGCAGTTCGAAGGCTCGCCGGTGGACGAGCTGAAGACCGTCGGCAGCGTCGAAGCCTGCAGCCCCGAAGCCGCCACCGCCTGGTCGGCGACGACGATCGCGCACTTCACCACCGGCCCGGCGCGCCGCCGTTCGGTGGCCGGCAGGCGCGAAGGCGGCGGCACCACGGTGGCGGCGCGCTGCCAGCCGGACGGGTCGCGCAGCAGGGCTTCGCCGCTGGCCCAGTCGGCCAGGCCGGGGCCCAGCAGGCCGACGCCCGCGATCCGGACGGCCACGCTCACCGCGCCCTCCCGAACAGCAGGCAGCAGTTGCTGCCGCCGAAGCCGAAGCTGTTGCTTGCCACCACCGCCAGCGGCTGCTGCAGCGGTTCGCGCAGCACGTTCGCCTTCAGCGCGGGGTCGCGTTCCAGCAGGTTCAGGTTGGCCGGCGCCAGGCCCTGCTGCAGCGCCAGGATGGCGATCACCGCCTCCAGCCCGCCGGCGGCGCCCAGCGTGTGGCCGGTGAAGCCCTTGGTGCTGCTGCAGGGCAGCCGCTCGCCGAACACGGCGCAGACGGCCTGGTCTTCCGCGGCGTCGTTGCCGGGGGTGCCGGTGCCGTGCAGGTTGAGGTAGTCCACCTCGGAAGCCTGCAGACCGGCGGCGGCCAGCGCGGCGCGCATCGCGGCGGCGGCGCCCGCGCCTTCGGGGTGCGGGCTGGACATGTGGTGGGCGTCGCTGGTTTCGCCGGCGCCCAGCAGCCAGGCCGCGGGGTGCGGCGCGTCGCGTTCCACCAGCGCGAAGGCGGCGGCCTCGCCCAGCGACAGCCCGGCGCGTTCGGCGTCCCAGGGGCGGCAGATCTCGGAGGACACCAGTTCCAGCGCGTGGAAGCCGTAGAGCGTGGTCATGCACAGGCTGTCGACGCCGCCCACGATCGCGGCGTCGATCAGCCCGGCGCGGATGAAACGCTGCGCGTTGGCGAACACCTTGGCGCTGGAGGAACACGCGGTGGACACCACGAAGGCCGGCCCGGCGAGGTCGAAGCGCGCTCGCACATAGCGCGCCACCGAGTAGGTGTTGTGCGTCTCGGCGTACTGCAGGTCTGCGGGCAGCGCGCCGCTCGCGGCGTCGCGCCGGCGGTAGGCCAGTTCGGTCTGCAGGATGCCCGAGGTGCTGGTGCCCAGGAAGACGCCGACCCGTGCCGGGCCGAAGCGTGCCCGCGCGCGCCGCACCGCGGCCGCGAAGTCGTCGGCCGCCAGCCCCAGTTCGGCCAGCCGGTTGTTGCGGCAGTCGAAGGCTTCCAGCCCGGCCGGAAAGGCCAGCGTGTCCACCCCTTCGGCCACGCCCAGCCAGCTGCCCAGGGCGGCCGTCTCGAAGTCGCGCCGGGCCAGCCCGGTGGCGCTGCGCTCCAGCGCGGCCAGGTGGGCGGCACGGCCCTGCCCCAGCGCGCTGGCGGCGGTGAATTCGGTGACGGCCAGCGCTGGCTGCTTCATGGCGCCTTCAGGTCGGCCACCAGCAGGACGTTGGCGAACGGCGTGCCCCGGCTCATGGGCACCGCCTGCACCGCAAAGCCCAGCCGGCGCAGCAGCGCCTGCCATTCGGCCACCGTGCGGCCCCAGGTGGGCGGCACGCGGTGGCCGCGCACGGTGGTGACCAGGCGGTCCACCCACTGGCTGACCGCGAAGCCGCGCGCGCTGGCCATGTCGCCCACGCGCAGCAGCAGCCGGCCCGAAGGCGCCAGCGCGTCGCGCACGCGCACCAGCAGCGCTTCCTGCGCCGCGTGGTCCACGTAGTGCAGCACGTCGAGGATGACCACCAGGTCGCAGGCCGGCAGCGCCGCGACGCACATGTCGGCGCACACGAAGCGCGGCGACAGCGCGATGCCGCGCAGCGCCGATTCGGCGCGCGCCACGTCGCGCGGCATCAGCTCCACGCCGGTGTAGGCCGTGGCCTTCGGCGGCGCGGGCCAGCCGGCGGGCCAGGCGGCGGACAGGTCGTTGCAGCTCTGCAGCAGGCTGGCCAGCAGGCCCTGGCCGCAGCCGATGTCGACCACGCGGGTGCGGCCGCTCATGTCGCCGCGTTCCAGCATGCCGCGGAAGGCGGGGTCGCGCCCCAGCTTGCCGCGCGCGAAGTGCCAGGCGAAGCGGCCGGCGCCGCGGTAGCGTGCGGTGGCGGCCTCGTGGAGGCGTTGCCAGTGGGTGCCGGCGTCGGGGTTGGGGCCGGGGCGGGCGGCGATCACCTGCGTGTTCATGGGCGGCGCGGGGGCAGGGCTTCGGTCAGGGTTTCGGTGGTCAGGCCAGCGGCGCGCAGCGCCGCGGCCAGCGGGGGCAGCACGTCCAGCAGCACCGCGCGGCCGCTGGCGGCGCGACGCGCGTGGCCGTCGTGCAGCAGGACGATGTCGCCGGCGGCCAGGTCCCGCGTCAGGCGCGCCAGCACGCGCTGCGGGTCGGCTTCGCGGGTGTCGAAGCCGCGCCGCGTCCAGCTCACCAGGTGCAGGCCCAGGCGGTGCAGCACCGGGTCCAGGAAGGGGTTGCGCAGGCCGGCCGGGGCGCGGAAGGCGTGCGGCGCGCGGCCGGTGATGTCGGCCAGCATGGCCTGGCCGTCGGCCACTTCGCGTTCGATGGCGCGCGGCCCCATCAGCGAGAAATGGTGGCGGTGGCGGGCGCTGTGGTTCTGCACGTCGTGGCCGGCCTCGGCGATGCGGCGCACCAGCGCCGGCTGCTGGCGCGCGAGTTCGCCGATGCAGAAGAAGCTGGCCTTGAGGCCCAGCCCGGCCAGCAGGTCCAGCACCGCGGGCGTGACCTCGGGGTCGGGCCCGTCGTCGATGCTGAGGGCGAACGCCTGCCGCGCCCTGGCGACGGCCGGCAACCGCGTCACGTTGGGGCCGAGCCAGCCGTTGCGCGGCGTGAGCGCGGCGCCCGTGATGAGCGCGTGGTTGGCCACCACCGCACCCAGTGCCCACGGCGTGGCCCCGGGCACGAAGGCGGCGGCCCCGAACGCGGCCACGTGCAGGCCGACGCTGGCGCGCACGAGCGGCGGCCAGGGCCAGCGCGGTACGGCGGCGGTGGCGGGGGCGGACAGCATGGCGGGGCCGGAGTGTGTCACACCGGGGTGCGGCGGCGCGCGAACGCGGCCGACAGCAGCAGGCCCAGCAGCGCCCCTGGGGCGACCACGCGTCCGACCGCTGACAAGGCGGGGATCTGCGACGCCGCGATGAGCGCGAACGACAGCACCGTCGTGAGGTTGGCCAGCAGCAGCGAAGCCAGGGTGTCGTCGTCCAGGTCTTGTCCATCGCGCACGAGGTCGAAGAAGAGCGCGTAGTTGGAGCCGATGGCCGCCACCAGCAGCAGCCCCACCAGGTGAAGGATGCCCAGCGGCACTCCCAGCGCCACCAGCGCGCCCATCACCAGCAGCACCGCCAGCGCCAGCGGCTCGCACACCGCCAGCACGCGGCGCGGCGAACGCAGCGTCAGCGCGACCAGCAGCACCACCCCCAGCGCGCCCAGCAGAGCCTGGGTCTGCGCCTCGCGAAGGTAGCGCGCGTACAGGCGGTCGAGTTCAGGCTTGATCCGAAGCTGCTGGGCGCCGGCCTTTCCTTCGATCGCCCTGGCCACCGCCGCGTGGTCCAGGTCTTCCCGGCCGGCCGGGGGCTGCAGCGGCAGCAGGGTGGCCCAGCCGCCGTCGCTGCGGCGGAAGATCAGCGCCGCCAGCAGCGGCGCCGCGGGGCCCTGGCGGGCGCTCTCCAGCGTCTCGACCGGACGGGTGCGCGCGGCGGCCACTTCGGCGATGAAGGGCGCCAGCCGCTCGGCCTTCAGCGGCCCGCCGCGGGTGGCTTCGGCCAGCGCGCCGCGCAGCGCCGCTTCCTCGGGCAGCGCGGCGCGGCGCTTCTCCTGCGTGGCGCGGCTGGGCAGCAGGCGCGTCACGCTGTCCAGGCCCGCGAGCACGCCCTGTTCGACCAGCGGTTCCAGTGCGGCGGTGGCGGCTTCGGTGCGCTGCAGCGTGTGTTCGGGGTCGTCGCCCTGCACCACCACCAGCGTGCCGCCGCCGCCGGGGCTGAGTTCGGCGCGCAACTGCTCGTCGAGCGCGATCGCCTCGCGCGGCACCGGCGAGATGGACGACAGGTCGGCCTGCCACAGCGCCCCGCGGTGCAGCAGCAGCACCGCCAGCGCGGCGGCGGCCAGCGCGAGCCACAGCCAGCGCGTGGCCGGCAGCCGTCGCACCGCCACGCCGGCCAGCCGCGCCAGGTGGCGCCGCAGGCCTTGTCCGCTGGCGCCTTCGGGCATCAGCACCGGCAGCACGAAGCGGGTGGCGAGTGCGGCGCCGAAGAGCCCGGCGACCGAGAACACGCCCAGCTGCGCCAGGCCCGGGAAGCCCGAGAAGGTGAGTGCCGCGAAGCCGCAGACCGACGTCAGCAAGCCCAGCCGCACGGTGGGCCAGCCGCGCCGCAGCCAGCCGCGCCAGCCTTCGCCGTGGGCGCGCGCCTGGATCAGGTAGTAGATGGCGTAGTCCACCGCCTCGCCGATGAGCGTGGAGCCGAAGCCCAGCGTGATGGCGTGCACGCCGCCGAAGCCCAGGCTCACCGCCACCACGCCGGCCAGCACGCCGGTGGCCACCGGGAGCAGCGCCACCACCAGTGCCTTCGGCGACGCGAAGGCGGCCAGCAGCAGCCCGCTCATCAGCAGGGTGCCGGCGATGGCGAGCCGTTGCACCTCGGACTCGATGCGGGCGCGGCTGTCGACCGAAAAGACCGGTGTGCCACTCATCTTCAGCGTCAGGCCCGCCGCGGTCGGGAAGGCGCGGCGGATGGTGTCGATGGCGCGTTGCTGCGAATCGAGGTCGGCGCCCTCGGCCTTCACCACCGCCAGCAGCAGCGCGCGGCCGCCGGCGCGCGATGCCCACACGCCTTCCTCGGTGCGCGGCGCCGCGGCCGGGATCAGCGTCTCGGCGATGCGCTGGGTCTCGCCGGTGGGGTCGCGGTCGAGCAGCGGCTTGATCGCATTGCCGACCGGCGTGCCCAGCAGCGAGACGGTGTCGGCGATGGCGTCGGCCAGGCCGCCGGCGCTGAAGCGCTGGGCGTCGACCGCCGGGCTCAGCAGGTAGCGGCGCTCGAAGATCCAGCGCCCGATGTCGCCCAGCCCGCCTTCGGCGGACGTGTCGCCGTTCTGCACCTGCTCGAAGAGGCCGCTCTGGCGCAGCGCCGCCGCCAGCGTGCGCGAGGCGTTCGCCCGTTCGGCCGCGCTGCCGCCGTCTATGGCCAGCATCAGCGTGCGCGAAGGCAGGCCGGTCTTGAGCTGGTCGACCAGCAGGCGCTGGCGCTCGTCGGGGTGGGCGGGCAGGAAGGCCGAGAGGTCGGCGGTGAAGGTCGTGCGCGCGATCTGCCAGCCGGCGGCCGCGAGCAGCGCCAGCCAGACCAGCAGCACCCAAAGGCGGCGCCGGGTGGGCAGGGCGTGGGTCATGACGACCCCTCGTCCGACGAGTAAGTCGGACGATCCCCCACGGGGACGGCGGGCCGGCTTGGGAGCGGCCCGGCGCTCGGCCCGCCCCCCGCCAAGGGCGCGCTGGCGGTCATCGTTTCGCCGCCGGGGCGGGCAGCGGCTCGATCAGCATCAGCGAGCGGTCGCCGCCCGCCAGCCGCAGGTCGACCGCGCGCACGTCGCCGGCGGTGCCGACGATCTCGATCGCGGCCACCTGCTGGCGCAGCCGGGCTTCGACCGGCGTGAGCAGCAGCACCCACTTCGGGCTGGTACCCGACAGCTCGACCTTGAAGTGGCGCTGCAGCACCGCGGCGTCGCCCGACAGCGTGCCGCGCACCGCGTCCACCAGTGCCGCCAGTTCGGGCACCGCGTCCAGCTGCAGCGTGCGCGAGCGGCCGCCGCGCTTGAGCAGCACGTTGTTGCCGGCCACTTCCATCGTCTCCGGGCGCGGCTCCAGCGTCTGGCGCGTGAAGCGGTCGGGGGCGGTGAAGCTGAGCGTGCCGCTGCTGCGCAGCGGGCTGTCCAGACTGGAGACGATGCGCTCTTCGGTGAAGCGGGCCTCGCCGCTCTTGCGCGCGGCCAGCAGGCCCATCAACGCGCCGAGGTCGAAGGCCTGCGCCAGCGGCAGCCAGGCCGCCAGCAGCAGCGCCACCGCGCCGCGCAGCAAGGTGGCGCGCTCAGGCGTCTTCATGCCAGAAGTCGTGGAAGTTGAACCAGTTGTAGGGTGCCGCGCGGGCCAGCGACTCCAGTTTCGCGGCATAACGCGCCAGCGCTTCGCGCACCAGTCGCTCGCGTTCGGCCGGGTCATCCGGGGGCCTGCTGAAGTCGGCCAGCACGTCGAAGGTGATCTCGTACCGCGCCCCGCCGTGGTAGAGGCCAGCCATGAAGATCACGCGCCGCTTCAGCAGCATGGCCAGCCTGAAGGGCCCGTCGCTGAAGGGCGCGGGCTGGCCCAGGAAGGGCAGTTCCACCGGCGCCGCTCGCAGCGCTTCCGAAGGCAGGAAGCGGTCGCCCAGCAGGCCCACCAGACCGCCGGCGTCGAGCCAGTCGCGGATCTGCAGCGTGCTGCCGCGGGTGCCGATGGGGATGATGCCCATCTCGAACTCGGGCGCGATGGCCTGCAGCACGCCGTGGATCATGCGCGCGTTCTCGGGGTACATCACCATCGCCACCTTCAGCCCCGGGCGGCTGGAGCCCACCGCATGCAGGGCCTCGAAGCTGCCGATGTGGGCGCCCAGCAGGAAGGCGCCGCGGCCTTCGGCCAGGGTGTCGTCGACCAGCGGCTCGCCCACCACGTCGAGGTCGAACACCTCCATGCGGTTCTTGACGAACCAGATGCGGTCCAGCGCGCAGGACGCGAAGGCGTGCACATGGCGGTAGCCGTCGGCCACCGTGGCGCGGCGGCCGAGCACGCGGTTCAGGTAGCGCTTGGAGTGGCGGCGCGCCTTCGGCGAGAAGACCACGAAGTAGAGCGTGATGGGGTGCAGCAGCAGCCGCGCCACCGGCCGCCCCAGGTGGAGCGCGATCCAGACGATGAGCCAGAGCGCGAAGCGATTGCTGCGTTCGCGCGCGCTCGTCCAGTGCGGCGGCGGCGGGGCGGCGGTGGAGCTCATGGGGCCAGGTTGCCGCGGGCGACCACGGTCTCGCCGCGCGTCACTTCGAAGGCCACGCCGCGCGTGCCGGCTTCCAGCCGGACGCGCACGCGCTGGCCGGGGCCCACCGGGGCGAGGAACTTGACCTGCTCGATCGACGGCGAGGCGCCCAGCCTTTCGGCCAGCGTGGGCATCGCGGCCAGCGCTTCCATCACCCACGACAGCAGCACGACGCCGGGCAGCAGCGGGTGGCCGGGGAAGTGGCCGGCGAAGGCAGGGTGGTCGGCCGGCACCTCGAAGGCCACGCCGTCCAACCGCGCCAGCGTCTCGCGCGCGAAGCGCGCCAGCATGCCGGCGGTGAGCTTGCCGGTGGCTTCGCGCGGGAACGCGTCCACGTGCACCACGCGGCGCGGCACGAACGCGCCTTCCAGCCGTTCGCGCAGCGCGGCGATCACGGCGCGCGAGTCCAGCTTCGGCGCGACGACGAAGGCGATCGGGCGCGTCACCTCGCCGGGCACCTCGTCGGGCAGCCAGAAGGCGCCGTCCTCGATGCCTTCCACGCGATTGAGCTGGAAGTTCAGGTGCGCCAGCGAACTGCGCTTGCCGGCGACGTGGATCAGGTCGTTGGCGCGCCCCAGCAGACGGAAGCGGCGGCTGTCTTCCAGTTCCAGCACGTCGGCCAGCGGCGTGGGTTCCACCACGTGGCCGCCGGAAACGATGAAGCGTTCGCCTTCGGCACCTTCCTCGCGCGCCAGGCGCAGGTCGCCCAGCGTGGTCCAGACCTCGCCTTCGGTGGTGCGGCGTGCCGCCACCTGGCCGGCTTCGGTGCAGCCGTAGATTTCCACCAGCCGGCCGGCGAACACGCCTTCGGCCTGCGCCGCCAGCTGGGGTGACAGCGGCGCGGTGGCCGACAGCACCAGGTCCACCGGCGGCAGCGCCACGCCGGCCAGCAGCAGCGTCTTCAGGTGGAACGGTGTCGTGACCAGCGCGCGCGGCCGGGGCACGCGTTCCAGCGCGGCCGCGATGTCGGCCGGGTAGAAGGGACGACCGGCGTCGAAGGTGGCGCCGCCCAGCAGCGCCAGCAGCACCGTCGATTCGAAGCCGTAGCTGTGCTGTGCCGGCACCGTGGCCACGATGTTGAGGCCGGCGATCGAAGGCTGGCCCATCAGCTCGGCCAGGCGCTGCGCCTCGGCGCCGATGTTGGCCACCAGCGGACCCCAGCGCTTGGCGTGCGGCTGCGGCGCGCCGGTGCTGCCGCTGGTGAGCAGGCACACCGCCGCCAGCGCCACCGGCAGCACCGGCACGCCGGCGGCGGGCGTGGCCGGCAGCGCCTGCACCCGCACCGTGGGCAGGGCCACCGGCTCCGGGTGGTCGACCAGCGCGTACGGCGCGGCGCCGGGCGGTAGCTGGGCCAGCGTCTCGGGCAGCGCGTTCGGCGGCATCAGGCTGGTCTGGCCGCGCAGCAGCGCCGCCGCCAGGCCGAGCGCGAAGTGGAAGCGGTCGTTGCACAGGTTCACCGGCCGGCCGCCGGCGGGCAGGCGTTCGGCCAGCGCCAGCGCGGCGGCGACGAATTCGGCGCCGCTCACGGGCACGCCGGCGCGCCAGGCGATGGGCGCCGCCAGGTCGCGAGCGGCCAGCAGCGGCAGCGTGGCACTCATCGTGCCGACTGCGCCGCCACGCGCGCCTGCCAGGCGCGCAGGGCGCCGGCCAGGGTGATGCGCTCGAAGTCGGGGTGGCGGCGGTAGCGGATGACGTGTTCGCCGACGAACAGCGCCACCGCGGCCAGCGGCGTGAGCAGGTTGCAGTAGAACGACCACCAGGGCCAGGGTGCGAAGGCGTAGATCGCCAGCGAGACCGCGATCATGGCCGCGAAGTACAACGCCCAGACGCCGGTGAGCCAGCGCGTGTAGGCGGCCAAGGCGGGCGTGAAGTGCTCGTGCACGGTCTGCGCCATCAGGCTGATGAGCGGCGTGGCGCCCGGGCGCAGCGTGAAGGCGAAGGTCCAGCCCAGCACGGCGTGGATTGCGGCGTGCTGCAGGACGTAGAGCCGGCTCACGTCCTGCACCCCGCCGCGCGCCACCACCCAGGCCACCCCGACGGCCAGCGCGGCGGCCGCGGCCACCGTGGGCAGGTGGCGGCGCTGCCAGCCGGTGAAGGCGATGGCCAGCAGCAGCGGGCCGAACAGCAGCATCACCGTCCACGGCCCGGCCGGCATGTGGACCATCAGCCAGTGGGAGAGCCAGGCATAGCCCGCGAGGGCCGCGACGCCGGCCAGGATGCGCCAGGCGGCCATGGAATCGGTCTATTTGGTGCGGTGCTGGGCCACGTGGGCCGCCAGGCTGCGCAGCGACTGGAAGATCTTGTGGTTGTTCTCGTCGTCCGAACGCAGCTGGAAGCCGTAGCGGTGCGAGATCTCGAGAGCCACCTCGAGGATGTCGATCGAGTCCAGGCCCAGCCCGTCGCCGAACAGGGGCGCGGTGACGTCGATCTCGGCGGCGGTGGTCTCCAGGTTCAGCGCGTCCACGAACAGCTGGGCGAGCTCGCGCTCGAGCTGGTGCTGCTCAGGGGTGAGGGCGGCGGCGCCCGTGGGGGCACCGGTGGAGACATCGGCAGCGGCGTTCTGGGGCAGGGACACGACAAAAACCTCCCGTCGACCCGGAGCGTCGGTGGCCCCGGCGGCGAAAGAAGGGATTGTAGGTGGTGGGCGGGGGGTGCCCGCCGCCGGCGCAGCCGCTCAGGCCGGCTGCGGCACTTTTTCTTCTTCGTGGCCGAAGACGGCGATGGTCTGCGTCAGGCCTTCGGCCTGTGCGCGCAGGGTCATCGCCGCCGCCGTGCTCTGTTCGGCCAGGGCGGCGTTGCGCTGCGTCATCTGGTCCAGGTGGCTGACGGCGCTGCCCACGGTGGCCACCGAGGCGGCCTGCTCGTCGCTGGCACGCGCGATCTCGGCGATCAGGGCCGTCACCTTGTGCACCTGGCCGACGATCTCGTCCATCGTGGCGCCGGCGCCCTGCACCAGGCCGGAGCCGGCTTCCACCCGCTCCACGCTCTGGGTGACGATGGTCTTCACCTGGGCGGCGGCCTCGGCGCTCTTGCCGGCCAGCGCGCGCACCTCGGACGCCACCACCGCGAAGCCGCGGCCGTGCTCGCCGGCGCGCGCCGCCTCCACCGCGGCGTTCAGGGCCAGGATGTTGGTCTGGAAGGCGATGCCGTCGATGACGCCGATGATCTCGGCGATCTTCTTCGAGGCGTCGGCGATGCCCTCCATCGTGGTCACGACCTGGCCGACGACCTGGCCGCCGCGCGCGGCCACTTCGCTGGCGCTGCTGGCCAGCTGGTTGGCGGCACGCGCCGACTCGGCGTTCTGGCGCACGGTGGCGGTCAGCTCTTCCACCGAAGCGGCGGTCTCCTGCAGCTGGCTGGCCTGCTGCTCGGTGCGCACCGACAGGTCCTGGTTGCCGCGGCTGATCTCGTTGCTGCCGGCGTCGATCTCGCGCGCCGCGCCGCGGATGTCGCCGACGATGCCCGACAGCGTCTGCACCATCGAGCCCAGCGCCGCCATCAGGCGCGCCGTCTCGTCGTTGCCTTCGGTGCCCTGCACCGCCACCAGGCGGCCCTGCGACACCTGTTCGGCCACGTGCACGGCGGCGTCCAGCCGGCGCGTCACCAGGCGCACCGTGAACCACGACAGCGCGCCGATGACGGCGATGATGCCGCCGGCGATGCCCAGGATCAGCACCAGCGAACTGGTGACGCGGCGGTCGACCGCGGCGCTCACCTCGGCCTGGCGCTCGGTCACGCTCTTGACCTGCTGTTCGCCCAGCTTCGACTGCTGCGCGGCCACGGTCTTCAGCTGCGCCATCGAGGCCGCCATCTGCGTCTCGCTGGCGAGCAGGCGCTTCTTGGTGGTGGCGACGTTCTCGATCGCCGTGACCACGCCGCCCATCGCGGTGAGCGCGTCCTCCACCTGGGCCGCCAGCTGAGGCTTGCCCATCTTCGAAAGGCCCGCCTGCATGGTCTTCATGCCGGCGGCCAGCGTGGTGGCCTGCTTGCGCAGCGTGGCGCGCGCGCCTTCGGCCTCTTCCTCGGTGGCCGAGAGCATCAGCAGGCGCAGGCCGCCCACCATGTCGCGGATCGCCAGCGTGACTTCCTCGCTCGTGTTGACCACGCCGCCGGGTTCGTTGCGCAGGCGCAGCGCCGCTTCCAGCGCCTGGCGCTGCTTGACGGCCTGCACCTCGATGCCGTCGATCAGCGCGCCGAGCTTCGCGCTCTGGGCGTCGATCGGGTCGGCCACCGCCTTGCGCTGCTTCGCATAGGCGGCGGCGACCTCGGCGTCGTCCTTCTTGGCCAGCACGGCGGCGCGCGCCGCCAGCAGGCCGCTGCCGTCTTTCGCGATGCCCTCGTACATCTGCGCCGCGGCGGCGCGCACGTCCTTCAGCGGGTCTTCCGTGCCGGCTTCGGACTCCAGGCGCTGGATGCTGTCCAGCGGCGCCTTCACCTTCTCCTTCAGCGGCCCCAGGCGGAAGCGGTTGCTCGCCTGGTCCACCTCGGACAGCACCAGCGCCACCTCGCGCAGGTGGGTCTGCGCCTGCAGCGCGCGCTTCGTGACGTTGCCCAGGCGGCGCGTGGCCTCCTGCGCCTGGTCGGCCGCCTTGCCGGCTTCGGTGCCGATCTGCGCCACCGCCGCGCGCGTGGTGTTGATCGACTTCTCGGCCCGCCCCAGCGACTCGCGCGCGGTCTCGGTCTCGCGGCGGTAGGAGTCGGTGTCGGCCAGCCGGCGGTCCACCGCCTTCGCGATCTGCTCCTGCGCGGCACGGAAATCGGCACCTTCCAGCTTCGCGTTCGGGTCCAGCGTGCGGATCTCGCCGCGCAGGCGGTCGATGGCCTGCAGCTCGGCTTCGACCGCGGCGCGCGCCCGGGTCGCTTCCTCGCCGCTGTGCGCCAGGCTCATCTTGAGCAGGGTGCCCAGCAGGCGTTCGGTGCGCTCCTGCAATTCGAGCGTGCGCGCCTGCAGCGGCGCGGCGCGCAGCGTCAGGCCCTGCAGGTCGGACTGGATCGAGGTCACCGCGAAGTAGCTCACGGCGGCCACGCACAGCAGGCCGGCCGCGGAGACGCCCGACAGCGCCACCAGGCGGTGGGAGATCTTCATGTCGAAATCGTCCGGGGGCGGATCAGCGCAGCTTGGCGATCTTGCCGTCGCGGATCTGGGTCAGGAACACCTCGTTGCTGGCCTGGTGGTTGTCGGCGCTGAAGTTCACCTTCAGGCCGCCCAGGTCCACGCCCTGCATGGCGGCCAGCGAAGCGACGAAGCCTGCCCGCTCGGGCGCCGCGCGACCAGCTCGCGGCATTCCTTGGTGATGGGCAGGTCGTTGTCCTCGGGGAAGGGCACGACCTGCGAGATCACGACACCATCGCCGTCCTTGCCGACCTGGGCCACCAGGTTGCCGGTGCCGACGAAGGACACCGTGGCCAGCTGAGACTTCAGGCCGGCGGCACGCGCCTCCTTGATGAAGACGGCCAGCGGCGTGTAGGGGCCGACCATCACCACCGCGTCGGGCTTGGCGTCCAGCATCGCGGCGAGGCCGGTCTTGATGGCCACCGTGTTGCGCTGGAAGGTGCCCTTGGCGGCGACCTGCAGGCTGCGCTTCTTGAGCGCCTTCTCGGTGCCCGACAGCACGGCCTGGCCGAAGCCGTCGTCCTGGTAGAACACCGCCACCGTCTTCGCGCCCTTGGCGACGAAGTGGGCGACCAGCGCCTCGGCCTCGTCGTCGTAGCTGGCGCGCACGTTGAAGACCTGCTTGGTGACCGGCTGGCGCAGGCTCATCGCGCCGGTGAAGGCGCCGACCAGCGGCACGTCCATCTCCTTGACGATCGGCAGCACGGCGTTGGCGGTCGGCGTGCCCACGTAGCCGAAGAGCGAGAAGACCTTCTGCTGCTCGATCATCTTCAGCGTCTCGTCGACCGCCTTGTCCGGCTCGTAGCCGTCGTCGCCGACCACGAGGTTGATCTTGCGGCCGTTGACGCCGCCCTTCGCGTTGACGGCCTTGAAAACGGCCTCGGCTCCGGCCTTCATGCCCTGGCCCAGGCCGGCGGCGGGACCGCTCTGCACGTTGACCATGCCGATCTTGATTTCGGCAGCGCTCACGCCTTCGGCGGCGAGTGCGGGGGCGGCGGCCAGGGTGGCGGCAACGGCGAGGGCGAGGGTCTGCAGGCGCATGGTTGGTCTCCGGTTCACGCAGCGTTCGGGTGGATGCGAGTCTGCGGACGGAAGAGGCCGGCCGAAGGCTCGATGAGAACGCTTATCGACCCGCAGTTGGGCCGGCTTGAGACACCTACATGCCGCGGAACAGGTGCGCGTAGAGGCGGCTTGCGACCAAAGTCTCAGGTCGGTTGCGCAGCGTGAGAAGGACCTTGCCGGAATCGTCGCGCAGCGCGCTCGCGATGCAGCGCGCCTGCACCACCAGGCCACGGTGCACCTGCCAGAAGATCTTCGGATCAAGCTGAGGAATGAGCGTCTTCAGTGAGACGCGAATCAGGTGCTCGCGCTCCGCGGTGATGACGCGCACGTACTTGTCGGCGGCCTCGAAGTAGACGACCTCTTCCACCGGCACCAGGTGCACCAGATTGCCGGTCTGCGCCTGGATCACCTCCAGTTTCGGCCCGGCCGCCGCCGCGGCGCCCGGCGCGCTGCCCAGCAACCCGCGCAGCGGCGCAAGCGCGCGTTCGATGGCGTCGGCACCACTCGTTCTTTCGGCCAGCCGGGCCTGCAGCCGGGCCACGCTGGCGGCCAGGCGCGGCCGGTCGACCGGCTTGACCAGGTAGTCGGCGGCCTGGGCGTCGAAAGCGGCCAGCGCGTACTGGTCGTAGGCGGTGACGAACACCAGCAGCGGGAAGGGTGTCCCGGCGGGCCAGTCCTCGGCCAGCGCCTGCGCCGCTTCCAGGCCCGTCATGCCGGGCATGCGGATGTCCAGGAAACACAGGTCCGGCCGCTCGGCCAGAGTGCTGGCGACGGCGCGTTCGCCGTCGCCGACCATCGCCACCACGTCCAGTTCCGGCCACAGCGCCGCCAGGTCGGCGCGCAGCGCGGCCGCCAGCAGCGGTTCGTCTTCGGCGATGAGGGCGGTGGTCATGTCGTCTCCGGCGGCAGCGGGATCGTGATCGTGGCGCGCGTGCCGCCCTGCGGGTCGGGTGCCAGCTCGAGCCGACCACGCTCGCCGTACAGCGTGGCCAGTCGCTCGCGCACCTGCGCCAGGCCGAAGCGGGTGCCGTTGCTGGCGCCGCCGGCGCCCAGGCCGACACCGCTGTCGGCCACCGTGAGCACCAGCGTGGCGCCTTCGCGCTTTGCCGTCACCACGATGCGCCCGCCTTCCACCTTGGGTTCCAGCCCGTGCACGATGCCGTTCTCCACCAGCGGCTGCAGCAGCAGCGGCGGCACCGGCAGCGCGGCCAGCGCGGGCGGCAGCTCCAGCTGCACCGCCAGCCGCGGCCCCATGCGCACGGCCATCAGCGCCAGGTAGTCGGCGATGCGATCGAACTCGGCCGACAGCGGGTGGGCGTCGGCGCGCGAAGCGGCCAGCGTGGCGCGCAGGTAGGCGATCAGCCGGTCCAGCATGGCCTGCGCCCGCTGTGCGTCCAGGCCGATCAGCACGCGCAGGTTGGCCAGGGTGTTGAACAGCATGTGCGGCTCCAGCTGGCTCTGCAGCAGCTTCAGCTGGTGCTCGGCCGCCTGGCGCTGCGCCGCTTCGGCCTGCGCGCGGGCGCCCGAGAGCCTTTCCATCGTGCTCAGCACCATCACCGAAGCCAGCGAGCCGATCACCGTGAGCACCAGCGTGACGCGCGTGCTGGGCGAGTCCCACTGCAGCAGGCTGGGGGTGACGTGGCCGGTGAGCCAGTCGCCGGCCGCCATGCCCAGCGGCGGCCCCAGCAGCACCGAGAGCACCACCCCCGGCACGATGCCGCGCCAGCCGGCGTCGTAGCCGGAAGGGTGGGGCGCCAGGCCGCGCCAGCGGCGCAGCCGGTCGTTGACGGCGGCCGAACCCAGGCGGCCCGTTTCGGTGAGGCCCCAGCACAGGAAGCCGATGGCGAACGAGTAGACCAGGTGGGCACCGAACTTGCCGCGTTCCATGGCCGCCAGCAGCAGCCCGATGGCCGAACACAGCACGACCATGAAGACCACCGTGCGGCCGCTGCGCCGGCGCATGCGGGCCAGGGCGGCAGCGACCGCGGAGTCCTTGTCCATCGGCCGCCATTGTCGGCCCGCCGCCGGGGTCGTCATCGGGCCTGCGCGGCCAGCCCGAAGGCGCGCCCGGCGAACAGGCCGCTCAGGCTGCCGAAGGCGGCGGACAGGGGCAGCGCCACCGCCAGGCTGCTGCGCCAGGCCGGATGCATCACCAGCGCCACGGTGCCGGCGTAGCGCAACAGGAAGATGGCGAGGATCAGCGCCAGCGGCAGCACGCTGCCGGGCAGCAGCAGCTTGCGCGAGGCAGGGTCCCAGGTGGCGGCGGGCCGCAGCAGGTGCCAGCCGGCGAAGGCCCCCAGCGCCAGCGCAGCGCTCCAGGCCGCCAGCGCCGGCAGCGGTTCGCGGAACGCGGTGGCGGTGGAGAACAGCCCCAGCAACATCAGCACCGCCGGCAGCGCCATCAGGCGGACCCGCGAGACGCGGCGCGTGCGCATCTGCGAAACGCCCAGCGCCACCAGGGCGGCCAGCAGGCCCCAGACCCAGAGCGGGGTGTAGCGAAGGATGTCGAGCGGCACGGTCTTCTCCAGCGGGTGACTGGAGTGCATGCTCGCGCCGGCCCGCCGCCGGCGCGAGGGGCTTGCGACCGGGCGGCGCCGGCCGGCGCGAAGCGGCGCCGCCGCGGCGCGAGGCGGGCCTTGACCCCCCGCGCGCTCAGCCCTCGCGCGTGAAATCGCGCTCCGGCCTTCGCCAGCCGCAAGTCGCCTTCCGGCGCCTCGCGCGCGGGCTCAGCCCTCGCGCGTGAAATCGCGCTCCGGCTCAGCGCCGCTTGCTGCCGCCCAGCAGCGAACCGAGCACGCCGCGGATGATCTCGCGTCCCACCGCCGAGCCGATGCTGCGCACCGCCGAGGTGGCCGCCGCCTCCGCCAGCCCGGGCCGGTGGCCACCGCGCGGGCCGGTGCTGCCGAAGAGCACGTCCTTCAGGCCGTCCATGACGCCGCCACCGGCGCCGGCGGCCGCCGGGCCCGCCGCAGCGGTGCCTGCCGGAGCCCCGGGGGCAGCCGGTGCGTTGCCGGCGCCGCTGGCAGCGGCACGGCCCTTGAGCTTCTCGTAGGCCGACTCCCGGTCGACCGCCTTCTCGTAGGTGCCGGCGACCAGCGAGCCGGCGATCAGTGCCTTGCGTTCTTCGGCCGTGACCGGGCCGATGCGGCTGCCCGGCGGCATCACGTAGACGCGTTCGGTCACGCTCGGGCGGCCCTTGGCGTCGAGGAAGCTGATCAGGGCCTCGCCCACCGCCAGTTCGGTGATTGCGGCGGCCATGTCGCCGATCTTGGGATTGGCGCGCATGGTCTCGGCGGCCGACTTCACCGCCTTCTGGTCGCGCGGGGTGAAGGCGCGCAGCGCGTGCTGCACCCGGTTGCCCAGCTGGGCGAGCACGCTGTCGGGCACGTCCAGCGGGTTCTGGGTCACGAAGTAGACGCCCACGCCCTTGCTGCGCACCAGGCGCACGACGAGTTCGATGCGCTCGACCAGCGCCGCCGGCGCGTCCTTGAACAGCAGGTGCGCTTCGTCGAAGAAGAACACCAGCTTGGGTTTCTCCAGGTCGCCCACCTCGGGCAGCATCTCGAACAGCTCCGAGAGCATCCACAGCAGGAAGGTGGCGTACAGCCGGGGCGCGTTCATCAGCTTGTCGGCGGCCAGGATGTTGACCACGCCCTTGCCGTCCACCGTCTGCATGAAGTCGGCGATGTCCAGCATGGGCTCGCCGAAGAACTTGTCGCCGCCCTGTTCCTCGATCTGCAGCAGGCCACGCTGGATGGCGCCGATGCTGGCGGCGCTGACGTTGCCGTACTCGGTGGTGAACTGCGCCGCGTTGTCGCCCACGTGCTGCAGCATCGCGCGCAGGTCCTTCATGTCCAGCAGCGCCAGGCCCTGGTCGTCGGCGATCTTGAAGACCAGGTTCAGCACGCCCTGCTGCGTTTCGTTCAGGGCCAGCATGCGCGCCAGCAGCAGCGGGCCCATGTCGGACACGGTGGCGCGCACCGGGTGGCCCTGTTCGCCGAACACGTCCCACAGAGTGGCGGGGCAGGCCACGTGCTCGGGTTCGGGCAGGCCGCGTTCCTTCAGCACCGCGGCCAGCTTGGGGGAGAGCTCGCCCTTCTGCGAGATGCCGGTCAGGTCGCCCTTCACGTCGGCCATGAAGACCGGCACCCCGATGCGGCTGAAGCTTTCCGCCAGCTGCTGCAGGGTGATGGTCTTGCCGGTGCCGGTGGCACCGGTGACCAGGCCGTGCCGGTTGGCCAGCGCGGGCAGCAGCTCGCAGACGATGTCGCCGTGCTGGGCGACGAGGATCGGATCGGCCATGCGCTCCCTCGCGTAGGTTCGGTGAGACGGCGGGGAGTCTACGACGACGGCCTGTCCGCCCCGCCATGCACCTTGTCGCAACTCACTTGAAGCGGCGGCCGGCGGCACTACGCTTGGAATACACCAAGTTCACCGACAGGAGCCTTCACCATGAGCCTCAGCGACGACCTGGCCCGTCTGGCCGAACTGCACCAGCGCGGGGCGCTTTCCGACGATGAATTCGCGCGTGCCAAGGCGCGCGTGCTGGCCGGGCAGGAATCCGGCGTGCCGCACCCGGCGGTGCAGGCGGTGAACGGGCTGCGCCGTTCGCTGTCCGACCGCTGGCTGGGCGGCGTCTGTGGCGGCCTGGCGCAGAGCACCGGTGTGGCCTCCTGGGCCTTCCGGCTGATGTTCGTGCTGCTGGTGCTGTGCGCCGGCACCGGCATCGTCGCCTACGGCCTGATGTGGCTGCTGGTGCCGGCCGAACCCTGGCCCGCGGGAACGCCGCGCTCGGCCTGAAGCGCGGGGGCCGGCGGCCCAAAGCCTAGAATCGGGGCCCCCGAACGAAGACCCCCGAGGCAGGCACACCGAATGGCCGGACATTCCAAATGGGCCAACATCCAGCACCGCAAGGGCCGCCAGGACGAAAAGCGCGGCAAGGCGTGGACGCGCGTGATCCGCGAGATCATGGTCGCGGCGCGCCTGGGCGGGGGTGACCCTTCGGCCAACCCCCGCCTGCGGCTGGCGATCGAGAAGGCCAAGGCGGTGAACCTGCCGGTCGACACCGTCAAGCGCAACATCGACAAGGCCACCGGCAACCTCGAAGGCGTCAGCTACGAGGAGATCCGCTACGAAGGCTACGGCATCGGCGGCGCGGCCATCATCGTCGACTGCATGACCGACAACCGCGTGCGCACCGTGGCCGAAGTGCGGCACGCCTTCAGCAAGCACGGCGGCAACCTGGGCACCGAAGGCAGCGTGTCCTTCCAGTTCAAGCATTGCGGCCAGCTCGTCTTCGCGCCCGGTACCAGCGAAGACACGGTGATGGAAGTGGCGCTGGAAGCCGGCGCCGAGGACGTGATCGCCGACGAAGACGGCGCGATCGAGGTGCTCACCCCGCCGGCCGACTTCGAGGCGGTGAAGAACGCGCTCGAAGCCAGGGGCCTGAAGCCCGAGATCGCCGAAGTGACGATGCGCGCCGAGAACCCGGTCGCCCTGGCCGGCGAGGACGCCGCCAGGATGCAGAAGCTGCTGGACGTGCTGGAAGACCTGGACGACGTGCAAGAGGTCTATCACAACGCCGAGCTGGGCGAATGAAGGTCCTCGTGATCGGTTCGGGCGCACGCGAACACGCGCTCGCCTGGAAGCTCACGCAGAGTGCGCGCGTGCAGATGGTCTACGTGGCGCCGGGCAACGGCGGCACCGCGGCCGACCCCAACCTGCGCAACGTGCCGATCACCGACCCCGCGGCGCTGGCCGACTTCGCCGCCGCCGAGAAGATGGCGCTCACCGTCGTCGGCCCCGAAGCGCCGCTGGCCGCCGGCGTGGTGGACCTGTTCAAGGCGCGCGGCCTGCGCATCT
Organism: Rubrivivax sp.; assembly: GCA_044224175.1. Classification (GTDB taxonomy): domain Bacteria; phylum Pseudomonadota; class Gammaproteobacteria; order Burkholderiales; family Burkholderiaceae_C; genus Rubrivivax. The sequence continues at coordinate 58,130 of JBGAKY010000004.1, read as the reverse complement.
TCGGCCCCACCAAGGCGGCCGCGCAGCTGGAAAGCAGCAAGGCGTTTGCCAAGGAGTTCATGCAGCGCCACGGCATCCCGACCGCGCTCTACGCCAGCTTCACCGTGGCCAGCGAAGCCCATGCGCACGTGGACCGCCATGGCGCGCCCATCGTCGTCAAGGCCGACGGCCTGGCGGCCGGCAAGGGCGTGGTGGTGGCGACGACGGCCGCCGAGGCCCATGCCGCCATCGACCACATGCTGGCGGTGCCCGGCGGCCGCGTGGTGATCGAGGAATTCATGGAAGGCGAGGAAGCCAGCTTCATCGTCGTCTGCGACGGCCACCATGTGCTGCCGCTGGCCACCAGCCAGGACCACAAGCGCATCTTCGACGGCGACCAGGGCCCCAACACCGGCGGCATGGGCGCCTATTCGCCGGCGCCGGTGGTCACGCCCAACGTGCACCACAAGGTGATGCAGGAGATCGTGCTGCCCACCGTGGCCGGCATGGCCAGGGAAGGCATGCCCTTCACCGGTTTCCTCTACGCCGGCCTCATGATCGACGCCCACGGCCAGCCGCGCACGGTGGAGTTCAACGCCCGCCTGGGCGACCCCGAGGCCGAGGTCATCCTGATGCGGCTGAAGAGCGACCTCTTCGAGCTGCTGACCCACGCCGCCGAAGGCACGCTGGACCAGGCCGAGGTGCAGTACGACCGCCGCGTGGCGCTGGGCGTGGTGATGGCCGCCGCCGGCTACCCCGGCACGCCGCGCCAGGGCGACCCCATCACCGGCCTGCCGCCCGCGCGCGAGGACCTGATGGTCTTCCACGCCGGCACGAAGGCGGCCGACCACCAGGTGCTCACCGCCGGTGGCCGCGTGCTGTGCGTCACCGCGCTGGCCGACTCGGTGCGCCTGGCGCAGCAGCGCGCGCTGGAGGCGGTGCGCCAGGTGCGATTCGAAGGCGCCCAATGGCGCAACGACATCGGCCACCGCGCCATCAGGCATTGAGATCGAGCGGCCCCGTCCTGCTGCCCGAACGCCCGGTGAATCTGAAGGGCAGCCGCTTCGCGCGCGCCCTGCTGCGCCTGGCGGGCTGGGAACTGCTGTTCGACGGCCTGCCGGCCGCGCAGGGCGTGGCGGTGGTGTACCCGCATACCTCGAACTGGGACTTCGTGGTCGGCATCGTCGCCAAGTGGGCGGTCGGCCTGCCGGTCACCTTCTGGGCCAAGGACACGCTGTTCCAGGTGCCGCTCTTCGGCCGCTGGCTGAAGGCGCTGGGCGGCTTGCCCGTGCGCCGCCACACGCCGCAAGGCGCGGTGGGGCAGATGATCGACGCCATGCGCGACGCGCGCGCGCAGGGACGCTTCCTCTGGCTGGCGCTGGCCCCCGAAGGCACGCGCGGCCGCACCGAAGGCTGGCGTTCGGGCTTCTACCGCGTGGCGCTGGGCGCCGGCGTGCCGGTCGGCCTGGTGACGCTGGACTTCGGCGCCCGCCGCGTCGGCTTCGACAGCTTCTGGCAGATGTCGGGCCGCATGCACGACGACTTCGCCGCCTTCGCACAGCGCCTGGCTGCCTGCCGCGGCCTCAGGCCTTCACTCGCCGCCCCGGTGCGGCCTCTTTGAACAGGACCCCCAAGATGGACACGCAAGCGGTTCGCGAGTACCTGCTGGGCCTGCAAGGCCGCATCGTCGGCGCCTTGCAGAAGGAAGACGGCAAGCCCTTCCTCAGCGACGGCTGGCAGCGCCCCACCGGCGGCCGGCTGGAAGGCGACGGCCTGTCGCAGCTGGTCGAGGAAGGCCACCTGCTCGAACGCGGCGGCTGTAACTTCAGCCACGTGAAGGGCAGGGAACTGCCGCCTTCGGCCACCCAGCACCGCCCCGAACTGGCCGGCGCGCCTTTCGAGGCGATGGGCGTCTCGCTGGTGATGCACCCGCGCAACCCCTACGTGCCCACCTCGCACATGAACGTGCGCATGTTCGCCGCCCTGCCGGCGGGCAAGGAACCGGTGGTCTGGTTCGGCGGCGGCATGGACCTCACGCCCTACTACGGCTTCGAGGAAGACGCGCGCCACTTCCACCGCACCTGCGCCGCTTCTCTGGCGCCGTTCGGCGACGACAAGTACCCGCGCTTCAAGAAGTGGTGCGACGAGTACTTCTTCCTGAAGCACCGCGGCGAACCGCGCGGCGTGGGCGGCGTGTTCTTCGACGACTTCTCCGAAGGCGGCTTCGACAGCGGCTTCGCGATGATCCGCTCGGTGGGCGACGCCTTCATCGACGCCTACCTGCCGCTGGTGCAGCGCCGCCGCGACACGCCCTACGGCGAGCGCGAACGCGACTTCCAGGCCTACCGACGCGGCCGCTACGTCGAGTTCAACCTGGTCTTCGACCGCGGCACGCTGTTCGGCCTGCAGAGCGGCGGCCGCACCGAAAGCATCCTGATGTCGATGCCGCCGATCGTGAAGTGGCGCTACGACTGGAAGCCCGAAGCGGGCACGCCGGAAGCGAGGCTCTACACCGACTTCCTGCGCCCGCGCGACTGGCTGGGCGAGTGACGAAGCGCATCGGCCTCTTCGGCGGCACCTTCGATCCCGTGCACCGGGCCCACGTGGCGCTGGCACGCTCGGCGCGCGACGAACTCGCGCTGGACGAAGTGCGCTGGATCCCGGCCGGCCAGCCCTGGCAGAAGTCGCGCGCCATCAGCGCGGCCGGACACCGCGAAGCGATGGTGCGGCTGGCGATCGAAGGCGAGCCGAAGATGCGGCTCGAGCGCATCGAGCTCGAACGCCCCGGGCCCAGCTACACGCTGGACACGGTGCGCGAACTGCAGGCGCGCGAGCCCGGCGCCACCTGGTTCCTGGTCATCGGCCAGGACCAGTACGCCGGGCTGCACACCTGGCAGGGCTGGCGGGAACTGCTGTCGCGCGTGGTCCTGGCCGTGGCCAACCGCCCCGGTGCCCCGGCGGCGGTGGACGAAGCCGTGCAGCGCTGTCCGCACCAGGCCGTGCCGCTGCCGATGCTGGACGTCTCGGCCACCGAGATCCGCCGCCGCGCCGCGGCCGGAATCGACATCTCGTCACTGGTGCCGCCACAGGTGGCGCGCTATATTGAATCGAACCGGCTGTACGCAGCCACCCCCGGGAGCTGAATGGACATTCGCAAGCTGCAGCGCGCCATCGTCGATGGCCTGGAAGACGTGAAGGCGCAGAACATCGCCGTCTTCAACACCGAGCACCTGACCCCCATGTTCGAGCGCGTGATCATCGCCTCGGGCACCAGCAACCGGCAGACCAAGGCGCTGGCCTCCAGCGTGCGCGACACCGTCAAGTCGCGCGGCATGCAGGTGCTGGCCACCGAGGGCGAGGACAACGGCGAGTGGATCATCGTCGACTGCGGCGCCGCGGTGGCGCACATCATGCAGCCCGCGGTGCGCGAGCACTACCACCTGGAAGAGATCTGGGGCGGCAAGGCGGTCAAGCTGAAGCTGGGCGACGCCAAGGTCTCGCTGCCCAAGGCGGCCGAGCCGGCACCGGCAGCGAAGAAGGCCACCCCGAGAAAGGCGCCCGCGAAGAAGGCCCCGGCCAGGACAGCGGCGCCGGCGCGCAAGACGCCGGCCGGCAAGAAGCCCGCCGCGAAGAAGGCTGCGGCCAAGAAGGCTCCGGCGCGCCCGCGCGCGCGCTGAAGCGATGAAGCTGCTGGTGGTGGCGGTCGGCCAGCGCCAGCCGGCCTGGGCCGAGAGCGCCTGGGACGACTTCGCCAAGCGCTTCCCGCCCGAGATGCGGCTGGAACTGAAGGCGCTGAAGACCGAACCGCGCAGCGGCGGCAAGACGGCGGCGCAGTGCAGGGCCGCCGAGGCCCAGCGCATCGAAGCCGCCTGCCCGAAGGGCGCCCGCCGCGTCGTGCTCGACGAACGCGGCAGCCGCCACAGCACCGCGCAGCTGGCCGAGCGGCTTCGGTTCTGGCGCGGCGACGGGCGCGACGTCGCCTTCGTCGTCGGTGGCCCCGATGGCCTGGCGCCTGAAGTGAGTGCAAGCGCCGACGAGACGCTGCGTCTGTCGGACCTGACGCTGCCGCACGCCTTCGTGCGCGTGCTGCTGGCCGAGGCGCTGTACCGCGCCTGGAGCCTGACCGAAGGCCACCCGTACCATCGCGAATGATGCACACCTTCGTCTACCTGGCTTCGCAGAGCCCGCGCCGCGCCCAGCTGCTGGACCAGCTGGGCGTGCCGCACCGCCCGCTGTTGCCGCACCGGCGCGAGAACGCCGAGCGCCTGGAAGCCGAACGCAGCAGCGAAACGCCCGACGACTACGTGCGCCGCGTCACGCTGGCCAAGCTGCTGGCGGCGCGCAACCGGCTGGGCACGCGCGGGCTGGTGCCGGCGCCCATCCTCGCCGCCGACACCACGGTGGCGGCGGGCCGGCGCATCCTGGGCAAGCCGGCCGACGAGGCCGAGGCGGCCGCGATCCTGCGCGCGCTGTCGGGCCGCTGGCACCGCGTGCTCACGGCGGTGGCGGTGAGCCATGGCACGCAGAACCTGCTGGCGGTGAGCGAGTCGCGCGTGCGCTTCGCGGCGCTGTCGGAGCGCACGATCGAGCGCTACATCGCCAGCGGCGAACCCTTCGGCAAGGCCGGTGCCTACGCGATCCAGGGGCCGATCTCGGCCTGGATCGAACGCATCGAAGGCAGCTACACCGGTATCATGGGTCTTCCCCTGTTCGAGACGCGCGAGCTGCTGGCCCGGGCCCGCGTCGCGAACGCGTTGTAGACCGAGCGGGCGCCCCATGGCCAGTCAGGACATCCTCATCAACTGGGCGCCGCAGGAGACGCGGGTCGCCATCGTCGAGAACGGCGCCGTGCAGGAACTGCACATCGAGCGCACGCTCGAACGCGGGCTCGTCGGCAACGTCTACCTGGGCAAGGTGGCGCGCGTGCTGCCCGGCATGCAGAGCGCCTTCATCGACATCGGCCTCGAACGCGCCGCCTTCCTGCACGTGGCCGACCTGCACGGCCACGGCAACGGCCGCGCACCCGACACGCCGCCGCCGCCCATCGAGCGCCAGGTCTTCGAAGGCCAGACGCTCACCGTGCAGGTCATCAAGGACGCCATCGGCACCAAGGGCGCGCGCCTGTCGACGCAGGTGTCGATCGCCGGGCGCATGCTGGTCTTCCTGCCGCACGACAACCACATCGGCATCAGCCAGAAGATCGGCAGCCCCGAACTGCGCGAGCAGCTGCGCACCCGCATGCACGCGCTGGTGGGCAAGCCCGAGGAAGGCGGCGGCGGCGGCTTCATCCTGCGCACCAACGCCGAAGAGGCCAGCGACGCCGAACTGGCCGACGACATCGCCTACCTGCGCAAGACCTGGGCCACGATCCGCACGCGTTCGCAGACGCAGAAGCCCGGCACGCTGCTGCACCAGGACCTGGGCCTGGCCGAACGCGTGCTGCGCGACCTGACCACCGAGGCCACGCAGACCATCCGCATCGACAGCCGGCTGCAGTTCGACGCCCTCACCGAGTTCGGCCGCGCCTTCATGCCCGGCGCGGTGGCCAAGCTGGAGCACTACAAGGGCGAGCGGCCCATCTTCGACCTCTTCGGCATCGAAGAGGAGATCGCGCGTGCGCTGGCGCGAAGGGTCGACCTGAAGAGCGGCGGCTACCTCATCATCGACCAGACCGAGGCGCTGACCACCATCGACGTCAACACCGGCGGCTACGTCGGCGCGCGCAACTTCGAAGACACTATCTTCAAGACCAATCTCGAAGCGGCGGGCGCCATCGCGCGCCAGCTGCGGCTGCGCAACCTGGGCGGCATCATCATCGCCGACTTCATCGACATGGCGCGCGAAGAGCACCAGCAGGCCGTGCTGGCCGAACTGCGCAAGCAGCTGCTGCGCGACCGCACGCGCACCACGGTGAGCGGCTTCACCCAGCTGGGCCTGGTGGAGATGACGCGCAAGCGCACGCGCGAGAGCCTGGCGCACATGCTGTGCGAACCCTGCCCCACCTGCGAGGGCCGCGGCCAGGTGAAGACCGCGCGCAGCGTGTGCTACGACATCCTGCGCGAGATCCTGCGCGAGGCGCGGCAGTTCAGCCCGAAGGAGTTCAGGGTCGTCGCCAGCGCGGCGGTCGTCGAAATGCTGCTCGATGAAGAGAGCGTGCACCTGGCGGGCTTGAGCGAGTTCATCGGCAAGCCGATCTCCCTCTCCGCGGAGCCGACGATGAATCCCGAGCAGTACGACATCGTGTTGATGTGAGGTTTCAAGGGGTCTCACCCCGTCTCAATCGCCACACGTAAACGACTGTCGCGCAAGGAGTTTTCGGCGGGAGAGCTTTCTTCTGGTGTCTTGAAGTCCCATCTGTTCGCAACAAGATTGGGTAGCTGCGTGGGTAGCTAGCTGGGTAGCTAGAGGTCCGGAGCAGCGCCTGGCGAGGTGAACATGGCGACAAAGGACGGCGCGCTGTCGGACCTGCGGCTCAAGCAGTGGACCAAGGCGGGCAAGCCGCTCGCGAAGAGCGATGGAAATGGACTGACCTTCACGTTGTCGGCAGCGGGGAAGGCAGTTTGGGTCTTGCGATACCGGATCGGCAAGCGCCGGTTCGAGCTGACGCTGGGGGCGTATCCCGACCTGGGCTTGGCCGATGCGCGCGCGATGGCGACGGTGAAGCGGGCCGATATCGTGCGCGGCGTCAACCCCGTCGCAGAGAAGCGCAAGGCCAAGGCCGTTGTTGCCAAAGATTGGACGATGCGCCAGTTGATCCAGGACTACAAGGCCAAGAAGCTTGTTGCCCTGAGTACCAGCACGCAGCGAAGCTATGGCCGGCATCTGAAAGTGCTCGATCGAGGGCTCGGATCCCTCAACGTGCGCGAGACTGAAGCTCCCGACATCGTTGCGCTCATCGAGGACAGCGGGCTGACTTGGGGCGAGTCCAACATGCTGCTGGTCACGACCAAATGCGTGTTCACACACGCTTGCGGCAAGCGGCTCATCGATGTGAATCCATGCCGCGGCATCATGCTGTCGGCGTTGCTGGGTCCCAGGCCATCAATCCGAAAGCGGCTGATGCTGACGAAGGAGGAACTGCATCTCCTGCTGAACGCTAGGATGCGGCGCCCCAACGCCCTGGCGATCCGCGTCCTGTTAGCCTGTGGTGTTCGGAGCGCCGAGTTCTACACGGCGAAGTGGGAGGACGTACATCTGGACGAGGCTCGTTGGCACATCCCGGCGAGCAAGACTGGGCCGGCGATGGACATTCCGCTCGCGCCGACCGTTGTCTGCTGGTTCGAGGAACTACGCGTGCTGGCCGGCGCGTCGGCCTACGTTTTGCCGGCACGCAAGCAGGCGCGTGTTCGGCGCCAGAACGGGGATACCCACGTGTCCAAGGACACCATTCGTGAGTCGATCGACTTCTGGATCGAGCAGCACGAGCCGAAGGTTCGGCGCTTTACGCCGCACGACCTTCGCAGCACGATGAAGTCCCACATGCGGGCACTTGGGGTACCTCGGGACATCTCGGAGATGTGCTTGAACCACAAGTTGACGGGCGTGGAGGGGATATACGACCAGCACAACTATTACCGGGAGCGCCAGCAGGCCCTCTTGATTTGGACGCAGTTCTTGACGAGGTGCGAGTACGGCGCTGAAGTCATCCACATCGGCGCGGTGAGGGTCGCGGGGTAGGCGACGCTCGGTTACTTGGCACCCAGGAAAAGCGCTGCAAGAAGTCCCAGTCCGATCGCGATGGCGGCAGGGTTAGCTGGCCGTTCCGCGACCACATCGACGCCCTGACGACGCAGCTGCGCCTCGTACTGGTCGGCGGCGTGAAGGACTTGTGCCGGGGAGATTCCAAGGCGGGAACAGACATTCCGCAATTGCGACAGGTTGAGCACGGACTCGCCAGACTCCAGGCGCGAGTAGGCCGACTGCGATAGTCCAATCGCCTCAGCCAGTGCGCCTTGCTTGAGACCAAGCTCCTCGCGCCGGTGGACTAGCAGCCGACCGACCAACGCGGGGTAGGTGACGACAGGTTGGGGCGTGGGGGTTGACTTTGTTTGCATGTATGCGTTTAATGCAAAAATGTTCCATGCGAGAGTACCATGATTCAACCGAAACGTCAGCAAAACATCTGGGTGCCGCCGGCTGGCACTGTCGTGCGCGTCAGGCACGGCTTCTATGACCACATCGCCATGCTTGGCGATCACGCCATCGGCGGAGAACGCGCCGTCGTCGCCTTCTCCGCGCAAGCCGGCGGCTTCGTAGAGGAGCCCTTCTCGGCGTTTGCGCGCGGCCAGGCCGTGGTCATTGAGGGCTACCTTGGCTCGCTGCCTCCAGCGGTCGTCATGCAGCGTGCACGAATGAAGCAGGGACAGGCCTATTCCCTGTCCGAATTCAATTGCGAACACTTCGTGCGCTACGCGCATGGCGTTCCTGTCGAAAGCCCGCAACTGCGTCAGTGGGCTTTCCTGGGCGGCCTGGTGGGTGTCCTTGCCCTGGCGGCTCGGGCCTGAAGGCGCCTGATCTTCTCGCGATGTCTTCCTATGCGGTAGCCGACCCCCAGATCGAGGAGGTCCTCGATCTGGAGACGGGGGGAGTTCCTGCAGGCGGCCAGTCTCATCGGCTCGGACTACGGTGAGCTGATGCAACTGCGCATGTCGCTGCGCACGGACATAGCGGCAGGCGTGCCGAAGTACGGTTGCGCCTTGTGCGGCGTCCCGGTCTACCTTGTGCGGCGGGCACAAACGGAGCACTTCTTCTTTCGGCATCAGCTCGAGGACGGCCGCTGTCCCGCGCACACACGCGGGGCGCTCTCTGAAGAAGAGATCCTGGCGCGCAAGTACGACGGCGCCAAGGAAAGCCGGCTTCACCAGCGCATGAAGGAGTGGATCGTTCGCAGCCTGAAGGCCGATCCCGCGTTCAGCGACATTCAATCGGAAGCGACTTGGAAGAGCGTCGGCGGCAATCGTTGGCGGCGCCCCGATGTGCGGGCCATGTATGGAGACCTCCCGGTCGCATTCGAGGTCCAGCTCTCGACGACATTCATCCGCGTCATCGCGGAGCGACGGCACTTCTACCTCAGTGAAGGCGGACTGTTGTTCTGGGTCTTCGGGCGCTTCGGGGAAAGCGACCGCCGGTTGACCGAGGACGATGTCTTCTACAACAACAACCGCAACGCCTTCGTCGTCAGTGACCAGACCGCCGCGGCGTCGGTGCAAGCAAGCCAATTTCAGCTCGACTGTCACTGGTGCAACCCAGCGGCGGTGACCGGCCCCTTGGAGTGTGGGCGGATCGCATTCTCGCAACTCACGCTGGATCAGGCCGATCAGCGGGCGTTCTATTTCGATTTCGACGGCGAACTGTCAGCGCTCCGCACGCGGCAGCGCGAAGCGCGCCTGGCGGTGGACGCACCGCTGCGCGCGCGATTCGACGCGTTCTGGTTGACGTACATGGCTGACGGCACGCAGGATGACGCCAACTGGTTGTCGCTGCGGCGGGAGCTGAAGGATCGCGGTGTGGCGCTGCCACGCTACCTGGGGCAGTTCTCGCAGCGACAACTGCTCAACGCCCTCTACTCAGCGCGAGAAGGGCGACCGGTCGGGTTCGGCTTCGGAACCTTTATTGAGGTCGCCCATTGGATCGCGTCCAGCCACAAGGGGTACCTGCGGGCGTTCCGGCAGGCATTGGAGGCCTACGGCCGCGCCGAGCAGCTGCGGTCGGAAGATCACACTGGGAAGTGGCGAGACAAGGTGTCGCTCTACAAGCCTAAGCTCCAGGGCAACGATCCGGCCTACGCGTCGGTCAACCCGTACCCCGAGCTGACGAGCTTCTTGTTCCCGGAGCTGGCACCGCACTGATGGTCGGCCGGTGGGCCTCCGCAGTTCTGAGCTCCGGCGGCGGTCCAGGCCTCTGGTGGTCACCGCTTTTTCGGCAGTTCGTGCTTATTCGATGCGCAGTAAATATTGCCATGAGGCTGAAAATTCGCTAGGATGCCTATATTTACTGAACAGTGAAGGACGCACAGGTCAGTCATGTCAGAGGCCAGCCAGACGGGGCGACAGCTCATCACCAGCTTCGTGGACGCCTTGCGGGAGCTTCCCGAGGTCGAGGCTGACCTCGACCACTGGGAGCCGGCCAGGTCGGGCGACCGCGGGTACGACGCCCAGGTCGATCTGCATGTCGCCGGCAAATCCTATGTCTTGTTGGTCGAAGCCAAGAAGGCCGTCTTCCCGCGAGACGTCCGCCAAGTGCTCTGGCAGTTCCACGAAGCCAGCCTCGCACGATCCGCAGAGCAGGGGGAGGAGCCCTTTTCGCTCCTTGTGGCCGAATCGATCTCGCCAGGCGCGAAGGAACTGCTCAGAAATGAGCGTGTCGGCTACTACGACAGCGGCGGCAGCCTCTACCTGCCGGCCCGAGGCGCCTACCTGTACATCGATAAGCCGCCACCCAAGACCCTGGCGAAATCGATGCGCTCGCTGTTTTCCGGACGGCGCGCGCAAGTCCTGCATGCGCTGCTGGTTCAACATCGGGACTGGTTCGGTGTCACGGACTTAGCCCAGCAGGCGATGGTGTCACCTGCCACCGCTTCGCAGGTTCTTTCCGAACTGGAGCGTTTCGACTGGCTGATGGCGCGAGGGCAGGGGCCGGCCAAGGAGCGCCACCTGCGGGAGCCGTCAGCCTTGCTGGACGCTTGGGCCAGGCAACTTGCCACCCTCCGGCCGCCGATCGTGCGCCGGTACTACGTGCCGGGCATCAAGGCTGATGCCCTGGAGGCGCGGGTTGGCCAGGCCTTCAACGCGCACGATGTCACGTATGCAATCAGCCACGAGGCTGCGGCGCAGCGCTATGCACCCTTCCTCTCCAACGTGTCGCAGGTGCGCGCGCGCGTGTTGATTGGCGCGAACGCCGACACAGCGATCGGTGCGCTGAACGCACGCCCGGTCAGCGAAGGCGCCAACTTCGGTGTCATCGAAGCCAAGTCGCCCGGCGAGTTGCTGTTTCGCGAGCAGATCGGCGGCTTGTGGCTGGCCAGCCCCATCCAGATATACCTCGACCTGTTGCGCGGCGAGGGCCGCGCCAAGGAGATGGCCGAGCACTTTCGCAAAGAAAGGATCGGCTTCTGATGGCCAAGCCCGCAACGCTCGACGGGTACAGCGACCAGTACACCGTGGACTGCGAACGGGTCCTCGTGACCCTGCTGCGAGGGCTCGGTCCGTGGAAGGACTCCGTGTACCTCGTCGGTGGGCTCACGCCGCGCTACCTCGTCGCGGCGCGTCCGCCGATAGTCCCCGCGCACGCCGGCACCCTGGATGTCGACATCGTGATTGACCTACAGATCCTGGCCGATACCGAGGCGTATCACACGCTGGAGGACAACCTCAAGAAGATGGGCTTCGAGCGGGCAGAGAACGACAAGCAGCAGAAGTTGTCGTGGCGTTGGCAGACTCGCACGGAGCATGGCGCGCTCATGGTGCTGGAGCTCCTGGCCGATGCGCCGGACATTGCTGGCGGCAAGGTGCAACCGCTGCCCACCGAGGGAACCATCTCGGCGCTGAACATCCCGCATTCGTCCATCGTCTTCGATCTGCACCAGGTCACGGAAATCCAGGCGGAACTGCTCGGTGGCAACGGTGTTGCCACCGAGAAGATCAAGCATGCGAACCTCGTGAGCTTCACGTGCCTGAAGTCCTTTGCGTTCGATCAGCGCTTCGAGCGCAAGGACGCGCATGACTTGATCTATTGCATTGAGCATGCCCCCGATGGCCCGGACGCGAAAGCGGCAGCCTTCCGCCGAGAGCTTGGGGGAAGGCACGGTGCCGTCGTCGCGGCCTCCCTGGCAATCCTTCGCGGCCGCTTCGCGAGCGATGAAGGGGTCGAGGGGTATCGCAAGGACGGGCCAGTGTCGGTCGCCAAATTCGAGCTGGGAGAAGGCGAAGAAGCGGAGCAACGCGAGGCGAGGGCGCTGCGGCAACGACAGGCCTGCGACGTGATCGAACAGCTCCTTGCTCGAATCGGCTAAGGAGCGTGCGTGGCGATCAAAGCGATCTTCGTCGGCATCAACAAGCATCTAGACGTCGCCATTCCCGAACTCGGCGGGGCGCGACGTGACGCGACTGCGTTGTGGGCGCTGTTCACCGATACGGTCGAAGGCCTGAGCGCGCGCCTTCTGGTTGATGAGGCCGCAACCCACGCAGAAGTGTCCAGTGCTTTGCTTGGCACATTGGCCGGTGCCACCGCCGGCGACGTGGTGGTCATCACGTTCGCCGGACACGGTTCTCCCGATGGCAACCTGGTGCTGTTCGACACGAGTGTTGGCGACCTCGCGGGCACTGCCTTGTCAATGGGGCGCTTGGCGGACGCCTTCAAGGCGACCAAGGCCCGCGCCGTTCTTTGCGTTCTCGATTGCTGTTTCAGCGGTCAAGCGCCAGCACGTGTACTTGAGACGGCAGCGCGCCCGCGCAATGCGTTTGCACTCGCGGGCATATTTGGGGAGGGGCGCATCCTGCTCGCTGCGTGCGCCACAAACGAGTCGGCATGGGAGCAGCCAGGAACCGGGCACGGCTTGCTCACCCACGCAGTCATCGAGGCCTTGACCGGTGCGCCAGGCGAATCGGTCAGCTTCCCCGAGATCGCCGGCGAGATCATCCGACTGGCGCGAGTAGAAGCTGAGCGCATCAACGTCACCCAGACCCCAGTGTTCCTTGGCAGCGTGCAAGGGGGACTGACGTTCCCTGTGCTGAGGCGTGGTGACAACTTTACCGCCACGTTCCCGGTCAGGGTCGTGCAGCAGATGACGGGAGCGTTCGCCGAGTTTTCCGCCCACGGCTTCCCGCCCGAGATCGTCGAGAAGTGGTCGACGGACTTCCCGCAGGGACTTAACGCACTGCAGCTTAAAGCAGTCAATGAGTTCGGCGTACTCGCTGGCAATTCGCTGCTGGTCGTCGCGCCCACGAGTTCGGGCAAGACGATGGTCGGCGAGGTGGCAGCAATCCAGGCGGTCACGTCCGGCAAGAAGGCGGCATTCCTGTTGCCGTATCGGGCGTTGGTCAATGAGAAGTTCGAGGAGTTCACCGAGCGATATGCCGCAGCAGGGCTGCGCGTGGTGCGTTGCAGCGGGGATGCGACTGACGGCGTCGGCCCCGTCCTGGCCGGCAAGTACGACCTTGGCTTCTTCACCTACGAGACCTTCCTGAACCTTGCGCTCGGGTCTCGTCGGTTACTGACCCAGCTTGGTCTGGTCGTGGTGGACGAAGGGCAGTTCATCACAGACCCGCAGCGTGGCATCACGGTTGAGCTCATCTTCTCGCAACTACTGCGTGCCCGGCAGCGTGGCATTGAGCCGCAGCTCGTGATCCTGTCGGCGGTCATCGGCAACTTGAATAGCTTCGATCGCTGGCTTGGCGCTCCGCTGCTGTTGTCTCGCCAGCGGCCTGTCCCACTGATCGAAGGCGTTCTCGACCGGCGCGGCACATTTCAGTACGTCGATGCCGATGGCACCACCAAGACCGACGCGCTCCTGCCGTCTCACCGCATCGTGCAGCGTCGCGACAAGGCCAGTTCGCAGGACGTGATCGTGCCTCTTGCGCAGCAGTTGGTGGGGCAGGGCGAGAAGCTGCTGGTGTTCCGCAACATGCGCGGACCGGCGCAGGGCTGCGCGAAGTACCTTGCCAAGGAACTCGGGCTGCCGTCAGCCACCGCGATCCTGGATGCGCTGCCGACCCAGGACCTGACGGGCGCCTCGCAAGACCTGCGGGAGTGTCTCGCGGGGGGTACCGCCTTTCACAACACCAACTTGCTGAGAGCTGAGCGCGAAGCCGTGGAGAAGGGGTATCGCAGCGCCACGGGTGGCATCCACGCACTGGTCGCTACAACAACTTTGGCTGCCGGGATCAACACGCCGGCGTCGACGGTCGTGCTCGCCGAGAACCATTTTGTCGGCGAAGACGGTCGCCAGTTCACGGTGGCTGAGTACAAGAACATGGCTGGTCGTGCTGGACGGCTCGGCTTCAACGAGATCGGCAAGGCCATCATCCTGGCGGAGACGCCGATGGAACGCGCGCAGCTCTTCCAGCGCTATGTGCTGGGCGTACCGGAAGACGTGAAGTCATCGTTCCAGCAACGGGACCTTCCGACGTGGACGCTGCGCCTGCTAAGCCAAGTGCGCGGCGTGCGCGCCGGCGAGATTCCCGGTTTGCTGGTCAATACGTTCGGCGGCTACTCGGCGTCACGGGCCAACCCTCAATGGATCGCGCTGGTCGAGCGCGATGTGACGGCCTTGGTCGATCGCCTACTTCAGGCTGGGCTGGCCGAGCGTGAAGGCGATCTCATTCATTTGACGCTATTGGGTCGCGCCTGCGGCTCGTCCTCCTTGTCTTTCGAGTCGAGCTTGCGCCTGGTCGAGTTGATGGGGCACTTGAACGTCGGTCAGACGGCGCCGGGCCAAATCCTGGCGATGGTGCAGGTGCTGGATGAGATGGACGCGATCTACACGCCCATCATGAAGAAGGGGCAGTCGGAGAGCGTGCGCGCCGGCGAAGTAGCGCAACGCTTCGGTCATCAAGTGCCGCAGATGCTGCAGCGGTACTGCCGGGACCAGTTCGAGTTCTGGGCGCGCTGCAAGCGCGCCGCATTGCTGCATGACTGGATCGAGGGAACACCCGTCGATGTGCTGGAGAAGCGCTACTCGACGACGCCGTTCGCCGGCGCCATGGGCTACGGAAACATCATCGGCATCGCCGATGCGACGCGCTTCCATCTTCGTTCAGCGCACCAGATCCTCGCAACGCTCTTCCCGGACCAACCCGATTTCCTCAAAGGCCTGGACGACATCCTGCAGCGGCTTGAGTTTGGGCTTCCGTTGGTCGCTCTGCCGCTGACGAAGATTGCGGTGCGCCTGACGCGCGGGCAGTGCCTGGCGCTTGCATCGGTTGGGGTGCATACACCCGATCAGCTGAGGGCCTTGACCAACGACCGCCTGCGTGACTGCGTCGGCCCGGCGACGGCCGCGCTCCTGCGGCCGGTGGTGAACATCGCCGCCGTCGGCGAAGAGGGAGAAAAATGATCCTCACGGACAACGAAACCAAGGTCGATCTACTCAACAACGAGGCCATTGCTGCCACGATCATCGGACTGCTTCGCGCGAAGCCCGATCATCCAGTCACGATCGGCGTGCATGGCGACTGGGGTGCAGGCAAGTCCAGCGTCCTCGAAATGATCGAGGCGGGCTTCGCGGACAAGGGCGACGTGCTGTGCCTCAAGTTCAACGGATGGCGTTTCCAAGGCTTCGAGGACGCAAAGATCGCGTTGATAGAAGGCATCGTCACCGGCCTGGTCGAGAAGCGGCCGGCATTGACCAAAGCTGCCGGTGCCGTCAAGGATGTCTTTCGTCGCATCGACTGGCTGAAGGTTGCGAAGAGAGCAGGTGGCTTGGCGGTTACTGCTTTCACCGGGATCCCCACGCCCGAGCAGGTGGGTGCCATCGTCGGCTCGCTTCACGGCCTGCTCGCCGACCCTGCCAAGCTTGCCACTAAGGAGAACCTCGAGACGACTATCGAGGAGGTCAAGGGCATCCTGAAAGAAGGCGAAACGAAGAACGTTCCCGAAGAAGTCGAAGCGTTCCGGAAGGCCTTCGACCAGCTCTTGAAGGACGCGGGCATCAAGCAGCTGGTCGTCTTGATCGATGACCTCGACCGCTGCCTGCCCGACACTGCGATCGAAACACTCGAAGCGATCCGGCTGTTCGTGTTCACGGCGCGGACTGCGTTTGTGGTGGCAGCCGACGAGGCGATGATCGAGTACGCAGTGCGGAAGCATTTTCCCGACCTGCCCGACAGCACCGGCCCGAGGGACTACGCTCGCAACTATCTCGAAAAGCTGATTCAGGTTCCGTTCCGCATCCCCGCGCTGGGGGAAACCGAGACACGCATCTACGTCACGCTGCTGCTGGCCGGCGCGGAGATCGGCGAAGACAACGCGGACTATGCGAAGCTGATTTCCGTGGCGCGGGAGAAGCTGAAGCGCCCGTGGACAACGGGGGGGCTGGACGCCGCGACCGTCAAGACGGCATTAGGCAGTCAGGCGGAGAAGGCGAACAACGCATTGGCTCTCAGCGATCAGATCGGCCCCATCCTAGCCAGCGGCGCCAAGGGCAACCCGCGACAGATCAAACGCTTCCTCAACACGCTGCTGCTGCGCGAGCGAACCGCAAGTGCTCGCGGTTTCGGCGATGACATCAAGCTCCCCGTGCTCGCGAAGCTCATGCTCGCGGAACGCTTCATCCCGAGGTTGTTCGAGCAAATCGCGTTCGTCGCGGCCGTCCATCCGCAAGGCATCTGTGATGACCTCGAAGCGCTGGAATCGGGCCTGGCGGCGACGGAGCGCAAAGACGCCACGCCGAAGGGACAGAAGGCGGCCGAAGCCCCGCCGGCAGCGGACAGCGTCGTCCTGGCCGAGTGGAAGTCGTCGGAAACGGTGCTCGACTGGGCTGGCCTTTCGCCCAAGCTATCGGGTTTCGACCTGCGCCCCTACCTGTTCGTCACCAAGGACAAGAAGGACTACTTCGGCCCGGTGTCGGTGCTGGGTCACCTCGCCAGCGTCGTCGAGAAGCTGTTCGGCGGCAAGATGACGGTCCAGGGCTACGAGGCCGAGTTGAAGCAGCTCGTGCAAGCAGAGGCCGAGAAGGTGTTCGAGGCCGTGCGCAGCAAGATCATGGGCACAGGCGTGTTCGACACTAAACCGGCCGGGGTAGATGGCCTCCTCGTCCTCGTCAAGGCGCAGCCTGCCCTCCAAGGTCGGCTGATGGACTTTCTTGAGGCGCTGCCGAGTGGGAAGTGCGGGCCTTGGGCGGTCAGCGGTTGGCAGCAGGTCGTCAAGGACGCCGACGCCTCGGCGCGCCTCACGAAGCTGCTTGGGGAATGGGGCAGGGTCACAAACAACCTCGGCCTCAAGGCCGCGGCCGAACTGGCGCTCAAGGATCTGAAGGGAGCGCGCTGATGGGAACTTCGACCGCCTACGGTGGCCCTGGCGGCGGAACACCGCTGGTCCCCTCATGGTTGGGCGACGCCGACGGCGGGGGGGCCCCTGCTTCGCCCGCGCCCAACGGTCCAGGACCGGACGGCCAGCCGGCTCCCGATGGCAACACGCCACCGGTGCCGCCGAACCGCCCCCCGATTCCTAGGATCGCTGATCCACAACGCTTCGCTGGCGCTCGCAACAGCTTCACGCGGTTTGCTGGCTCTGGCGGCGGTGACCGGGCAAGTCTCGGCCGCGCCGTCTCAAAGTATGTCTCGACATCGGCTGGCGGCTCGCGTCAGGCCGCCCAACGCATGGGCGCCTCCCGCAATTCCGGCGCCCGGCTCCTGGGCTTCTTGGCTGACGCGCAAGCGCGGGGCGTGCGCGAGGCGCTGCGCGCCTTGGACCTGGAGTCGTTGGCAGGCCGCCCGATTACTGAGATTTTCGTCGGCCTGGCTGACTACATCTGCCCTGGCGCAGGTACGGTCGATGAAGGTATCGCCAGAGAGGCCTACATCGAAACCGTCGTCGAACTTGCGAGCGAAGGGCTTACCGACCTAACCACCTTCACGCCGGACCAGATGCAAACGGTGTTCGAGTTGTACGCCACTCATGCCATCGAGGCGCGCATCTGCAATGACATTGGCACCAAGGCCGTGACCATGCCGACGGACGCCCAGGCTGCGCACCGTGTTGAACAGCAGTTGCGCGACTTCATTCGCGGTGGGGTAGCAGATGCGTTGACGCGTGCCAGAGCGGAGACTCCCAACCTCACTCCAGAGCGAATTCAAGGCTTTGTCGATCACGTGTACGAGTCCGCATTCGCGATCCTGCAGACCCTGGGCGATTCGGAGGCCAACCAATGAAGCGACAACTTCTTGCCGGCCACTTCGGACCGGACGACCTCTTCGATGTGACGACGGGCGCCGACGAACAGAGGACCTACCTGCAGTTGGTCGCCGGCGAAAGATCCCTGGACCACGGCATCGGAGGCGCGCTCACGAGTCTGAAGAAGATCGGGGTGTTCCCCTCTGAGATAGGCATCGATCTGCTTGTACTGGCTGCCCATGTCCACGCGGCGGACACGCGCATCTCGCGTGCCGAACAATCGCAGGACTCGTGGACACGAGAGATCCGGCTGGTGGTTCCAGTCAGCGATCCGGCCCGGTGGAACGCGGCGGCACTGACGCTCAAGAAGGCGCTGGACTTCTTGACCGGTGATCGTTGGACGATTGGATTCAGGGCGCGTCCTGCAAGATTTGCCGCGATTGCCCAGGCCGCTCCCCCCACGTTGATCACTCCTCCGTTCGACTCCCTCAGCCTGTTCTCGGGCGGGCTGGACAGTCTGATCGGTGCCATTGACTTGCTTGAGGGTGGAGCGACGCCGCTGCTGGTCAGTCACTTCGGGGAGGGCGCAACGAGCGACGCTCAGGGGAAGCTGTTCGCAGGCTTGAAGAAGCGGTACAGCAGGTCTTCCTTCGAACGGCTTCGGGTGGGAATGACCTTTGACGACGGCCTGGTCGAAGGCGTCGGATCCGAGAACAGCACACGCGGTAGATCCTTCCTGTTCTTCGCTCTGGGCGTCTTCGCAGGCACAGGGCTGGGAAGGCACTTCATGCTTCGCGTCCCGGAGAACGGATTGATCGCACTGAATGTGCCCTTGGACCCGCTGCGGCTGGGATCGAACAGTACGCGCACCACGCACCCCTACTACATGGCCAGGTGGAATGACCTGCTCGTCGCGCTCGGCATCGACGGCGAGGTCCGCAACCCGTATTGGGACAAGACGAAGGGCGAGATGACCGCGGCATGCCGCGAGCCTGCTTTGTTGAAGGAGTTGGCTCCGGACTCTCTATCGTGTTCGTCGCCCACCAAGGGGAGATGGCAGGGCCTCGGTATCGAGCATTGCGGCTACTGCTTGCCCTGCCTGATCCGCCGTGCCTCGCTGACGGCTGCGTGGGGCGCGGACAACGACGCGACGACGTACACCGTGCAAGATCTGCATGCCCAGCCGCTGGACACGCGCGAATCGACGGGGAAACAAGTCAGGTCCTTCCAGTACGCGATAGAGCGCTTGAAGGGCAAGCCTCAGCTAGCAAACCTTCTGATCCACAAGCCGGGCTCTCTCGCTGATGAAGTGGTTAACCTCGACGCGCTTGCCGATGTTTACCGTCGTGGGCTGGGTGAGGTGGCGCGGTTGATCGATCGCGTCGAGGCGAGACCGAGCTGATCAGGCAGTGAGCATGATCGATCCCAACGGTCTGGTGGACTTCCACTGTCACCTCGATCTGTACCCGGATCATGCTGCGGCGGTCCGAGAGGCCGACGCGGCGGGGGTGTTCACGCTTGCGGTGACGACGACGCCTCGTGCTTGGCCGCGTAACCACGAGCTGGCCCAGCGAACCAAGCATGTCCGCGCCGCGCTTGGGCTGCATCCTCAGCTGGTTGCGGAGCGTGAGAGTGAGGTCGACCTATGGGATCAGTATCTTTCGCAGACACGCTACGTCGGTGAGGTCGGGCTGGACGCGGGGCCGCGCTTCTTCGAGTCGCTCGACGCTCAGAAGCGAGTCTTCCAGCACGTGCTACGACGCTGCGCAGAGGCTGGTGACAAGATCGTCACGGTCCACAGCATTCGATCAGCGAAGGCCGTGCTCGACCACGTCCAGGCGCACCTGCCGGCAGGGCGGGGCAAGGTCGTCCTCCACTGGTTCACCGGGACGAAGAGCGAAGCCAAACGCGCGCTTGACCTCGGCTGCTTCTTCTCTATCAATGCCGGCATGTTGAACAACGAGAGACACGCTCCGATGGTCCAAGCGATCCCGTTGCATCGGATGCTGACGGAAACCGACGGCCCATTCACGCGTACGGGTGACAGGCCTTCGCAGCCGGCCGACGTGGGGGATGTCGTGGAAGTCTTGGGTCGCTTGCATGGTCTACCTACGGAAGACGTGAAGCATGTAGTTCGCGCCAACTTGAAAAGCTTGTTGGGATAGACGAAGTCCCGACATTGGTGTCAGGCTCACGTCAACACATGACAGGCGTACTGTGGAGATGCTGCCTCAGTAACCTGCTAAACCGAGTGGGGTCTGCAATGAGGACGCTGAAGTGAGTCTCCGCAGGACGTGACTTGCCAACCGCTTTGCGTGCGGGCAATATCGTCGCGGTCATGTGACCCCGCAGATCGTGGATATCGCTCATGCGAAAGACCATCCTCATCTTCTTCCTGTTACTCGGCATCTCAGCCGGTTACCTGTCTGCTCGCGAAGGTGACTGGGGTCTGCGAATCGTGATGATGGCCGTGGGCGCGCTGTTTGGTGGCGCGATTGGTGGCGGGCTGTCTCGAATCGGGATGCGGCAGACCACGGGTCGCCACTGGCGAACTGAAGAGGAGATCGCGCCGATCGCTGGAATGGGCACGTCCAGTCGCGACATGGCGGCGAACTACTGGCGAGACCAAGGCCATCCACCGTTCATGAAGCCGCCTCATGCCGAACACGGACCTCGGATACTTGATTCCGACAAGAGCAACTGAGCGTCCTACTTCTTCAAGGCGTTCTTCACAGCCTGCTTCGCGTCATCGAGGACAGTTGAGGTGTCTTCCTTTACTTGCTTCCCCGCCTGCAGCATGAGGGAGCGCTTGGATGCCAGCGTCCCATCCGGCGTCGCTGCGATCTGAGCCTTTCGCTCGAATGTCTGCTGGCCGGCGGACGCGCTTTCGCGGATGCGCTCACCCTCTTGGTGAATCGTTGTTCGCAGACCGGATGAAGATCCAGCAGGCGGCCCGATCTGCGCTGCTCCTCCGAGCCGATGCACGTCACCTTGGTTGGCACGATGATGCCCGGTGAGGTCTGGCGCAAGCACCGGGTTGCCAGTGTTGAGCTGGTGCCTGGCTGCCAACTCGCCGAAGGCCGTGGGCACGGCAGTTCCGTCTGAGAACATGCGATGTGGACGCAGAGACTGCCGGGCGAGTTCAGCCTCCATCAACGCGCGCGCGGCGGCGCTGCTGCCGCCGTACTCCTCCGCGTAGCGGGTGAACATGGCGAGATTGTGCGGGTCCTGGGCGATGTCGATTGCAATAGTCTCGCCTCGCTCGTAGGCCGTCGAGACTCTTTCCGCAAAGGCACTTCGTTCCGCCAAGCTGGCGTCTGCCCGTTCTGAGCGCGCAGTAGTCGACGCCATCCGAGCTGCCAGTTCGTGGGCTTCTCGCGTGTCGCTGGCGATGGCGCTCATGATGGTCCTGTCTCTGGACGCTCGATCACCGAATTGCTTGAACTCCGCGAGTTGTTCGCTGCTCAGAGAAGCCAGCGCCTTCTGCTCAGCCGACGAGAGGCCAGACATATAGCTCTTTTCCGCCGTGGCATTGCCAGTGAGGCCGGCGATAGGTGTACTGACCCCAAGATGCCCCGAGGCCCCCAAAGCAATGCGGGCGACCTGCGCCTGTGTAAGCCCGGTGGTGGCGGCCACGCCCTTGCTGATCTGGTCCAACCGATTGAGCGTCTCGCCGACCTGCTCGAAGCTGCTCGACGTGGTGCCGGTACTGCTACGCGAAGATCGCAGCCTGGCCAAGCCTTTGGTAAAGGCCTCTGTCAGCACGGCCGACCGATCGTTGCTGGCCGCGACCGACTCGCTGCGTGCCGCGTCGACCTGCCGGCTCGCATCCTGCACGTCCTGTTCGGACACCCGCATCGACACCACCCGCGACGCGAAGCCCTGGTTTCGAAGCAAGCTGACAGCCGTCCGCCCAGTCAACGCATTGGACGAGAACGTGTTCCCACTCAGGTCGTGCTGCCAGTTGCCCATGAATGCCGACGTCCGGTTCGGCGCCAACTGCATCTGGTCCATCGCCACATTGCCCATGCTGACGTTGCCGGTCGCGGCCGAAGACGTCGTGCCGGACAACGCCCCCTGCAGCCCCGACAACCCGCCTACAAGCGTGGCCCCCACGTTCTCCAACCGCTTGACCGCAGCCCAAGCGATGAACGGGA
Source organism: Rubrivivax sp. (assembly GCA_044224175.1). Taxonomy (GTDB): domain Bacteria; phylum Pseudomonadota; class Gammaproteobacteria; order Burkholderiales; family Burkholderiaceae_C; genus Rubrivivax. Next base: position 36,165 of record JBGAKY010000004.1, on the reverse strand, counting down.
TGCTGAAAGCCATGTACCCCACCACCGCCTCGCCCGAGATCGCACCCGAGTAGATCGGCGACGCGGTCTGCAGCGCCAGCGCCTTGACCCCCGTCCCCAGGTCGGCGGCCGCGGCCAGGTCGAAAGCCGCATAGATCGACGCCATGTAGTTCAGCACCGCATACAGCGGCGGCCACAGCTGGATCCAGATGAAGATCGCTGCGTAGCCTTTGAAGGCCAGCATGGTGTCGCGCCCGCTCGTCAGCAACAGCATCAGCACCACCAGCGGAAACAACGCATACGCGATCGCCTCGATCACGTTGCGGATGACCGGGAGCGCCTGCTCAGCGACCTTGCCCATGTTGAGCCAGGTCGCGTTCTGCTGGGCCGTGGCCTGGGCCCGCCCGACGGCCAGGACCATCGCTGCAGGGTCGTTGACCTTCTGCCCGACGATGTTGCTGGTGTCGTTGATCGCGTTGAGCATGGCGCTCTGGCGGATCAGGTCGGCCGCAGTCGCCGACGCATCGGCGATGCTGTTCTTCAAGTACGCCTGCTGGATCTGGCCTGCGATCACGCCGGCGGCGGTCGCGGCCGGCAGCGTCGGGTTCAGCGCAAAAGCGAGCTTGCCTTGGATGCGGGTGACCTGAGCCGGCAGCCGCCCGTTCAGGTTGGTGTAGACGTTGGGGCAGGTGGCGACCGTCGCCGCGCCGCCCGCGGTGAGCGTGCTGAACCGAGCCGGGTTGGGCGCGCCCATGGCCGCCCAGACGTCGGTGGAGGCCGAGAAGACAGCCGGGTCCAGCGTGCCGTCGATCAGGTCGTAGCTCGTGCAGTTGTGGATGAAGTTGACCAGGTCGGTGCGGAAACTCGGATCCTGGAACACCACGTTGCCGGTCTCGCGGATGAGCCGGTTGCCGAACATCAGCCCGTGCTGTTCGTAGGAGAGTTCGGACGGCAGGCCGCCGACGCCGGGGATGACTTGGAAAGCCGTCTCGAAGAGCTCAGTCAGCGTGTGCCCGATCCGGCTCGTCAAGCTGCCCAGTGCCGCGACGCCGAAGGGCACGTTGGCGACCACCCTGACGGCCGATCCCCCCGTCTTGTCGACGATGCCGACGGTAACCCGCGGCACGACCAGGACGCCGAAGACCAGCACCACGGTCGCGAGCCACTTCCAGCCCTGCAGCTTCTCCGGCGCGAACGCGTAGGCGAGCAGCGCCGCGACGAAGCCGCAGAACGCAACGGCCGCCAGCGCGGCGGCATAGTCCCCGGAGCCATGGATCGCGGCGGCCGCGTTGAAGACGCCGAACAGGCTGTCGGCGTTCTGGTAGGCGTAGATCTCCCACATGGCCTGGCTCCGCGATCCGGCGGATCAACGGCCGACGAAGGCGGCCTGCTGCCCCAGCATGTCCATCACATGCTGCGGCATGCTGGATCGCAGTTGCCGCTCCAACTGCTCCAGGTGCGACGCCACGGCCCGGAAGGAGCCGACCTTCTGGTACAGCGCGGTCTTCTCCTGCGAGATCTGCAGCAGCACCGACTGGGCGCGAAGGCGGATCTGCTGCGCTCGGTCACGCTGACCCTGCTGCAGCAGATGGTCCTTTTCCAGCGCCGCCAGGCCCACCCGCAGGTTGCGTTCGAGAAAGACGTAGGCGTAGTCGGCAGCGATCACGTCGCGGTACTGCGAGATCAGGCTGTCGGCCAGGCCGGAGCCGGGGATCGTCGCGCCGATAGACAGCATCTTGTAGACCGGCTCGGTGGTCTGGTTGACGAAGCCGACTTCGGCCGAGTTGTTCGGGATCGCGGTGCGCGTTGCGATCTTGTCGGCGATCGAGCGCATCATCGCTTCGACCTTGGCGGTGAACGGCGTGCTGGTGTAGCCGGTGTTCAGCGTGACCACGTCGCAGTTGGTGTAGTCGTTGCAGCGCAGCAGGTGCTGCGTGACGTCGGTGCCGGTGGCTGCAGCCTGGCCGTAGAGCAACTGGCTGATCGAGCTGATGGTCGGTGCGATGGGCTCGGGGTCGCGCGCGGCATCCTCGGGGTAGAAGATGACGGTGCCGACGATGCTCATGATCAGTTCCCGCTCCTGATCGTCGAGGTAGCTGCCGGTGTACTGCAGCGCCTTCCAGGTCAGGTTGCCCACGAAGGGCGCCTTGTTGCGCAGGTTCGCGTCGCCCGAGGTGCGGGCCGACGCAAGGATGCTGGGCCGGTCGGTCGCGCAGCGCCGGCGGGCGGCGTCGCGGTCGGCCTCCATGCCCATCTCGATCGCCAGATCGGCGCAGGCCTCCTGCGAGCTGTAGCCGGCCGACTCGGCAGCCGTGCTGACGATGGCCTTGGCGGTCTCGCAGGAGTTGATGCGCGCGTTGTTGATCCAGGTCTCCAGGCCCTTGGCCCACTTGGTGAGCCCGCCCAGCAGCGGGGAGACGGCCTCCAACGCCAACTGGAAGGCGATGCCGGGCAGGGCCGCGGTGATGTTCCTCAGCATGTTCTTGAACTCCGCGGCCGAGATGTGGGAGAAGGAGCCGCCGAACACGTCGATGCCGCCGCACCCAGCCCTCGCGCTCGGGAACTGGATGGCGGCCAACTGGTAGACCTTGTTGGGCGAGCGCATGAAGAAGCTGCCGCCCGTGTAGGTGTTGAAGGTCTGCCCCTTGAAGGCGCCTGGCGCCGTGTAGTTGCCGACCGCGCCCAGGGCGTTGAACATGCTGTTCACTTCGGCGTTGAGATCGCCGGCGCGGAGCGCCAGCGGCTGCAGGGTCAGAGAAACAGCGGCGGCGCAGGCGACGATGCGTCGACGGATGAAGATGCGGTTCATGCAAAGCTCCTGCGAAGGCACGCTCGTTCAGGGCTGGCCGGCTTGCGCGGCGAGCAGGCTCGAGGCGCTCGGCGCCGCGGCGTCGGTGCCGGGGGCTGACACGACAGCGATCCGCTCCAGCAACTGCGACTCGGACAGCACGCCAAAACCGATCGGTGTGATGCGGCCCGAGAAGGGCTGCGCCAGGTAGACGGCCGGCACCTGGGTGACGCGCAGCGCCGTGGCAATGCCGTTGTCGCGGCGTGCGCCCTCGAAGCCAGGCATGGGCCCACCGTCCACGCTGACCGCTTCCACCTTGATGCCGTGACGGGCCTGGAACGCGGCCAGCGTCGGCGCGAAGGCGTGGCAATAGGGACAGTCGCTGCGGAAAAAGAAGATCAGCACGTGGTCCCGACCCAACTCCGCGATCGAGCGTGTGCGATCCGCCGACTGCTGCTGGTCGTAGACCTCGATCGCCTTGGCGTTGACCGGACGACCTTGCAGCGTCGGATCGAGCTCCGGCGTCGTCCAGGCTACGCGCTGCGCCACGTCAGCAAAGGTCGAGGCGCGCGCGACGACCTGCGATTCCAGCTCCATGTAGCGCCGGACGTTGCTCTCCGTGGGCCGCATGATGGCGATGTTGCGGACCTCCTCGAGCGTCTTCTGCAGGCGCTCGAACTCGATCAGCTCGGGGGCTCGCTGCGTCTTGGAGGAGGGCGGCTTGGTCTGTGGCTTGGCAGGTGCTGGCGCCGGTGCGGGTGCTTCGGCCTCCGGGTCTTCGTAGAAGTGCCATCCGCGCCAGGCATCCGACCAGAAGCGCTGGGGCGTCTCATCGGCCAAGGCCGGGCCATGACAAGCCAAGGCGAGCAGGGCGCATGCGGCCATCGAGTGAATGGAAAAGTGGAAGCTCACGGTGCCTCCTTCAGCGACTTCGGGGGCGTGCCGTCGCGGCAGTAGTTCATGCCGAAGTCGATCGTCTGCCGGCGCGGTGCCTTGGCGCCCGGCAGCACGACACCGTCCTGCCAGAAGCTCACCTTCAGGCGCCGGCAGCCTTGCTGCTCATAGCGCCGCTCGGTGCTCACGTCGACGTGGATCGGCGTCGTCGCCTTGAAGTGCTGCGTGATGGCGTCGGCGAGTTCGCCGGTCAAGATGCCGTGTGCCTGGCCGTCGGGCGCGTCGATGGCGGCGATCAGCAACTGGCGTGTGTCGGGCACGGCGACGCGCGGTTGCGCAAACGCCGGCGTTGATGCGGACAGAACGGCGGCCAGAGCGACTGCGAGCGTCGCAAGGCCCGAAGTGAGGCGGATGCTCATCAGCACTTCCCCTGGCCGTAGTAGCAAGTCGGCACCCGGCTCGCGTTGGTGTTCTGCAGGTTGCCCAGGTTGGGCAAGGTCGGAATCAGCGAGGCGTAGAACTCCGACAAGTCCATGCGCGCGAAGTCCAGGGACTGCAACTGCGCGACCGTGAATCCGGAACAGTCAGGGCCTTGTGGGTCGCCCCATCCCTTGCCGATCTGGGCCCGGCCTTGCTCCTGGACGATGCGCGCGAGCATCGAGTTGAAGCAGCACTTCGAGGTCGTGTGCTCGACGCACGAGACGCAGATGCCCAGCAGCATGAAGCACGATGAGCACCAGGTACCGATCTCGTGGCAGAGGCCCGCGCCTTGCTTCATCGCGAGCCTGCCTTCGTCCTCGTTGCAGGACATCATCGACATGATGATGTAGATGATCACGGCGATGACCAGCGACCAGGGGTCGAACGCGATCACCATGCTGTCGCCGGCATACAGCACCGCCGACCCCGCCGGCAGCGCCGCGCCGTTCACCGCCACCGTGATCCCGTAGCTGGTGAACGTGCCGCTAAAGCCTCCGCCCAGCAGCAGCGCCGACATGCCCTGGTAGATGAACTCCCGGTTCTCGGCGTTCATCAGGATGTCGTAGACCAGCCGAGACCCGGTGCCGAACAGGCTCTGGTTGGTCATGCCGGCGCCGGCGCTGTCGCTGTAGCAGCAGTTCTTGAGCAGCCGGTCTCGGCAGCGGTTGTCTTCGCCCTTGAACACCTGCATGCGGTCGGTGTCGAGGTACACCCCGGCTTCGCGTGCAGCCTCCAGCATCGACATGCTGCGGCCGAAGTCGGCGTCGTTCGGGCGCGAAATGTCGAAGCAGTTGCCCTGCAGGCAGAACACGTTGGACGGACAGTTGCTCGCACTGGTCACCGTTTGCGCTGCGACCGGACAGGAGTAGGCGTCCTCGAACACCTCGCAGACGCCAGTGGCCGCGTTGGCCTGGCGGCAGGTCGAGCCCGAGGGCGTGCAGCCCTGTGCCAGCAGCGGCGCACATTGATCGACCGGCGAGCCGCTGCTGCAGGTCATCGTGCTGCGGTACTCCCAGCAGTCGCGCGTCACCGGGACGCCGTCAATGACCTTGGTCGAAGGTCCGTCGACGCAGACGGCTGCGGAGCCGACGGTGCAGCGCCCCCCGCCGGAGACGTCCGGGCATTGGTCGTCCCAGCGATCGGCCGTCGTGGCGCTGGTCATCGGCCGCGTGTAAGTCAGCCGCATCGTCGGGATGGGACCGTAGGCCGGGTTCGGCTCCCAGCCGACGACCGCCCGGTCGGCGTCGACGTTCCAGTAGTAGCCCGGCACCGTCCCGGTCACGTCGTAGCCGGCGTAGGGCGTCCAGCCGGCGGCCGGTGCATAGCACTTCGTCCCGTCGAGCACGGTCGTCGTGCAGCCGTTGTCGCCCTGGCAGATGCTGTCCTGGATGTTGTCGCCGCTTTGCGTGCCGGCGCGGCAGGCGGCGTAGTGCTTGAGGAAGGGCTCGACGCTGGTGCAGCTGTAGCCGGAATCGCCGCTGCCGGTGCAGGTCTCCAGATGATCGGCCGCCACCATCGCCAGCACGCTGCAGGTGTCGCCGGTGCAGGATTTCTCGGCCACCCAGACGCCGGTTTTGATCTCCTGGCCGGTCATGAAGGAGTAGCTGGTGCTCAGCACCGCGACCATCTGCGGGAACACGACCGGCGTGCTGACGTCCACGTCGAAGTACGCCAACGGCGATCCGTCCTGCGTGACCCGGAAATGCTGCGCCGTCGGCGGACGGTCCGGCACGCACTGCACGTCGAAGCCGGTGCCGCCCGACGCGGCGTGCGCGAACCAGTCGCCCGGCGTGCAGTTGACCGTCCTCGTCACGTCGACCGCCAGCGTGCGCGAGCAGCTGTAGTTGCCGACGCCTTGGTAGCGCATGCAACTGCGGGTCTGCGTGCCCGCGGGCACCGTGGTGGTGGCCGTCGTGCAGCCGCTGTAGTAGGCCGCGAGATCCTCCAGCACCGTCGACGGGCGGCGCATGATGCCTTCGGCGGCGGAGACGGACGGATCGTCGGCACTGACGGTGGGGCGCGGGGTGTTGGCCGAATTCATCGCCCCGCGCTGTGCCTGGCACACCGGGTCGTTGGGCATCGTCGCGCACAGCGCCAGGCGGGCGTTGCCCTGCGACGCCAGGTTGGGTCGCCGGTAGTAGGTCGTTTCCGCCGGCGTCGTCGTGTAGCCGGGGACAACGCCCGTGGCGCTCGACGTCGAGACACCGCTGCGCGCAACCGGATTGGCGGCCTGGCCGGCGGCCACGCCCTCGGCGTGCGGATCGCCCGCCGCTATGGCTGAGGTCTGCGTCGTGACGAAGCAGAACAGCGTGAACCAGATGATGAGCTTGCGCATCGGGCTGCCCCTCACTTCAAACCGGTCTTCGAAGGCTGCAGGCGTTTCAGCACCGACTCGGCGTCGCGCGCGAAGGCCGGGGCCGAGCGCCGGAAGAAGCCCAGCGCGTAGTCCAGGCTGACGTCGCCGGCGGCCATGACGAAGCCGTCGCCCGGAACGCAGATGCCGCTCGCACAGGAGCCGGCCCGCGCGCCGTCGCGTACCAGCACGAAGGAAGGCGTGAGCTTCACGCCGTAGCGGTCGAACGCTTGCGGATCGATCTGAACCGCGACGCGCCGGGTGCCGATCAACTGCTGCACGCGGGCAGCGGTCTGCGTCAGCGACCCGCCGACCAGTCCGCGCAGCACCAGGGTCGCGTCCGTCCTCGAAGCCTGGTCGACGAGTCGCGTCAAGGCCGCGTCCGGCATCGAGAAGCTGACGAACACCATGACCGTCGGCCCGGCGTTCGGAGCCAGGCCGGGCTGACCGCCTGTCGCGTCGAAGCCGCCGGCGAGCGCGCCCAGGTCGATGGGCGGAGTGATGGCCGGCTTGGGCAGCGCGTCGATGCGCGGCGTCGAGGGTGCGGGCGCCTGGCGCAACTCGGCGTCGCCTGGCGTCCGGTGGCGTTCGCGGGCGCGCTCGATGTCAGCGTCGGTCACGACCGGCTGATTGCGTTTCGCACGCTCGATGTCGGCGTCCGTGACCACCGGTGCTTGTGCGTGCGCCAGCGCCGCCCCGAGCGCTGCGGAAGCCAGGAAGGCCGTGCGGAGGAGTTCAGTAGCCGACACAGCAGTTCCTTTTGCGAAACAGCATGAAGGCGAAGTCCTCGCCGCGGACCGGGTATTCCTTGCCGGCGCCCCAGACGATCGTCGAACGCCCGAAGGGCTGGCAGCAGCGTCCGCTGTCCTTCTCGGTGTTGGCGACCGGGTAGGTGAGTTGGGTCTTGTAGGCCGTCTTGTCCATCACCGGCTCGAAGTACGGACCGCACAGGCCCGGCCTGCCGTGCCAACCCCAGGCCAGCAACTCGCGGTGCATCTTGGCGGTCAGCCGCTGGGCGAGAAGTGCTGCGGTGCGCACGCCGCCCATGTGATACGGCACGCGCCCGTCCATCGGATAGATGCCGCCCTGGCAACCCGCACACCAGAACATGTCCGCGATCCCGAAACCCGCGGTTGCGGCCACGCAGTCGGCGGCACAGGCAGCGACGGCGATGGGGTTGGCGAACAGCACGGCCTCGGGATTGAGGATGAGCGTCAGCTCGTCGTCGCCCCACAGCGGATCGACTTCGGTGAGGTAGGCCAGGTCGAAGGAGCCGCGTTCCAGGCACGGGAAGTCGGTCACCACCTCCAGCCAGTACAAGACTGGGTTGATGTAGAAGTGGGCTTGGTAGAAGCTGCCGCCATCCCCGTCGCCTTCGGACTTGGTGAAGCGCGCGGCCGAGGGCGCGGCGATGCCCGGGTCCAGGTCCACACCGCCCATCGTCACCAGGCAGAAGGGCTTGCGGACGACCTCGACGTGGCGGGCCGGCTCCCAGAATCCGACGGACAAGCCGATCGTCGGGTTGACGCCGCAACTGCACACCGCGTCGGACGGATTGGGAATGTCTTCCTGCCCACCGAAGTTGCTGATCGTCGCGTTGCCGATGCTGATCGGCAGGATGCAGGACCAGCAGATGTCGGTGATCGGGTTGGGGAAAGCACCGGAGCAGGTGACGCTGTCGGAGGCGATCGAGGATCGGCCGACGAGCGTCAGCAGCAGCGCCAGCAGAAGGTGCGCCGCTCGTGGCCAAGGTGGGAGGTGTTTCATCGGACCACCATTTCGTCGATGCGAAGGCGCGAGCCTTCTTGGGACACCAGTGCCGGCACTTGCTGGATGCCCAGCCGGCGGACCAGCACACCCTGTTGGTCGTAGTACACGGGTGAGCGCCAGGACTTCATCAGGTCCAGGTAGGAGCCGCCGGTCAGGATCGGCTTGATGGGGCTGCCACCCGCGGCCATCAGCTCGCGTACACGCAGGACCTGGCGCGCGTCGCGACCGTCGAAGAAGAGCAGGCGGCGGCTCAGCGACACCAAGTCCAGCGGGTTCTTGCGCGTGCCCGCCGCAAACATCACGCGGCCCAGCGCATCGACCACGTTGCGATCGAGCGTGAAGCTCGGGTCCACGTAGAAGGTGCGCGCCGTGTGCGTCGTGGTGATGCCGGAGACGGCGGCCGGGCTGCGCACCGTGGCTACGCTGCGGGCTCGGGCTTCCTCCATCAGGCGTTGCAGCTCACCGCTGCGCTGCTTCTCCTGCAGGCGCCGCTCGATGTCGGCCAGCAGGTGAGGCTCGGCGATCTCGTAGGTCGGCCCGATCCGGCCCAGGTCCAGCGCCCGCGCGCCGGAGCCAAGCGTGGTCAGACCGCAGACGAGCAGGGTGCGCCGCTTCATCGCAGCCCCTTGCAGTCCAGACGCTGGGCCCACTCGGCGATGGCCTTGGCATCGCGAAGCTGGCTCGCGCGGATCATGCCCATCAGCACCGGATCGCCTTCGCCCTCGGACATCGCGCGGCGCAGCTGGACGGAGGAGAGGTTGATCCGGCACTGCCGCTGCACGGCCTGCAGGTAAGCCTCGGCACCATCGCGTGCGGCTGGTGCGATCTGCGCCAGCAGCCCGAGGTAGTCGGCCATTGGACCGTCCGAAGCCGCGGGCGCGCTTGGCTGTCCCTGAGCCGCCATCGCCAGGTGTGTCGCGAGCAGGGCGACGAGGGCTGCACGAAGGATTGGGACGTCGATCGGCATGTCGGTCCCCGTCAGAACAGCGGCACCACCGTGCCGAGCACCTGGTCGGCGCGGATCAGGCCGCTGATGCGGTAGCGCGAGTCGAAGGAGTCCGCGCTGGTGCCCTGCACGTAGTAGTGCCCCGGCGGAATCACGACCTCGGCGATCGGTTCGAGCGGTCGGCGGTCGAAGCTGTGCGTCTTCGCGATCCCCACCGCCTCGCCGTTGACCGACACCACGCGCGCATCCACCGTCACCCGGTCACCGGGCAGGCCGCGGATGATCTTGAAGAATGGCTGCCCGCGCAGGCCGGGGTAGCTCTGCTTCGCCTCGCCGTCAAAGGCGAAGACCACGTAGTCGCCCCGCGCGAGCGCCTGCGGTCCCGACTGCAGCCAGGCGACGTGGCAAGGCAGGCTGCCGGTCCAGTTGAACAGCACCGGCACGTGTGGCATCGGGTCGGCGAACAGGCGCAGGTAGGCCAGGACCCAGATCGCGAACACCGGCAGGTAGAGGTACCAGCGCAGGCGCATGTGGGCGAGCTGCAAGCGGAACAGCGAGACCGGACGGAAGTCCCCGGCGTTCATGGCGCTTCCACCTTGGTCTTGAGGTGGGCGGTCAGATCGACCGTGCGTACCGCGTCGCCTGCGACCGCGCTCTTCAGCACGACCAGGCATCCGCACTCGCGTGGCAGTTCGTCCAGCGCCGCCGGCAGCCGTTGGGCAAAGCGGCGTGCCATCACCATCGCCCGCTGCCGCTCGTCATCGCTCCCGGCCTTGGTGAGGATCAGCGTGAACTCGGCTTCCTTCTGCCGGTACACCTCGCCGACGTCGACCACGCCCACGCGCAGTGCGGGTCGGACGATCCAGCGGTCGTAGGCGGCCAGGCCGGCGCCGACAGCGAGCAGCGGCCACAGCAGGGAGATCAGCAGCGCCTTCATACCGCATGCCCCCGCCGACGCAGCAGCTCTGCGATGGCGTCGTCGATGCTCAGACCCTGGGCTCGCAGTTCGTCGATCGGTGCGTTGTCCTCCAGCTTGTTGGAGAACAGCAGGTGCGTCGCCGGATCGAGGATGTTGCGCGCCACGCCTTCGCCGACCGGCGAGGAGATGTAGAGCTCCGAGTACACGCCCGGCTCGGTGCGCAGCGAGTTCAGCAGCCGCTTCTTCGGCTCGTCCATCGTGAGCCGGCCCTTGCGGTCGAGCATCTCGATCGACTCCGGCTTCTGGCGCAGCAGGAACACCCAGTCGCTGCAGTTGAACGCGGCCTCCATCTGCGCCGAGCCGTAGTAGTCGTCGGCGCTCTGCGTCGCGGTGCCCAGCGAGCCGCCGTACTTGCGCGCGCGCCGTGCGGCCTCCTCGACGACCGCGGCCTTGACGGGATCGTCGGCGCCGATGTCGCCCAGCTGCTGCTTGAGCTCGTCGATGAACAGCACCTTGCGCCGGTTGCGCGTGAGGTACATCTCGGCGGTTATCTGGTGCAGCAGCAGGATGTTGACCACCGCGTGCAGGTCCGGCCGCCGCTTCAGCTCCTCGTTCTCGATGACGATGAAGTCGTTGCTGAAGTCCACGTTGCCGCGGCCCTCGAAGAAGCGCTCGTACTGGCCGCCCCTGGCGTACGGATTCAGCATCACCGCGAGATCGCGGATGCGCGGGTCCTCGCGCACCCCCAGCTCTTCGATGGTGCCGGTCTTGAAAGCGTCGCGCAGCCCGGTGACCGTCAGGTCCTTGCCGTGCTCGCGGAACAGCTTGAGCACCATCGCCGAGATGGCCTTGTACTGGACCTCATCCAGCGGTCGCGACATCGAGGCCATCTTGGAGATGGCCGGCACCAGCATGTCGATGTCTTCCTGGATGTCGACGACGTGTGTGAACGGGTTCAGGCAGATGTCGACGTCGGGACGGAACTCGATGTAGGTGCCCTTGGCCTTGCGGCACAGCTTCTCGAAGCTGCGCCCCAAGTCGAGCATCCAGACCTTGGCATCGATCGCGCGGTAGGACCAGGCCATCTCGTTCATCAGCACCGACTTGCCCGAGCCCGGCGCGCCGATGATCGCGAAGTTGTAGTTGCCGAGGTCGTTGTCGAACAGGTCCAGCGTCATCAGCTGGCCGCGGCGGCCGCCGAAGACCAGCGCCGGTGTGCGCGTGCCACGCCACTCGCCGATCAGCGGAGCCAGGTGGATGGCGTTGGCCATCGTCTTGCGCGAGACCCGGCGCATCTTGGCCAGGTCGCGATGGAAACGCTCCGACAGCGTCATCGGCAAGCTGGCGATCAGCGCTTGCCGGTGCATGTAGGTGTCGGCGTTGAGCTGGAAGCCGCGCCCGCGCCAGATCGCGTTCGCCGTCTCGTGCGCCGACACCGCGCGCTCGGGCGGCGAGAAGATCGCGAGCTGGTGGTACAGACTCACCAGGCTGCCGCCGGTGTCGATGGCCTCGGCCGCTGCGGTCCAGTCCTGCAGCTTCTTGGCCACATCGGGCATGACATCTGACATCTTGCTCTTGGCGTTCTGCGTCGCCCGCACGTGGTTGGCGGTCACGACGGAGCGCGTCACGTTGGGGTCCAGCACGTGCGCGCCCATCGTCAGCAGGAAGGGCGCGGTGTACTGCAGCGCCGGTTGCATCAGGTCGCCGATCAGCGAACCCATCTGCCACAGCGCGAAGTGCTCCGGAAAACTTTTGATCGAGTAGAAGCGCGCGTCCAGCACCTCGGGGCTGTTCTCCTTCCAGAGCTGCAGCCCGCCGGACACCACGTCCTGGATGGTGTCGAAGTCGACGATCTGATCGCGGATCTCGCGACCGTCGTCGTAGTGGAGGTTGGGCGCGTCGGTCTGCGCGGTGCGGTCGGGGTTGGTGAAGAGCGCGCACCAGTTGATCAGCGCCGCCGCGTCGCAGACCTGGTTGGGCAGCAGCGCCGAGCGCAGCGTGGACGCCATCGACTCGCGCAGCGACAGCACCTCGTCCAGCCGGTTGAGGTCATCGGCGCTGCCCGGCAGCGTCACGCTGAGCATCAGCCGGAAGTCGCGCAGCGTGTAGTGGAAGCCGGAGGTCAGCGAGTGCTGAGCGCCCTGCAGCAGGTGTGCGACACGCTGCCGCGCGAGCCGGCGGAAGAGGTTGTCGTTGCGAGCGGGCCGGCCCCAGTGGTGGGCCTTGTCGGTCTGGTCGGCGTCCTCCACGCGCAGGTTGGCGTAGCGGCGCAGCTGCTCGCGCACGTGCGGCGAGCCGAACAGGTGGAACTGCAGGCCAGTGCCCGGCGGGCAGTTGGCGTACAGCGAGACCAGCACCTCGGCCATGCGCTCGTCGGCGCCGGACTGCGGCATCAGTTCGAGCATGTAGCCCAGGCTGTCGCGATTGACGAAGAGCTGCTCGGTCCGCAGATAGGCCGAGTAGGGCAGCCACGAGGCGAACTGTTCGGCCGGCGAATCGAAGGACTCGCGCAGCCCGAACAGGTCGGGCCAGGAGCGGGCCGATGCGCTGGGAGAAGTCGAGGGTGTCATCGCGCCGCCTCTAGTCATTGCTGTCGTCGGGGCTGACAACGGGCGGCATGTCGGCGCGCGTGTCGCGGCCGGGGATCCTGGGCATGCCCGGCGGGAGCGGGCCGATGGCGGGACGAGGTGCTGCCGGAGCGCCAGCGCGAGCGCCGGTCGGGACGCTGCCGGCCTCGGTCACAGCGGCGTTGCGCGGCGGTGCCTTCAGCGGTGCGTAGGACTCCCGGATCTGGCGCTGGACGTGCTCGATCTGCCAACGGCCGGCATCGACCTGCACGTAGACGTAGCCCTGGTCGTAGAGGTCGTGGTCGGCGTCCTCCCAGGGCTTGAACCACAGGCGCAGCACCCGAGGTGCCGAACGCAGTGCGACGGGCGTGGGAGGCAGGCTCGTGCTTTGCGCTCCTCCTTGAACGGAGGAAGGCGATCCTTCCGAGGCGGCATCTTGCGGCTGCGGTGTTGACGATCCGTTGGCACCGGATCGCGGCATCGGGCGAGGGCGCTGACTCGGCAGGTTGTTCTGCACCGCGTTGGCATAGGTTCCCGCTACGGAGTCGCAGGCCACGCCTTCGGGGGCCTTGCAGCTGTAGCTGGAACTTCCGCTCAGGCCCGAGAAGCTGGTGCAGCCGACCTGCAGCAGCGCCACGGCCGCGCCGATGAAGATCGGCGGCCTCATGGCCGCACCTCGGCGGTGGCCCGGTTCAGGCGCGCTTCGAGAACATCGAGACCGACGTAGCCGTCGGTGCGGCTGCCGTCGGCCCAGAACAGCGTGGGCGTGCCCTGCACCCCCAGGCGGCGGGCGAGCGCGAGATTGCGGTCGATGGGGTGGTCACAAGGCTGCGTGCCGAGCAGCGAGTTGTCGCCCTGCAGCATGACGCGCTGCCAGGCCAGCGCGCGGTCGGCAGCGCACCAGATCGCCACGGGCTTGACGGCGCCCTGGAAGGGGACGAGGAAGGTGTAGACGGTGACGTCTTCGAGCCGGGCGAGTTCGGGCTCAAGTTGCCGACAGTAACCACAACCAGGGTCGCTGAAGACTGCCAGCTTGCGCTGCCCGTTGCCGTGCACGGTCTTGATCGCGTCGGCCAGCGGCAACTGCGAGAAGTCGACCTTCTCGATGGTGGTGGTCGCAGCGGTCGTCGTGGCCGGCGCCGCTGCTGCGAGCTTGGGGCCGGTCAGGTCGCGCATGGTCTGCGTGTCGAAGACGCGCCCGAACACGAAGTAGCGTGGGTTCTTCGCCGAAACGAAGGCCACGTTGCCGTTCATCCAGACTTCGTAGAGACCGTCCACGGGCGAGCGGCTGACTTCGGTGAAGCTAGTGCCGGGATGTGCCTTGCGCAGGCGCTCCATCAGCCGGCGTTCGTCCGGCGTCGCGGCGTGTGCCGTGACGGTGGCGAACACCGCTGACGCTAGAAGGCCGACCAGCATCGGGGCTTGCGTCGCACGCCAGGTTGGGCGTCTGGAGACGCGGCGAGGTTCAGTAATTGCCGTCATCGACTGGCTCCTGAGAGGGGGTTCTGGGGAGGGCTGTTGTGGGTGTCGCAGTCGCCGCGGCGGTGAGCGGCACGTCAATGCGCACGCCCTTGGTGATGACGACGTCGATCTCGCGGCCGGCATCGACCTCGATCACCGGAAACGTGTTTTCGGCCAACTTGATGTAGTAACTGGCCAGGCGGTCGAGGGCCTTGCCGACACCGCTGCCGATGCCGGCGCGGTACGCGTCGCTGCCGCTGGCGCTCGCGATCGTTCCGAGGGCCGAGGTGCTGTAGGTCGTCGAGGCGGTCGAGACGCCCTGGCCGATGCCGCTGACGATGCCGGCGAGCAGCGCGTTGGCGAGCATCTGGCCCTGCTTGGTGACCAATCTGCCCCTCATCCCGACCTTGCCGTCTTCGCCATAGACGCTGCCCTGGATCCGGACCTCCAGCGTGGCGCCGTCGGCGCGCACGCAGGACAGGTTCTCGGTGCGCAGGTAGGCGCGTTCGGAACTGATGTCGCCGTAGCCGGCCGCGATCACGAAGCACTCGCGGTACTCGCCGCGGAAGCGGTTCGGCAGCACCGCGTTGTCGGACAGCCGGATCAGCACTGGATGCGGGTTGGACTGCGATTGACCTCCGGTCGGGGCGTCGAGTCCACCCAGTAGCACGCCACGCGTGAAGGACACCGGAAGGAAGGTGGACACGGTGCGCGGCTCGCTGGCGGAGGTGCCCTGCGCGGCGCCGGAGGGCGATGGCACCGTGTCGGCCGGCCTCTCGCGGGGTGTGACGGTGATGCGCGACAGCACAGGCGCGACCGGCGCGGCCGGCACCATCGGCATTGCGGGCGTGGTTCCCGGGATGCCCGGTGGCATGCCCGTGCCGTTGCCGCGCGGCGGCGGTGGCGGCAGGCTGGATGCCGGAGGCAGGGTTGCGGGCGGCGCAGCGGGGACGGGCGGTGCTGGAGGCACCGCAGGTGCGGCCGCTGCCTGTGCGGCCGAGGTCAGGCGCTGTTCGAGGTCCGCGAAGCGCTTCATCGTTTGCGCCTCGAAGGTCTGGCGGTCCTTGTTGAGGCGCGTCTGCTCCTCGCGCTCGGCTTCGTACTGCGCCAGCTTGCTGCCCGCCGTGCCGACCCACTGATCGACCGGGTTCACCTGCTGACCGGGTGGCATCACGCCGATGTTGGTGACCGTGCTGGGTGTGCCGCCGGCGCCCTTCGCGGCCTTGTCGACGGGTGTGGAGACACCGGAGGCGAACACCAGCCACAGCAGCCCGACGCCACCGAGCAGGATCGCGCCCAGCATCGCGTACTGGCGCTGGCGCGGCGACAAGCTCAAGAGCAGGCTGCGCGCCCGCTCGCGCAGGCTGGGCAGGCCTGCCGGCATCCGTGGCAAGGGCGCACTCATCGCGTGCCTCCACGACGGATCACGTAGACGGCCGTGCTGTCGCCCGGGCGCAGGTTGTGGTTCTCGATGGCGATGCCCAGCAGCAGGCCATCGGCGCCGTCGGGGCGGTCGAACTCCTGCTCGGCCAGCACCATGAGCCGGTCGCTGACGTTGGTCAGCAGGTAGCGCTCGCCGACCAGGTCCCGGCCCTCGAAACGACGGATCAGCGAGAAGCGAGCTTCGGCCCAGAGCTGGACGGGCTGGTTGAGTTCCTCGATGCGGACGTCGGACGGGGTGCGGTCCGATGCCATCGCCACCAGCATCGCCTTGAGCGCGCGGACGTGGTGGGCAGAGCTGCCCAGCGGGGCCGAGACGCTGCCAGCCTGGCCGGTGCCGATCACGGCGGCCGCTTTGACGGTCTTGTCTCGGATGACGATGGTGTCGGCGGGCGTGTCGGCACGCCGCAGCACCAGCGTGTAGGTGGCCTGGGCCGACGAAACGAACAGGTTGACGGGCTTGCCGCCACCATCGAGGGTCTGGCCGACCGGGCGGACGTAGATCTCGCCCTTGTCGCGATCGCACTCCAGCACCACCTCGCCGACCGGGTTGATGCTGGGTGCCGTTGAGGCGATCGGCGTCGTGCCGCCGGCCAGCGACGCGCCGCCCGTGGCCGGGCCTGAAGCGCCGCCGCAGTTGCTCGAGTAGATGTTGCCGAACACGTCGGTGATCGGCGCGCCCTCGATGCGGATGCGGGTGGGCTCCTTGATCGAGAGGATCGCTTCGACCGCGACCCCATCACGGCCTTCGACGACCTGCAGCGCGTGCGCCGGCCAGGCCAGCGTGGCCGCCAGTACCGCCATTGCCGGGTGTACGAATGAATCAGGAAGCCGCATAGGCCACCTCCTTGAAGGTCTTGAGATGCATGCGGCCGCCGGAGTAGCTGAACTCGATCAGGTAGGCCTTGGCTTCGTTGCTGGTCTCCTGCGTGTTGACCAGCGTGCGCAGTCGGCCGCGCACGACGACGCTCTGGGCGTCTTCGCTGGGCACGAGCTGCTGCGGCATGAAGGCCGTGCTCGCGTTGATGCGCTTGAGCCGCGCTGCTTCGAGCTCCTGGCGGGTCTTCAGCGCGCCGTGCTGCGCGGGCTCGACGTAGCCGAGCAACATGTCCCGCTTCCAGTCGATGGACGAAGGCGTGACGTCGAGCACCAGCCAGGCGATGAAACTGCCCATCTGTTCGAGGTACTCGACGCTGGCCTTGTCGCGCTCGACCCAGAAGGACTTGTTGATCGACGGCGGGACGACCAGCGTTCGCACCGAACCCAGCAGGTTCAGCACGATCGCCAGCGACAGCACCAATGCGATGACGAGGCCGCCGAGAGCGAGCGCGAGCCCGCGGTTGCGCCGCCGCAATTCCTTGAGATCGCCGCTGAGCCGGTCGAAGTCCATGGGGTGGTCTCCAGGCTCAGCCGACCATGCGGCGCAGGTGCGACGGCGGCGTGGCGCGCATGGCCGTCAGCGGATTGGTGGGCAGGTGCCAGTACAGCCAATGCACCGCGAAGGCCGGATGCTTGTCGGCCTTGATGCGCGCGATCCAGCGGGCGGTGAGGTAGCCGGCCCCCGTGCAGAACGCGAAGGACAGCTTCGATCCCGACATGTAGCCGATGAACAGCCCGAAGAGGAACGGCGCGGCGACGTCCAGGTCCCAGAAGCCGATCTTCCAGGGGTCATCCAGCCGCCGCGGGATGTAGGTGTTCGCGCGCATCGCTGGCCCTCGCGTGGATTCACGTGGATGGCGGCCGGCCGCGTCAGATGACCGCGCCCATGATCGCGCCGGCGATCACGAGACCGACGGCACCGAAGATGGCCAGGCCCACGTAGAACAGCACCGGGCCGAAGTTGCGCAGCGCGGCCAGCGAGATAAGCGCGACGACGAAGCCGACGAAGCCGACGAGGGCCTTGATGCCGGGGCCGAGCGCGGCGATCTGCGTGAGTGCACTGACCAGCGGTCCGGTGATGCCGGTGAAGGCCACCAGGTCCAGCGCATAGCCGGGCATCGCGACGCCCAGGCCGAGGGCGAGCAGCCCCAGCAGCGCGATCGCGGCGAGGGGCTTGCGGTTGAAGGAGAAGGGACGGAGAGCGGCAGTGGTCATGAAAGACTCCGAGAGCGGTTGATGAAGGCGAGGGGATCGGTGGCGATGGCGTTGGGATGCGCCCCGCAGCGAGGCGGTGATCGCGCCGTCGCACGCAGCGCCCAACGGCGCGCCGGCACGGGGAGTCGCCAAGCGGCCGAGCGGCTCATGGCGCGGCTACCGATGCGCCGGCATAGACCAGCTCGACGCGCCGATTGCGCGACCGGGATTGCTTGCTGTCGTTGTCCGTGACGTAGCAGCAGCGACCGCGGGCGTCGATCGAAATGCGTGCGGGCAACTGCGAATCTAGGGACAGCAGGAAATCGCGCACGGCCAGCCCACGGGCCAGCGCCAGCGACTGGTTCAGCGTTTCCGAGCCCAGGTCGTCGGTACGGCCCGCGATGCGGATGCGCGCGCTGTGGCGCAGGTCGGAGAAAGCGGCGCGCAGTTGGGACTTGTGCTCGCCGGTCAGCGCTGACCGGCCCAGCGCGAAGCGCAGGACCAGGCTCCGCTCGGCAACTTCCGGTGGCACCGGAGCCGGCTGCACAGCGGCCGCCGGTGGCGGCAGTGAGCGCGTTGCCGCGGGAGCCGCCTCATCCAATCGTGCGGACCGCGGCGAGGGCTTGGATTCCGCAGCGATGGTCTTCGGCGTCCGTGCGGGGCAGCCGTCGTTGGCGCATTCGGCAAAGCGAGCGCGCTGGCCGAAATCGATCTGGGCAAGGTGGCGCTCGCCTCGGCGGGGATCGACGGACGAGATGGACGACTGCGGCACCGTGGAGTCGCCCTTGCCGCCGACGAACGCACAAGCGCCGAGAACACCGGCCAGCAGCCCGATGGTCAGCCACCGGCTCATGGCGCGACCCTCACGGCCAGAAGCGGTGCGGCAGGCGGCGGGGGCGCGGTGTCCGCTTGGAGGGGCGCGTCATGGTTACCCGGCAGGCGGCGGTACACCGCCCATGCGTAGCGGCTGCGGGCGGCCGTGCAGGCCTCGCCCTTCAGCTGGCTGCACGCGGCGTTGTAGGCGCCGACGCCGTTCCAGCTCACGCCATGGCGGGCGAAGCTATGTGCGAGCAGCCAGGCCCCGACCTGGATGTTGGTGCAGGGGTCGTAGAGATCGCGTTCAGCGATGCCGTGGCGCCTGAGCGTTGGCAGATTCGAGCTGTTGATCTGCAGCAGCCCGATGTCGTAGCTGCCGGTGCGCTGCAGATGTGAGCGGTTGACGGCTCGTGCGTCGAGACCGGACTCGACGCGCGCCATCGCATAGAGCAACTGCGGCGCCACGCCGTAGCGCTGACCGGCCTGCTCCCAGCACGCCTGCGCGCACAGCGGCAGCAACAGGACGACGACAACACCGACGAGCGAGAAATCTCGCATGGCTCACCTCGCAACGGACTCCAGGGATCGCCAGGACGCAGGTCCGGCGGGCGGAGCGGGTGGCGTCGCCGGTCCGCGAAAGCGGAGCGACACGCTGCGGGTGAGCTCAGGCGCAAGGGCCGGAGCGGCTGGTCAGTTCAAGGCCGTTGGATGGCGGGCGGCCGAGGCGGGGTAAAGGTGCGGGTGAGTGGCAGGTTGGAACGGGTTCGGTGGTCAGGCCGTGGGCGGCCTGATCTGCCGCCGAGATCGCTCACGACGGCAGCGTCGACGACTTGGCACCCGCTGATCGGCGGGCGATGTTGATGCGCGCATGCCGCAGCGTGCAGGCGCCCGTCGGATCGTCGCGGCGCGCCAGCGCCACGCATCCCGTGGTGAGCTGGTCGAGTTGGAACTGGGGATTCGGGTAGCGGTTGGCCGCGGACATCTGCAGCGCTTGCAACTGCGCGTACTGGCTGCGCCACATGACCTCGCGCCGCCGAAGGGTCGAAGGCTCACGCAGGATCAGCTCCGCGCCGAGGTAGCTGAACAGGCGATGGCTCGCGTCGCCTTTGGCAAACATCTGCGAGACGCAGGCGCTGATGAGGTCCGGCATCCGAAAGCGCGGTGCCACGTTGCGCTCGCTGCGAAGCAGTTCGTAGAGCCATTCGTGTTCGTTGATCCAGACCAGGGTCTCCATCGTGTCGACGCTGGCGGGCTGGACGACCAGGGCGAGCGTTGAGTCTGCGGATGGGGTGGCGGTACTGAGCATGTCGGCCTCCAGGGATGCGATGTGCTCGTTGCGTGACATGGATAAAGGGTAGGGGCGGCGCTCGATTGCGTCGCCGTGGATATCGAATGAAGTGGAGAGGGTTTCGGCACTGGCCGCGGCGGAAAGCATCTCTCCGAGGCGGGACAAGGCATCACGCGGCTCGCCACGTCGTTCGATTCCGGTGGACCGGCAGCGCTGGTGTGGGCGACACCTGATCGTTGGTCGCCAGCGATGGGCGGAAGAACACCACCGATGCCAGTGGTCGGTGCTAGCGCCATCGAATCGCTCTCGACGTCGACTATACTGATGTTTTGTACAGCCATCCTGCGCTTGCCTCGACCGGAATCGTGGGCAACCTTGTGGTGCTCTGCGATACGGGCCGAGTAGGTGACTCTGGTGTCACCGCCAGCGGCTGTCGCGAGCGCCCGATCCTTTCGAGCCCGCATCCGGAGCGGTGCCGTAGGTAGACGCGGGCGCAACTGTTGATCGGCGCGTTGCCACGGATCTGATATGCCTCTGGCCCAGGGACTGTTCCACAGCGAGGACGATGGTGCAGCGCGCTGTAGCTGGTGTCAGGCCACGCCTGCCTACCGGCACTACCACGACCATGAATGGGGATTCCCGGTCACAGACGATCGGCGGCTCTTCGAGAAGATCTGTCTCGAGGGCTTCCAGTCTGGACTGAGCTGGTTGACGATCCTCAACAAGCGCGAGAACTTTCGGCACGCCTTTGATCAGTTCGACGCAGAGCGTGTGGCTCGCTATAGCCAGCGCGATGTGGATCGACTGCTTGGGGACGCCGGCATCGTGCGGCATCGCGGCAAGATCGAGTCGACGATCAACAACGCCAAGCGCGTACTCGAGATGCGTCGAGAGTTCGGATCTCTATGCGCCTATGCCTGGCGCCACGAACCGGCCGCAAAGACGCGACCAAGACATGTCACCTGGGCGGCGCTCAGAGCAATGACGACCACTGCCGAGTCGGTGACCATGTCCAAGGACTTGAAGAAGCGTGGCTGGACCTTTGTCGGCCCCACGACGGTCTACGCATTCATGCAGGCCATGGGCCTTGTCAACGATCACCTCCAAGGTTGCTGCGTCCGCGAGTCGGCGATCGACGCCCGGGCAAAGCTGGTAGTTCCCGGCCCAACATGACCAGCAAGCCCGGCCAGGGCAACAGCGGCGTCTCACCTTCTGCGTTCATGCGCAACTTGCGACCGGAGCTCTATTCGGATTCGGCCAAACGACAGCGGTATGAACTCGACCGTGGGACGCTGGAGTACCACCTCGACACGATCACTTCCCGCAACCAGACCCATGCGTTCGAAACGTTCTGCAGGAAGTTGTGCGAACGGACTGTGTGCCCGAACCTCAGGCCTGCGACGGGGCCTGAAGGTGGAGGCGACAGCAAGGCGGACTCCGAAACGCTGCCCTTGGCTGACGAGTTGGCGGACCTTCTCTTCTTTGGCGAAGCAAACGCCGGTCGGGAGCGGTGGGCGTTCGCCTTCAGTGCGAAGAAGCGCTGGACCGACAAGGCTCGCGCGGACGTGGCGGCTGCGATCGGGACCGGCCGTGGGTATCAGAAGGTCTTCTTCGTCACATCGCAGTTCACTCGGTCTCAAGACAGAGCGCGCGTCGAGGATGGGCTGACACGCGAACATGGTGCGCAGGTGACCATCCTGGACAGGTCGTGGATCGTCGAACAAGTCATTGACCATGACCACCGTGACCTGGCCGTCAACTACCTGAGCGTCGGCACAGAACTCAGGGACGGCGGCCGCCTCGGTCCGAGCGACTACACGCGCGCGCAGCAACTCGCGGATCTGGAGCGTTCCATCGCCGACCCCGAGGCCTTCAAGGGCATGGGTCTACAGCGCGTCTCCGAGGCGCTTGTCGCTGCGAAGCTCTCAAGATCTCTCGAGCGCCCACGCATCGAGACCGACGGTCGATTTGCAAGAGCGATCCGTCTTGCCCGGTCTGACGGCAGCCAGTACCAGCAATTGGAGGCGCAGTACGAATCCCTGTGGACCGCGTTCTGGTGGTTTGATGACATCGCGCTCGTCAACCGCGAGTACACCGACTTCGAAGGACAGGTCCTCGCAAGCGAACACGCGAAGTTCCTGGAGATGCTCTGCAATCTGCTGCAACTCCTCTTCAATGCCACGCTGCACAAGCAATTGGCCAGCGCCGAGACTGACGCTGCTGCCCGGGCTTCTCGCCTTCGGTCCCGCCTCGCCACCATCGCTGAAGACAAGACGCGTCCGAACAACGCGCTGGAAGCCACCACTTCGATGCTGTTGATCGACGTGAATAGTGCAGTGCTGGCCGGGGACTCGGAGGGACTTTCGAGTCTGTGGCCGCAGTTTTCCGCAGTTCTGGACAGGGCCGAAGGCCTCGGTGAATTCGATGCCACCCGGGCCACGAATCTGATCAAACTGTTTGGCCAGATTGCGGGCGCGGATCCGGCGTACAGCAAGCTCTACGACCAATTGGTCGACTTCGTTTCGAAGCGGAAAAGCGAGGCTGAGGGAGCGCTGCTCTTGCTGGAGCGAGCGAGGCAGCTCGACTTCGATCGCAACTTCGAGATGATCCGATTGCTCGGTAGAGCCGTCTGCCATTTGACCAAGCGGGAGCACTCCGACAGTCTGGCCGAAGCAACGCAGATGCTGGCGCTGGCCTACCGCAGCGCTGGGCTGCTCTGGGCCGCCCGAGCGATCTGTCTCTTCGCCGTGGCCACGATGTTCATCGATGCCGAAGAAGGGAGCGAACTTCCGGCCTCGGTGGTTCCAACCGTCATGATGCTGGCTTGGATCTCGGTCGAACTGCACGACATTCCAGAGTCCCTTCAGGCTGTTCGCCTGGCCAGGGGCTGTGCAAACGGTCTGCCCTTGACGGAGGAATCCCGGGCCCACTTTGCCAAACGCCTGGAAGAGTTCGACCTCGTCCTCAGCTACCTCACCGTCAACATGCCGGAGGAGGCACTCCGGCGCCTTGAGCCCATACCGGATGTCTTGCTCGGCCTGGATCTGCCTCATAGCCGTACATGGCTGCTCTATGCCCTGGGTCACGAGCCCGCAATGCGTGCGGAAGGCTCCATACCAGAAGAGGAGTCACCCGAAGCCGTACTGCAACTGGCATCCCGATTGGCTGCACAGATGCCGCCGGATCAACGCCTGCGGCCTTTCCTGCTCAACGAGAAGGCGCCGGGCGAGTGCGTCACCCTCGTCTCCGGCGTGCGGATCGCCATCAAGCACTGCGGCTCGGTGGCGTCCATGCTCGCAGCTGAATCCATTGCCGCGGCACTGGAAGTCGTGTTCGCCACCCTGCCAGAGCGCGAAGTGTTTGCGCATGTGGAGAGCTTCGAACTCGAAATCCTGGAGGTCAGCGGTATTCCTGAGCCAGGCTTCAGCCTTGCAGGGGATCAGCTTTCCGCAACGGTTTCCTGGCCCGATGCGTGCGAGCCGGCGACCCTGGCCCAGGACGGATGCCTTCAGAGGACGCTCATCGAGATCGCCGCAGGCGTGGTCGTGGCCACCTGCTTCATGCCGAGAACACGCGATACGCTGAAGGCGCTGTTCGAAACCGACGCGGCGGCGGAGCGAGTGTCTTCCGTCGCGATCGCCGGCAACAGCCGAAACCGCGTCTTCGGCAACAAGGTCGCAAGCCTGGACACCTGGACCGCATTGGCGCCGCGGGCGTACGCACTGCAAACGCTGAGGCCACGAGTCGTGCCCCTGAGCGAGGTCGAACGACGTCCGCGCGCACGATCAGGAACAGGCGCGCCTCCTGGGGAGCAGCAACCACCTCGCCCCACCGACCACCGGCTTCTCAGTGCGCTCTCCGTGATCGACACGGCGCTCTGGAATCAAGCCCGGTGGCGAGGTGTCGCGTTCTTTGATTTCGGACCAGGACGGCCGCCAGCCATGGGCCTGATGTTCGACGACGGGGGCGCGGCACGCTCCATCTTCGAGCGATGGCACGGCCGTTTCGGCCAGCGCGATTCGAAGGACGGCATCTTCGTCGGCATCGTGCGAGGGATCAGCAAGAGCCATCCGGCGCACTACCGGGTCTTGATCACTTCGGCGCTGCCGGACTCGGATGAGCGGGAGCCGGATTCGAGGCTGCTGACGACCGTGGCATCCAGGATTCAAACCATGCAGCCGGAGACCAGCGAGAACCTGGAGAGGTTCCTCACCGCTTACGGACGAACAGGCGTCTACTGGTTGGTCCCGGCTGTGGTTCGGCCAGGCAGGGAGCCGGGCCTGCTGGCGGACCTGGCGATCTTCAAGCGGGCGGTCAGCATCAAGTCTGCAGATGAGATCGGGCGCAACGA
The DNA here is from genome assembly GCA_044224175.1 of Rubrivivax sp. Classification (GTDB taxonomy): domain Bacteria; phylum Pseudomonadota; class Gammaproteobacteria; order Burkholderiales; family Burkholderiaceae_C; genus Rubrivivax. The sequence goes on along the minus strand of JBGAKY010000004.1, from coordinate 12,040 downwards.
CCTCGAAATGATGGCTCTCCATGCCGCTGACGAGTGAGGCGAAGCTGGCAGCAAGCGACGTGCGTCAGAGGCGCTGCGTTTGAACGCTTGAACTCACGCACTTCTTGAACGACGACGATCAGTGCATCGTGCCAATCAAGCCTGGCCACATCGATGCTTTGATTCAGACACCGAGTCGGCGAGTAAAGTCTTCGCGATCCGGGACGATCGCGAAACACCATGCTGCGAGCACCGGGTGGCAGCATGCCACTCACGCCCGGTTTGACAGCCGCGCCCCAGAGGAGGAATCTCGGTGCCTCAGGAAACTGAATTCGCACGGCTCAACCTCTGAGGTGAAAGCAGCCAAGGGCGCGGCCTGCGAAAAGACTCAGCATCAGTGGTGCGCCCGGCATCACCAATGGATGGAGCACCAGTGGCAGGACGAAGCCGATCACCGTCACGCAGATCGTGACGATGCTCAAGGACGCATGCGCCGCAAACCACTCCGGGTCGTGCTGGCGGAACTCCTTGGCCTTGACTCGGCGTATCAGGGCACCGTCGATCAAGCAGGCCGCGCTGAAGGCCAGCAGCCAGGGCAACCACTCCAGAAACGTCGAGAAGCGGAAGGCGGCCAGCAGCAGCAAGGCATCGATCGACCGGAAGTACGCGCTGTTGAAGAGCCGCTGATTGACCGACGCCATCTCGATCGCGACGGCGCCGCCCACAGCGTCAACTGGCAGCGCCTTCGAAGGCGTTGGCACCGGTGAGACCTGCTGCGCCGAGTCGGCCATGGCGACTGCGCGCGAAAGAATCCGAGAACCCGCACGCTGGCCCCAGGAGCGCTCGATCACCAGTTGCTCCTGTCGCACCAACTCGATGAACCGATCGGGCGAATGCGTGGACGGAAGGTACAGGACCAGGACGAGCAAGCACAGCAACGAGACGATGCTGACGACGCGGATCATGGTGCTGCGCGGCCAGCGACTGGTGGAGGTCCGGACGTGCCGGCAGCAATCCCATTGCGTGGCTCGGGATCGATGATCGGGAAACGCCCCTTGATGATCCGCCCGCCGGAAACCGACGCGAAGTACTGCAAATTGGGCAGCTTTCCCAGCACGTCGGCCGGCACCACCTCTTCGAAACTCTCGGCAAGCTGCGTCGAATAGCTCGACGAGAAATCACCCAGGTGGGCATCGCTGCCGCTGCTCAGGCCCACACGGACGGTGTGGATGGCGGTCTTGCCGAAGGTCTCGACCACGAAGTCCTGCGTGGGTCGATCCTTGGTGCGCAGCGCGATCAGGTTGTTCAGGTTGCCGAGCGCCATGCGCGCGGCGTCCTCGGAACCCAGACGCTTGGCCAGGTCGGCCAGCGTCTGCATCGCGCAGGTCGCGAAGAGCCCACCCTCGGCCCCCTTGTTGAGGATCTCGATCAGCGGCAGGTTGATGACGTTGCTCGCCTCGTCGACGAACAACGCGATGCGCCGGTAGATGCCTTGGTTGTAGCGCATGCCCGCGCGCGCGGCGAGGTCGGCCAGGGCCAGCGCGCCGATTGCGGAAGCCACGGAGGGATCGGGCAGGGAGTCGAGGCACATGTACAGCACATGGCCGCCGCGTTCGATCTTCTCGAAGTTGACGATGGGACGCTGATCGTCGGCGTCGAACGGGTCCGGGGACAGGCTGCGCCCGAGATCGCCAGAGGTCAGCATCGACAGCACCGGCAACAGGTTGGCTGTGATCTTCTGATAGTGCTCGCGGTTGTGCCGAAATGTCCGGACCTGGGCATCGAGCACCTTGCTCCGCTGGTTCTGCGGCACCTGGTGTTCGTAGTACGCCACGAAGGCCATGAGGTCGGCGCTGGCGGCCTCGGACGGCCGCTTCATGTTGCCGCGGTGGGCGTCGTGAAGGAGCTTGCGCATCTCGGGTTGATCCCGCCAGCCCGCGCCGAGTGATCGCTCGAAGTAGCGCCGAAGGGATTCTTCGAGCACCGGCTCGATGCCGCCTTCGATGTACTTCGTCAGCTTGATGAGGTTCGGCCGCTCCTCGAGTTCGACGAGCCCTTGCACGACCACGTTCACGGCATCCCACCCGAACGCCGAGAACGCACCGGCTGTGTCCGGCGGCATGATGGATTGGATCCGAGACGCGAGTTCGGTGGGCTTCTGCCAGTTGAAGGTGAAGTCCAGGCGGACCCCCCGCTCCGGAAACGCCGGGTGGAACTCCATGAAGGTGTCCGGTTCACGGTAGTCCGCGCAGGCGCGTTCGACCACGCGCTTGAGCCGCCGGCTGTTCTTCGGGTCGATGACCACCGTGACGTCGCCCCGATGGACTGCCTGCGTGATCAGATGGGCGAGCGCCACGCCTTTGCCCGACTGCGTGGTGCCGACGAGCAAGGTGCCGCCCTCGAATGTCTGCAGCGGGCGGTGTAGCGGAACCTCGACGGGCTCGACGCCGTGGATGTACGGCAAGCCGATCTCCGCATCGGGCTGTGGCCTGCCGCCCTGTCCAAGCATCCGTTGCAGCCAACGCGGCACGGTGTACTCGCGGTAGTCGACCTTGGCCAACTCGTAGAGGCGTTGCGCATGCACCGGGCGCCACTCGAAACCGAAGCCCAGGAACACCTGTGCGGGATCGGCCCAGTGTTGCCGGAGGTGGTCGGCGCTGAGCACCTCGATGCCGCGGCCACCGAGCGAACTGCGCACGCGCAGGATCTCGACCGCCTGCAGGAGCCGGCGCAAGGACATGAACACGCACAGGGCACCTAAGGGCAACGCCAAGGTGGATGGAACGGCGCCCAGCAGCCAGGTGCTGGCGAAGTACACGGCCACAGCCATCCAGACAAGGCCGGCAACAGCCTCGTAGGCAGGCCGCCATGGCATCTCGAAGCGGCGAACAAGCATCTCAAGCCGCCGACACCGGGACGGCGATGAAGGCCTTCGCATCAAGGCCATCAACGTGCCGCGCGAGAAGCACGACGCCGACGGTGCTCACGCCTTGCACGTCACGCGTGCAGGTCGGTGGAGCCGAGGGCTTCGGCCGGTACACCATGTCGACTTCGATCAGAGAGCGCAAGGCAACCGCAGGCTGAACGCCACGACGTTCGAGTTCGGCCAGAGGAATGAAGATTCCCTCGCGTACCGTGAACACAGGGGCAGCGGCCGGCGGATCGTTGAGCGTGTCGACGGCCTCCATCAAAGCCTGGCGCACGGCGGGATTCAGGCGCATCGGGGCTTTGAGGCGGATCGGGCGTAGATCAGGCGCTGCGAGCGCCGGTGGCGACGTTGCGGCGGGACGCGGTTCAGGCGTTGGATCGACTGGCGGTGCAACTGGCGGCGCCGGGGCTGCGGGCTCGGCCGCTTCCGACTCGATCAAGGTCAGCTGCGAGGGCGATGCCGGCGGCGCTTCTACGGCCATGGCCTTCGTGCGCAGGGGTTTGGTTTGAGCGGGAGCCGGAGGGGCAGGGCTGTCGCTTCGCAGCAAGGGACGGCTCAGTGGGGCCGGCACTGGCTCACTGCCGGAGAGGAGGATGGCCGAGGAGGCCAGCCGGACGGCGTTGATCGGCGCCTTCGCCCCCGTCGGAAAGATCGACCACGTTCGGACTCCATCGGGCACTGGTTGCAGCACGCCGGCGTCGAAGAGGATGTCCAGCAAGGTATCGGGTGCCTTGGGAATTCCCGCGAGTTGATCGCCTTCCAGCAGTTCCAGAATGTCCTGTGCGGCATCGGGCCACACGAGGAACAGGCCGTCCTCGCCGAACCACAGGCGCGACTTCTCGCGGTTGACGCTCCAGGCCGAATGGCCGGCTGCGAGTCGTCGCATCGCGTCGACCAGATAGCGCTCCAGGTGCGATCCGTACTGGGGCAGGCCATAGCGATCGGCGCTGGCCAGCAGGTCGCGGTCGACGACCAGCGCCAGGGAGCGCCGCACCAGGTCATCGAGCACGTTGTGTTCGCGGTACTGCGGCACGCCGCCGACGCTGGCGAACAGCAGCCGGACGATGGCCCCGTCGTCGTGGCGAAGGGTCTCCATCACTTGCGCCGGCACCACCAGCGGGAGGGCGTACAACCCCAGGCCCCGGATCTCGGCCGCGCGCGGCCGCCAGCGCACGAAGTAGCGCTGCGCGTCACGCTGTTGCAGCCAGTCGTGCAGCGGCAGCATGAAAGACGGCCACTCGTCGCCTTCCGGTGTTGTGGCGATGAGGTGGCTCAGCACGCGGTGAAGCTCGCAGCACAGCCCGCCAATGAAGGTGGCGATTCGCCATCGCGGCTCCAGTTCGCGTCGAGCCGTGATCGTGGCCTTGCCTGAAAAGATGTGCGCATCGGTGCCCTGCAACGCGAAGAACGCCGCCTCCAGGCCCAGCCGCAACAGGCCTCCCGGTGCCCGGAAGTAGTTGTCTGGCGTGGCCGGCAGAAGGTGGACGTAGGCCGCGTAGCTGCGCACCAGCGGCATCAGGTCCCGATCAAAGCTTGCCCGGTCAGCTCCGTAGCAGAGCTTCAGGCGCGCGAGCAGCGCCTCATGTTCGGCGAGCAGGGTCTCGACGGGGAGCGCCTCGAACCCCGGGTCCGAGGAAGCGAAAGGTGTTGTGCCGGAGGCGGCCGACGTGAAACCGGAGAGCATCGGTGCACCATCCGTGGAGCGTTGAACTCATTCTTCAGTCACTCGTGGTCGGCGTCGCCGGCGAATGGCGCGGTGTTTGGCGGGCTCTCGGCACCAGCCTCCTGATGAGGACCAAGGCCCAGCAGGCCCGCAATTCGCTGGTCGATCGGCGGTGGCCGCGGGAACGAGTCCCGGACCCGAGGGTCGAGTTCCGCCCGACGTATCAACCGACAGAAGGGACAGGCACCGGAAGCCGCGGCCTCGCCGACGAGCGCATCCAGAAACTCGCTGCCGCAGGTCTCGCATGCGACGAGCGCGAAGCTTGGCATATTGGCAACCCACAGGCCGTCCGTGTGCGAAGCAAGATCGAACGCGCGGTCGAAACTGATGCGATGCGGCGCCTGATAGACGGAGCGGTAGTAGCGGTAGGCGCAGACCAAGGCCTCGCCGGCACCGAAGCCCAGTGCGCGCAGGCGATGGAAGTTGGAGACGATCACCGACGCTTCGGTGCGGCTCAGCAGGTTGGCCGCGTGGTACCACTCGCGGGTGTCCGGCGCCCGTCCGCGAGGCGGCGGACTCTGTTCGCTGAACAGCAGGCGCAGGAGCTCGCGGCTTCCCATGCCGGTGATGTGGTGGATCGTGCGGACACGGGCGCCGAGATCGGCGCAATCCCGCGACAGCGCCAGCGCACGCACGCGGCGGTCGATGCGTTTGGGGGCGTCCATCGCGTGCTCATCGACTTGATGGCAGGACGGCGGGCCGTGCCGGGTGGGCCGCTGCGAGGGCACCTGCGACGGCCGGCGGCGCGTCGACCAACGCTGCGAGATCGTCGCGCGCAACGAAGAGGCCGACTTGGCCGACCGCGTGCACGAGCGCCCACATGCCTTCCACCGACAGCTGGCGCAGCCGCTCCGCCGTCTTCGGGTCCAGCGCATAAGCTCGGCACGTGTCGGCCGTGTCGCGTTCGAGTTCAAGTCGAACGGCAATCAAGGTGCGCAGGTTGGTGGCTTGAACTTCCGTGAGTTGCGAGTGATTCATGGTCAGGTCCTCCGAGAGCCCTGGGCGATGCGTGGTGGTTTGTTTCTGGTTGTATGAGGTATCGCTTTGCGCGTTAGGTGATCGACGTGCCTGGCAGCATAAGTTGGCCCTCGGCGTCACTTCGACAGGAAATGCTGTCGCTGTGCGACAGCGCGTGTCTCGCCACAGAAAAGAGGCCGCGAATCCGGGCGCTCTTCGTTTGCGGGACACGCGGTTACGAAAGTCACTGTAGAAATACGGCCTTCGCCGCAGCACCGCCCGGTGTGACGCCCTGCGGGTGCAATGACAAGCAGGGTTCGCCGCAACTGCGTCCCGCAGCCAATGGAAAGAGGGGGCAATTGCCCCCTCTCGGTTCTCCTCAGCTGAAGCTCAGACCACTTCGGTCAGCCCCTTCCACTCCTGGGCGCTCAGATCGATCAGACGGCCGCCGAGCGATTCCAGCTCGGTCGCCCGGTCATAGTCGTCGACGGTCTGGCTGTAGTGGGTCACAGCATTGACCAGGCCGTAGCCCGACAACTGCCCATCCTCGATCAGGTGTCGCAGCACGCCCGTCCGCTCGTCGTCGTTGAGCGTGTAGCGTTGCGCCAGCACCTCGACGGACTTCACCGGATCACCGGTCAGGCGGATGCCCAGGGTCCGCTGCAGCTTCTGCGCCGTCTGGCGGAAAGTCGCCTCGGAGACGGCGGCCTGCACGACGTCGCGGACCTTCAGGAAGAAGGCCTGATCGTCGGCCCTGAGCGTGTCGTCCTGGTAGACCACGACACCTTCGTCCTCGGTGGAGAGCGAGCGCCCGACGTGCGTCTTGCGCAGGCTGCGATCGGCGGCGATCAGCCCGTTGCGGCAGAGCAAGCGGAACAGCAGCGGCTGCACGGACAGCGTGCCTTGCCCGACCTCGCTGTTCGAGATCACGACGCCGGCCTGGACCACGTCGCCCGGCGCCACCTCGAAGGTCAGGCGCGGCGTGATGCACTTCAGGTACATCTTGGTCTCGGTCAACTCCACCGATTCGAAGACGACCTCGGGAAGCTGCCGGAGAATGGGCAGCACGCTCTCGGCCAGGTCATAGTTGTCCAGGCGGCGGTAGCGGTCCGACAGCACCGCGCGCACTTGGCCGTCCAGCGTGCGCAGCATGCGCCGGTCCGGCTCGTTCTGCAGCCAGGTGTTGACGTTGCTGTCCAGCAGCCGGGGCTGCTGCTCGCGCATGCGTTCGAAGTACGCATAGGGGATGCCGAGCTTTTCGGCGAGCTGTCGGCGCGCCAGCGGCGTGACGCCGAACGCGCTCGGGCCGTCGGTCTGCTCGACGCTCAGTTGCGTCGAGCCGGCGATGGTGGCGTGGCTGAGCAGCGCCGACGGAACGATCATGTCCTTCTTCGTGGCGAGCTGGCGCGTCAGTTCTTGTGCCAGGCTCACCAGGGAACGTCCGGATTTCATGGGGATCTCCAATGGAATGGGAATGGCGAGGACGGCCCAGCCCCCAGCGGGAAGGTGTGTCCCCGCATGGGTTGACGATCGGGCCCGCGAACTGCGGGTCGGCTGGAGTGCGATCCCTCGCACTCGTGACTTCAAGGCAGCCTTTGCCGTGCAACGCACGGCCTGGTGCGGCTGCTACCAGGGGTAATCTAGGATGCGACTTTTCGGTGGCGGCCATTGAGCCATCGCCTCCACGGAAAAGTCGGGTGCGGTCGATGACCGCACCTCCAAATGAAGCCCTTCGGCTCATGCCGCCCGCTTCGAAGTCGTGAGCTGACGCTGCTGCCAGACATCCGCCCAGTCGGTGCTCGGGTTCTTCGGCACGAAGACCCGGACGCTGCGTTGAACGCCGTTTGCGTCTTCGCGCATCAAGCGGCGTGCCAATGCGTAGGCGCTCGCCTGGCCCGTGAAGTCGCCACCGGCGTCGTTGTCGCCGTAGATGCAGACCAGGCGGACCGCCGGAGGGAGCAGGATTTTCTCCAGGTTACCTGCGCTCAGCGCTGCCCAGACCGCTTTGCCCGTGGACAGCATGACCGCGATGCCCGTTTCGATGCCTTCGGTCAGCGCCAGTTCGTCGGTCGCCTCGCCGAGACGGACCGCGGCACCCGAGAAGCCAGCGCACAGCACCTTCTTGGCGTCCGGCGCCGCGAGCTTGCGGCCATCGTGCAAGTAGGTGCGATGCAGCGTCACGGCATCGCCGTCCACGGTTCGGACGCAGGCCAGCATGGCGGGGTACTCCGCGATCTTCCTGGACTTTGCGGTGCCGTCCCTTTGGAAGTAGCCGAGCGCCGGATGGCAGCGCAGGGCCGGAGGGTAGGTGTCCAATCCGAGTCGTCGGCCTCGAAGGTAGCGATCCACCTCGTCACCACAGACCACCGGCAGCGCCTCCTCCCACAGACGCGCGACCAGCTTCTTCATGCGCTCCGGTTCGGTTGCGGCGTCGCTCTCGGCCCGTTGCGCCGGCAGCATGCCGAGCGTGCGCTCCACCTCGCCGAGCGCGGTGTTGAAGTCGATGCCGCGCACGGCCTGCAGCAGCTTGAAGCCGCCGCCGGGCCCGCACTTGCGGCAGTGGTAGTTCCCCTGGCCGAACTTGTCGGTGTACTGAAAGCGGTCGACCCCGCTGTTGCACACCGGGCAGGGCAGCGGCCGGCGCTTCAGGATGCGCTCGTCGACGCCGAGGCTGGACAGGATCTCGGTCCAGCGGCCGTAGGCGCGTTGCTTGACGGCATCGACGCGCGCTGCGTACTCATGGTCCTGCATGACGCGCTCCCTGCTCAGGCTTCAGAGAGGACCGAGGTGGCAAACAGCTGCCGCGACGCGATGGCTTGCGCCACCGGGTGTTCCTCGAACTCCCACGGCAGCAGCAGCTGGCGGTCGCGGACGACGCCGTGCGCGTCGATCCGCTCGATGACGAGGGCAGGCGAGCGCCAGTGCACGAGGTAGTGCAGGCGGTCCGCGCTCGCGACGACGAAGCGCCGTCCGCTGCGGCCGGTGAGCACTTCGCTCTCCTTGACCAGGAACTCCAGATCCTCGATACCCCTGACGGGTTGCCACGATGGGGCAGACACGCGATGTGGGCTCGTTTGCATGGCAGCCCCTCAGCACACGTCAGGCGACGCAGCAAACGCGTCGAGCTGCAACCCTGCGGGGATACAGCGAATGGTCTTGATATCAGTCATGAGGAATCCTTCGAGAATGTGGGGCTTGCGCTGGTGCGCAAGCCGGGGTGGTTCGGATCAGGCGAACAGGTCGCCCTCGTCGGCAATGCGTTTGAGCTGCTCGTTGATCCACTGCGGATTTCGTTCGAGCCGGGTCGCGACCCATTGCGGATTGCTGGCGACGGCCTGGCGAACCCATTCGGGATAGCGCAACAAGGTGGCCGGCAGCCAGCTGCGAACACCAAGCCGGATGCGGTCGCGGATCTCCTCGGCGTCGACGCGTCCGCAGTACGCGATGGGCGACAGCGGGCTGCAGCCGACCACGCGCAGGCAGGAGGCGAACGAGAACGGCCGATCGTCCTTGCTGCGCTCGGTGAACACCCAGCGCAACGTGTCGAACTTCTCTTCGAGCGGCGTCGCCGGGTCGGCGAGGCGATTCACTTCCTGCAGCAAGCGCCAATGCAGAAGGACGATGTCCTCTTCGCTCCAGTCGACGGGTTCTTCGTCGTCGAGATCGGCGGCATCCAGCGAAGATCGAGCTGCCGAGTCAGGCGACTGGATGTCCAGCACTTCCCTCGTCGCGGTCCTGGCCGCGGCCTGGGGAAAGATCGAGGCGCCGGCGCCTTGGCCCGGCGCCTGCATGGCAAGCGTGTGTCCCATCATGGTGGTCTCCCGGAAGATGGCGAGGCCACGCACCGCGGACGGGGCAGGGCCCCGTGGGGTGGATGGAAGGTCGGTCCTGCGGCGAGCGATCGCGAGGACGGTGCAGCAAGGGCTGGCTTCGGCGCACGACGGATGTCGTGCGCGCCGGTACGCCAGCGACCGGTGGAATGAAGCTTTGGTACGGAGGCGACGGCTTTGCCCGCTCACCTCAGCACGAAAGCAACCTCCAGCACATGCGCATCTCCTTCATGCGCTGTTCACCGGCGCGGTTCAACGCCGAGTCGCTTGGCAGTTCGTCGATCGAGACCGCCGACCGCAAGTCTTCTGCTCCAGGGCTGGCAGGAGTTGGAAGGCGGGCCAGCAACCGCCTGCTGCAAACGTAGCCGCTGGGGCGGGCGTCGTCAACGGGCGAATCGGCCCGGATCGATGCCGGTGACGAAAGCGACGCCAATTGAGGGCCGTTTCGCGTGGCGGCTCTTCGGCGTCGCTTCGAAGATCGTGGCAACGCATCACCGCACCTCGTATGCAGGAGTGACCATGCCGGAGATCGACATCATCAAGCACGACCAGGGCGGCGTGAATGCGCGCATCCTGGCCCGTGAACAGAAGGCCGACTTCCGCCGCGTCGAAGCGGCCAGCGTCAAGCTCAAGGCCAGCTTCGCGAGCGCCGAGGGCAAGCGCATGTTCGTGCGCTACTTCAGCACACTACAACTCAGCGCGCATTTCATTTCGGTCATCGCGCGCACGCGGATCGATCATGCCGACGTGGCCAAGGTCGAAGCCGTGATGCGCGCTCAGATGGAGAAGGCGGCCGAGGCGCTGAACAAGGCCATCGACGGCGCCGAAGCGCTGTTCCAGGCGCACGGCATCACGAGCCCGGCCACCTACGACACCGTGCCGCTCCAGATCGAGGTGGGCATCATGTCCTCGCATGGCCGACGCTACCTGGAACTGCTGGGCAAGCTCGACCAGTTGATGCCCCTGCTGCAGACGCTGGAGATCCATGAAATCGTCACCACGGAAGCCGTGGACATCGAGCGGGCGGTTCTCAAGCGCAAGGTGCGGGACGTTGCCAATGGCGCGAGAAGCCTGGCCACGAGGCTGCGACGAGCGATGAATGCGTTGGATGCGCAGAAGACGGTCGCCGGCGCGGCTGACTCTGAGGCGGACTGGGTGTCTCAGGGTGAGCCTGTCGCGACGCCTACCTTGGCTGCAGTCGACGAGCCGGCGGCGGGGCCGGATGCCGAGGATCTGGAGAGTGGTGAGTCGGCCGAACTGCAAGCCGCCTCACGTGAATCGAACGCACAACCCGCCGCTCTTCAAGGGCAGATCGAGGAGGGTGCTTGCGAACGTTCAGCGGCCGAAGTACGCTGACTCCGAGCCCATACCGGCTCAACAGCCCCGCGGGGCGCGTCGCAGTCGTCACCTGCATGACAAGAAGACCTGGCGCAATCCCCGTGCAGGAATCGGTCGCGCTGCATCCGAAGCTTGGCCGATAGCCGCCCAGCCAAACATCTCTGCAAGCCTGTTGGAACGCCGGCTGCAGTCGCGGAGCTCGCGCGTTCCTGATCGACCAACGCTTCCGATGACCGTGCGTGGTCGAGACCGAGAGGGTCATGTCCGTTCAGCGCCCGGCCCTGCTGCCGGGAAAGAGACTGATCATGCCCAAGACCTCCAGCTTCAACCCTCCGTCGCTCCAGATCCCCACCGCCGCGGACGCGGCAGCTCCGGTGCCGCGTGCCGAGCACTCACTCGCGCTTCCTCAGACCGGCTTCGTGCGCCAGCGATTGCTCCTGCGATTCGTGCCGTTCTCCAAGTCCACCCTCTGGCGGCGCGTCAAGGCCGGGGAGTTCCCCGCGCCGATCCGACTCTCCGTCGGAATCACGGCATGGCGGGCGGAGGATGTTCGTCATTGGATCTCGGGACGAAGTTGACGCGTCCCGATGGTGATGTGAGCTTCATCTCCCCCGAAAGGGTGTACCCCTATCGGGGGGCGTCCGCGCTCTCCCTCCATCGGGGGCATGCCAAGGGGGGAGCGTTTGCCGCGCCGATCCGGCTCTCCATTGGAACCGTGAATCCGCGACGTTGTGGACGCGTCCGCGGCAACGGCGAAGTTCTCCCCCGAAAGGGTGCATCCCTCCTTCCGGGGGCTTGCGCACCTCGCATGGGTGCATGCTCAGGGGGGATTGTTCGAGCTGGGGGCCGCGCAATAGATTGGGTCGGCATGAAAGCCCAAGCGACTTTCCTCGAGGCACGAAGCAGCGACTGCGATATCCCCGAAAGGATGCGGCCGTTTTTCGTGGTGCGCGGCCGGCATCGTCCTGATGATCGGCCCGCAGCGATGGCATTCATCGGACTCGGCGATGGACCCCACTTCGACAGGTGACGATCTGACGACCGCGGACCGTGCCGCCGGTGCGGATCCCTCCGAGGCGATGCTTCGGGACGTTCTGAACGGAGAGACCTACGATGCCGTGGCCGCCCGGCATGGCCTGACCCGAACGGGTGTCGAGCGCCGCATCAAGGCGCTCGCATTGCGCCTGGCGACTCGCGTCGGCATCGCGGGCCTCAACGTGGACGGTGCCGCGTTCGTCGGCAGGCTGCGCAATCACCGGGAGGCCGTTCTGGCTGCATTGGCAC
>JBGAKY010000074.1:0-27265 GCA_044224175.1 Rubrivivax sp. | reverse complement strand
GCAGCGGTCGACACGCTGCTGGCCGGCGCGCAGCCGCCGGTGGACCCGGCCTGGGGCGCGACGGGCGCCGCGCTGGCGGTGGTCGACCAGCCGCTGGCGCTGGTGTACTTCGCGGCCGACCAACTGCAGTTCGTCGACAACCATGCGGTGCGCCGCCGCGCCACGCGGCTGCCGGTGGCGGGCGACTGGCAGCTCTTCGCCGACGACCGCCGCGAAGCCGAAGGCGAGGCGCTGTTCCTGGACTTCCAGGAACAGCTGGCGGCCATCGCGAAGCCGCTGGCCAGCGCGAAGGCGGTGCGCGCCGCCGACTTCATGAGCGCATTGCCGGCGGCCGGCATCCTGCCGGTGGGGGCCAACGGTTTCGACTGGGTCAAGTTCCTGGGCAGCGCGGCGCCTGCGGCGACCTACGACCTGGACCGCGGCCTCGTGCGTTCGGTGCTGCGGCGTTCGTTCCGGCAGGAGCCGGTGGCGCTGGGTGGCACGTCGCGATTCCACGTCTACCGCGTGCTGGGTCCGGGGGGTGTCGCGCCCTACGTGCTGTTCGCCCGCAGCAGCTACGCCGAGGTCCTGGCCGAGGACACGGCCTTCGACAACCGGCTGTGCAACCTGCCCGGCGCCGACGACGTGCAGACCGCGATCGAGGAAGTGTGGAAGCTGGCCCGCTGCGGCTGCTCCATCGTCATCGCGCCTGGCGCGGGATGGGAGAAGGCCTTCGACCGTATTCCGGAAGGCAGCGACGCCAAGGTCTGCTTCCAGCCGGGCGACTACCCGCTGGCGCAGCCGCTGGTGGTGTCGAAGCGGCGTTTCCTGGAGATCAGTGGTGCCGGTGCCGGCACGCGCATCCACGCCGACGGCTCCGAACGCGCGCTGGTGTTCGACCAGTGCCAGGCCGTGCACCTGAGCGACCTGTCGGTGAGGGCCGGCGCGCTTGGCGCGGGCGACAAGCTGGCGCACATCGGTGGCGCGGTCACGTTCACGGCCTGCGCCGACGTGGTGGCCGAGCGCCTGACGCTGGAATGCGCCGGCGACGCCGACAACGCCACCCTGAAGCAACGTGCCGCCAGCGGCCTGACGGTGGCCAACGCGGCCGGCAGCGCGGCCGGCCGCGTGCGCGTCCGTTCGTGCCGTTTCAGCGTGGGCCGCCAGCAGGTGGGCCTGCAGCTGGTGAACGTGGGCCGCGCGCAGGTGGAAGACAACGAACTGCGCGTGAAGGGCGACGGCGGCGTCAGCTGGTCGCGGCTGGACGCCGACTACCGCGCCGCGCTGCTGCGCCGCATGGTCGCGCCCGCGAAGCTGGTGCTGGCGAAGAAGACCGCGGTGCCGGTGGAGAAGGCCGCAGCGCCGGCCGCCAAGGCGGCGACGCCGGCCCCGAAGGCGGTGGCGCCGACGAAGAAGGTTGCCGCGAAGAAGGCCCCTGCCAGGAAGACCACCGCCAAGACGAAGCCGCGCTCGGCCGCGGCCACCAAGGCTTCGACGAGCGCGAAGACAATGGTGAAGGTGCCGCCACCGAAGCCGCGCGCCAATGCGGTGGCCGCCGCTGCGGCAGCCGCTGCCGCGCCTCACGCCGCCGCGGCCGCACCCGTGGCTTCACTGGTGCCCGCGGCCGACGAAGTGGCCCAGGTCACCTACAACGGCGTCACCGTCAGCTTCGTCACCGCGCCGGCGCTGGCCCGGCCCACCACGCTGGCCGGCGGCGCCAAGGTCAACGCCTGGCAGCAGCTGATCGACCAGACCCAACCCACCGGCGTCGGCAAGGCCGCCGACCTGAGCGCGGCGATCGAGCGCGCGGCGGCGGAACTGCTGGCCACCGGCAAGGTCACCGGCGCCAAGGGCCTGGCGGTGGACAAGTTTCCCGGCGCCGTGAAGGCGGTGTTCGAACAGGAACTGCCTGCCGGTGCGCAGGGCATCGTGGTGGCCGGCCAGTCGCTGGACGAGGTGCGCATCATCGACAACCTGGTCGACGGCTTCGTGCAGGGCATCCACGTGGCGGCCAGCCAGCACGACACGGCGGCGCCCACGCGCGTGCTGCAGGCCGGCAACGTGATCGTGCGCGACAACACGGTGCGCGTCGGGCTGCCTTCTTCGGCCACGCGCGAGCGGCACGGCATCTTCGTCGGTAACTGCGCCAGCCTGGCGGTGGAAGGCAACCGGTTGCGCGCCGAGCAGGGCAACCCGACGGCGCCGATCCGCATCGAAGGCATCCGCATCTGGGGCGCCGCGGGGCGGCGCATGCTGGTGCGCGCCAACCATCTGAGCGGCTTCACGATCGGCGTGCGCTTCTGGCCCACCAACGTGCCCCGCGACGCGACGGCCAAGACCTTCAAGGTGCTGTGGACCATCGCCGAGAACCTGTGTGAAGGATCGAGCACGCTGGTGCAGATCCAGCCGCGCGCCGGCAAGGTGCCCATCCCCGCGAACGTGCCTTCGTTCGTGAAGGGGATCGAGAGCAATCTCGCGTGAGATGGCGATTGACAAAGCCGGGGCCCGAGCCTATGTTCAAGTCTTGCGAATCAGCTGTCCTGGTAGAGCATGAAGTTGGATCGAAAGGCAAGTTGACTGTCTCCAGTCGTTGTACTGCTCAGTTTTCAAGTCTGGTTGAGAAGGTTTCAGGGGTTCGAATCCCGATTCGCAATCGGGGCGGGTTGATCACCCGCCCCTTCCTTTTTTCGGGGCCGAAGTGAGCTTCGCCGCCCCGCGCCAAGACCGCATCGGCCGCCTTCGCCTGCACGTGGCGGCGGGCGAGCCGGCGCAGGCACCGCCCGAACTGCGCGCGCTGGAACTGCACCCCGAAGGACTGCCGGCCGAAGCCATCGTCGTGGTGCGGCGGCTGCAGATGGCGCGCCGCACGGCGCAGCCGGCCTCGGCCTGGCGCAGTGCCGCACGCGCCGCGGTGGGCGTCGCGCTGCGGGGTGCGGTGCGACCGGCCGATGGCCCGGTGCCTGCGAATTGCGGCGTCGTGATCTTCGCCGACATGGCCGAACTGCTGGCCTGTCTGGCGCGCGACGGACTGCGGGGTTCGCTGGCCGCGCACTGGTGGTGGCGCGAACTTTTTCCGCAGGGCGTGGACTTCGAAGCCGTGCTGGCGGCCTGGCGCGAAGAAGCCGCGTGGGTGCCGGCCGCGGCGGCGGTGCTGCAGGCGCAGGACCTGTGGCAGGGTTTCCTGGTCCGCTGGCCGGCGCATGAAGTGCCGGGCTTGCGGCGGGCCCGCGAACCGGCGCCGGTGGCTGCAGAAGCAGGCGGCGGGCCGGTGGAGCGCCGGGCCTTCCAGGAACACATTGCGGCGGTCGACCTCGGGCCCGACAGGGGTCGGCCGTCGGCGGCGCACACGCTTGCTGGTCGCCCTGCAGGCGGTCAGCCCATTTTGGAAGGTAGCAGGGCGGTGCGGTCGGGCGGGCCGCCGCCATCCGGGCCACGGCGCGCCGGTCCCGCGGAAGCGCTGGCGGAAACGCACGAACGCGACCCGGCGCAAGGTGGTGCGAGCATCGCCACCAGTCCGCCGGCGGCGGCGACCCCCCCGGCCGAGGCGCCCGCGGGCTGCACCCGGACTTCGGTGGCGGCAAGTGCCGCCGCGCGCGCCACGGCGGTGGCGCCATCGGAAACCGCAGCGCAGGCGGCACCGCTCGCCGGCGCCGGGCCCCAGCACGCGGAGCCATGGCGCCATGAAGAGACCATGGCCGGCGCGGACCCGCTGTCTTCCTCCGCGCCGCCCGTGATCGCCGGGCCCTTGGTGCGGGCCGCGCCGCTGACACCAGGGTCGTCGCCGTTCGAGGCACCGGCGCGGGATGCCCAGACCTTCGACACCGGCTTCGGCGGCCTCTTCTACCTGCTGAACGTGGCGCTTCACCTGGAGCTCTATCCCGACTTCACCCAGCCGCGCTCGCCAGGCCTCGCTCTGTCGCCCTGGGACCTGCTGGCGTGGCTGGGTCGCCGCTGGTCCGGCCGCGCACTGCTGCAGGACCCGCTGTGGACCGCGCTGGCGCAGTGGTCGGGACGCGACCCCGCGCAGGAGCCGGCGGCCGGCTTCGAAGGCCCCGCCAACTGGCAACCGCCGCCCGGCTGGTTGCGGCCCTTCGAACCGCTGCCGCCGCTGACGCTGCGGCGGGTGGGCGGGCGGATGCTGCTGCGCCATCCGGCCGGCTTCAGCCTGGCCGACCTCGATGCCGCGGCACCGTGGCCGGGCGCCTGGGGCGAATCCTTCACCGAACGGCCGGCGCGCGCGGCCCGCCGCCTCGACATGCCGCAGCGCTGGCTGGCGCACCTGTCCCGCTACGTGCGCGCCCGCTGCGCACTCGCGCTTCAGGTGCCGCGCAGCCAGGTGCCCGCTTTCGTGCTGCGCCACCGCGCGCGGGTGGCGCGAGTGGCCGAAGGCGTGACGGTGCACCTTTCGCTGGCCGATCTGCCGCTGCCCCTGCGCATCGCCGGCCTGGACCGCGACCCCGGCTGGCTGCCGGCGGCGGGTTGCGGCGTTCGCTTCGTGTTCGACTGAAGGCCCCAGCGTGAGCGCCGTCCTGCAGACCCTGACCGACCCGGTGGACAGCCACTTCAGGCTGCACCTGCAGCAGTCCATGCTGGCGCTGGTGACCTGGGCCGCGGCGCGTGGCGAGACGGTGGGTGACTTCCTGCGCCAGCACCCCTTCGCCAGCGGCCCGCTGCACGCCATGGCGGAGCAGGGCCTGGAAGGCGTCTCGCTGGGCGAGGCGGGCGACCTGTGGCGGCGCTCCATCGTCGAATGGGAAGCCGACCCCACGCTGCCGCACCTGCCGCTGCGGGCCTTGCAGCGCCACCTGCCGCTGGACGCGCCGGCGCTGGAGCTGCTGATGCTGGCGGGCCTGGTGGAAGAGGACGCGCGCTGGAGCGAAGTCTTCGCGCGGCTGGCGAGACGCGCCGCCCGGCCGCGACCCACGCTGGCCACGCTGGCCCAGGCGCTGGGGGCCGAAGGCGACCTCACCGCCTGGCGGCGCCGACTGGTGGCACTGCGCGAGGCAGGCCTGGTGCAGGTGGCCGACCTCGAAGCTCCCGCCGCCGAATGGGTGCCCCAGGTGCCGCTGGCGGTGTGGGACGCGCTGCGCGGCCTGCCGCCCGCGGGCGGGGCGGCCGGGTTCGAATTCGTGGCCCATGCCGACCTGCCGACGCTGCCTTCGCTGGTGCTGTCGGCCGACCGGCGCGCTGCCGTGCAGCGCCTGCTGCCGCTGCTGGCGGCCGGCGAGGTGGCCACCGTGGTCGTGCGCGGCCCGCGGTCCAACGGTCGCCGCACGCTGCTGCAGGCCGTGGCGCGCGAACTGGGCCTGAACGCACTGCTGCTGCAGGCCGATGCGCCCACCGCCGGCCTGATGGCGACGCTGCTGGACGCGATGCCGGTGGCCGCCCTCGAAGCCACGGCTGGGCAGGGTGTGGCGCTGCCGCCGCTGGCCGCCTGGGCCGGCCCGGTGGGCGTGGCGCTGGGGCCCGAAGGCGCGCTGGCCGAAACGCATGCCGCGCGCGCGGCGGTGCTGGTCCTGCCGTTGCCGGGCCCGGTGGAACGGCGCGCCCTCTGGCAGGCCGAAGCCACCGACGAAGTGCCCGACCTGCGCATGGCCAGCGGCCCCATCCGCCGCGCCGCCACGCTGGCGGCCACCGGCGCGCGCCTGGCCGGCCATGCGCGGCCGCAAGGTTTTCACCGCCGGCAGGCCGCGGCCGCCGCCGCTCAGGAGTCGCTGGAAGGCTTGGCACCCCACCTGCCACCGCTGGACGCCGCGGCCGAGGTGGTGCTGCCGGCCGACACGGCCGAGGAATTCGACGCCCTCGTCGCGCGCTGCCGCCACCGCGAACAGCTGGGCCCCGCGGTGGGTGCCGCGCTGGGTGCGCAGCTGGGCCTGGGCGTGCGCGCGCTGTTCCGCGGCCCCAGCGGTTGCGGCAAGACGCTGGCCGCGCGCCGACTGGCGGCGCTGCTGGACCGCGAGCTCTACCGCGTCGACCTCTCCGCGGTCGTCGACAAGTACATCGGCGAGAGCGAGAAGCGCCTGGCGCGCGTGCTCGACCGCGCCGAGGCCGCCGACGCCGTGCTGCTGTTCGACGAAGGCGACGCGCTGCTGGGCAAGCGCACCGCGGTGCAGAGCTCGACCGACCGCTACGCCAACCTGGAGACCAACTTCCTGCTGCAGCGGCTGGACGAAGGCTACGGCGGCATCCTCGTCGTCACCACCAACTCGGCCGAACAGATCGACGGCGCCTTCCGCCGCCGCATGGACGCGGTGATCGACTTCCGCCTGCCCGACGCGCTGGAGCGCCAGGCCTTGTGGCGGCTGCACCTGCCGGCCGACCACGGCGTCGACGAAGCGTTCCTGGAAGACGCCGCGCAGCGCTGCCCCTTTGCCGGCGGCCAGATCCGCAATGCCGTGCTGCACGCGGCGCTGGTCGCGCTGCAGCGCGGCAGCCGGCTGCGCACCGAACACCTGGAAGCGGCGATCCGGCGCGAGTACCGCAAGTCCGGTGGCAGCTGCCCGCTGCGCAGCGGCGGCGTGCGCGGCTGAAGGCCATGGCCAAGGCCGCCGCCCGCAGCGCCGCACCGGCCCGCAGCCCGAAGGGCGCGCCGCCGGTCGCGTGGCGCCGCGGCGCCCCGGGGGGGGCCCGGGCGCCGGCGGCGACGGCCGCGCCCGCCAGCATCCGCGACCCGCGTTTCCGCAAGGTGATGGACCGTCTGGGCCACAGCGCGGCCAAGGCGCGCACGCATGTGCCGGCGGCGCAGAAGGCGGCCGAGGCCGAAGCCGCCGCCAAGCCGCCACCCAACGAACGCCTGGCCGGCGCGAAGTCGAAGCAGGTCGACGCAATGGGTGGCGCGCCCACCGGCAAGGTGCAGCCCACCAGCTTCCTGGAGACGCTGCGCGCCGCCATCCGCGAGGTGATGCCGAAGAAGACCGAGGACGCGGGCGACTACATGAAGGGCGACGACCGCGGCCGGCTGCAGGGCGCGGTGAGCGGCAACGTGCAGCAGCAGAAGGACGAGACGACGGCGGGCATGAAGGGTGCCTCGGCGGAGAAGCCGGACGCCAGCCGCGTGCCCGAGCAGCCGGCCACGCCGATGCCCGAACCACCGGTGCCAGGCGCGCCGCCCGTCGCCGCCGCCGAGGCGATGCCGGCGCCGAAGCCGGCGGCCGAGGTCTCGTTCGACGAGAACCGGCGCAGCAGCGACAAGCTGCTGGCCGACAACCAGCTCACCGGCCCGCAGCTGGAGAAGGCGAACGACCCGCGCTTCTCCGCCGTGCTGACGACCAAGGGCGAAGCCGACCGCCTGGCCGAGAAGGCGCCGGGCCAGTACCGCGGCCGCGAGCAGGGCGTGCTGGCCGCCGCCGGCAAGCAGGCCGGCGCCGACGAGCAGAAGGGCCTGCTGGGCATGCACGCCACCGCGCGCGGCTCGGCCGGCAAGGTGAAAGTGCACCAGCAGACCGCTCGCGAGAAGGACGAAGCGGCCCGCAAGGCGGTCGCGGACCACATCGAAGGCCTCTACGCCCGCACCAAGCAGGCGGTGGACGACAAGCTGGCGGCGCTGGACAAGGAAGTCGAGCAGGTCTTCGGCCAGGGCGTGGACCGCGCGATCGAGCGCATGAAGGACTACGTCGAGACGCGCTTCGACGACCGCTACAGCGGGCTTTCCGGCAAGGCGCTGTGGCTGAAGGACAAGCTGCTGCCGCTGCCGGCCAAGGTGAAGCGCTGGTTCGACGAGGCGCAGGCCGCCTTCACGCAGGACCTGGACGACCTCGTGGTGCGCATCGCGGCGCTGGTGGAAAAGCGCCTGGCCGAGGCGAAGTCGCTCATCGACGGCGGCCAGAAGGAGATCAAGGACTACGTGGCCGGCCTGCCGGCGAGCCTGAAGGCCACCGGCGAGGCGGCCGAGAAGGAGATGAACTCGCGCTTCGACGAACTGCGGCGCGGCGTGGAAGACAAGAAGGGCGACCTCGCGCGTTCGCTGGCGACACGCTACAAGGACGCCACCGAGAAGGGTGCGAAGGCGCTGCAGGAGCTGAAGGACGCCCACAAGAGCCTGTACGAGAAAGTGCGCGATGCCGTGCTCACGGTAGTGCGCATCCTGCGCGAGTTCAAGGACCGCGTGCTGGCGCTGCTGAAGAAGGCCGCCGGCGTGATCGGCATCATCGTCGGCGACCCGATCGGCTTCCTGGGCAACATCCTGGCGGCCATCAAGAAGGGCCTGGGCCAGTTCGTCGACAACATCTGGACCCACCTGAAGACGGGCTTCATCACCTGGCTGCTGGGTTCGCTGGCCGACACCGGCATCACGATGCCCAAGGACCTGTCGCTGCCTTCGCTGCTGCGGCTGGCGCTGCAGGTGCTGGGCCTCACCTACGACCGCATCCGCGCGCGCGCGGTGGTCTTGATCGGCGAGCGCAACGTGGCCGTGATCGAGAAGGTGGCCACGGCGCTGAAGGTGCTGATCACCGAAGGCCCGGCGAAGCTGTGGGAGATGATGAAGGAATGGGTGGGCGACCTGAAGACGATGATCGTCGACGCCATCCAGGACTGGCTCATCACCACCATCGTGAAGGCGGCGATCACCAAGCTGGTGTCGATGTTCAACCCGGTGGGCGCCATCATCCAGGCCATCCTGATGATCTACAACGTGGTGATGTTCCTGATCGAGAACATCAAGCGCATCCTGGAGTTCGTCGAGTCGGTGGTCAACTCGGTGGTCGAGATCGCCAACGGCGCCATCGGCACGGCGGCCAATTTCATCGAGAAGGCGCTGGCGCGCATGGTGCCCATCCTGATCGGCTTTCTGGCGCGGCTGCTGGGCATCTCGGGCATCACCGACAAGATCATCAGCACCATCAAGAAGGTGCAGGGCAAGGTGGAGCAGGCGGTCGACAAGGTGATCGGCAAGCTCGCGGCCTTCGGTGGAAAGGCGATGGACGCGGCAAAGGCGGGCGCGTCGAAAGTGGCCGAGTGGTGGAAGCAGCACAAGCCCTTCAAGACCGCCGGCGGCGCGAAGCACGAGGTCTACTTCACCGGCGAACCGAAGAACCTGACCGCCATGGTCGCCAGCGGCGACCCGCAGCCGGTGGAACGCCGGCTCGACAGGTTCGCGGCCCAGGCCCAGGAGGCCGGCGCGACCGCCGACCAGAAGAAGGCCACCGGCCTGATCGCCAGCACACGCTCGGCGGTGAAGAAGAACCCCGACGACCCGAAGGTGGTGTCGGGCCTGCAGTCGCTGTTCGAGATCTTCGAGGAAAGCGGCACCAAGAAGGACACGAAGCTCACGCACAAGACTGGCTCGCTGGGCGGCGATACCGTCGGGGTCGGCATGACCATCGACTGGCTGGGCGCCACCTGGGCCGCCAAGAACCCGGGCACGCCGCCCAAGAGCGGCGTGCAGGACACGCTGATGTCCAAGCTGGAGACCGACCCCAGCGAGCGCAGCCCCGACAAGTACATCCGCGGCCACCTGCTCAACGAGCACATCGGCGGCAAGGGCGACGCGAACAACCTGTTCCCGATCACGGCCAACGCGAACAGCCGCCACCTCCATTCCACCGAGAGCAGGATCAAGACCTGGGTGCTGGACAAGAAGCAGTGGGCGCGCTACGAAGTGAACGTGAGCCGCGGCGCCACCAAGCTGGATTCGAGCGACATCACGCAGAACTACGTCGATGCCAAGTTCGACTGCACCGTGGTGCTGAAGGACGCGGCGGGCAAGGAGTCGGAGCGCTTCCTCACCACCATCACCTCGCAGCACGGCCAGCGGCACGAGGCCGCCAAGTTCACGGTGAAGTGAAAGCCACCTGCATCATGCCCACCGCCGACCGCCGCGCCTTCGTGCCGGCGGCGGTGGCCGGCTTCCTGCGCCAGACCTGCGAAGACGCCGAACTGCTGGTGCTGGACAACGGCCGCGAGCCGGTGGCCGACCTGGTGCCCGCGCACCCGCGGGTGCGCTACGTGCGCGAGGGCGCGAAGCGAAGCCTCGGCGCGCTGCGCAACCGGGCCTGCGAACTGGCGCTGGGCGAGTTCATCCTGCACTGGGACGACGACGACTGGTACGCGCCCGACCGCATCGAACGCCAGCTGCAGGCGCTGCAGGCGGGTGACGCCGACGTCTGCGGCTCCAGCCGGATCTACTTCCACGACCCTGCCGCGCGGCGCGCCTGGCAATACCGCTATGCCGACACCCGGCGCACCTGGCTGGCAGGGGCCACGCTGGCCTACCGGCGGGCCTTCTGGGAAGGCCACCGCTTCGCCGACGTGCAGGTGGGCGAGGACGCACGCTTCCTCTGGTGCAACGGCAACGTGCGCCTGGCCGACCTGGACTCGCCCGGCCTGTGCGTGGCGCGCGTGCACGCCGGCAACACCAGCCCCAAGCGGCCGACACTGCCTTCGTGGCAACCGGTGGACCCGGCCGTCGTGGAGGCGCTGGTCGGCGCCGTTCAGGTGCCCGCGCGCAAGGTGGTGGTCGGCCTGCGCGCGGCCGAAGACCCGGCGGCGCTGGAACGCACCCGGGCTTCGCTGGGCACGGCCGCGGGCGTCGAGCTCGTCGTGCGCCTGCTGGCCGACGAAGACGGCGGCGCCGCCTGCTTCAACCGGCTGGTGGCGCCGCGGGATGCCGATGTCTTCGTCCTTCTGGAAGCCGGCGCGCTGGCCGGGCCGGGCTGGTTGCCGCGGCTGCTGTCGGCACTGGACGCCGACCCCGCTCACGGCCTGGCCGGGCCCACGACCAACCGCTCGTGGAACGCGCAGGGCGCCTTCGACCGCGCAGGCGCCCACGAACGCAGCGTGGACGCCATGGCACGGCTGGCGGCACAACGCCACGGCGACGCATGGCAGCGGCTGGACCGTCTGCACTGCCTGGCCGACTTCTGCTACGCGGTGCGGCGCGAAGTGGTCGAAGCGATCGGCGCCGCCGACGAAGGCTACGGCCGCGGGCCCTGCTGGGAGATGGACTACACGCTGCGGGCCGCCCGCGCGGGCTTCGTGGCCGTGTGGGCGCAGGGCGCCTACGTCCACCGCGCGCCGCCCGGCGCACGCCGCCAGCGCGAAGAGGCCGAAGGCTTCGAAGCCAGCAGACGGCGCTACCAGGACAAATTCTGCGGCCTTCGCCTGGCAGGCGGGCGCGAAGGCTACGCCAGCCACTGCCGCGGCGAGGACTGTCCGCACTTCGCGCCGCCGGGCGCGGTGCAGCGCGTCGTGCCGTTCGGCGCGCAGCCCGTGCCCCGCGCGGACCCTCTCCCAGGCCGGGTGTCGGCGCCCCTCGTCAGCTGCATCGTGCCCACGCGCGACCGGCTGGACTGGCTGCTGCAGTCGGTGGCCTACTTCCAGCGCCAGGACTGGCCGGCCCGCGAGCTGATCGTGGTCGACGACGGCGTGCAACCGGTGAAGGACCGGCTGCCCTGCGACCCGCGCATCCGCGTGCTGCGGCTGGACCGCTGCACCAGCATCGGCACCAAGCGCAACCTGGCCTGCGAGGCGGCGGCCGGCGACTTCATCGCCCACTGGGACGACGACGACTGGCACGGGCCGGGGCGCCTGTCGGCGCAGATGGCCCCGCTGCTGCAGGGCGCCGCCGACATCACGGCGTTCGAAGACACCTGGTTCTTCGAACTGGAAGGCTGGCGCTTCTGGCGCTGCGAACCGGCGCTCTACGCCCGGCTCTTCCAGGGTGCCGTGCTGGGCGGCTCGATGGTCTTCCGGCGCCGCCTGCACGACCGCGCCACCCGCTACCCCGACGCCTCGCTGGCCGAGGACGCCGCCTTCCTGCGCGCCGCCACCCGACGCGGCGCACGCCTGCTGGCGCAGGCGGCCGTGCCGCACTACCTGTACCTGCGCCATGGCAGCAACAGCTGGCGCCTGGCACGAGACCTGGCGCCCGGCAGCGCGGGCTGGCAGGCGATGGAAGAACCCGCCTGGCTGGCGCCGGATCGCGGTTACTACCTGGCCCGCCGGGCCGCAATGACCGCGCGCAACGCGGCCTGATCGGCCCCACCCCTACTTCCATCGATCGCGTGGCCTTGCGGCGGCCGCCGGGCCGTCCTATTCTCGGCGCGAGAAGTACGCATGACGTCGCATCACCGTGGGCCCCGCAGCGCAGGGCCATCGGCGTCGGAGCATGAGAGGAGCACACGCTCCACGGCCTGGTGGCCGCCGGTCGCGGCGGTTGGGGGGGACCAGCAGGCCGCGGATTCGGCAACGGCGGCGGTCATGACCCCTGAACCCTCGACAGATTTCCACAGCCCGGGTGGGCCGTGCTGATCCTTGCCCGCGAGGCGGCCACCCGGCGTGCCGCGCTGCTGGACGCCATCGCGGCCGAGTGCGGCGTGGCCTGGCTGCCCTTGCCTGCGCAGGGCCCCTGGCCGGCGGCGGCCGAAGGGCAGCGGGTGCTGAGCGTGCAATGGGCCGGCAACGGTTTCGACCCTGCCTGCGTGCGCGCCGCCGCGGCCCGCGGCGCGGTGGTGGTGGTGGTCGACGAACAGGACCCGCCGGCGCCCATCGGTGAACGCTGCCGCTGGCTGCTGGCCGGCGCGCAATGCGTGATCGACGGCTCGGCGGCCGAATGCGGGGCCGAACTGCGCGCCTCGCTCGCGGCCCTGGTGAAGGCCGAGGCCGGCAAGAGTTCCGAAGACGGGCGCCTGCGCGCGGTGTTCGCAGGGCTGGGCCTGGTGGGCCGCAGCGAAGCCAGCCTGGCGGCCTTCCGCCGCATCGAGAAGATCGCCCGCTTCAGCGACCTGCCGGCGCTGATCCTGGGCGAGACCGGCACCGGCAAGGAACTGGCGGCGCGCGCGCTGCACCGCCTGGACCCGAAGCGGCGCGACCACCCCTTCGTGGCGGTGAACTGCGGCGCGGTGCCACTGGAACTGGCCGAGAGCGAATTCTTCGGCCACCGCAAGGGTGCCTTCACCGGCGCCGACCGCGACCGCCGCGGCCTGGTGCGCGCCGCCCAAGGCGGTGTGCTGTTCCTGGACGAGGTGGGGGACCTGCCGCTCGGACTGCAGGCCAAGCTGTTGCGCGTGCTGCAGGAAAGGCGCGTGCTGGGCCTGGGCGAGGACCGCGAGTCCGAAGTCGACCTGCGCGTGGTGGCCGCCACCCACCGCGACCTGCGCCGCATGGTCGACGAGGGCCGCTTCCGTGAAGACCTGTACCACCGCCTGAAGCTGTTGCCGGTGGAACTGCCGCCGCTGCGTTCGCGCCCCGAAGACCTGCCGCCGCTGGTGGAGCACTTCATCGCCCGCCATGCCGGGGCGCCGCTGAAGGTCGGGGCGGCCTTCCTGGAAGCGCTCACGCGGCTGGCGCTGCGCGGCAACGCGCGCGAGCTGGAGAACATCGTCCGTTCGGCCCTGATCGAAAAGGGCCATGGGGCCACGCTGGGGCTGGCGGACCTGCCGCCCGAGGCGTGGGACGAGCTCGGTCGCGAGACCGGCGCGGCGCCGCCCGACCCTGACGCTCAGGCCGAGGCGGGTCTCAGCCTGGCCGAGTCACTGGCCCGTTGCGAACGGCAGGTGCTGGAAGCGGCGATGCGCCGCGCCCACAACAACCAGTCGCAGGCGGCACAGCTGCTGGGGGTGACGCCGCGCAGCGTCTACAACATGCTGCGGCGCCATCACCTTCAGCCCTGAGGCGGTCGACCCTTCAGCGGTCCATGGCCGGGTCCGGTGTCGCCGTGCGGCCTTGCGGGCAGCTCACTCGGGCAGCACGCCGATCTCGGCGGTGATGGCCTGCCAGCGCGCGCTTTCGCTGCGCAGGAAGGCGCCCACCGCTTCCACGCCCATGCTGGCGTCGACCAGCGGGCCGATGATGCCGATGCGCTCGGCCACGTCCTTGTCGGCCAGCAGGGCGTTGAGGTCGCGGTTGCTGCGTTCGATGGCGGCCGCCGGCGTGCCCGTGGGCGCCACCACGGCGAACCAGCCCACCATGTCGAAGCCGGGCAGCTTCTCGGCCAGCGCCGGCACGTGGTCCCAGCCAGCGACACGCCTGGCCGCGGTGGTGGCCAGCAGGCGCAGCCGGCCCTGGCGCACCAGCGGCGCGGTGCTGGCCAGGTCGGCCACCATGGCATCCACGTGACCGCCCACCAGGTCGGTGGTGCCCTGGCCCACGTTGGCGTAGGCCACCAGGTTGGCGGCGGCCTGGGTGCGGGCGTTGAAGAGGCGCGCGATCATGCCGCTGAAGGTGCGCGGGCCTTCCATGCCCAGGCTCAGCGTGCCGGGCTTGGCCTTGGACCGGTTCACCAGGTCGTCGACGCTGGAGATCGGCGAGTCGCCCCGCACCAGCAGCGCGAACGGGCTGCGCGCGATGAAGGCCACCGGCACGAAGTCCTTTGCCGGGTCGTAGGACAGGGTCTTGAATAGCAGCGGGTTGGTGATGAGGGCCGCCGTGGTCGCGAAGTAGAAGGTGCTGCCGTCGGGCGCCGAACGCGCCGCCGCCTGCGCGCCGATGGTGTTCTGGCCGCCCGGCTTGTTCTCGATCACGATGGCCTGGCCCCATTGCCTGGCGAGCCGTTCGGACAGGATGCGCGCCACGTTGTCCGGGCCCGAGCCCGGCGGTTGCGACAGCACCCACTTCACGGGCTTGTCGGGCCAGGTCTGCGCGCGCGCAGTGGGTGCCAGTGCGCAGGCCGCCAGGGACAGCGCGGCTTGGGTGAAGTGACGGCGTTGCATGGGGCTGTCTCCGTTGAAGGTCATCTCAGTTGGGTCTGCCAGGCGGCCAGCAGGGCGACGGCGCCGGCGGTGTCGGCCGCGCTGCCGAACACGTAGTGGTCCGGCCGCACCAGCGC
This sequence comes from Rubrivivax sp., assembly GCA_044224175.1. GTDB lineage: Bacteria > Pseudomonadota > Gammaproteobacteria > Burkholderiales > Burkholderiaceae_C > Rubrivivax. Next base: position 12,522 of record JBGAKY010000074.1, on the reverse strand, counting down.
GGCGTGCACGCCGTGGCGCTGCATCCACAGCGCCACCACGCCTTCGGTTTCGGGTTCGCGCGCCAGGTCGATGCGGGTCACGCCGGGCGGTGCGTCCAGCGCCAGGTGGCCGTCGGTGACCAGGCGCCAGCCGCAGCCGTGCAGGCGGTCCATCAGCGCGCCGCCTCGCAGGCGCGGCTGAGGGAACAGCGTGCCCGCGCCGGGGCTGGCGTACAGCAGGCCGGTGCCCAGCGCGGGCAGGATGTCCTGGCGTGGTGTGTCCTTCATGACGCCGCCGCACTCGGCCAGCAGCTTGGCGTCGCGCGCGCGAGCCTTGGCGACGTCGCGTTCGCAGATCACCGCGCCCACGCCCTTGATGCGGCTCGTGAGTTCGCGCACATGGGCCATGCGCTCGTGGCCGTAGCTGTCCAGCAGGCGTTCGGCCGCATCGCCGCGCACGCTGCCGTTCAGCACCGCCGCCAGCTTCCAGGCCAGGTTGGCCACGTCGCGCACGCCCTGGCACATGCCCTGGCCCAGGAAGGGCGGCTGCATGTGCGCGGCGTCGCCGGCCAGGAAGACGCGGCCTTCGCGCCAGCGTTCGGCCACCAGGGCGTGGAAGCGGTAGCTGCTCTGGCGCCAGAGTTCGCCATCGGCCGGGCCCAGCCAGCGCTGCAGCAACTGCCAGGTGCGTTCGGGGCGGGCGGCTTCCTGCGGGTCTTCGCCGGGCTTGAGGCTGATCTCCCAGCGGCGGTGGTTCCTCGGCCCGATGACCAGGGTGCAGGGCCGTTCGGGTTCGCAGTACTGCACGCTGGTCTTCGGCAGCTTCGCCAGCCCTTGTGCGTTGACCAGCACGTCGACCACCAGCCAGGGTTCGTCGAAGTCCAGGTCTTCCAGCGTGATGCCCAGTTCGCCGCGCATGGCGCTGGCGCCGCCGTCGCAGGCCACGGCGAACTTCGCGCGCACGCGGCGGCCGTCGGCGTAGCGCAGCGTCACGCCTTCGGCGTCCTGCGTCAAGCCGGTCATCGCCAGGCCGAGGGCCATCTCGACGCCCGGCAGCGCGGCCACGTGCTCGCGCAGGATGCGTTCCACCGGCGGCTGCGAGAACACGACCGAAGGCGTGTAGCCCTGAGGGTAGGGCGGCGCCACCATCGTCATGCGGCGAATGAGCTGCCCGTCGACGCCGAAGTATTCGGAGTTGGTGAAGGGCTCCATGTGCGGCATGACCGCTTCGATGACGCCGATCTGCTGGAACACGCGCTGGATCTCGTGGTCCAGCGCGATGGCGCGCGGGATCTCGTACACGCCCGGCAGCCGGTCGCAGACATGCACCGTGACGCCGGCCTGGCCCAGCAGCGCCGCCAGCACCACGCCGGCGGGGCCGCAGCCGACGATGGCCACGTCCACGGACTTACCAGTCTGATGGCCGTTCATCGCCGAGGGCGCCTGCTCATTCCGGCTGGATGCCGGCCAGCGCCACCGCCTTCTTGTTGGTGGCGATGTCGCGTTCCAGGAATCGCCGGAAGTCGGCGGGCGATGAAGGCGCGGGCACGGCGCCGTTCGTCTCGAAGGCCTGGACCAGTTCGCGCACCTGCAGTGCCTTCGCGACGGCGTCCACCAGCGCGCCGGTCACCGCGGTTGGCAGGCCCTTCGGGCCGAGCAGGCCGATCCAGCCGGCGAATTCGAAGCCCGGCACGGTGGCCGCGATGGAAGGTGTGTCGCCCAGCGGCTGCTGGCCCACCGGCAGGCAGTGGCCCAGCAGCCGCAGCCGCTGGCCGGCCACCAGCGACATGGCGGCCGGCGCGGGCGTGAGCACCCAGTCGGTCTCGCCCGACACCACCGAGGCCACGCCCTGGCTGCCGCCCTTGTAGGGCACGTGCAGCGAGGTGAAGCCCGCTGCGGCCTGGAAGGCCACCCCCGCCAGGTGGCTGGCCGATCCGATGCCGGCCGAGGCCATGTTGGACCTGTCGCCCTTGCCCCTGGCATAGGCGACGAGGTCCTTCACGTTCTTCACCGGCAGGCCCGGGTGGCAGACCAGCACGTTGGGCAGCAGCGCCACCAGGCTGACGAGGTCGAAGTCGGCCAGCGGGTCGTAGCGCGCGGCCTTCTGCAGCAGCGGCGCGGTGGAGATGGCGGTGGTGGACCCGATCAGCAGCGTGTAGCCGTCGGGCGCCGCGGCGCGCACGGCTTCGGCGCCCAGCGCGCCGGCGGCGCCGGCCTTGTTGTCGGCCACCGCCGCCTGCTGCAGCGACTTCGCCATCTCGGCCATCAGCAGCCGGCCGATGGTGTCGACCGAACTGCCCGGCGCGTTCGGCACCACGAACTTCAGCGGCTTCTGCGGCCAGCCGCCCTGCGCGTGCGCCGGACCGGCGGCGGCGCCGAAGCCGGCCGCCGCGGCGGCCAGCAGCCTGCGCCGCGTGAGGCTCAAGCCGCCTCCGCCACGATGGGGTTGCGCAGCACGCCGATGTTCTCGACCTCGATCTCGCAGACGTCGCCCGGCTTCATCCACACCGGCGGGGTGCGCGCCTGGCCCACGCCGGCCGGCGTGCCCATGATGATGGCGTCGCCCGGCTCCAGCGTCATGCATTCGGCCAGCAGCGCGATGGTCTCGTCGACCGGGAAGATCATGTCGCTGGTGTTGGCGTCCTGCATCACGGTGCCGTTGAGGCGGCTCTGGATGCGCAGGCCGGTGGCGCCCGGCGTCAGCTCGTCGGCGGTGACCAGCACGGGGCCGAAGCCGCCGGTGGCGTCGAAGTTCTTGCCGATGGTCCACTGGCCGGTGCGCTTCTGGTAGTCGCGCACCGACATGTCGTTGAAGCAGGTGTAGCCGAAGACGTAGGGCAGGGCCTGGTCCTTCGGCGTGTGGCGCGGCACCTTGCGCCCGATGACGACGGCCAGTTCGGCTTCGTAGTCGAACTTGGACGACACCTTGGGCACCACGCCGGGCTGGCCGTGGCCCATGAGCGAGCTCTTGCCGCGGTAGAAGAACCACGGGTAGTCGGGCTTGTCGCGCCCGCCTTCCTTGGCGTGGTCGAAGTAGTTCAGGCCCAGGCAGATGATCTTGCCGGGCTCGGGGACCAGCGGCGCGAAGGTCTGTGCGGCCAGGGGCAGGCGCTGGCCGCCGGCGATGGCGGCCCTGGCGGCCGCGGCCAGGTCGGTGCCGGACTCCAGCGCGGCGCGCAGGTCGGCGCAGGTGGCGCCCAGGCTGATCCAGTCGCTGCCGTCGACGACGCCCAGCTGGGCACGGCCTTGTTGAACGGTGGTGGCAAAACGCATAGGTCGCTTTCGTGGAAGTTCAGAGGGAAGGGGAGAAGAGGACCGCGCGCTGCGCCTCCTTCAGGCGCGCGCTCGGCGGCGCCGAGATGCCCCACTGGTCGACCCGGCCGGGCGGCCAGGTCCAGTCCTGCGGGCCGCGCACGCGGTAGCTGTCGTCGATCTGCTCCACTTCGGCCGTGTACTCGATGACGATGCCGAAGGGGTCGATGAAGTAGTTGAAGGCGTTGTCGCCGGGGCCGTGGCGGCCGGGGCCCCACTCGATGCCGTGGCCCGCGTCCTTCATGCGGCCGCCGCCGCGCATGACGGCGTCCAGCGTGGGCATGACGAAGGCGATGTGGTTGAGCGCGTCGTTGTCGGTGTCGCCGATGGCGATGGTGTGGTGGTCGCGGTCGCAGTTCATGAAGGCCATGATCCGCGTGCGGTCGGCCAGCACGAAGCCCAGCGCGCGCTCCAGGAAGCCCTGCGCCACCGGCACGTCGTGGCTGTTGAGCACGGCGTGGGCCAGGCGCTGCGGCATGTCGCGCGGGGGCGGGACTTCGGCGCTGCGGGGGCTGTCGCCATGGACCACTTCGTAGCGGCGGCCGTGCGGGTCGCGCAGCCGCACGACCTGGCCGCCGGCCGGGTCGTGCGCGGCGGCGGGCGCCTGTTCCACGGTGCCGCCGGCCACAGGCGTGGCTGCTGCGACCTCGGCCAGCGCTTCGGCACTGCGGGCGTGCAACGTCACCTTCAGGATCTGCGGCGTGCCGGCGCGCTGGTGCAGCGCCAGCAGGTGGTGGTCGCTGCCGCTGCCGTGCAGGTAGAGCACGCCATCCGCACGCGCGGCCACGGCCAGGCGCCAGGTCCGGGTGTAGAAGACTTCGGCCGCCCCGAGGTCGGGCACGGTGAGGGCCACGCTGCGCAGGCCGGCGATCCAGGGCGACTTCATGGGGGCCTCCTGGAGATTCAGAGATGCCGCAGGCCCGCGGCGGCGATGCCGGCCATCACGATCTGCTCGTCTTCGTCGCCGGTGCCGCCGCTGGCCCCGGCGGCGCCGATCACCGTGCCGGCGGCGTCGGCAATGAGCACGGCGCCGGTCTGCGGAATGAACGGGTGCTGCGCATTGCTGGCGATGGTGCCGAAGAAGGCCGGCAGGTCCTTCGCGCGCGCCGCCAGCGCGCGGCTGCTGGCACCCATGCCGATGGCGGCGCCGGCCTTGCCGTGGGCGATGTCCAGTCGCAGCGCGGAAGCGCCGTCCTCGCGCGCGCAGGCCCGCATCTGGGCGGCGGTGTCCACCACCACCACGCCCATCGGCTTGAAGCCTTGCTGGCGTGCTGCGGCCAGCGCGGCCGCGATCACGGTCTGGGCCTGCGCCAGGGTCAAGGTGCTCATCGGTTGGTCCTTGCGGATGGAAGCCGAAGTTTTATATACAAAATGGCTTTGCGCAAGACTTTAGAACATAAATTGACATCGTGGCCGGGTTGTGTACAGTCTTTCGCCCATGGCGAAGCCTCCCACCCTTGCCACCGTCCACGGCACCGCCACGCGCGCGACAAGCCTGTACGACCAGCTGCGTGCCGACCTGCTGGGCGGCGTGCTGGAGCCCGGCACCAAGCTGGCCATCGAGGCGTTGGCCGAGCGCTACGAGACCAGCGCCACGCCGCTGCGCGAGGCGCTGAACCGGCTGGTGTCCGACGGCCTGGTGGAGCGGCGCGAACAGCGCGGCTTCGTGGTGGCCGGCATCAGCGCGGTCGACCTGGAAGAGATCACCAAGACCCGCTGCTGGCTGGAGGAAGTGGCGTTGCGCGAGTCCATCGCGGCACACACCACCGAATGGGAAGAGGCCCTGGTGCTGGCCCACCACCGGCTGGCGCGCACGCCGCGTTCGCTGTCGGAAAGCCGCTTCGAGGACAACCCGGAATGGGAGCCGCTGCACCGCGCCTTTCACCGCGCGCTGATCGCCGGTTGCGGGTCGCGCTGGCTGCTGAACTTCTGCGAGCAGCTGGCGGACCAGCACCACCGTTACCGGCGGCTTTCGGCGCCGCGCGGGTTCAGCAAGCGCGGCGTGAAGACCGAACACCAGCAGCTGATGGAAGCCGCCATCGAAGGCCGGGCCGACGACGCCGTGGCCCTGCTGCGCGCCCATTTCGAGCGCACGGCGAAGATCATCCGCGACGACCCGGCACTCTTCGCGCCGCGTGCAGCGTGAGTCGCGGTGCCCGCTGAACGGTCCCGCCCGTCCGGCCGCGGTCGTCGGGCCGATCGGGGTCGCGCGTGCCGACATGCCGAAGTCGCGCTGAAGGCGCCGCCGCATGTTCCTTGACATCGGCCCACTGCGGCACAACACGGCCTTCCGGCGCCTCTTCGCCAGCCAGTTCATCTCCGGTCTCGGCACCATGGTCAGCTACGTGGCGGTGCCCTGGCAGCTGTACCAGCTGACCCACTCGAACGCGCAGGTCGGGCTGCTGGGGCTGGTGCAGCTGGTGCCCGTGCTCGTCTGCGGCCTGCTGGGCGGTGCGGTGGCCGACCGGGTGGACCGCAAGCGGCTGCTGATCGGCTCCGAAGCGCTGATGGCGGCGTGCCTGGCCGGCCTGCTGGCGAATTCGCTGTCGGCGTCGCCCAGTGCGCTGGCGATCTATGCGCTGGTGGCGGTCCTACAGGGTGCCAGCGCCTTCCACCGCCCTGCGCTGGAGGCGCTGACCCAGAAGCTGGCGCGGCCCGAGGAGTTCGCGGCCGTCGCCTCGCTGTCTTCGGTGCGCGGCACCGTCGGCATGGTCGCCGGGCCCGCGCTGGCCGGCGTTCTTCTGGCGCAGTGGGGCGCGGTCGGCGCCTACCTGTTCGACTTCGCAACCTTCATCGCCGCGCTGTTCTTCCTGGCGCGCATCCCGCGCGAGCGCATCGGCACCGTCGAGCAGCCGGCGGATCGACCCCATCTGCTGGCCGACCTGGCCGAAGGCCTGCGCTTCGCGTGGGCGCGGCCGGCGTTGATGGGAACCTACATCGTCGACATCGTCGCGATGGCCTTCGCGTTCCCGATCGCGCTGTTCCCGGCCATGGCGGCGGCGGACGGGCGCGTCGAATCGGTGGGCTGGCTGCTGTCGGCGATGTCGGTGGGGGCCCTGGCGATCGGGCTCTTCAGCGGCTGGACCGGCAAGGTCAGCCGCCATGGCCGCGCGGTCGTCGTCGCGGCGGCGGTGTGGGCGCTGGGCATCGTGGCGCTGGGCTTCGCGCCCGGCCTGCCGCTGGCCCTGCTGTGCCTGGCCGTGGCGGGCGCGGCCGACATGGTGAGCGGCGTGTTCCGCGGCACGATCTGGAACGAGACCATCCCCAACAGCCTGCGCGGGCGCCTGGCCGGCATCGAGATGATCAGCTACCTGACCGGCCCGCTCGTCGGCAACGCGCGGGCCGGTTTCATGGCCGATGCTTGGGGCGTGTCGGCGGCCATCTGGGTCGGCGGGCTGGTGTGCCTGGCCGGCGTGGTCGCCACGGGCTTCGCCTTGCCGAAGTTCTGGGCCTACCGGAGCACTGGGCAGCCAGGGCGGTGAGCTTCGGCTTTTCCTGAGCCGGACGCTCGAAAACAGCGCTTCCTTCGGGGAGCCTCCCGCCGCACATTCGCGTCGTGTCCACTGCCGCCTCTGGTTCGGGAGCGACGTCGCGCAGGTGACGGGCCTGGGGCCGAAAATGCTTCAGCCGGCCTGATCAGTCGCCGACCGCGGACGGATCGGTGTCGCTGGCCGCCATCGACTTCAGGGTCCGTTCCTGTCCACCGGGAACCCACGGGGTCTCCGGCACGCTTGTCGTCCTGGGCATCGACTCGAACGGGCCGCCGTATTGAAGCTGCGGCCACCGCCCAGCTGAGCACGGACAGCATCCGCGCAGACCCCAAAACAAAAAGGTCAGCGGGCATCAACCTGCTGACCTTCGTGTTTCTTGGCTCCCCGACCTGGGCTCGAACCAGGGACCTACGGATTAACAGTCCGGCGCTCTACCGACTGAGCTATCGGGGAATGAAGCCCAAGAGTATAGCTTGGTTTCTGGGGTCTTCAGAACGCCAGGTCCGCCGACGCGCGCCACGTGCGCGGGGCCAGCGGGTACAGATAGGCATGGCCGAACTGGTAGGGCGACTCCTTCCACGCGCGGCGATCGGTGGCGTTGTCAACGGTCAGGCGCCAGGTGATGGCGTTCGTGCCCAGGCGCTGCGTCCAGCGTGCGCCCAGGTCGACGTGGCTCCAGCCGGGGATGCGGGTGGACGCGTCGTACGGCAGCACGACGCGGTCGCTTTCGGCGACCAGGGCCGCGCGAAGGCTGAGGTCGGGCCACTGCGGAACGCGCCACTCGGCGGCCGCGCGCAGCGTGCGTTCGGGCACGTTCACCGGCCGCGTGCCGTTGACCGACGCGGTGCTGCTGCCGCGCCGTTCGGCCTTCAGCAGCATGGCCGACAGCTCCCAGGTCCAGGCGCCGCTGCGCAGGGCGGCGCGGCCGTCCAGGCCGCGGTGCCGTTCGCTGCCGTCGGCGGCCAGCGTGCAGCTCGCATCGACATCGCAGGTGCCGAGGTCGGCGGCCAGCGGACGGTCGATCTCGAACAGGGCCACGTTCGCGTCCAGGCCTTCGCTGGCGTGCTTCAGGCCCAGTTCGGACTGGCGGCTCTTCAGCGCCGGCAGCGCCTGGCCGGCGTTCGTGTAGCGCTTGCGGTTGGGCGCCACGCTGGACTCGATGCCCTGGCCCCAGCTGGCGTAGAGCAGTGTGCCGCCGCCCAGCTGCTGCGACACGGCCAGCCACGGCGTGGTGAGGCTCTGCCGATAGTCGGTCAGTCGCAGCGAGCCGTCGCTGTCGGGGCTGGTGCGTTCGCTGCCGCGGTGCAGCCGCGTGTGGCGCAGGCCCAGCCAGAAGCCGGTGCCGCCGGGCAGTTCGATGGCGTCGCGGGCGAAGAACTCGGTGCTGCGTTCGGTGCGGTTGGTGTTGGCGTCCGTGGTGCCGGGTGAAGGCGGCGTGTCGACGCCGCCGTTCACGTTGCCGTCGCCGGCGATATCGAAGATCTGGTCCTGGAAGCGACTGCGGAAGTTCGTCTGCAGCACGCCGGCTTCCACCGTGTGCGCCAGCGGGCCGGTGCGCAGGCGGCCGCTGGCGCTGGCCTGCAGGTTGTCGGTGGTGCGGCGTTCGTTGTCGCTGATGAACTGCCAGTAGGTGAAGCTGCCGTCGGCCGCGAAGCGGTCGCAGGGGTCGCACAGGAAGGTGTTGGGGTCGTACTTGCCGTAGGGGAACGCGGTGCGGTCGTCGGTGCGCAGGCGCTGCGTCATGGCGTGCACGGTCAGCGTCCAGGCCTCGTCCAGCCGTTGCTGCCAGCGCAGCGACCCCGTGTTGCCGCCGAACACCACCGGCTGGCTCCAGGGCTGGTGGTTCAGGTTCAGGCGCGGGTCCACTTCGCTCGCCGCCGGCACGCGGTCGCCCAGCATCGAGAAACCGGTGACGCTGGGCTGGCGTTGGCGGCTGCTCTCGAACTCGGCTTCCAGCAGCGTGTCGGGCGACGGCCGCCAGTCGCCGGCGAAGGCGCCCAGCGCACGCCGGCCTTCGGTGTGGCGCTTCTGGGGGTCCAGCCGTTCGGCCGCCAGATTGACGCGCCAGCCGAAGGCGCCGTCGGCGCCGAAGCGGTCGCCGATGTCGGCGGCCGCCAGCACGCTGCCCGGTTGTTCCCAGGCCAGCCGCGCGCTGCGTCGGTTCGCCAGCGGTCGCTTCACCGTGAGGTTCACCAGGCCACCGGGTGCGCTGGTGCCGGCCTGCATGCCACTGGCGCCCTTCAACACTTCGAGGCCGTCCTTGTTCTCCAGACCGATCGCCGTCTCTGCGTTGATGGGCAGCCCGTCACGCCGGTAGTTGAAGCGGTTGTCCAGCGTGAAGCCGCGCACGGCGACGATGCTCCAGTAGCCGGGGGCGTTGTACGAATCGCCGACGCTGGCGTCGAGCAGCACCAGGCCGCCGACCGAATCGACGCCGCTGTCCTGCAGCCGCTCGGCCGAGAAGCCGGTGGTCTGCAGCGGCGTCGCGGCGGCCGGCAGGTCGCCGAAACCGCTCACCGAGAACGAGCGTTCCGCGCGGCCGGTGATGGTGACGGTGCTGGATTGCGCCTGTGCGGCAAAGGCACTGCAGGCCAGGCTGGCTGCCAGCGCGAGATGGTGAAGTCTGTGGTGTCGTGCCATCGTGTGCTTTCGTTGCGATGGCGCAGGCGGCGGGCCTGTGGCGCGGGCGGTGCCGGACGGCACGGACCTCACCTCGGGACGGCTTCCCTGCGCGAGCATTACCTCGATCAGGTTCGAAGGGACTGTCTCAGTCGGCACCGGGATCCCGGTGCCAACACCCCTAGCGGATGCGGACGCGATCTTACGCCCGCCATGAAGAAGGGCCCGCATGCGGGCCCTTCGGGTGTTGCAGCTTCGCCGCGCCTAGTCGAAGACCGGCGACTCGACGCCCAGCACCTTGTGCAGCTTCGGGCTGGTGGTCGTGTACTGCAGCAGCACGCGCTTTTCCGGGAACACGCAGGCGCTGGCGCCGAAGGCGGCGAGCGCGGCTTCGTGGAAGCCCGACAGGATGAGCTTTTTCTTGCCCGGGTACGTGTTGATGTCGCCGACGGCGAAGATGCCGGGGACCGAGGTCTCGAACTTCTCGGTGTCGACCACGATCTGCTTGCGGTCCAGGCCCAGCCCCCATTCGGCAATGGGGCCCAGCTTCGGGCTCAGGCCGAAGAAGACCAGCAGCATGTCCAGCGGCACCACGCGCGTCACGCCGTCGGGGCCGGTGACCTTCACGCGCACCAGGCGGCCTTCCTGCTCTTCGTAGCCGCTGATCTGGCCGACGATGAACTGCATCTCGTAGGCGTCGCACAGCTCGCGCATCTTCGCCACGCTGGCCGGCGCGGCGCGGAAGCCGTCGCGCCGGTGCAGCACGATCACGCTCTCGGCCTTGTGCGGGCCTTCCTGCGCGAAGTTGAGCGCCCAGTCCAGCGCCGAGTCGCCCCCGCCGACGACGACCAGGTTCTTGCCGGCGAACTGCTCCGGCCGGCGCACGCGGTAGAAGAGCTGCGTGTCCAGGAAGCGCTCGATGCCTTCCACCTTCAGCGTGCGCGGCTGGAAGCTGCCCACGCCGCCGGCGATGATGACCACCTTGGCGAGCAGGCGCGTGCCCTTGCTCGTTTCGACGAAGAAGCGGCCGTCGCCCTGCTTCTTCACCACGGTGACTTCCTCGCCGTAGTGGAAGGTGGCGCCGAAGGGCTCGATCTGCCTGAGCAGGTTGTCGGTGAGCTCCTTGCCCGTGCACACCGGCACCGCCGGGATGTCGTAGATGGGCTTGTCGGGGTACAGCTCGATGCACTGGCCGCCGGGGTAGCCCAGGCTGTCGATGACGTGGGCCTTGATCTCCAGCAGGCCCAGTTCGAACACCTGGAACAGGCCGACCGGGCCGGCGCCCACGATGACCGCGTCGGTCTCGATGGGGCCGTTGTGCGCCTCGTCGATCTCGACGATGGCGCGCTGGACTTCGGGTTTCATCACGGCAGTGTCAGCGCTTCAGCTCGCCCAGCTTGTCCTTGCGGTCTTTCCATTCGTCGGCGTCGGGCAGCGGGGCCTTGCGCTTGGTGATGCTGGGCCAGTTCTTGGCCAGTTCGGCGTTGAGCTTGATGAAGTGCAGCTGGTCGCTGGGCACGTCCTCTTCCGGCAGGATGGCGTTGACCGGGCACTCGGGAATGCAGACCGCGCAGTCGATGCACTCGTCGGGGTCGATGGTCAGGAAGTTGGGGCCTTCGCGGAAGCAGTCGACCGGGCAGACGTCCACGCAATCGGTGTACTTGCAGCGGATGCACGATTCGAGGACGACGTGGGTCATGGCGTTTTGGTGTTCGTGGATGAAGGGCGGACGCGCGCATGGCCATGCCGAGCCATGGCGCCGGACGAAACGGCGATTTTAAGCGGCAGGGGCTGCCTGCGCGGCTTGCGATGCGTCAGACCGCGCAGGGGCCGTGGCCAGCGCTGCGGCGCCGGCACCCACCACCACCACGGTGGGACGGCCGCCGTGCAGCAGGGCGGCCTGGGCCAGGTCGGCCAGCGCATGGTCGGAAGCGACGGCGTCGGCGCAGCCGGCGCGGGAGACCACGTTCACCGGCGTGGCGGCCGGCCAGCCCGCGGCCAGCAGCCGGCGGCCCAGCGGTGCCAGCTGGCGGCCGGCCATGTAGAAGACCTCGGTGTCGGCATGGCGGGCGGGGGGCAGGGCGCCTTCGCGTGTCATTGCGGTGGCCAGGCTCACGCTGCGGCCGCGGCCGCGGCGCGTGAGCGGGCGCCGTGTGTGCGCCGCCGCGGCCAGCGCGGCGGTGACGCCGGGCACCACCTCGCATGCGATACCGTGGCGCGCCAGCACTGCCAGTTCTTCCTCCAGGCGGCCGAAGACGCCGGCGTCGCCGCCCTTGAGACGCACCACGAGATCGTGCTCGCCGCGCATGCGCACCAGCAGCGCGTCGATGGCGGCCTGCGCGGTGGCGTGGCGCCAGCCGCGCTTGCCCACGTCGATCCACTTCGCCTGCGGCGCCAGTTCGCGCAATGCGGGGTCGGCCAGTGCGTCGGCCAGCACCACGCCGGCTTCGGCCAGCAGGCGCGCACCGCGCAGGGTGATGAGGTCCGCCGCGCCGGGGCCGGCGCTGACGAAGGCGACGCGGCCCATGTCCGCCTCGCTCAGGCGCCCACGGGCTCGGCCCGCAGCGGGTGCAGGCCGCACTCCTTGGCGCCTTCCTGTTCCCACCACCAGCGGCCGGCGCGGTGGTCCTCGCCCAGGGCGATGGCGCGCGTGCAGGGCTCGCAGCCGATGCTGGGGAAGAAGCGGTCGTGCAGCTCGTTGTAGGGCACGTCGAACGTGCGCACGTAGTGCCACACGTCGGCCTCGCTCCAGTCGGCCAGCGGGTAGAACTTCTCGCGCCCTTCGGCGTCGTGCTCGAAGAAGGGCACGTTCGCGCGCGCTTCGGACTGTTCGCGCCGCAGCCCGGTCACCCAGGCGGCGCGGCCGCCGAGCATGCGCTTCATGGGCTCGACCTTGCGCACGTCGCAGCAGGCCTTGCGCAGGTCGACGCTGTCGAACATGGCGCGCTCGCCGTGGCGGCCGACGAAGCGGATCACCGCTTCATGCTGCGGGCGGAACACCTCCACCTGCAGGCCGTAGCGTTCGCGGATGCGGTCGATCAGCGCCAGCGTCTCGGGGTGCAGCTTGCCGGTGTCCAGCGTGGCCACCGCCACGGGCAGGCGGTGGCGCGCGATCATGTCG
>JBGAKY010000073.1:0-27444 GCA_044224175.1 Rubrivivax sp. | reverse complement strand
GCGACGCCGCGCTGCGGCGTCTGGAAGAGCGGGTGAAGGCGAGCGAACGCCGCCACAGCGGCGAGATCCGCGTCTGCGTCGAAGCCGGGCTGCCGATGTCCTACCTGTGGCGCGACCTGCGCGCGCGCGACCGCGCCGTCACGCTGTTCGGCAAGCTGCGCGTGTGGGACACCGAGCACAACAACGGCGTCCTGATCTACCTGCTGCTGGCCGAGCACGCGATCGAGATCGTGGCCGACCGAGGTCTCTCGCGCCGCGTCGCGAAGGCCGGCTGGGACCCGCTGCTGGCCGGCATGAAGGAGGACTTCCGCGCCGGCCGCTTCGAACAGGGCCTCGCGAAGGCGATCGACGCGGTGGACGTGCTGCTCGCGCAGCACTTCCCGCTCGCGCCCGGCGAACAGAACCCGAACGAACTGCCGGACCGGGTGGACCTGCGCTGAGCTTTCGCGCTAGGCCTGCGGGAGCGTGCTGCAGGCGCTGGCCGAAGGCCGCCACGACGTGAGCGGCGCGTCCAGCGCCACGCCGCGCCGCACCGCCGTCATCTCGGCGACGATGGCGAGCGCGATCTCCGGCGGCGTCTTGCCGCCCAGGTTCAGGCCCACCGGGCCGTGCAGGTTCGCGATCTCGGCCTCGCTGACGTCGAACTCCTTCAGCCGCAGGCGGCGCGCGTCGTTGTTGCGCCGCGAGCCGAGTGCGCCGACGTAGAAGGCCGGCGTCTTCAGCGCCTCCATCAGGGCCAGGTCGTCCAGCTTGGGGTCGTGGGTGAGGGCGACGACGGCGCTGTTGGCGTCCAGGTTCATCGCGATCACCAGGTCGTCGGGCATGGTGCGCGTGAGCGTGACGCCTTCCATCGCCTCCCAGCCTTCGTGGTATTCGTCGCGCGGGTCGCACACGGTGACGCGGTAGTCCAGCATCACCGCCAGCGTGGCCAGGTAGCGGCTCATCTGGCCGGCGCCGATGATCAGCAGCCGCAGCCGCGGGCCGTGCACGGTCTCCAGCACCTGGTCGTCGTAGTGCAGCGTGTCGCCGTCGGTGGCCGGACCGAGCGCGACCAGGCCGGTGGTCATCTCCAGCCGCCGCTTCACCACGCGGTGCTGCTCGATCGCGGCCAGCAGTTCGCGCAGCTGGGACTGCGCGCCCAGCGGCTCCAGCACGATCTGCACCGTGCCGCCGCAAGGCAGGCCGAAACGCTGCGCCTCGTCGGCGCTGACGCCGTAGCTGGTGCTCTGGGGCAGGCGCGGTGCCAGTTCGCCGCGCTTGACGCGGTCGATCAGGTCGTCTTCGATGCAACCGCCGCTGACCGAGCCGGCCACCTGGCCGTCGTCGCGGATCACCATCAGGCTGCCGGGCGGGCGCGGGCTGCTGCCCCAGGTGCGCACCACGGTGCCCAGCACCACGCGGTGGCCGCGGTTCATCCAGTCCATCGCGGTGCGGACAACTTCGACGTCCATGCTGTTCATCGTGGGCACTTCCTGGCGCGCAAGGGGCTCGAAGCATGCCACAGCTAGGGATTGGCACGCTTGCTGCAAGGCATCGATGCCGATACCGTGATCCGCTCCTGCCGGTGCAGGCCTTGCCCGACCCTCGATCCTGGAGATGCCATGACAACGACCCTCACCCGAATCGCCGCCGGCGCCCTGATGGCCGCCGCGACGCTGGCCGCCACCCCGGCGCTGGCCGGCAAGACGCTGGACGCCATCAAGCAGCGCGGCCAACTCGTCTGCGGCACCAACCCCAGCCTGCCCGGCTTCGCCGCCGCCGACAGCCAGGGCAACTGGACCGGCCTGGACGTCGATGTCTGCAAGGCGATTGCGGCCAGCATCCTGGGCGACGCGAGCAAGGTGAAGTGGGTGCCGCTGAACGCGTCGCAGCGCTTCGCGGTGCTGCAGGCCGGCGAGATCGACATCCTCTCGCGCAACACCACCTGGACGCTGACGCGCGACGCCTCGCTGGGGCTGGAATTCACCGGCGTCACCTACTATGACGGCCAGGGCTTCATGGTGCCGAAGAAGCTGAAGGTCACCAGCGCCAAGCAGCTCAAGGGCGCCACCGTCTGCGTGCAGAGCGGTACCACGACCGAGAAGAACCTGACCGACTTCTCCAAGGCCGCCAACCTGAACCTGAAGCCGGTGGTGTTCGACACCCAGGAGGCCACCAACAAGGCCTACTTCGCCGGCCGCTGCCAGGCCTACACCACCGACGCGTCGGGCCTGGCTTCGGTGCGCAACAAGGAAGCCGGCAACCCCGACGACCACGTGATCCTGCCCGACCTGATCAGCAAGGAGCCGCTGGGCCCGAGCGTGCGGCGCGGCGACGACGAGTTCTTCACCATCGCCAAGTGGGTGGTGTTCGCCCTCATCGAGGCCGAGGAATACGGCATCACGCAGGCCAACGTCGACCAGCTGGCCAAGGACAGCAAGGACCCCGTGGTGCAGCGCATCCTGGGCACCAGCGAGGACATGGGCAAGCTGCTCGGCCTGGACAAGGACTGGGCGGCACGTGCCATCAAGGCGGTGGGCAACTACGGCGAGATCTTCGAGCGCAACGTCGGCCCGAAGAGCGCGCTCAAGCTGCCGCGCGGCGCCAACAACCTGTGGAACAAGGGCGGCCTGATGTACGCCCCGCCCGTGCGCTGAGCCGACGCGCCGGTGGAGCGCCGCCCGCCGCCCAAGACCCGCCGCTGGAGCTGGCGCAGCCAGGCCTTCCGTGGCGTGGTCTACCAGGTCGTGGCCCTGCTGCTGCTGGCGGCGGCGGCGGGGCTGCTGCTGCACAACACGCTGCAGAACATGCGCGCGCGCGGCATCCAGAGCGGCTTCGACTTCATCGTCGAGCCTGCCGGCTTCGCGATCGGCGAGAGCCTGATCCCATTCGATTCGGCCGAAAGCTACGGCAAGGCCTACCTCGCCGGCTTCGTCAACACGCTGCGCGTGGCGCTGGTGGGCATCGTCTGCGCCACGCTGCTGGGCACCGCGGTGGGGGTGGGCAAGCTTTCGCGCAACACGCTGGTGAAGGCGCTGTGCAGCGGCTACGTGGAGCTCACGCGCAACGTGCCGCTGCTGCTGCAGCTGTTCATGTGGTACTTCGCGCTCACCGAATTCCTGCCGCCCATCGAAGAGGCGCTGCAACCGCTGCCGGGCTTCTTCTTCAGCAAGAACGGGCTGCAGTTCCCGCTGCCCACGTGGGAAGGCGGCTTCCACGTCGACTGGCCCGAGAGGACCCAGATCAACATCAACGGCGGCGGCGCCGTCACGCCCGAGTTCCTGACCGTGCTGGTGGGCCTGAGCGTCTACACCGCCGGCTACGTCGCCGAGGTGGTGCGTGCCGGCATCCAGTCGGTGCCGATCGGCCAGCACGAGGCCTGCGCCTCGCTGGGCCTCACGCGCTGGCAGACGCTGCGCCTGGTGCAGCTGCCGCAGGCGCTGCGCGTGATCATCCCGCCGATGACCAGCCAGTACCTGAACCTGACGAAGAACTCGTCGCTGGCCGTCGCGGTGGGCTATCCGGACCTGTTCTCCATCAGCGCCACCGCGTTGAACCAGACCGGACGTGCCATCGAGTGCATCGCCATCGTGATGGCCTGCTACCTGACGCTGTCGCTGCTGACTTCGGCGCTCATGGGCATCTACAACCGCCGCGCGCGGCTGAAGGAACGCTGACGTGGCGGAAGTGTTCAAGCCGATCGCGCCGCGGCCGCCGCCGGTGGCGCACCGTGGCATCTGGCCGCTGCTCAGGCGCCACCTGTTCGACGGCTGGGCGAGCACCCTGCTGACGTTCGCCGTGCTGGCGCTGGCGCTGTCGGCGCTGCCGCCCCTGTTCGACTGGGCCGTGCTGCACGCGGTGGTGCGCCCCGACAACGCGGCCTGCCGGGCCGCCCATCCGGCCGGTGCCTGCTGGGGCGTGGTGGCCGAGAAGGGCCGCCTCATCCTCTTCGGCCGCTTCCCGTACGAAGAGCAGTGGCGGCCGCTGGTGGCCAGCGTGCTGCTGGTGGTGCTGCTGGCCGCCAGCTGCCTGCGCGCCTTCTGGAGGCCGGCGCTGGTGGTGGCCTGGGTCGTGGTGTTCGCGCTCTTCTTTGCCCTCATGAAGGGCGGCGTGCTGGGCCTTTCGGCGGTGGGGACGGCGCGCTGGGGCGGGCTGCCGCTGACCCTGCTGCTGTCGAGCGTGAGCCTGGTCGTCGCCTTCCCGCTGGCGGTGCTGGTGGCGCTGGGGCGGCAGTCGGAGCTGCCGGCCATCCGCACGCTGTGCGTGCTGTACGTCGAGCTCATCCGCGGCGTGCCGCTGGTGAGCGTGCTGTTCATGGCCACCTTCATCCTGCCGCTGTTCATGCCGCAGGGCGGCACCATCGACGTGCTGGCGCGGGTGCTCATCGGCATGACGCTGTTCACCGCTGCCTACCTGGCCGAGGTGGTGCGCGGCGGCCTGCAGGCGCTGCCCAAGGGCCAGGTGGAAGCGGCGCAGTCGATCGGCCTGAGCTACTGGCAGACCCAGCGCAAGGTGGTGCTGCCGCAGGCGCTGCGCATGGTGGTGCCGGCGATGGTGAACACCTTCATCGGCGCCTTCAAGGACACCTCGCTCGTCACCATCGTCAGCCTGTACGACCTGACCGGCGCCGTGCAGCTGGCGCTGGGCGACGCCGACTGGCGCAAGTTCTTCCTCGAAGGCCAGATCTTCGTGGCCGCCATCTACTTCGTGGCCTGCTTCTCGATGAGCCGCTACAGCCGCTGGCTCGAAGGGCACCTCAACACGGGCACCCGACGCCTATGACGATCCCCATCATCGAATTCGCCGGCGTCAACAAGTGGTACGGCGACTTCCATGTGCTGCGCGACATCGACCTGGCGGTGGCCAAGGGCGAGCGCATCGTCATCTGCGGGCCTTCGGGCAGCGGCAAGAGCACGCTCATCCGCTGCGTCAACCGGCTGGAAGAGCACCAGGCCGGCCGCCTGGTGGTCGACGGCGTCGAGCTGTCCGACGACGTGAAGGCGATCGAGGCGGTGCGCCGCAACGTCGGCATGGTGTTCCAGCAGTTCAACCTCTTCCCGCACCTCACGGTGCTGGAGAACCTGACGCTGGCGCCCATCAACGTGGGCAAGGTGGCGAAGGCGGAAGCCGAGGAACGCGCGCTGGTGCAGTTGAAGCGCGTGCGCATCGCCGAACAGGCCGGCAAGTACCCGATGCAGCTCTCGGGCGGCCAGCAGCAGCGGGTGGCGATCGCGCGTGCGCTGTGCCTGACGCCCAAGATCATGCTGTTCGACGAGCCCACCTCGGCGCTGGACCCGGAGATGATCAACGAAGTGCTCGACGTGATGATCGAACTGGCCGGGCAGGGCATCACGATGCTGTGCGTGACGCACGAGATGGGCTTCGCCAAGAGCGTGGCCGACCGCGTGATCTTCATGGACCAGGGCCAGGTCGTCGAACAGGCGCCGCCGGCCGAGTTCTTCAGCCAGCCGAAGGCCGAGCGCACGCGCGACTTCCTGGCCAAGATCCTGAGCCACTGAAGGACCGATGGCGCGCGAAGACTGCGACACCCCGGGCGACGCCGCGCCGCGCCCGCACGCCAACTGCTACTGGCTGTGGCCGGGCCGCGTGCTCGCGGGCGAGTACCCGGCCGGCCGCGTGGCCGAGATCGAAGCCGCCGGCGTGACCCACTTCGTCGACCTCACCGTGCTGCCCGGCACCCGGCCCGGCTACACCCCGCTGACCGGGCGGCACCTGGCGCACGGCATCGTCGACTTCGGCATCCCCACCGTGCAGGGCATGCGGCGGGCGCTGGACGACATCGCCGCCGCGCTGGACGGCGGCGGCGCGGTCTACCTGCACTGCCGCGCCGGCATCGGCCGCACCGGCACCGTGGCCGCCTGCTGGCTGGTGGAGCAGGGCTTCGAACCCGCGGAGGCGCTGGCGCTGCTGCGGCGCAAGTTCGGCGTGATGGAAAAGAGCCGCTTCTTCAGCCAGACACCGGAGACCGAGGCGCAACGGGCTTTCGTGATCAGCTGGTCGCGCTAAACAGCGCCTGGTGGGCCTGCCTCAGTTCGCGCTTGAGCAGCTTGCCACTCGGGTTCTTGGGCAGCGTCTCGGCCAGCACCACGCGCTTGGGGCACTTGAAGGGCGCCAGCACGGTGCTGCAATGGGCCAGCACATCGGCCTCGGTCAGCGTGATGCCGGCCTTGGGCACGACCACGGCCGTCACCGCTTCGACCCAGCGCGGGTGCGGCAGGCCGACCACCGCCACTTCGCTGACGCCGGGCAGCTTGTAGATGGCCTCTTCGACTTCCCGACTGGCGACGTTTTCGCCGCCGGTCTTGATCATGTCCTTCTTGCGGTCGACCACGGTGATGAAGCCGTCTTCGTCGATGGTGGCCAGGTCGCCCGAGTGGAACCAGCCACCTTCGAAGGCGGCCTCGGTGCGCTCGTCGTCGTGGAAGTAGCCCGACATCAGCTGCGGGCTGCGGTGCACGATCTCGCCCACCACGCCTGGCTTCACGTCCTGCAGCCGGTCGTCGACGACGCGCGTCTCCACGTTGAGCACGGCGCGCCCGCAGGAGCCGGGCCTGCGCAGCTGGTCGTCGGGCCCGAGCATGGTGGCCAGCGGCGCGATCTCGGTCTGGCCGTACAGGTTCCACAGCTTCAGGTGGGGCAGCCGGCGCAGGATCTCCTTCATCACCTCCACCGGCATGATGGAAGCGCCGTAGTAGCCCTTCTGCAGCGACGAGAGGTCGGTCGTGTCGAACAGGGGCGAGCGCAGCAGCGCGATCCACACCGTGGGCGGCGCGAAGAAGCTGGTGATGCGGTGGCGCTCGATCAGCGGCAGCAGGTTCTCCGGCGTCGGCTTGGCGGTGACGACGTTGCAGCAGCCGGTGTAGATGGCGGGGCCGAAGAACACGTCCAGCTGTGCGCAGTGGTACAGCGGCAGCGCGTGCAGCATGAAGTCGTCGCCCGAGATCGAGGCGTCGGCCACGCAGCTGACGTACTGCCACATCACCGCCCCGTGCGTGAGCATGGCGCCCTTGGGCAGCGACTCGGTGCCGCTGGTGTAGACGATCTGCGCCAGGTCCTCGGCGCCCACCGGCGTGTCCGGCGGCGCCGTGGTGCAGGCGGCCAGCTCGTGGAACGAGACCATGCCGGCCGCCGGCTCGGCGGGGTCCTCGGCCGGCAGCCAGACGAAGGTTTCGACCTGCGTGTCCAGCGCCGCCGCGGCGCGTGCCAGCGGCGCCAGGCCGCTGTCGGTGGCCAGCATGCGGGCGCCCGCGTGGCGCAGGATGTAGGCCGCTTCCTCGGCCTTGAGCATGAAGTTGACGGGCACCAGCACGGCGCCCAGCCTGGCCAGCGCGAAGCGAAGCGCGGCGAAGGCGTGCGAGTTGCGCGCCAGCAGCGCGACCCGGTCGCCCTTGGAAACGCCGCGCTGCGCCAGGCCGGCGGCCACGCGGTTGCAGATGGTGTCGAATTCCCGGTAGGTCCATCGCACGTCGCCACAGGCGATGGCCAGCTTACCGGGGTGGCGGGCGGCGCTCCGGCGCAGCAGGTCGCCCAGGGCATGGCGGCGGGCGGAAGAGGTGTCCATGGCGGCAAGCGTAGCCGCCGGGGCCGTTTCAGGCGTCCGGATCGACCCCAGCGCCGCCGCGCCGCTTCAAGGCCTTGAGCGCCTCGCGCTTCGTCAGCGTTGACAGGCGCGCGGCGTGGCGCCGGCACCAGTCCGTCACTTCCTGCGGCGCCGCGTAGGAGCGTTCGCGCAGCGCCCAGCCGATGGCCTTGCGGATGAAGAATTCGCCGGCGAAGCGCGGGTCGTCCAGCGAAGGCTCGATGCAGTCGTACAGCAGCGCGGCGTCGAAGACAGGCTCGCGCAGGCGGCGCTGCGCCAGCATGGCGGCGCGCCGCAGCCAGAGGTCGTCGCCCCGCGACCAGCGGCGCAGCAGCGGCTTCATCAGCGCGGGCTCTCGCTGCAGCAGTTCGGCCAGCGCGGTGCCGGAGATGTCGTCGCAGCAGTCCCACCAGGCGCTGGCGACGATCATCTCCTCGTACACCGGCAGCAGCGCGCCCGTGAGCAGCTTTCGATGCGGGCCCACGCGGGCCAGTTCCATCGCGGCGTACCACTCCTCGCGGTGCTTCGCATGGCGCCACAGGTGGCGCATGGTGGCGGCCAGGGTCGCGGTGTCGGGGCAGGGATGGGCCCGCACCGCCTCAGCCATGAGCTGGCGGCGCAGCGGTGCGGCGATGCCCAGGAAGGGCAGGGCCGACTTCATGTACGCCTGCATGGGGCCGGCGCGCGCGCGGTCGGCGTGCTGCGCGAAACGCGAATGCAGGCCGGAGACGAGTTGTTCTGACGCCATGGCGGTCGACCCCCGCATTCCGGGAGGGAAACTGGGCACGAATCCTCCCCCTGAAGGATGTGCAACCTGTCGATTTCCTGTTGATCTGTCAGAGAATGTGTCGGCAGGGAGATGAGTCGCGAGGCGCACCCGCAAGCAGGTGCGCCCCAGGCCTCCAATGGCCGGCGCCGGGCACTTTCGGTTTCGACCACGGACTCCTCGCAGCCTATCTGGAGAGGACGTCGGGCCGAACATGTGCGGGTGGATCGTTGTGATCGGGCGGCAAGGCCAGCCTTTCGCCCCCGAGGCACTGACCCGCGCGATGGCGGCGATCGTGCACCGGGGGCCGGACGACTGCGGCCGTTTTGCCGAAGGCGCGGTCAGCATGGGCTTCCAGCGCCTGGCCATCCTGGACATCGGGCCTGGCGGACACCAGCCCATGCTCAGTGCCGACGGCCGCTTCGTGATGGTGTTCAACGGCGAGATCTACAACTACCGCGAGTTGAAGGAAGAACTGCGCGCCCTGGGCGCGACCTTCCGCTCGACAAGCGACACCGAAGTGCTGCTGGCGGCCTGGCAGCAATGGGGCGAGGGCTGCCTGGAGCGGCTGAACGGCATGTTCGCCTTCGTCATCCACGACCGCCACACCGGTGCCAGCTTCGCGGCGCGCGACCGACTCGGCGAGAAGCCCTTCTACTGCTGGCAGGACAGCCGCTGGACCGTCTTCGCCTCGGAACCGCGGGCCATCGGCGCGACGGGGCTCGTCCGGCTCAGCCCCGACTGGCCGCGCGTGGTGGCCGCGCTGCGCGACGCTTCGATGGACCATGGCGCCGGCAGCTGCCTGGCCGGCGTGCGCCAGCTGCCGGCGGGGGGCTGCGCCCGGGTCGACAGCGCCGGCGAGTTCCAGGTCCGGCACTACTGGACGCTGCCGGCCGACCGCGAGAGCGAACCCGCGCGCAGCGAAGCCGAGTGGGTCGATGCGCTGGGCGCGCTCGTCAGCGACTCGGTCCGCCTGCGCATGCGCAGCGACGTGCCCGTGGGCTTCACGGTGTCCGGCGGCATCGACTCTTCGCTGCTCATCTGCGAGGCGGCGTTGCTTGGCAATGCGGGACTGGACGCCTTCACCTACCACGACGAGGCCTACGACGAGCGCAGCCTCGTGGCCGCCACGCTGGGCCAGACCGGCGCCAACGAACACCCCGTCGAGGGCCGCGATCTCGACATCGCCGGCCTGCTGCCGGCAGTGGTGGCGGCCAATGGCGAGCTGTTGCACTCGCTGTCGCCGATCGCGAACTACGCGCTCTTCGGGCGCGCGCGGGCGGCAGGCGTGAAGGTGCTGCTCGGCGGGCAGAGCGCCGACGAGGCCTTCGCCGGCTACAGCTCGTTCGAAGGCGGTCGCTGGATGGGCATGGCTCTCGGTCTCGAATGGGCGCCGCTGGTGGCCGACATCCGCGCCAGCGCACGCCTGCAGGGTCTGCCGATGGCGCGCATGCTGGCGCAGGTGGCGGCGCGCGCGGCGCGCTTCGCGCTCGGCCGCTGGGCGCCCTATGCCGCATTGCGTGAGCGCCGCGAGAGCGCACGGCGCGCCGCCGAGAGCCACCCGGTCTTCGCACCCGAGTTCTGGCGCACCCCGCCTGCCGGCCGCGACTGGCTGCGCAACGGACCGGCACGCCTGGCCGACCACCAGCGCTACGCGCTGGGTACCTGGCCGCTGCCGCTGTACCTGCGCGTCGAGGACCGCGTCTCGATGGCGCATTCCGTGGAAGCACGGTTGCCCTTTGCCGACCACCGACTGGTCGAGCACGGCTTGCGCCTGCCCGAGACGCTGAAGTACGCCGGGGGCGTCAACAAGGTGGCGTTGCGCGCGGTGGCGGCGCGCCGCGTGCCGGCCGCCGTGAGCGCGCAGGTCCGCAAGCTGGGCTTCCCGGTCGACCACGACAGGCGCAAGGCGCAGGGCCTGCGGAGGCTGTGCCGCGAGCTGGCCGGGACGCGTGCCTTCCGCGAGCGCGGGCTCTACGACCTGCACGGCGTCGAGACGCTGCTTGCGCGGGAAGCCGAACCCGCCCAGGTGGGTCTGATGTTCGACCTGGCCCAGACCGAACTCTGGCTGACCTGGCTCGAAGACCAGGGAAAGGCGGCGTGACCGAACTCCGCAAGGCCGCGCTCAGCGGTTTCCGCTGGACCCTGGCCGGACGCCTGGGCCTGCAACTCGTCACCTGGCCGATCACGATCATCGTGATGCGCGAACTCGAGCCCGGCGACTACGGCGTGTTCGCGATCGCGCTGCTCGTGCAGGGCTTCATCGCCATGTTCGCCGAGCTGGGTTTCGGCGTCGCGCTGGTGCAGGCGCCGCAGGTCACGGAGGCCCAGCGCCGCATGGCCGCCACGCTGCTGATGACGCTGAACCTGGCCGTGGCGCTGTTGCTGGCCGCGCTGGCGCCCTGGGTGGCGGCCGAATACGAGGCGCCGCCGGTGACGCCGGTCATGTGGGCGCTGACGCTGGAACTGGTGCTGGCTTCGGTGGCCGCCGTGCCCCAGGCGATGCTGGAACGCGAACTTCGCTTCCGCGACATCTCGGTCGTGCAGATCGTGGCGGGGTTGTCGGGTTCTTTCGTCACGCTCGGGGCCGCACTGGCCGACGCCGGCGTGTGGGCGCTGGTGGCCGGCGCGCTGACGATGGCCGCGGTGCGCACGGTGGGCACGCTGATCGCCCATGGCGGCATCGTCTGGCCCGGGCGCGTGGAACCGGGTGCGATCCGCCCGATGGTGGGCGTCAGCGGGCACACGCTGGCGGCGCGCGCGCTCTGGTACTGGTCCGGCCAGGCCGACAACCTGGTGCTGGGCCTGCAGCTGCGCGCTTCCGCGCTGGGGGCCTACAACACCTCGTCGCAACTGGCCATGCTGCCGGCCGGCAAGGCGATGGAGGCGGTGAACCGGGTCGCGTTCCCGATCCTTTGCCGACTGGTGGACCGCAAGGACGAACTGCGTTTCGTCGCCAACCGGCTGCGGCGCCTGCTGGCGCTCTACGGCTTCGGCGTCTGCTGGGGGCTGGCCGCGGTGGCGCCGGAATTCGTGCAGCTGGTGCTGGGCCCCAAGTGGCAGGCCGCGCAGTGGCCGCTGGCGGCGCTGTCGCTGGTGGCGCCGCTGCGCATGCTGAGCGCGTTCCAGAACACCGCCGTCACCGCGGCCGGGCGCCCGCAGGCGGCCACCCGGGAGCTGTTGCTGGCGGCCGCGCTGCTGCCGGCCGCGGTGGCGCTGGGCGGCTGGAGGGGCGGGCTGGTCGGGGCTTCCCTGGCCTGGGTGGCGGCCTACCCGCTGGTGTTCGGGTTCTCGCTCGTGCTGACGTCGCACGTGCTGCAGCAGCGGCGGCGCGATGCGGTGGCCACGCTGCTGCCGCCTCTGCTGGCCGGCGCGGCGATGCTGGTGCTGGTGTGGTTGTGCCGGCGCACCCTGGGCGGGTCGGTCCCGCTGCCGCTGCTGCTGGCGGCGGAGATCGCGACCGGCGCCGCGGCCTATCTGGGCGCGCTCTGGCTGGGCGCCCGCCACGTGCTGCTGGAAGCGCGCGAGCAGGTGCTGGACCTGCTGCGGCCGGACCGCGCGAACTAGCCCGGCGGCCGGGCTACTTCTTGCGCAGCTTCTGGATCGCCGCCAGCTGCGCGGCCATCATCGCGAACTCGCTCTGCGCGGCCGCGAGGTCGATGTCGCTCTTGGCGTTGCGCATGGCTTCCTCGGCCATGCGCTTGGCTTCGTTGGCCTTCGCCTCGTCGAGGTCGTGGCCGCGGATCGCGGTGTCGGCGAGCACGGTCACCGTGCCCGGCTGCACTTCCAGAATGCCGCCGGCGACGAAGACGAACTCCTCCTCGCCGTTGTCGGCACGCTCGATGCGCACCGCACCCGGCTTGATGCGGGTGATGAGCGGCGTGTGGCGCGGCAGGATGCCGAGCTCGCCGTTCTCGCCCGGCAGGGCGACGAACTTCGCTTCGCCCGAGAAGATGCTCTCCTCGGCCGAGACGACGTCGACGTGGATGGTCGCCATGGCGATGTCCTCAGTTGATCTTCTTCGCTTTTTCGAAGGCGTCGTCGATCGTGCCGACCATGTAGAACGCCTGCTCCGGCAGGTGGTCGCACTCGCCGTTGACGATCATCTTGAAGCCGCGGATCGTTTCCTTCAGCGGCACGTACTTGCCCGGGCTGCCGGTGAACACCTCGGCCACGTGGAAGGGCTGGCTCAGGAAGCGCTGGATCTTGCGCGCCCGCGCCACGGCCAGCTTGTCTTCCGGGCTCAGTTCGTCCATGCCCAGGATGGCGATGATGTCGCGCAGTTCCTTGTAGCGCTGCAGCGTGCCCTGCACGGCGCGGGTGGTGCTGTAGTGCTCTTCGCCGACGACGTTGGGGTCGACCTGGCGGCTGGTGCTGTCCAGCGGGTCCACCGCGGGGTAGATGCCCAGCGAGGCGATGTCGCGCGACAGCACCACCGTGGCGTCCAGGTGGGCGAAGGTGGTGGCGGGGCTGGGGTCGGTCAGGTCGTCCGCCGGCACGTAGACGGCCTGGATCGAGGTGATCGAGCCGATCTTGGTCGACGTGATGCGCTCCTGCAGGCGGCCCATCTCCTCGGCCAGCGTCGGCTGGTAGCCCACCGCCGAAGGCATGCGGCCCAGCAGCGCGGACACTTCGGTTCCGGCCAGCGTGTAGCGGTAGATGTTGTCGACGAAGAACAGCACGTCGCGGCCTTCGTCGCGGAACGCTTCGGCCATGGTCAGGCCGGTCAGCGCCACGCGCAGGCGGTTGCCCGGCGGCTCGTTCATCTGGCCGTAGACCATCGCCACCTTGGACTCGGACAGGTTCTCCTGCACGACGACCTTGGAGTCGCTCATCTCGTGATAGAAGTCGTTGCCCTCGCGGGTGCGCTCACCGACGCCGGCGAACACCGACAGGCCCGAGTGCGCCTTCGCGATGTTGTTGATGAGCTCCATCATGTTCACGGTCTTGCCGACGCCGGCGCCGCCGAACAGGCCCACCTTGCCGCCCTTGGCGAACGGGCAGATGAGGTCGATC
Organism: Rubrivivax sp.; assembly: GCA_044224175.1. Taxonomy (GTDB): domain Bacteria; phylum Pseudomonadota; class Gammaproteobacteria; order Burkholderiales; family Burkholderiaceae_C; genus Rubrivivax. Next base: position 14,083 of record JBGAKY010000073.1, on the reverse strand, counting down.
ACCTTGATGCCCGTCTCGAGCAGCTCCTGCGACGGGCTCAGCTCGTCGTAGGCCGGCGCCTTGCGGTGGATGGGGGCGGAGAGCGCGTTGTCGACCGGACCACGCTCGTCGATCGGGTTGCCCAGCACGTCCATGATGCGGCCCAGCGTGGCCTTGCCCACCGGCACCGTGATGGCGGCGCCGGTGTTGGTGACCATCAGGCCGCGGCGCAGGCCTTCCGACGAGCCCAGCGCGATGGTGCGCACGATGCCGTCGCCCAGCTGCTGCTGCACTTCGAGCGTGAGCGCCGAGCCTTCGAGCTTGAGCGCGTCGTAGACGCGGGGCATCTCGTTGCGCGGGAACTCCACGTCCACCACGGCGCCGATGCACTGGACGATCTTGCCTTGTGCCATTTCTCTATTCCTTCAAACGATGTTCGGTGCGTGCGGCCGTCTCAGCCGCTGATCGCGGCGGCGCCGCTGACGATTTCGGAGAGCTCGGTCGTGATGGCGGCCTGGCGGGTCTTGTTGTAGACCAGCTTCAGCTCGGCGATCAGGTTGCCGGCGTTTTCGGTCGCCGCCTTCATGGCGACCATGCGCGCGCTCTGCTCGCTGGCCATGTTCTCGGCCACGGCCTGGAACACCAGCGCCTCGATGTAGCGCGTGAGCAGGTCGTCGATGACGGTGGGCGCGTCGGGCTCGTAGATGTAGTCCCAGCCGTACTGGGCCTTCTCGGCGGCGCTCTGCTCCAGGCGTTCGGCGGCCAGCGGCAGCAGCTGCTCGACCACCGGCTCCTGCTTCATCGTGTTGATGAAGCGCGTGTAGCAGAGGTAGACGGCGTCGACCTGGCCGGCCACGAAGGCGTCCAGCATGACCTTGACCGGGCCGATCAGCTTTTCCAGCACCGGTGCGTCGCCCAGCTGCGTGGCGTGGCTGACCACCGGCACGCCGATGCGGTTCAGGAAGCCGTAGCCCTTGTTGCCGATCGCCACCGCCTGGCTCTTGCCGCCGGCGGTCTGCACGTCCTTCATCTGGTTCGTGATGGCGCGCAGCACGTTGGTGTTCAGGCCGCCGCACAGGCCCTTGTCGGTGGTGACGACGATGAAGCCGCTCACCTTCGACGTGCCGCCCTTGCGCATGTAGGGCGAGTGGTATTCCGGGTTCGCCTGCGCCAGGTGGGCGGTGATGTTGCGGATCTTGTCGGCGTAAGGCCGGGCCGCACGCATGCGGTCCTGCGCCTTGCGCATCTTCGACGCCGAGACCATTTCCATGGCCTTGGTGATCTTCTTCGTGTTCTCGAAGCTCTTGATCTTGCCGCGGATCTCTTTACCGACCGCCATGACGGCTCCTTAGGCGAACGACTTCTTGAACGCGGCGATCGCGTTGCTCAGCTCTTCTTCCGCGGCCTTGTCCATCGCCTTGTCGTTCTCCAGCTTGGCCAGCAGGGCGGCGTGGCTGGACTTCAGGTGCTGGTGCAGGCCGTGTTCGAAGGGCAGCACCTTCTTCACGTCCACGTCGTCCAGGAAGCCCTTGTTGACGGCGAAGATCGACGCGGCCATCAGGCTGATCGGCAGCGGCAGGTACTGCGGCTGCTTCAGCAGTTCGGTCACGCGCGCGCCGCGGTCCAGCTGCTTGCGGGTGGCGGCGTCCAGGTCGGAAGCGAACTGCGCGAAGGCGGCCAGTTCGCGGTACTGCGCCAGGTCGGTACGGATGCCGCCCGACAGCGCCTTGATCAGCTTGGTCTGCGCCGCCGAGCCCACCCGCGACACCGAGATGCCGGCGTTGATGGCGGGGCGGATGCCGGCGTTGAAGAGCGCCGTTTCCAGGAAGATCTGGCCGTCGGTGATCGAGATCACGTTGGTCGGCACGAACGCGGACACGTCGCCGGCCTGCGTCTCGATGATGGGCAGCGCGGTCAGCGAACCGGTCTTGCCCTTCACGGCGCCCTTGGTGAACGCTTCCACGTAGTCGGCGTTCACGCGCGCGGCGCGCTCGAGCAGGCGGCTGTGGAGATAGAACACGTCGCCGGGGAAGGCTTCGCGGCCCGGCGGGCGGCGCAGCAGCAGCGAGACCTGGCGGTACGCGACGGCCTGCTTGGACAGGTCGTCGTAGATGATCAGCGCGTCCTGCCCGCGGTCGCGGAAGTACTCGCCCATCGTGCAGCCCGAATAGGCGCTGACGTACTGCATGGCCGCCGATTCAGAGGCGCTGGCGGCGACGACGATGGTGTATTCCATCGCACCGGCCTGCTCCAGCGCGCGCACCACGTTCTTGATCGACGAAGCCTTCTGGCCGATCGCGACGTAGACGCAGGTCATGTTCTGACCCTTCTGGTTGATGATCGTGTCGACCGCCACCGCCGTCTTGCCGGTCTGGCGGTCGCCGATGATCAGTTCGCGCTGGCCGCGGCCGATCGGCACCATGGTGTCGATCGACTTCAGGCCGGTCTGCACCGGCTGGTCGACGCTCTTGCGCGCGATCACGCCCGGCGCGACCTTCTCGATCACGTCGGTCATCTTGGCGTTGATCGGGCCCTTGCCGTCGATCGGCTGGCCGAGCGCGTTGACGACGCGGCCGATCAGCTCGGGGCCGACCGGCACTTCCAGGATGCGGCCCGTGCACTTGACGGTGTCGCCTTCGGAGATGTGCTCGTACTCACCCAGGATCACCGCGCCGACCGAGTCGCGCTCGAGGTTGAGCGCCAGGCCATAGGTGGCCTGGCCGCTCTTGGTGGCCGGGAACTCCAGCATTTCGCCGGCCATCACGTCCGAAAGGCCGTGGATGCGGACGATGCCGTCGGTCACCGACACCACCGTGCCCTGGTTCTTGATGTCCGCCGAGGTGCCAAGGCCTTCGATGCGGCTCTTGATCAGCTCGGAAATCTCTGCGGGATTCAGTTGCATGGGGTTCTCCTGAAGGGCTCTACGCGACGAGCGCGGCCTTCATCTGTTCGAGGCGGGCCTTGATCGAGGTGTCCAGCACCTCGTCGCCGACGACGACGCGGATGCCGCCGATGAGCGTGGGGTCGACCTCGACGGTCGGGTTGAGCTTGCGGCCGAAGCGCTTCTCGAGCAGCGCCGAGACCTCGGCGAGCTGCGCGCCTTCGATCGGGAACGCGCTGAAGACGGTGGCGTCGGAGACGCCCGAGTTCGAGTTCGCCAGCGTGGCGAACTGGGCCGAGATCTCGGGCAGCGCGGCGATGCGGCCGTTCTCGATGACGGCGCGCAGCAGGTTCGCGAGCTTGGGCTCGACGTTGCCGCCGGCGACGCCGGTGACGAGGTCGAACACCTGCTGGGCGCTGGCCTTCGGGTTGTCGGCGAAGCTGCGCAGGTCGGCGTCGGCGGCCACCGCGGCCAGCGCCGCCAGCGGCGCCTTCAGCGCCTGCGCGCCGCTGCCGGCGGACTTGTACAGCGCTTCCGCGTACGGCCGGGCGATGGTGGCCAGTTCTGCCATGGCCTACAGCTCCGTCTTCAGACGCTGCAGCAGGTCGGCGTGCACGCTGGCGTTGACCTCGCGGCGCAGGATCTGCTCGGCACCCTTGACGGCCAGCGCGGCAACCTGCTCGCGCAGCTGTTCGCGGGCGGCGATCATGACCTGCTGGGCTTCGGCCTTGGCGTCGACGACGATCTTGACGCCCAGTTCGTTGGCCTTGCCCTTGGCCTCTTCGATGATCTGCGCGGCGCGGCGCTCGGCGTCGGCCACGCGCTTGGCGGCGTCTTCACGGGCGCCGGCGAGCTGCTGCTCGACGCGCTGGTTGGCGGCGGCCAGGTCGGCCTTGGCCCGGTCGGCGGCGGAAAGGCCGTCGGCGATCTTCGCCGCGCGCTCGTCGAGCGCCTTGATGATCGGCGGCCAGATGAATTTCATCGTGAACCCGACCAGGGCCAGGAACACGATCATCTGGATGATCAGTGTCGCGTTGATGCTCACGTTGCTTGTCCTCGGAATGCTTCGGACGGTGCCGGGCCTGGGGTCAGGCTCGCCACCTCATGCCGCGCGTGTCCTCTCAGGCGAGGGCCGCGCGCCGAATCACTTCGGCAGGTTGGCCAGCTGGCCGAGGAACGGGTTGGCGGTGGCGAACCACAGCGCGATACCGGTGCCGATGATGAACGCGGCGTCGATCAGGCCGGCCAGCAGGAACATCTTGGTCTGCAGTTCGCCCATCAGCTCGGGCTGGCGCGCGGCCGATTCCAGGTACTTGCTGCCCATGATGCCGATGCCGATGCAGGCGCCGATGGCGCCCAGACCGATGATCAGGCCGGCGGCGAGGGCAACGAAGCTGATGACTTGCATTTGAAAGACTCCTGTCTTGGAAAGGTAACGGGGAACGGGAAACCGGGGATCAGTGCGAATCGTGGGCCTGGCCGACGTACACGAGGGTCAGCATCATGAACACGAAGGCCTGCAGAACGATGATCAGGATGTGGAACACGGCCCAGGCGAAGCCTGCGATCAGGTGGCCGATGGCGAGCGGAATGCCGACGGCGCTGAAGAAGGCGCCGCCCATCAGCGCGATCAGCAGGAAGATCAGCTCGCCGGCGTACATGTTGCCGAACAGCCGCATGCCGTGGGACACGGTCTTGGCGACGAACTCGATCATCTGCATCAGGAAGTTGACCGGATACAGGAACCACTTGTCGCCGAACGGAGCGGCGAACAGTTCGTGCACCCAGCCGCCGACGCCCTTGATCTTCAGGTTGTAGTAGATGCAGATCAGCAGCACCGTGACCGACATGCCCATGGTGACGGACAGGTCGGCGGTGGGCACCACGCGCAGGTAGGGCAGGTGGGCGCCCTTCTCGCCGACGAGCGGCAGCAGGTCCACCGGCAGCAGGTCCATCGTGTTCATCAGCACGATCCAGACGAACACGGTGAGCGCCAGCGGGGCCACGAACTTGCGGCTCGTCGCGTTGTGCACGATGCCCTTGGCCTGGGTGTCGACGATCTCTATCAGGATCTCCACCGCCGCCTGCAGGCGGCCCGGCACGCCCGAGGTGGCCTTCTTCGCCACCCGCGCCAGCAGCCAGCAGCCCAGCACGCCCAGCACGACGGCGAAGAACACGGAATCCATGTTGATCACCGAGAAGTCGACGACGCCCTTCTGGTGCCCCGACTGCAGATGGTGCAGGTGGTGAATGATGTATTCACCCGCACTGGGGGCGTGCTCGGCGTGTCCTTCGGCGGCCATGTCGTTCGTCTCGTCCTAGTTCGCTGTCCGTCGGCCGCGCCACAGGAGCGCGACCCAGTAAACCTTCATGCACAGCACCAGTCCGACCAGCAGCGCGGGCCAGCTCAGGGGCTGCACGAGTCTTGGCGCCAGCATCAGCATGGCCACCGAGACCGCGATCTTCACAAACTCCCACAACATGAAGCTGACGGCACTGCTGCCGGGCGACATGCTGGACAGCCGGCTCGTCATGCCACGCGCCATCAGCGCGCCCGGCACCACGACCGTGGCCGCGCCGTACAACAGCGACAGCGGCCACTCCGACCCACCGGTGACCAGTGCCGCAAGCAGCGCCGCCACCACACCGACCCCCGCCTGCAGACCGATCACGCGCCACGGGGAAACGGGCGGTTCGCGGTCTCGCAGCGCCTGCGCCTCCTCGCGCGTCAGCGGCTTGGGGTTCGATGCTGCCGACTCATCTTCTTGGTCCTCCCACTTTCGCCAGCGGTCGTGGCGGAGGTTCCGTTCGATCGCCATGGTGGGTTGGGGGATGCGTTCAGCAAAGCCGCGGGATTATACGAACAAACCCGAAACACCCTGAAACCCGGCATTCGGGTGCTGGCGCGGGCGCTGCGATGATGCTGCGCCATGCCGTTCCGATCCCTCGCCTGCGCCCTTCTGGTGGCCGCCGCCGCGGCAGCGGCCCAGACGCCGCCGCACCACCGCGAAGGCGGCTTCCAGAACAACTACCTCGAGTTCGAGCCGCGCGGGCTGGGCGCGCTGCTGCGCTGGCGCTGGCAGTCCTGGCGCGAAGACCTGCCTCCACCGCCCAGGACGCCGACACCGCGCGTCGAACCCGACCTGGCCTTCCTGCGCGCCAATGGCGCGGCCGGCGCGGCGATGGAGCCTGCCGTCACCTGGATCGGGCACGCCACGCTGCTGGTGCAGATGGACGGCCTGAACATCGTCACCGACCCGATCTGGAGCGAACGGGCCTCGCCCTTCGGCTGGGTCGGCCCGAAACGCGCCCAGCCGCCCGGCGTGGCGCTGGCCGACCTGCCGCACGTGGACCTGGTGCTGGTCTCGCACAACCACTACGACCACCTCGACGAATCCAGCGTGCAGGCGCTCGCGGCCCAGCCCGGCGGCCCGCCGCTGTTCGTGGTGCCGCTGGGGCTGGCGGCCTGGCTGGCCGGGCGCGGCATCACCAACGTGGCGGAACTGGACTGGTGGCAGTCGGTGCGCGTGGGCGTCGTGGAAGTGGCGCTCACGCCGGTGCAGCACTGGTCGGCGCGCGGCCTGAACGACCGCCTGAAGACGCTCTGGGGCGGCTTCGCGGTCTTCGGCCCTTCGTTGCACCTGTTCCACGCCGGCGACACCGGCTATTCGCAGGACTTCGCCGACATCCGCCGCCGTTTCGCCGAACGCCAGCGCGAAGGCGGCTTCGACCTGGCGCTGCTGCCGGTGGGCGGCTACGAACCGCGCTGGTTCATGGCCCAGCAGCACGTGAACCCCGAAGAGGCGGTGAAAATCCACCAGGACCTGGGCGCGAAGCGATCACTGGGCATGCACTGGGGAACTTTCCAGCTCACCGACGAGTCGCTCGACGCGCCGCCGGCGGCGCTGGCGGCCGCCCGTAAGGCGCAAGGGGTGGCGGACGACGACTTCTTGCTGCTGGCCATCGGCCAGACCCGGCGCCTGCCGCGCCGCTGACCGACAATCCCTTCTTCCGATGATGCTGCTGCGCCTTCTGTCCGTCCTTGCCGCCCTGAGCGCCCCGTTCGCGGCGCTGGCGGCCGGCGCCGTCGTGACCACGCCGCAGGTGCGCGCCGAACTGGTGGCGCATGCGCCCGAAGGCGTGGTGGCCGGCAAGCCGCTCTGGCTGGGCCTGTCGCTCGAACACAAGCCGCAGTGGCACACCTACTGGAAGAACCCCGGCGACTCGGGCCTGCCCACCACGCTGGCCTGGACGCTGCCCGAGGGCTTCGCGGCCGGCGAGATCGAATGGCCGACGCCGCGCAAGCTGCCCATCGGTCCGCTGCTGAATTACGGCTACGACGGTGTCGTGCTGCTGCCGGTGAAGGTGCAGGTGCCCGCCGGTTTCGCGGGCGAGCAGTTGGCCGTCTCGCTGAAGGCCGACTGGCTGGTCTGCAAGGACGTCTGCATTCCGGAGTCGGGCGAGTTCGCGCTCTCGGTGCCCGCGCGCGCCGCCACCGCCGGCCACGCGGTGCTGTTCGAGACCGCCCGCAATGCGCAACCGCGTGAACTGCCTGCCGCCACGGCCAGCGCCACGCTCGAAGGCGACAAGCTGGTCGTCAAGGCCAGCGGCCTGCCACCGGCCTGGCAGGGTCGCGAACTGGCCTTCATGCCCGAGACCACTGGCGTCATCGCCAATGCCGCGGTGCCCGAAGCCAAGTGGTCCGGCGCCGACTGGACCGTGCGCGTGCCGCTGGACCCGCAGCGCACGGCCGGACCCGAGCTGATGCCCGTGGTGCTGGCCAGCACCGGCGAAGCGGCCGGCGTGCGCGTGGCGGTGAAGGTGACCTCGCCCTGGCCGGCGATCCAGTCGCCGGCGCCGCTGCCCCCCATCGTCGAATCGGCGCCGGCGAAGCCCGCGCCGCCGCCGGCCCCTTCGGTCGGCCTGCTGGCCGCCGCCGCACTGGCCTTCGTGGGCGGGCTGCTGCTCAACCTGATGCCCTGCGTGTTCCCGGTGCTGTCGCTCAAGGTGCTGGGTTTCGCGAGCCACGCGCACGAACGCTCGAAGCTGCTCGCCGGCGGCCTGGCCTACACCGCCGGCGTGCTGCTCTCGTTCGTGGCGCTGGCGGCGATGCTGCTGGCGCTGCGGGCCGGTGGCGAACAGCTGGGCTGGGGCTTCCAGCTGCAGCAGCCGGTGGTGGTGGCGGGGCTGGCCGTGCTGTTCACGCTGATCGGCCTGAACCTGGCCGGCGTGTTCGAGATCGCGGGCGTGCTGCCCTCGTCGTGGCTGGCCTCGCGGGCGCGCCATCCGCTGGTCGATTCGCTGCTCACCGGCGTGTTGGCGGTGGCCGTGGCCGCGCCTTGCACCGCGCCCTTCATGGGCGCTTCGCTCGGCGCCGCGCTCACCATGCCGCCGGCCGAGGCGATGGTCGTCTTCGTCGCCCTTGGCCTGGGCATGGCCGCGCCCTTCCTGCTGGCCAGCGCCTGGCCGGCGGTGGCCAACGCGCTGCCGCGGCCCGGCGCCTGGATGGCGCACTTCAAGACGCTGCTCGCGTTCCCGATGTTCGCCACCGTGGTGTGGCTGGTCTGGGTGCTGGGGCAGCAGGTGGGCATCGACGGCGTCGCGGCGCTGCTGGCCACGCTGGTGGCGCTGGCATTCGCCGCCTGGGCGCTGGGGTCGCCGGCGCTGGGGCCGCGCGCGCGGCGCGGCTTCGGCACCGTGGCGCTGCTGCTGGTGGCGGTGGCCGTGGCCTGGGCGCTGCCGGTGCTGCGTGAAGGCCCGGCGGCCGCGCAGCGCAGCGAAAGCGGCTGGGAACCCTGGAGCACGCAGCGCCAGGCCGAGCTCACCGCCAAGGGTCAGCCGGTGTTCGTGGACTTCACCGCCGCCTGGTGCGTCTCGTGCCAGGTCAACAAGCGCACCACGCTCAACCGGCCCGAAGTGAAGACCGCTTTCGAACAGAAAGGCGTGGCCCTGCTGCGCGCCGACTGGACGCGGCGCGACGCCGCCATCACCGCCGAACTGTCGCGGCTGGGGCGCAGCGGCGTGCCGGTCTACGCGCTCTACGCGCCGGGCAGCGACAGCCCGCGCCTGCTGAGCGAGATCCTGTCCACCGGCGAGGTGAAGGAAGCCCTCGCCGCCCTGCCGTGAACCGCGAAGGAGGATTTCCGATGACGCTGGAACTGCGCTCGTTCGTCGCCCTGTCCGTCTTCTGCCTCGCCGCCGGCAGCGCAGGCGCCACCGCGGTGGTGGGCCAGCCGGCCCCGGCCTTCACGGCGGTCGACACGTCGGGCCGCACCGTCTCGCTGGCCGACTTCAAGGGCCGCCACGTGGTGCTGGAATGGGTGAACCCCGGCTGCCCCTTCGTGCAGAAGCACTACAGCGCCGCCAACATGCAGGGCACGCAGTCCGACGCGGTGGGCAAGGGCGTGGTCTGGCTGGCGGTGAACTCCACCGCGCCCGATGCCTACGACTACCGGAAGCCGGCCGAGATGGCGGCCTGGATGCAGGAGCAGAAGGCCCGCGCCAGCGCGACGCTGATGGACGGCGACGGCAAGCTGGGCCGCGCCTACGGCGCGCGCACCACGCCGCACATGTTCGTGATCGATCCCGCCGGCAAGCTGGTCTACGCCGGCGCCATCGACAGCAAGCCCACGGGCCGCGTGTCCGACATCGCGGGCGCCACCAACTACGTGAAGCAGGTGGTGGCCGAGGCGCTGGCCGGCAAGGTGGTGAGCACGCCCACGACCACGCCCTACGGCTGCTCGATCAAGTACTCCAGCGGCGCCTGAAGGCCGAAGTTCTCAAGGCAGGCGGCCGTACTGCGCCGCCAGCGCCTTGAAGTCCGAGGCGTCCACGTCGCGGCCCGTCTCCACCGCCAGCAGGCGTGCCACCGCGTCGGCCAGGCGCGCCGCCTCGGCTGCATCCAGGAACAGCAGGCGCGAACGCCGCGCCAGCACGTCGCCCACCTCGCGCGCCATCTCGTGGCGGGCGGCGAAACGCACCATCGCTTCGCTCAGGCCGCCGTCGCCGTCGCGCCAGAGCCAATGGCCGGCACCCGGCAGGGCGCGCAGGGCGGCGGCCTCGCTGCCATACAAGTGCTCGCCCGGCGGCCCGGCCAGCGGGCGGCCGGGGGCCGCGCCCAGCAGCGGCAGCCTTTCGGTCACGCCGCCAGGGCGGCGCGGCAGCAGGTCGCGCGCCATGCAGCGTTCCAGCACGTCTTCGGCCATCGCGCGGTAGGTGGTCCACTTGCCGCCCGTCACGGTGACCAGGCCGGAGCGGCCGACGATCACCGTGTGCTCGCGCGACAGCGCCTTCGTGCTGACGGCCGAAGGGCCGTCGTCGTCGGCCGTGCCGTCCTCGCCCGAGTGCTTCACCAACGGCCGCAGCCCGACCCAGACCGATCGCACGTCGGCGCGTTGCGGTGCCCGTTCCAGGTAGCGCGCCGCCTCGCCCAGGATGAAGGCCACTTCCTCGGCGAAGGGCACGGGCTCGCGCGCCAGGTCGTCGCGCGGCGTGTCGGTGGTGCCCAGGATCAGCTTGCCCAGCCAGGGCACGGCGAAGAGCACGCGGCCGTCGGTCGTCCTGGGCACCAGCAGCGCGTGCGTGCCCGGCATGAAGCTGCGGTCGACGACCAGGTGCACGCCCTGGCTGGGGGCCACGATCGGCGCGCGCGCCGGTGCGCCGGGGGCCTGGTCCATCGCGCGCACCGCGTCGACCCACACGCCCGCGGCGTTGACCACGCAACGTGCGCCGACGCGCCATTCGCGCCCGCTCTCGCGGTCGCGCACAACCAGGCCGCGCACGCGCCCGCCTTCGCGCAGCAGGTCCACCGCCTCGGCGTGGTTGAGCACGAGCGCACCTCTCGCCGCCGCGGTGCGTGCCAGCAGCACGGCCAGCCTCGCGTCGTCGAACTGGCCGTCCCAGTAGCGAACGCCGCCACTCAGGCCCGCGCGCTGCACGCCGGGCAGCAGCTCCTGCACGCGTGCGCTGGACAGGAACTCGGTGGCGCCCAGCCCGCGTCGGCCCGCCAGCGCGTCGTAGGCCTTGAGTCCGGTGCCGTAGAAGGCGCTTTCCCACCATCGGTAGCCCGGCATCACGAAGGGCAGGCGCTGCGCCACGTGGGGTGCGTTGGCCAGCACGGCGGCGCGCTCGCGCAGCGCTTCGCGCACCAGGCCCACGTTGCCCTGCGCCAGGTAGCGCACGCCGCCGTGCACGAGCTTGGTGGCGCGCGAGCTGGTGCCTTCGGCGAAGTCGTGCGACTCGACCAGCAGCACCGAGAAGCCGCGCGCCGCCGCGTCCAGCGCCACGCCCAGGCCGGTGGCACCGCCGCCGACGACCGCCAGGTCCCACTCGCGCCGTTCGCCCAGGCGCGCCAGCAGCGTGGCACGGTCCAGCGGGGCGGGGTCCACCGGGCGCTTTCAGCCGTTGGCGAAGTGGCCGGGCAGGCCGGGCACGTCCACCCGCATCGTCAGCACGCAGCCGGCCAGCGGCTGCGCGGCCAGTTCCTCGGGCGGACGCTTGTCGCGCGCGGTGGTGACAAACAGCGTGCGCAGGTCGGGCCCGCCGAAGCAGGGCATGGTGGGGCAGCGCACCGGCAGCGGCACCTCGCGCAGCAGTTCTCCGGCGGGCGAGAAGCGCAGCAGGCGCTGGCCTTCGAACATGGCCAGCCAGTAGCAGCCTTCGGCGTCGACCGCGGCGCCGTCGGGGCGGCCGCCATAGCCTTCCAGCGGCTGGCCCGGCACGCGCGGGGGGAAGCTCAGGAACTCGCGCCGGCGCGACAGGCTGCCGTCGTCGCCGTCGAAGTCGAACGCGAACACGCGGTGGCTGAAGGTGTCGGCCCAATAGAGCGTGCGGCCGTCGGGGCTCCAGGCGAGGCCGTTGCTGGCGCTGATGCCGCCGGCCATGCGGTCGAGCTTGCCGCGCTGCCAGCGGTACAGCGCGGCGCGCGGCGGCTCGCGCGGGTCGCAGATCGTGCCCACCCAGAAGCGGCCCTGCGGGTCGGCCTTGCCGTCGTTGAAGCGCTGGTCCCGCGTGTCGTAGGGCGCGTCGGCCAGCGGCGTGCGGCGGCCGCTGGCGGGGTCGAAGCGCACCAGGCCTTCGCGCAGCGCCAGCAGCAGGTGGCCGCCGGGCAGCGGCGCGAAGCTGCCGGGGTCGCTGTCGAAGGCCCATTCGTCATGGCGCGCCTCGTTCGCCACCCAGCGGTGCAGCTGGCGCCCAGGGATGTCCAGCCAGTACAGCGCGCCCTGTTCGGGCCACCAGAAGGGCGACTCGCCCAGCCGCGCCGGCGGCACCGGCAGCGCCGTGATCCCGTCCGCGCTCATGTCTGCCCCCTACGGCCTTCGGCCGGTCCCCCCGAGGGGGATCGAGTTCTCGGCAAAGCCTGCGGACTCACACGCCCCCGATCTCGAGCTTCATCCAGGCGTCGCAGCTTTCGCCCGGGTTCACCGTGCGCAGGCCGTGTGCCGCCGGGTCGGCCATGTGCAGCGCGTTGCTCACGTGGCTGACCGGCTCGACGCAGTAGATGGGCTTGGTGTCGGGCGTGTAGACCACCAGGTAGGGCAGCGACGAGGTCAGCTTCATCGACAGCTTCTCGTCGCGGATGCGGGCCGCGCCGCGCCAGCCTTCGAAGCAGTGGTCGAAGGCCAGGTGCGAGACGTCGCCGTCGATGCCCGGCTGCGGCACCTTGCGCGTGGGCAGGCCGCTGGGGTCGGACTCCCAGCGGTCGGTCAGCTCGATGTGCAGGCGGCTGCGCGGCCGCTTCGGGAAGTACGGGTGCCAGCCCAGCCCCACCGGCTGCGGCAGCGGCGCCCGGTTGGTGAAGACCAGGTGCACTTCCAGCGCGTCGGGGCCGAGCACGAAGCGCTGCGCCACTTCGAAGGCGAAGGGCCAGTGGGCGTCGGCCTCGTGGCGATAGCGAAGTTCGGCTTCGGTGGCGCTGGCGGACACCACGTCCCACGGCCGCTGCCAGGCCACGCCGTGCACCGAATGCGGGTTGCCGGGGTCGAAGTTGGGCGCCGTCGTGTAGTCGTGGCCCTGCCAGCGGAAGCGCCGGTAGCCCAGGCGGTTGGAATAGGGCGCCAGCGGGTAGCAGCCCGACTGGCGCGCGCCTTCCAGGTCGGCCGGCTCGGTGCTGCGCAGCACGGGCAGGCCTTCGCGCCAGAGGCCGGCGATGGAGGCGCCCAGGTCGGGGCGCAGGGCCAGGCGCAGGGGGCCGGCGGAAAGTTCGATGGCGGTGGCGCTCAAGAAGCGTGTCTCCTCACCAGCGCGTGGTGATGTCGTTGAGGTCGGCGCGCAGGTAGTGTGCGCCGGCGATGGGGTTGAAGTAGTAGGGCGGAATCTCCTCGAAGCCCAGCGATTCGTACAGGCTGCGCGCCGACTCCATGTCGTCCAGCGTGTCCAGCAGCATGTTGGCGTAGCCGGCTTCGCGCGCGCGGTCCAGCAGCGCCTGCGCCAGCAGGCGGCCGATGCCGAATCCGCGGAAGGCGCGCCGCACGTACAGGCGCTTCATCTCGCAGGCGTTGGCGTAGTCCACGTCGGCCAGCGCGCGCATCGCGCCGCAGCCGGCGAGCTGGCCGTCGACGTGGGCCAGCAGCAGCGCGCCCCCGGGCGGGGCGTATTCGCCCGGCAGGGTGGCCAGCTCCTGCTCGAAGTTCTGGAAGCACAGGTCCACCCCCAGCCCGGCCGCGTATTCGCGCATGATGGCGCGCGCCGTATCCAGCAGCGCCGGACTGTCGGCTTCGACGAGACGGATCTCGGGCGTGTCCACGAAGAAGGGTGGTCAGGTGCCCAGCTTCCAGATCCAGCCGACCACGCCGAAGGCCCCCAGCAGCAGCACCAGCGCCAGCACGCGCGTGGCCAGGCCGTCGGCGGCCGGCGGCGTGCCGGGCGGCAGCAGCTTGTCGCCCGTGAGCATGGGGGGCACCAGGTTCTTCTGCTTCTTCACCTTGTAGAAGACGATGGCGCCGATGTGCAGCACGACGAGCAGCACGATCAGCCACTGCCCCACCTCGTGGTGCCAGGCGGTGGCCTTCTGCGCGGTGGCGTTGGCGACGTACTTGTTCAGCGGACCGGTGGTGGCCACCTCGTCGTCGGCCACGAGGCCGGTGGCCACCTGCACGCCCAGCAGCGCCAGCAGGCCGAAGACCGAGAACGCGCCCAGCGGGTTGTGGCCCACCTCGTGGTGTTCGTCGGCGCGCGACTCGCCGCGCAGGTAGCGCAGCACCGTGCCCGGCGCGTAGGCGAAGC
>JBGAKY010000072.1:0-28266 GCA_044224175.1 Rubrivivax sp. | reverse complement strand
CCGTGGCCACGACCTGCGCGCGCTGCTGCGCAGCGACGCGACCGACGAGCAAATCGCCGCCGCCAACGGCCAGGTCTGGGGCGAGCGCGACGACCGCTATTCCGAACTGCGCGGCGCCGATCAGGCGCCGGCGGCCAGCGGCGAGCGGCGCGTCGAGATGCACTACATCGGCGGATGATCCCGCGCGGCGGGTTGCGCCTGGCGGCGGGCCTGGTGGCCGCCGCCCTGGTGGTCGTGGCGCTGGCACCCCGCAGCGCCTTGCCGGAGCAGGTGCCGCATTCGTTCGGCCACGTGATCGCCTTCGCGCTGCTGGCCGGCCTGTGCGAAGCAGGCGAACTGGCTCCGCGCGGCATCGTCGGAAAGCTGCTGATGTGGGTGGCCGTGGCCGGCGGCATCGAACTGGCGCAGGGGCTGTTCACCACCGACCGCTCGAGCTCGGTCATCGACGCGCTCGGCTCGCTCATCGGCGCCGCCGCCGGCAGCTTTGCCGGCCGCCTGCGCCACCCGATGGCGCTGCTGGCCGCTGCCGGGGCCACGATCGCCATCGCCACCGCCACACCCGCGACCATGGACGCCCTGCGCGAACGCGTGGGCGACTGGCCGGCGCGGCCCCTTCAGCGCTGAACCGATTCGACCCCGCGGTTGGCCAGCGCGTCGGCGCGTTCATTGCCGGGGTCGCCGGCATGGCCCTTCACCCAGTGCCAGCTCACGTCGTGCGAGCTGGCCAGCGCTTCCAGCCGCTGCCAGAGCTCGACGTTCTTCACCGGCTTCCTGTCGGCGGTGCGCCAGCCGCGCTGCTTCCAGTTGTGGATCCAGGTCGTGATGCCGTTGCGAACGTATTCGCTGTCGGTGTAGATCGCCACCTTGCAGCGCCTCTTCAGCGAGCCCAGCGCCTCGATCACGGCGGTGAGCTCCATCCGGTTGTTGGTGGTGGCGGGCTCGCCGCCCCAGAGTTCCTTCTCGTGCGTGCCGCTCTTGAGCCACGCGCCCCAGCCGCCGGGGCCGGGGTTGCCCTTGCAGGCACCGTCGGTGTAGATCACCACTTCGCTCATCAACTCTCGCTTTCGGCAGGTTCCCGGTTGGCCACCACCGCCGGCGCGGCCTTGGGCTTGCGGCGCTGGTCCTTCAGCAGCCCCACCAGGCGCATGCCGCGCACGCGCTTGACGGCGACGATGAAGTACACCGCGCCCAGCACCGGCCACCAGCGGTCGCCCACCGGGTCCATCCAGGCGAAGCGGTCCAGCCAGCGCTGGCTGTAGAACGGCGGTCGCCAGCAGCCGAAGCGGCCGGCCTCGACCTCGAAGCCCAGCAGGCGCAGCCAGTCGCGCAGTCGCCAGTAGCCGATGAAGTCGCCCGCGCGCGGCAGGTACAGGCTGCGGCCGCGGCCGAAGCCCATGCCCTGCTTCACGTGGCCGGCGCGCTGGCGAAGCCCCCACAGGCTGGCCGGGTTGAAGCCGGCGATGACGACGCGGCCTTCGGGCACCAGCACGCGCTCCACCTCGCGCAGCGTCTGGTGCGGGTCGCGCGCCAGCTCCAGCGCGTGCGGCAGCACCACCAGGTCGATGCTGTGCTGCGGGAAGGGCAGCGCGTCGTACTCGCAGTACATCGCCACCGGTTCCGAAGGCGGCTGGGTCGTGATGAGGCCGTCGCGCGGCGGCGGCATGGCCAGCAGTTCGGGCACCACGAACGAATCGCTCGCCACCCAGCGGTGCGGCATGCGGTTGGCGCGCAGGCCTTCCAGTTCAGGCAGGCCCAGCTGCAGCGCATGGAAGCCGAAGGCGTCGGTCACCGCATGATCGAGCCGGTCCTGTTCCCACTCGAGCAGATAACGGCCGGGTGCGGTCTTCAACCACAGGCCCAACTCTATAATCGACTCGTCGCGCGTCATGATGATGAATCTCGTCGCACTGCCCGCCTTCACCGACAACTACATCTGGATGCTGCACGACGGCTCCAGCGCCGCGGTGGTCGACCCGGGGGACGCGGCCCCGGTGGAGGCCGCGCTCGACGCCCGGGGCCTCGAACTGGCGGCGATTCTAGTGACGCACCACCACCCCGACCATGTCGGCGGCGTGGACGCGCTGCGGCTGCGCCTGAAGGGCCCTGTGTGGGGCCCTGCGACGGAATCGATTCCCGCCCCTTTCGAGAAGCTCACCGGCGGCATGCACATCCGCGTGCTGGGACTCGACTTCCAGGTCATCGACGTGCCCGGCCACACGGCCGGCCACATCGCCTACTTCCAGACCGGCGCCGACGAGGCGCCGATCCTCTTCTGCGGCGACACGCTGTTCTCGGCCGGCTGCGGCCGCCTGTTCGAAGGCACGCCGGCGCAGATGCTGGACTCGCTCTCGCGCCTGAACGCGCTGCCCGCGGACACCCGCGTGTGCTGCACGCACGAGTACACGCTGTCGAACCTGCGCTTCGCCGCCGCGGTGGAGCCCGCCAACCAGGCCGTCGCCGGACACGCCACCGCCTGCCGCGCCGCGCGCGACGCAGGGCGTCCCACCCTGCCTTCGTCGCTGAAGATCGAACGCCTGCTGAATCCTTTCCTGCGCTGCACCGAGCCCGAGGTCGTGGCTTCCGCGCGTGCGCAGGGTGCCCGTAGCGAAGAAGCCGTCGATGTCTTCGCCGCCCTGCGCGAATGGAAGAACCGATTCAAGTGAAGTCCAGGTCCCTTGTCCTTGCCGGCGTGGCCTGGCTGCTGCTGGCCTGTGGCTGCGCCGTGGTGCCGCCGGCGCCGGAATCCGCACCCGCACCCGTGGCGGCCGAACCCGCGCCCGTGGTCGTCGAGGCGGCGCCCGCGCCGGCTGCGGCACCCGAGGCCCCCCCCGCGTCCGCGCCCACCGCTGCCGCCGCCCCGGTGGAGGAAGACAGCACGCCGGCCGCGGTCATCGTGGAAGACCTGCCCCGCGCCCACGGCCGCATCGACCGCGATGAAGCCGCCGACGAGCGGGTCGACCTGTGGCAGCGCCTGCGCAGCGGCTTCGCGATGCCCACGCTGGACAACGAGCTGGTGCGCAAGTGGGAACAGTGGTACGCCAGCCGCCCCGACTACGTGGAGCGCATGACCACCCGCGGCGGCCGCTACCTGTTCCACATCGTCGAGGAACTCGAGAAGCGCGGCATGCCCTTCGAGCTGGCGCTGCTGCCGATGGTGGAAAGCGCCTTCAACCCGCAGGCGATGTCGACGGCGCGCGCCTCCGGCATGTGGCAGTTCATGCCCGGCACCGGGCGCGACTTCGAACTCAAGCAGAACGTCTTCCGCGACGACCGCCGCGGCGTTCTCGAATCCACCCGCGCCGCGCTGGACTACCTGCAACGCCTGCACGACCAGCTGGGCGGCGACTGGCAGCTCGCGCTGGCGTCCTACAACTGGGGCCAGGGCAACGTGACGCGCGCCGTGCAGCGCAACCAGCGCGCCGGCCAGGCGGCCGACTACTCGTCGCTGCGCATGCCGGTCGAGACTCGCAACTACCTGCCCAAGCTGCAGGCGGTGAAGAACCTCATCGAACGCCCGGCCGACTTCGGCCTCACGCTGGTGCCGCTGCAGAACCACCCGTTCTTCCTGGCGGTGGCGATCCAGCGCGACATCGACGTGGCGCTTGCCGCCGAACTGGCCGACGTGCCGCTGGAAGAGTTCCAGGCCCTGAACCCGCAGATGAACAAGCCGGTGATCCTGGCCGCCGGCACGCCGCAGGTGCTGCTGCCCTACGACGCCGCCAACCGTTTCGTGCGCCGCCTGCCTTCGCACCGGGGGCCGCTGGCCAGCTGGACGGCCTGGGTCGCCCCGAAGACGCTGAAGCCGGCCGACGCCGCGCGCCAGGTGGGCATGAGCGAAGCCCAGCTGCGCGAGGTCAACCGCATCCCGCCACGCATGCTGGTGAAGGCGGGGTCCACGCTGCTGGTGCCGCGCGGCGCCCGCATCCAGAACGACGTGCCCGAACGACTGGCCGACAACGCCGTCATCGCGCTGGCGCCCGAATCGCCCCCGGTGCGCAAGACCACGGTCCGCGCCGGCCGCAAGGGCGAGACGGTCGCCGCGGTGGCCAGGCGTTACCGGCTCGACGCGGCCCAGGTGGCGCGCTGGAACGGCGTCACCCCCAATGCCACCTTCAAGCCCGGCCAGTCCGTGGTGCTGATGCTGGCTTCGATGCCGGCCAAGAGTGCGAAGCCGGCTCGCAAGCGCGCCGCCAAGACGGGGCGCACGCGGGTGGCGGCGGCCGACTGATGCCGGCGGCCCGTCACAGGGCCAGGAAGTCCTTCTTCCCGAGTTCCACCCCCGCGTGGCGCAGCAGCGCGTACGTGGTGGTGGCGTGGAAGTACAGGTTGGGCAGCACGAAGGTCTTCAGGTACGACTCGCCGGTGAAGCGGCGCGGCTCGCCGCTTCGGGTGGGGATGGCGATGGCGCGGTCGTCGCTGCCGTCGATCTGGGCCGCCCCGAAGCCGTTGACGAAGTCGATCGTGCGGCGGATGCGCACGCGCAGCTCTTCCAGCGTGGCTTCGGAGTCCTCCCAGGACGGCGGCTCCTGCCCGGCCAGGCGGGCGGCGGCGCCCTTCGCGGTGTCGCTGGCGATCTGGATCTGGCGCGAGAACGGCAGCATGTCCGGCGCCAGCCGCAACCCCAGGTAATTGTTGGCGTCGAAGCCGCGCGCCTTGGCGTGCGCCTCGGCCTTGTCCAGCCAGCCCAGCATGGCGCCCAGCACGTGGGCGAAGGTGGGCACGCTGGCCGAGTACATGGAAAGGCTCATGGTCTGTCTCCGGTGACGTCCTGTAAAGGCGGCGATGCTAGCGCCGGTGCGCCGGCCCTGCTGGACACGGCAGAATCGCACCAGGCCGCCATGAACATCATCATCCTCGACGACTACCAGGACGCGGTACGCAAGCTCAAGTGCGCCGCCAAGCTGGAACCGCTGAACGCGAAGGTCTTCACCAACACGGTGAAGGGCATCGGCCAGCTCTCGGTGCGCCTGCGCGACGCCGACGTGCTGGTGCTGATCCGCGAACGCACCCACTTTCCGCGCGCGCTGCTGGACAAGCTGCCGCGCCTGAAGCTGATCTCGCAGACCGGCCGCGTGGGGCCGCACATCGACGTCGAGGCCTGCACCCGGCTGGGCATCGCGGTGGCCGAAGGCGTGGGCTCGCCGGTGGCACCGGCCGAGCTGACCTGGGCGCTCATCATGGCCAGCATGCGCAGGCTGCCGCAGTACATCGGAAACCTGAAGCACGGCGCCTGGCAGCAGTCGGGGCTGAAGTCGGCGTCCATGCCGCCCAACTTCGGCATCGGCATGCAGCTCTCGGGCCGGACGCTGGGCATCTGGGGCTACGGCAAGATCGGCCAGATGGTGGCCGGCTACGGCCGCGCCTTCGGGATGCGGGTGATGGTGTGGGGGCGCGAGGCCTCGCTCGCCAAGGCGCGCGAACACGGCCTTGCGGTGGCGGCCACGCGCGAGGAGTTCTTCGAATCGGCCGACGTGCTGAGCCTGCACCTGCGCCTGAACGACGCCACGCGCGCCATCGTCACCTTCGACGACCTTTCGCGCATGAAGCCGCAGGCGCTGTTCGTCAACACCTCGCGCGCCGAACTGGTGGAGGAAAACGCGCTCGTCTCGGCGCTCAACCGCGGCCGCCCCGGCATGGCGGCGGTGGACGTGTTCGAGACCGAACCCATCCTGCAGGGCCACCCGCTGCTGCGGCTGGAGAACGCGGTCTGCACGCCGCACATCGGCTACGTCGAGCTGGACAGCTACGAGCTCTACTTCGGCGCCGCGTTCGACAACGTCATCAACTTCGTCAACAAGCAGCCGACGAACATCGTCAATCCGGAAGCGCTGAAGGTCATCCGCTGATGGCCGAGTCGCAGGCGCGCTGGTCGCTGCTGGCGGGCAACTTCGCGATCGGCTGCGGCGTGATGGTGGCCGCCGGCACGCTGAACGACCTGGCGCACTCGCTGCAGGTCTCGGTGGCGCTGGCCGGACAGCTGATCACCGTGGCCGCCTTCATGATGGCGCTGGGGGCGCCCACGCTGGCCGCGCTGGTCGCCGGCTGGGACCGGCGCCGCCTGCTCGCGCTGACCATGCTCTGGTACGCCGCCGGCCATGCCGCCTGCGCACTGGCGCCGGACTATGGGCGGCTGATGCCGCTGCGCGCGCTCACCGTGCTGGGCGCGGCGGTGTTCACGCCCCAGGCCGCCGCCGCCGTGAGCGCGCTGGCGAAGCCCGAACACCGCGGCCGCGCCATCACCTTCATCTTCCTGGGCTGGTCGCTTTCCTCGGTGCTGGGCATGCCGCTGTCCAGCTACGTCGGTGAAGCCTTCGGCTGGCGCAGGGCCTACGCACTGGTGGCGCTGCTGTCGCTGCTGTCCGCGCTGTGGGTGTGGCGCGCCCTGCCCGACGGCATCCGCCCGGCGGCGCTGTCGCTGGCGACCTGGAAGAGCACCTTGACGCACCCGCTGCTGATGGGCATGGTGTTCGTCACCGTGTTCAGCGCGGCCGGCCAGTTCACGCTGTTCGCCTACTTCGCGCCCTACTACCGCCAGGTGGTGGGCCTGGACCCGGCCGGCATCAGCTTCCTCTTCTTCTGGTTCGGCGCCTTCGGCCTGCTGGGCAACGTGGTGCTGCAGCGCGTGGTGGACCGGGTTGGCGCCGCCACCTGCGTGACGGTGATGCTGGGCAGCATGGCGGTCTCGCTGCTGGCCTGGCCGCTGGGCATCTCACTGCTCACGATGGCCGCCGTGACCACACCGTGGGCGCTGGGCTGCTTCTCGTCGAACTCGGCCCAGCAGGCGCGCCTGGGGCTGGCCGCGCCGGCGCTGGCGCCGGCGCTGATGGCCCTGAACACCTCGGCCATGTACCTGGGCCAGGGCATCGGCGCCGGGGGCGGCGGCGCGCTGCTGGCGGCGCAGGGATTCGCGCCGCTGTCGTGGGCGGCGCTGGGGTGGATGCTGCTGGCCATCGGCCTTAGCGCGCTGCTGGCGCACCGCATGCGCGGGTGGGTCCATGCCTGACGAAGGGCTGCGGCAGCCGGCCAGCCCGGGCGAGATGTTCCGCGTCTTCAACCGCATGGCGCTGCAGGGCTTCGGCGGCGTGCTGGCGGTGGCGCAGCGCGAACTGGTGGAGCGCGAAGCCTGGCTCTCGCGCGAGCAGTTCATCGAGACGCTGTCGGTCGGCCAGGTGCTGCCGGGGCCGAACATCGTGAACATGGCCATCATCATCGGCGACCGCTTCTTCGGCTGGCGCGGCATCCTCGCCTCGATCGCCGGGCTGATGCTGGTGCCGCTGGTCATCGTTCTCGTGCTGGCCGCGCTGTACGCCCGCCTGGCGCTGATCCCCACCGTGGCGGGCGCACTGCGCGGCATGGGCGCGGTGGCGGCCGGGCTGGTGATCTCCACCGCACTCAAGCTGGCGCCGACGCTGCGGAAGAACCCGATGGGCTGGCCCGTCTGCGCCGCCTTCGCCTCCCTCACCCTCGCCGCCGTGGGCCTGTTGCGCTGGCCACTGGCGGTGGTGGTGCTGGCGCTGGGCGCGCTGGCGATGGCGGTGGCCTGGAAGCGGCTCGGGCCATGATGTCCTGGCCCGTGCTGCTGTGGGGCCCGGGGGCGCTGGACGGTGCCGACTACCTGGCGCTGTTCGGCCACTTCACGCTGCTGTCGCTGCTGGCCATCGGCGGCGCCATCACCACGGTGCCGGACATGCACCGCTTCGTGGTCGCCGGCCGCCACTGGCTGGACGACGCGCAGTTCACCGCCTCGGTGGCGCTGGCGCAGGCGGCGCCGGGGCCGAACGTGCTGTTCGTCGCCGTCATCGGCTTCAACGTGGGAGGGCTGGTCGGCGTGGGCGCCACGCTGGCGGGCAGCCTGCTGCCTTCCACCACGCTGGCGCTGCTGGCCACGCGCTGGGGCGCGGCGCGGCGCGAATCGCGCTTCGTGCGGGCCTTCACCGGCGGGCTGGCGCCGCTCACCATCGGCCTGCTGCTGGCCACCGGCTGGGTGCTGTCGGAACCGGCGCGCCACCACTGGGGCGCCGTCGCGCTGGTGGTGGCCACGCCGGTGGTGATGCTGCGCACCCGGCTGTCGCCCATGTGGCCCATTGCGGCCGGCGCCGTGGTGGGGGCGCTGGGCTGGGCCGGCTGAATCCGTTGCCTGCCGCGCTGCGTAGTTCCGGGGCATGAAGAACACCCTTGTCCGCCTGGCGCTGGGCGCCGCCGCGCTGGTGCTGGCCTTGTGGGCCCTGGTGCTGGGCGCCCTGTGGCTGAAGCAGGAGGCACTGCTGTTCCATCCCGAAACGCTGCCGGCCGACTTCCGCTTCGACACCGGCCCCGACGTGCACGAACGCTGGATCGAAGTGCCGGGCGCCCGCCTGCACGCGCTGCACCTGCAACTGCCCAGGCCCGACGGCGTGGTCTTCTTCCTGCACGGCAACGGTGGCAATCTGGCCAGCTGGTTCGTCAACGCCGAGTTCTACCGCTCCGTGAACCTGGACCTGTTCATGCTGGACTACCGCGGCTACGGCAAGAGCGGCGGCCGCATCGACAGCCAGGCCCGGCTGGAAGCCGACGTGCGCGCGGCCTGGGACGCGGTGGCACCGGCCTATGCGGGCAAGCGGCGCATCGTCTACGGCCGTTCGCTCGGCAGCGGACTGGCGGCGCACCTGGCCGCCGACGTGCAGCCCGAGCTGACGGTGCTGGTCTCGCCCTACCTCAGCATGGCGGCGCTGGCCAGAGAGCACTACCCCTGGGTGCCGAAGGCGGTGCTGCGATATCCGCTGCAGACCGACCAGGACCTCCAGCGCATCCGCGGACCCGTGATGCTGATGCACGGCGACCGCGACACGCTGATCCCGCTGGCGCACAGCGAACGCCTGCAGGCGCTGAAGCCCGACGCCCGCCTGGTGGTGGTGCCCGGTGCCGGCCACAACGACCTGCAGCGCTTCGAAAGCTACCTGCAGCCGCTGCGGGACGCCTACGCCCTGGCCCGCCGCTGACGCAGGGCCTCGTACAGGCACACCCCGGCGGCGACCGAGACGTTGAGGCTTTCCACCGCACCGCTCATCGGGATGCGCACCAGGCGGTCGCAGGTCTTCCTGGTCAGCTGGCGCATGCCGGGCCCTTCGGCGCCCAGCACCAGCGCCACCGGGCCGGTGAGATCGGCCTCGTACAGGGTGTGCTCGGCGTCGTCGGCGGTGCCGACCACCGTGATGCCGCGCTCCTTCAGCTCGCCCAGCGTGCGCGCCAGGTTGGTCACCATCAGGTAGGGCACGGTCTCGGCGGCACCGCTGGCCACCTTGGCGACGGTGGCGTTCAGACCCACCGCGTGGTCCTTGGGCGCCACCACGGCATGCGCGCCGGCGCCGTCGGCCACGCGCAGGCAGGCGCCCAGGTTGTGCGGGTCGGTCACGCCGTCGAGCACCAGCACCAGCGCTTCGCCTTCGACGCCGTCGAGCACGTCGTCCAGCGAATGCGACTGCACCAGCGGCGTGACACGCGCCACCACGCCCTGGTGGCGCGTGGTGCCGGCCAGGCGCGCCAGCCGTTCGGCGTCGCTGTCCACCAGCTTCGCGCCGGCGTCCTGCGCGCGCTGCACGAACTGGCGCATGCGCGCGTCGCGCCGGGTGCTGTCGACGTGCACTTCCTGCACCGAGCCGGGCGCCGTCTTCAGGCGCACGGTGACGGCATGGAAGCCGAAGAGGACCTTGCTGCTCATGGCCACATCGTAGCCGCGGCGGGAGTACAAAGCGGGGCGTGGAAGCCGATCTGCAACGCTTCGTCGACGCCCAGGCGCCGGTCTGGGCGCAGGTGCGCGCCGAACTGGCCGGCGGCCGCAAGCGCACGCACTGGATGTGGTTCGTGTTCCCGCAGCTGCGCAGTCTGGGGTCCAGCGCGATGGCACAGCACTACGCCCTGGCCGACGTGGCCGAGGCGCAGGCCTACCTTCGCCATCCGCTGCTGGGGGCGCGGCTGCGCGAAGCGACGCAGCTGGTGCTGGGGCTGCGCGGCGTTCCGCTGCAGCAGCTCTTCGGCGGACCCGACGACCTGAAGTTCTGCTCCTCGATGACCTTGTTCGAACGGGCCGATCCGGCGGAGCCCCTGTTCGCCGCGGCGCTGGAGCGCTTCTGCCCGGACCGCGACACCCGCACCCTGGCGCTGCTGCGCACCTGAAGCCGGCCTGCGCCGGCATCCACGGGCCTGGGGATGCGCGGCAGGGCTGCGTGGCGCCCAATCGCGCCTGCGCGTCCAATGCCGCAGGGGAGCACATCGCATGTCCACAGGTCCGGCCCGCAGGCTCTTGTGCACGGCGTTCCTCGGTTCGCTCCTGGGCGCGGCCCGGGCGCTGGCCGGTGGCGAACCGGTCGCTTCCGACGTCTCCGGCCTTGCGGTGGGCGCACCCGAGCGCTTCGCCCGCTACGAAGACAGCTACGCGATCTGGAACCGGATGCAGAACAACGGCTGGTCCGGCGGCCACGACGACCAGGCGCTGCGTGGCCACTATTCGTTCAAGTACACGTTCTGCGGTCAGCAGCTGCACCGCAGCACCGCCGGATCGCCTTCCGGGCCAGGCACCGGAGGCGAGTCGACGCTGTGCCCTACTCGCCCGGCCCTGCGGAACATCGAACTGTTCTTCGGCTTCACTGGCGAGTTCGACTTCTACTACGGCACCCGCGCTTCCAGTCCGGTGATCAACCGGCTCAGCCAGCCCGGCTTCTACGCCCGCTTTCCGATGGCGCCGCTGGTCGACGGCAGCGCGCTGCAGGACAGCGTGGAAGTGGGCATCCAGCACCGCTCGAACGGCCAGGTGACCGACGTCAGCCTGCCGGGCGGCGACAGGCGCGCCGGCGAGAACTACGCGGCCGGCAACCGCGAGTACTTCGACACCATCAGCCGTTCGGCCCAGTTCGCCAGCATCGCCGTCGATCGCGGCGTTTCCTGGTTCGGCCAGCCGGTGGAACTGCGGTCGCGGCTGAAGCTGTACTTCGGGTCGCGCGAGTCCGAAGTCAACTGGGGCCCGCTCGCGAACCGCGGGCTGCGCTTCGCCGACTACGACCGCCTGACCTTGCGGGCCACCACGTCGTTCAAGCCCTGGACCTTCGACGCCGAATGGCGGCTGGGCGACAAGGGCCTGGCGACCGACTCGTGGAACTTCGGCTTCCAGTGGGACCTGGCAGGGGTGCCGCTGTACGCGCGTGTGCACCGGGGGCCGATGAACACCCTGTCCAACTACACGCAACGCCAGGACTCGATCGGCATCGGCCTGCGCTTCGCGCGTTACTGAGGCGGATGCCCCACCCCGCTTCGGCCGAAGTCTTCCTCGCGCAGCTCGATCGGCTGGCCATGCGGCGTGCGGTCGGCCGCGTGGTCCCAGGCGTCGCGGGTGCGGGCCAGCTCGGCCGCCGTCGTGGCGCCCTTGGCGGCGACGATGCGCTCCAGCGCCGCCAGCCAGTGCTGGTAGTAGGTGTCGCCCCGGTCGGGGTCGCCGGCGGCCTGCGCGGCGGCGATCTCGGCGGCCAGCGCGTCGGCCCATTCGGGCCAGGTGAAGAGACCCTTCTCGTGCAGCGAGAGCACCAGCGCGAAGGCATGGGCCTGCCAGGGCTCGGCGAAGACCGGTTCGTCGATGCCGGGCACGGTCTTCATGCGGCCTCCAGGTAGGTTTCCCAGGCGTCGATGCTGACCACCAGGTTCTGCGCCGGGGCCCCGTCGCCCCACAGCTCGCGTTCGCCGAAGGACACGGTGTACAGCCACTGCGGCTGCTCGCCCTGACCGTGCGCGTGCGCGTCGGCGAACACATGGGCGCCGTGCAGGCGCTCCACCCGCCCCACCTTGCCACGCACGTAGCGCGGCAGGCGGGTGTGGTGCGGCACTTCGGTGGCGCGCAGGCGCACCCGGTCGCCCAGCACGAAACGGGCGGGTGCCGTGGTGTCGCGCAAGGTGGCCGAGCCCCGGGCCAGCACGGCGGCCACGTCGGCGGCGCGCAGCATGCGCTGCACCGGCGGCGCGGCATGCAAGGCGCGGCCGGCGGCGACCTCGTCGGGCAGCAGCTGACCGCGTTCGGCCATCAGCTTCTGCAGCGCCGCGAGCCAGATCTCGTAGTAGCTGAGATGCGCGTAGTCGGGCAGCGTCTCGCGCGCGGCGCGGCTCATGTCGATGTTCCAGGACCCGGTCGCGCCCATCGCCAGCGTCAGCGCCAGCGCACGCGGCTCCCATGGGGCGTGCCAGAGTTCGCCTTCGGGTTCGGGGACGACGCGGCCGTGGTCCGCCTGCCCCCCCAGGTCCGCATGGCTGCGATACGGCAGGCTCATGGCTGCCTGGCCAGGCCGGTGCCGATCATCGAGTCGCGCGTCACCAGTGCCGCCAGCGCGCTTTCGTCCAGGCCTTCGGTGCCGGCGGGCCGCATCGGCAGCACCAGGTAGCGCACCTCGGCAGTGGAGTCCCAGACGCGGATCTCGGTCTCGGCCGGCAGCGTGACGCCGAAGTCGGCCAGCACGCCACGCGGGTCGCGCACCGCGCGCGAGCGGTAGGGCGCGCTCTTGTACCAGGTGGGCGGCAGACCCAGCACGGGCCAGGGGTAGCAGCTGCACAGCGTGCAGACCACCATGTTGTGGCGCACCGGGGTGTTCTCCACCGCCACCATGTGCTCGCCCTGGCGGCCGGTGTAGCCCAGCGAGGCGATGGCCGCGGTGGCGTCGCGCAGCAGCCATTCGCGGTAGGCGGGGTCGGCCCAGGCTCTGGCGACCACGCGCGCGCCGTTGCGCGGGCCGATGCGCGTCTGGTAGGTGTCGATCAGCAGGTCCAGCGCGGCGGGGTCGATGTAGCCCTTCTGCGCCAGCACGGTCTCCAGCGCGCGCACGCGCAGGTCGTTGGGGCCGATCTCGCTGTGCTCGTGCTCGTGTTGGTGGTCGTGGGACATGGCGGGGAATGCTACCCCTTCACCACCAGCCCAGCTGGCGGCCGCCCATCAGCGCCCCCAGGAACAGCGGCTGGTGCAGCATGTAGAAGGTGAGCGACCAGCGGCCCAGCAGCGCCAGCGGCCGCGCCGCGGCGGGCACGGGCCCCTGCAGCACGGCACGGCGGTGCGCCAGCAGCCAGCGGCCGGCGGCCAGCCCGAAGAACACGACACCGATCCAGGGCAGCAGCGGCACGTAGTCCTCGGTCACCGGCTTGCGGGTGACGAGGCCCACCCAGTTGAAGAGGCCGGCGTCGAAGAAGGGATGCTGCAGCCCGCGCGGCAGCGCGATCGCCAGCGCGCCCAGCGGCCACAGCCAGGGGCCCAGCCGCCCGGCCAGGCGCGCGAACACCAGCATCACCGCGATGCCGTGCAGCACGCCGAAATAGATCCAGCTCCTCGGGAACACCCAGTACGAGCCCACGCTCACCAGCACGGCGCAGCCGGCCACCTGGGCCCAGCGGCGCCAGAAGCGCGGCCAGCCCTGCCCGGATTCCAGCGCCGCCGCCTGACCCAGGCCGGCGCAGAAAAGGAACAGGCTCACGATGCAGGTGCGCTGCGAGATCCACAAGGGGTCGTGGTAGAAGTTCTGCACCGGGTGCAGCAGGTGCAGCCAGTTGAGATCGAAGCAGAAGTGGTAGACCGCCATCCAGACGATGGCAACCCCGCGCAGCGCGTCCAGCCGGTCGAACCTCATTCGGTTCTTTCGTAGACGTCGCTGAAGCGTTCGCCGTCCCAGGCGTACAGCAGGTAGGCCGCGTGCAGGCAGCGGCTGGCGCCGCGTGGCTTGAACAGCCCCACGCACTGGCCGCGCGGGTGGCGCACGCTGCGGTACACCACGCCCGCGGAGCCGGCGGCGTGCAGCCGGCGGCCCAGGGTGCGCGCGGCCCCGTAGTCGTCGGGGTCGTACACCGCCGCGGGCACCGCGCCGGCGGGGCGCAGGTCGTGCAGGCGGGCATCCACCGCCACGTGGTAAAGGCGCATCGGCAGGTGCATGGGGCCCTGCCGGGTGGCGGCGAGGAACCTGGCGTGGTGGTGGCGCGTTTCCGCCACCGCGGTCGCGCGTTCGCGCGCGGCGTAGAAGACGCCCCAGGCGCCTTCGGAAAAGCGGCTGCCCTGCGTGTTCACGTGCGTGAAGGCGGCCATGATGGGGCCGCTGCCGGCGCCGAAGACCCGGTCCTCGGGCGCCACGCGCTCGATCTCGCCCACCTCTTCGCGCAGGCGCTCGTTGGTCATGGCCTCCAGCGCGTAGAGGGCTTCGAATTCGTCGGCATCCGCGACGCGGTCGAAGATGTTGATCTCGGGGTAGCGCGTGGGCAGGATGCTGCAGGCCTGCTGCCACCGCACGCGCACGAAATCGAGTTCGGTCAAGACCAGCCGCCGCCGCGCACGCCGTCCAGGTAGCGGCGCACGAAGTTCAGGTCGCTCACGTTGCCGGCCAGCATGCGGTCGAGCGCACTCCTGCCGCCGAACGGGGGCGCGCTGTTGGGCTGGCGCACCCAGGCGTCGGCGGCCGCAGGGTCGGGCAGCAGGATCTGCAGGCTCTTGTAGATGCCCAGCAGGTTGGACAGCCGCTCCAGCGTGTCGCGCGGCAGGCTGGCCTTGTCGGGCGCCTTGCGCCAGGCGAAGAAGGTGGAACGCGGCGGCTGCCCCAGCAGGCGCAGCTGCTCTTCGACCGACAGGCCCCAGGCTTCGGCCATGCGCGCGAAGGCGCGCAGGCCGGCGGCGGCCATGCGCTCGGCGCTGACGGCGGGGGCTTCGGCGCCGCCGCGCGGGGACAGCACGGCACTCATCGGCATGATCCTGTATTGGACTTCAAGACTATTCTAGTCCAGAACCGGATGCTGCGCCCACACGCGGCTCAGACCGGGTCCAGCAGGGCCGGCAGCAAGCCGGCCGCGGTGCCGCGCAGCACGTGGTGGGCCTCGTCGTCGATCTCGCTTTCGTGCGGGTTGACGATGGCCACCCGCGCTCCGGCGCGGCGCGCGCGCCCGGCCAGCCCGGCCGCCGGCCACACGGCGCCGGAGGTGCCCACCACCAGCAGCAGGCGGCAGCGGTCCACCGCACGCTGGGCGGCTTCGAGCGCGCCTTCGGGCAGCATCTCGCCGAACCACACCACGCCCGGCCGCACCAGGTTGCCGCAGTCGCGGCAGCGGGGCGGCTGGCCGGGCGCGGCATGGGCGGTGTCGCAGGACGGCGACTTGCGGCAGGAGTCCAGCCACTGGTCGGCCAGGATGTCGCCGTGCAGGCGGATCGTCTCCGGCACGCCGGCGCGCTGGTGCAGGTCGTCGACGTTCTGTGTCACCAGCCTCAGCACGCCCGGGTGGCGGCGGTGGAAGTCGCCAAGCGCACGATGGCCGGCGTTGGGCTCCGCCCGCTGCACGCCGCCACGCCGTTCGGCGTACCAGGACCACACGCGCGCGGGGTCGGCGCTGAAGCCTTCCACGCTGGCCAGCTCGGCCGGGTCGAAACGGGCCCACAGGCCCGTCATCGCGTCGCGGAAGGTGGGAATGCCGCTTTCGGCGCTCATGCCCGCGCCGGTGAGCACGGCCAGGCCGCCCGCCTGGGCCACCGCGGTGGCCAGGTACGGGCGCAGCGCGTCCAGCTCAGGCGTCGGCGAAGCGGCCACCGCTTTCCGCCTGCCGCACCACCACAGCGGCGGGCTCGAAGCGCGAGCCGTGCCTGGCGGCCAGTTCGCGCGCACGCGAAACGAAGGTCTTCGCCCCCATCGCGTTGATGAACTGCAGCGCGCCGCCGTGGAAGGGCGCGAAGCCCCAGCCGAAGATGCTGCCGATGTTCGCGTCGGCCACCGAGCGCAGCACGCCTTCTTCGTAGCAGCGCGCGGCCTCGTTGGCCTGGGCGAACATCAGGCGGTCGATCAGCTCGCGCTGTTCGGGCTGCTGCGCGGCCGTGGGGTAGAGCTTTGTCAGCTCGGGCCACAGCGTCTTGCCATCGTCGCCCCAGTCGTAGAAGCCCTTGCCGGCCTTCTTGCCGATGCGGCCGATCTCGCACAGCTGGCGGATCACGCCCAGCCCAGGGTGCTCGATGGACGGCCGCCCTTCGGCCTGCAGGTCCTTGCGCGTCTGCTCGGCCACGTGCAGCGAAAGGCTCAGGCTCACCTCGTCCTGCAGCGCCAGCGGCGGCATCGGCATGCCGGCCTGAAGGCCCGCCACCTCGATGCTGCGCGGGTGCACGCCCTCCTTCAGCATCGTGATGCCTTCCATCACGTAGGTGGCGAAGACGCGGCTGGTGTAGAAGCCGCGGCTGTCGTTGACGACGATGGGCGTCTTGCCGATCTGCAGCACGTAGTCGAATCCGCGCGCCAGCGTCTCGTCGGAGGTCTCGCGGCCGACGATGATCTCCACCAGCGGCATCTTGTCCACCGGGCTGAAGAAGTGCAGGCCGATGAAGTGCTTCGGCCGCACGCTGGCCTGCGCCAGCCCGGTGATGGGCAGCGTGCTGGTGTTGGAGGCGAACACGGCCGAAGGCGCGATGACGGCCTCGGCCTTCTTCGTGACGTCGGCCTTGATGGCGCGGTCCTCGAACACGGCCTCGATGACGAGGTCGCAACCGTCCAGCTTCGCGTAGTCGGTGGTCGGGGTGATCTTCGCCAGCAGCGCGTCGCGCTTCTCGGCCGTGCTGCGGCCCTTCTTCACCGCCTTGTCCAGCAGCCCCTGCGAATGGGCCTTGCCGCGCTCGGCCGCTTCCTGCGAGGTGTCCAGCAGCACCACGTCCATGCCCGCCTTGGCCGAGACGTAGGCGATGCCGCCGCCCATCATGCCGGCGCCCAGCACGCCCAGCTTCTTCACCTGAGAAGGCGGCACGCCGGCCGGCCGCGAGGCGCCCTTCTTGATGGCGTTGAGCTGGTACCACAGCGTGTTGATGATGTTCTTCGACTCGGGGCTCATCACGCAGGCGGCGAAGTAGCGGCTTTCCACCTCGCAGGCGGCGTCGAAGCCGAGCAGCCCGCCTTCGAAGATGGCGCTCATGATGTGCTGCACCGCCGGGTAGTTGCCCCAGCTCTTCGCGCCGGCGATCGAAGGCGCGATCGAGAACATCTGGGCCACCGCCGGCGCACGCGAATCGCCGCCGGGGAAGCGGAACCTGGGCGCGTCCCAGGGTTGCTGCGCCTTCGGGTTCGCCAGCACCCAGGCCTTGGCCTGCGCCATCAGGTCGTCGCGGTCCTTCGCCAAGCCGGCCAGCAGGCCCATGCCTTGCGCCTTCTGCGGCGCGATGTCGTTGCCTTCGGCGCAGATCTGCAGCGCCTGCTGGATGCCGACCAGGCGCGACAGCCGCACCGTGCCGCCGCCGCCCGGCAGCAGGCCCAGCTTCACTTCGGGCTGGCCGAGCTTGAGGCGTGGGTCGTCGATGGCGAAACGCGCGTGGCAGGCCAGCGCCAGCTCCAGCCCGCCACCGAGCGCATGCCCGTTGATCGCGGCCACCACCGGCTTGCCGCTGGTTTCCAGCTTGCGCAACACGGCCTTCATCGCCATGCTGCCTTCGAAGGGCTCCTGCGGGGTCGACCACTTGCTCATGCGGTCGAGGTCGCCGCCGGCGCAGAAGTCGGCCTTGCCGCTGGTGAGCACCAGGCCCTTCACCGCCGGGTCGGCCAGCCTCTCCACCGCGGCCGCGATGCCTTCCATCAGCGGGTCGCCGACCACGTTCATCGGCCGGCCCGGCAGGTTCATCGTCGCGACGGCAATGCCGTCGGCGCCCACGTCGATCTTCACGGCGCTCATGGCTTCAGACCCTCTCGATGATGGTGGCGATGCCCATGCCGCCGCCCACGCACAGCGTGGCGCAGCCGGTGGCGAGGTTGCGGCGTTCCAGCTCGTCGAGCAGGGTGCCCAGGATGATGCAGCCGGTGGCGCCCAGCGGGTGGCCCATCGCGATCGAGCCGCCGTTCACGTTCACCCGCTCGAGATCGACGCCCAGGTCGCGCGCGGTCTTCATCGGCACGACGGCAAAGGCCTCGTTGATCTCCCAGAGATCGATGTCCTTCGGGCTCATGCCGGCCTTGGACAGCGCCTTGCGCACCGAAGGCGTGGGGCCGGTGAGCATGATGGTCGGCTCGCTGCCGATCACCGCCGCGGCCCGCACACGCGCGCGTGGCTTCAGGCCCGCCTTCGCACCGCCTTCCTTCGACCCCACCAGCATCAGCGCCGCGCCATCGACGATGCCCGAGCTGTTGCCCGCGTGGTGCACGTGGGTGATGCGTTCCACCGTGGTGTACCTGCGCAGCGCGGTGGCGTCGAAGCCCATCTGGCCCATCGCCGCGAAGCTGGGGTCCAGCTTGGCCATCGCTTCCATGCTGGCATTGGCGCGGATGGTCTCGTCCTCGGCCAGCAGGGTGAGCCCGGCGATGTCGGTCACCGGCACCACCGAGCGCTTGAAGCGCCCTTCGGCGCGCGCCGCCGCCGCCCGCTGGTGCGAACGCAGCGCGAACGAATCGACATCGGCGCGGCCCCAGCCTTCCATCGTGGCGATGAGGTCGGCCCCCACGCCCTGCGGCACGAAGCCCAGCTTCTGGTTGACGCGCGGGTCCATGAACCAGGCCCCACCGTCGCTGCCCATGGCCCAGCGGCTCATGCTTTCCACGCCACCGGCGACGACCAGGTCTTCCCAGCCGCTCTTCACCTTGGCGGCGGCCAGATTGACCGACTCCAGCCCGCTGGCGCAGAAGCGGCTCTGGGTGACGCCGGCCACGGTCTGCGTCCAATCGGCGTCCAGCACCGCGGTGCGGGCGATGTCGGCGCCCTGCTCGCCCACCGGGGTCACGCAGCCGAGCACCACGTCGTCGACCAGGCCCGTGTCCAGGCCGTTGCGCGCCTGCATGGCCTTCAGCAGCGTGCGCAGCAGCCAGACCGGGCTGGCCTGGTGCAGGCCGCCGTCCTTCTTGCCCTTGCCACGCGGCGTGCGCACGTGGTCGTAGAGGTAGGCTTCAGACATGGATGAAAGTCCTCACTTGATCAGGAAGTCGAGCATGAAGTTGGTGAGCCTGCCGTAGGGCGGGCCCATCAGCTTCAGCGCGGAGAAGCGGGCCTGGTGGAACACCGGCCGCATCTTGGAGAAAGTCTCGAAGCCTTCGCGGCCGTGGTAGTGGCCCATGCCGGAAGCGCCGACGCCGCCGAACGGCAGGTCGTGCTGGGCGACGTGGAACAGTGCGTCGTTGACCGAGACGCCGCCGGACATCACATGATCCAGCAGGTGCTGCACCTTCGCCGCGTCGTGGCTGAAGGGGTACAGCGCCAGCGGGCGGTCGCCGGCGTTGATGGCCGCGACCACCTCTTCGATGCGGTCGTATTCCAGCAGCGGCAGGACGGGGCCGAAGATCTCGCGCCGCATCAGTGCGCTGTCGGCTGGCGCGTTCAGCACGATGTGGGGCGCGATCTTGCGCGCGGCGGCGTCCCAGGCCGGGCCGGGCAGCAGCGGCACCAGCGTGGCGCCACGTTCGCGCGCCTCTTCCAGCGCCGCCACCAGTCGGTCGAAGGACCGTGGGTCGATGATGCTGGTGTAGTCGGGCGAGGCCAGGCTGGGGTAGCGTGCCGGCAGGATCGCCTTCGCGAGCCGCACGAATTCCTCTGCGCGCCCGCGCGGCAGCCAGGCATGGTCGACCGTGGTGCAGATCTGGCCCGCGTTCAGGCACTTCACGAACAGGATGCGCTCGGCCGCCGTCTGCAGCGGGAAGTCGCTGCACACCACCGCCGGCGCCTTGCCGCCCAGTTCCAGCGTCACCGGGCACAGGTTGGCGGCCGCCGCCGCCATCACCGCGCGGCCGGTGGTGCCGGAGCCGGTGAACAGCAGGTGGTCGAAGGGCAGCTTGGAGAACTCGATGCCGACGCCGCCGGTCTCGTCGAAGAACTGCAGCTTCTCGGGCGGGAAGTACGCCGGCGTCTTCTCGATCAGCAGCGCGGCCAGCCGGCGCGAGTTCTCGCTCATCTTCACCAGCGCGCGGTTGCCGGCGGCGAAGATGTAGGTCAGCGGCAGGAAGCTCAGGTTGACCGGGAAGTTCCAGGGCACGATGACGCCCACCACGCCCAGCGGTTGCGGCACGACGCGGTTGCCGGCGAGCGGGAAGGTCTTCAGGTCCACGCCGCGGCGCTGCGGCCGCATCCACGAAGACAGGTGCGACAGCGCGTGGCCGATGCCGTCGATGGCGGGCACCAGTTCGCACAGCTCGGTCTCGTGCTTCGAACGGTGGCCGTAGTCGGCGCTGATCGCCGCGCACAGTTCACCGCGGTGCTCACGCAGGAAGGCCCGCAGGCGCTTCAGGTCTTCCTGCCGTTCGGCCCGCGAGGGCACCGGATGGGCATGGTAGGCCGCGCGCTGCAGGGCCAGCGCCGACTTCAGGCGTTCGGCCAGCGGCAGGTCGGAAGCGTTCATCACGTTCCTTTCTCGAACCGGTCCGCGCTACATGAAGCGCGACGCCAGCTCCTTCATGATCTCGTTGGTGCCGCCGTAGATGCGCTGCACGCGCGCGTCGACGTACAGCTCGGCGATCGGGTATTCCATCATGTACCCGTAGCCGCCGAACAGCTGCAGGCATTCGTCCATCACCTGGCACTGCTGTTCGCTCACCCAGGCCTTGGCCAGCGCGGCGCGCGCCGCGTCGAGTTCGCCCTTCAGGTGCGCCACCATGCAGGCGTCGACGAAGGCACGCGCGGCCAGCACCACCGCCTGCACCTCGGCGAGTTTGAACTTGGTGTTCTGGAAGTCCCACACCGTCTTGCCGAAAGCCTTGCGCTCCTTGGTGTAGCCAAGGGTCTCTTCCAGCGCGCGCTCCATCGCGCCGACGCCGCTGACGGCGATGATGAGCCTTTCCTGCGGCAACTGCTCCATCAGCTGGAAGAAGCCCTGGCCTTCCTGGGTGCCCAGCAGGTGGTCCACCGGCACGCGCAGGTCGTCGAAAAAGAGCTCCGACGTGTCCTGCGCCTTCATGCCCACCTTGTCGAGCTGACGCCCGCGGCGGAAGCCGGGCCGGTCGGTCTCGACGACGATGAGCGAAACGCCCTTGGCCCCCTTCTCTTCCCCCGTGCGGCAGACCACGATCACGAGGTTGGCGTTCTGGCCGTTGGTGATGAAGGTCTTGGCGCCGTTGATCACGTAGTGGTCGCCGTCGCGCCGGGCCGACGTGCGAACGCTCTGCAGGTCGCTGCCGGTGCCGGGTTCGGTCATCGCGATGGCGCTGATGATCTCGCCGCTGCACATCTTCGGCAGCCAGCGGCGCTTCTGCGCTTCGGTGCCGTAGCGGATGATGTAGGGCGCGACGATGGCCGAGTGCAGGCCGCCGCCCCAGCCGCTGAGGTTGGCCTTGGCCTGTTCCAGCAGGATCACCGCCTCGTGGCCGAAGTCGCCGCCGCCGCCGCCGTACTCGGCCGGGGTCGACACGCAGAGCAGGCCGTTGGCGCCGGCGTCGCGCCAGCTCTCGGTGTCGAATCGCCCCGCTTCGCGGAACTCGGCCGCGCGCGGCACCCACCTGGCCGCGATGTAGCGCGCTGCTGCGTCCTGCAGCATGCGGTGCTCTTCGGTCATCCAGGGCGAAGGAAACAGCGGCAGGCTCACTTCGCCTCCAGTTGCTTGCGCACGGTGTCGTTGATGAGCCGCAGCTCGGCCAGCGAGGCCTCGATGGCGGCGCGCTTGGCTTCCAGTTCCTGGATCGCCTTCGTGGTGCGGTCGAGCACGAACTTCATCTGCTGCACCCGGCCTTCGCCGTGGGCGCCGTAGAGGTCCAGGTAGTGCTTGATCTCCGACAGCGAGGCACCGATGGCCTTGCTGCGCAGGATGAGCGCCAGCCGCGCCCGGTCGCGCCGCGTGTAGACGCGCGCCCCGCTCACGCGGCGCGGGGCGAGCAGGCCCTTGTCCTCGTAGAAGCGGATGGTGCGCAGCGTGATGCCGAACTCGCGGCACAGTTCGGCGATGCCGTAGAGCTGGCCGGTGTCGTCCTCGCGATGCGAGGCCACGGCTTCGGCCGCCCGCCTGTGCACGGGCGCCAGCATGTTCACACGACCCGCTGGAGCTTCAAGGCCACCGCCATGTCGCCCGAGACCTTGAACTTGCCCATCATGAAGCCGGTGGCGGGCTCCAGTTCGCCGGTCATCAGCGCGACCAGGTTCTCGTGCGTGATGGCGATGGTGCAGTCGGCGTCGACGTTGTCGTTGTGCACGGCATTCGGCGTCGACTTGCCGTCCAGGTAGATGACGCCGTCGTCGCCGCAGTCGAACTTCAGGGTGGCGTTGAGGCCGCTGTTCGCGCCCACCTTCTCTCGCAGCGCTTCGGTGCAGGCTTGCATGTCCATGTCGGGGTTCCAGGGGTCGGTTGCCGGGTGATGCGGCGCATCGTATCGGCGCCGGGTGCCGTGGGGATACTGGAAATCACCTAGATGTCATCAGATTGACGTTAACGTCACCCTTCGGCTCCAATCGGCGCCATGCAGCAAGGCAATGGCTACCGCAGCGTCTTCCGCCCCGGCCTCTTCGCGGGCCAGGTCCATTGGGTCACCGGCGGCGGCAGCGGCATCGGCCGCTGCGTGGCGCACGAACTGGCGTCGCTGGGCGCCACGGTCGTGATCAGCGGCCGCACGGCCGACAAGCTGTCCCGCGTGCAGGCCGAGATCGCCGAGGACGGTGGCCATTGCGTGACGGCGGCCTTCGACATCCGCGACGAGGAAGCCGTCAAGGCCGGCGTGGCCGACGTGGTGCAGCGTGTCGGCGCCATCAGCGGGCTGGTCAACAACGCCGGCGGGCAGTTCCCGGCGCCGCTGATGGGCATCAGCAAGAAGGGCTTCGACGCCGTGGTGGCCAACAACCTGACGGGCGGCTTCCTGATGATGCGCGAGGTCTACAACCAGAGCATGGAAAGGCACGGCGGCGCCATCGTCAACATGACGGCGGACTTCCGCAACGGCATGCCCGGCATGGGCCACAGCGGCGCCGCGCGCGCCGGCATGAGCAACCTCACGATGACGGCCGCCTTCGAATGGGCGCACGCGGGCGTGCGCGTGAACGCGGTGTCGCCGGGCTGGATCGCCTCCAGCGGCATGGACACCTACGGCGGTGCGATGCGCGCGCTGATCCCGAAGCTGAAGGAACACGTGCCGCTGCGCCGCATGGGCGAGGAAGCCGAGGTGAGCGGCGCCATCGTGTTCCTGCTCTCGCCGGCCGCCTCCTTCATCAGCGGCGTCACGGTGCAGATCGACGGCGCCGCTTCGCTGGGCAGCGAGATCTTCCCGCTCGGCAAGACTTCCCGTTCCACGCCGTTCGATGGTTTCCACCGCGCGGTGACGCCCGAGGTCCTGAAGTAATGCCGGCCCTCGGCAGCACGCTCGACCCGCGTTCTCCCGCCTTCGCCGCCAACGCGAAGCGCATGCACGAGCGCCTGGCCGAGGTGCGTGCACTCGAAGC
This sequence comes from Rubrivivax sp., assembly GCA_044224175.1. Taxonomy (GTDB): domain Bacteria; phylum Pseudomonadota; class Gammaproteobacteria; order Burkholderiales; family Burkholderiaceae_C; genus Rubrivivax. The sequence continues at coordinate 4,935 of JBGAKY010000072.1, read as the reverse complement.
CAGGGTGGTGGCCGAATCCTCATCGAAGCGCGCCCGGTTCGACGAACGCGGCCAGCTGCTGCCCCGCGAGCGCGTCGCCCGGCTGCTGGACCGCGGCAGCGAGTTCCTGGAGCTGAGCCCGCTGGCCGGGCTGGGCATGCACGACGACGACGGCAAGAAGAGCGTGATGGGCGGCGGCAGCATCGTCGGCATCGGCGTCGTCGCCGGCAAGCGGGTGCTGGTGTCGGCCAGCGACAGCGCCGTCAAGGGCGGCACCGTGGCGCCGATGGGGCTGAAGAAGGCCCTGCGGGCACAGGAGCTGGCACGCGAGAACAAGCTGCCGCTGATCGCCCTGGTCGAATCGGGCGGCGCCAACCTCATGTACCAGGCCGAGATCTTCGTCGACGGCGGCCGCACCTTCGCCAACCAGGCGCGCCTGTCGGCAGCGGGCATCCCGCAGATCGCGGTGGTGCACGGCAGTTCCACCGCCGGCGGCGCCTACCTGCCCGGCCTGTCCGACTACGTGGTGCTGGTGCGCGGCCGCAGCAGCATCTACCTGGCCGGCCCGCCGCTGGTGAAGGCCGCCATCGGCGAGGACGCCACCGACGAGGAACTGGGCGGCGCCGAGACCCACGCCGAAGTGACCGGCCTGGGCGAATACCTCACCGAGAACGACGCCCACGCCATCGCGCTGGCGCGCGAGCTGGTCGACAAGCTGCCCTGGGACCGCGTGCCCGAAGCGGTGGCCGCGCCTGAACCGCTGTTCCCCGCCGAAGAGCTGATGGGCGTGGTGCCCGCCGACGACCGCGAGCCCTACGACGTGCGCGAGGTCGTCGCCCGCCTGGTCGACGGCTCGGACTTCCTGGAATTCAAGCCGAGCTACGCCCCGGACACGATTTGCGGCCATGCTCGCCTGCTGGGCCATGCGGTCGGCGTCGTCGGCAACAACGGGCCGATCCAGCCCGCCGGGTCCACCAAGGCAGCGCAGTTCATCCAGCTGTGCGACCAGAGCGGCACGCCGCTCGTGTTCCTGCAGAACACCACCGGCTACATGGTGGGCCGCGAGGCCGAACGCGCCGGCGCCATCAAGCACGGCAGCAAGATGATCCAGGCGGTGGCCAACGCCCGGGTGCCGAAGTTCACCGTCGTGCTGGGCGGCAGCTTCGGCGCCGGCAACTACGGCATGTGCGGGCGCGGCTTCGACCCCCGCTTCATCTTCAGCTGGCCGACCGCGCGCACCGCGGTGATGGGCGGCGCGCAGGCGGCGAAGGTGATGGACATCGTCAACCGCAACAAGCTTCTGAAGATGGGCCTGCCCGCCAACGACGAGGCCCTGGCCGCCATGAGCGACGCGCTGCGCCAGCGCCTGGACGCCGAGAGCGCGGCGCTCTTCGGCACCGCGCGGCTGTGGGACGACGGGATCATCGACCCGCGCGACACCCGGCGCCTGCTGGGCCTGTGCCTGGCCATCGCGGCCGAAGCCGACCGACGAACCCTGCGACCCAACACCTTTGGCGTCGCCCGCATGTGAGGAACCCGAAATGAAGTTCAGCCCCGAACACCGCCAGATCGAGGACACCGTCGTCAAGTTCGTCGAGAAGGAGATCAACCCGCACGTGCCCGCCTGGGAAGCGGCGGAGGAATTCCCCAGCCACGAAGTCTTCAAGAAGCTGGGCGACCTGGGCCTGCTGGGCCTGAAGTACCCGGAAGAGTTCGGCGGCGCCGGCCTGGACTTCAGCTACAGCATGGTGATGGCCGAGGCGCTGGGCGCCTGCCATTGCGGCGGCGTGCCCATGGCCATCGGCGTGCAGACCGACATGGCCACGCCGGCGCTGGCCCGCTTCGGCAGCGACGAGCTGCGCAAGGAATACCTGGCGCCCACCATCGCCGGCGACTACGTGGCCTGCCTGGGCGTCAGCGAACCCGGCGGCGGCAGCGACGTGGCGGCGGTGAAGACCAGCGCCAGGGCCGACGGCGGCGACTACGTCGTCAACGGCACCAAGATGTGGATCACCAACGGCCTGAAGGCCGACTGGTGCTGCCTGCTGGCCAACACCAGCGAAGGGCCGGCGCACAAGAACAAGAGCCTGATCGTGGTGCCGATGGACGCGCCTGGAATCAGCAAGCAGAAGATCAGGAAGATCGGCATGAACAGCAGCGACACCGCGCAGCTGTTCTTCGACAACGTGCGGGTGCCGCGGCGCAACCTCATCGGCCAGGAAGGCCTGGGCTTCACTTTCCAGATGCTGCAGTTCCAGGAGGAAAGGCTCTGGGGCGCGGCCAGCTCGCTGCGGGGCATGGACCGCCTGATCGACGCCACCATCGACTACACGCGCCAGCGCAAGGCCTTCGGCAAGAGCCTGCTCGACAACCAGGTCATCCACTTCCGGCTGGCCGAGCTGCGCACCGAAGTGGAAGCGCTGCGCGCGCTGACCTACCGCGCGGTGGAGATGTACATCGGCGGCAAGGACGTCACCAAGCTCGCCAGCATGGCCAAGCTCAAGTGCGGCCGCCTCACGCGCGAGGTGGCCGACAGCTGCCTGCAGTACTGGGGCGGCATGGGCTTCACCTGGGACAACCCCGTATCGCAGGCCTACCGCGATTCGCGCCTGGTCTCCATCGGCGGCGGCGCCGACGAGGTGATGCTGGGCATCATCTGCAAGCTCGAAGGCACGCTGCCCGGGCGCGCGTCATGACCGCGCCCACCGTGCTGCGCCACGCCGAAGGCGGCGTGCTGACGCTCACGCTGAACCGGCCCGAGGCGCGCAATGCACTGTCGATGACCATGGTGCTGGAACTTCGCGAGGCGCTCGAGGACGCCGAGCACGACGGCCGCACGCGCGTGATCGTGCTGCGCGGTGCGGGCGGACATTTCACGGCCGGCGCCGACATCAAGGACATGGCCAACGCACGCATGCGGCTGGCCAACGACCCCGATGCCATCGTCAAGATCAACGCCGCCTTCGGCGAGCTGTGCGTCGCCTATGCGGGCACCGGTCTCGCGCTGGTCACCGTGCTCGAAGGCACGGTGATGGGCGGCGGCATGGGCCTGGCCTGCGTCTCCGACGTCACGCTGGCCGCCGACACCACCGTGTTCCGGCTGCCCGAGACCACGCTCGGCGTGGTGCCGGCGCAGATCGGGCCCTTCCTGGTGGAACGCCTGGGTTACGCGCAGGCCAAGCGCATGGCGGTCACCGGCGGCAAGATCGACGCCCACAAGGCCCTGGCCGTCGGCCTGGTGCACGAGGTGCACGCCGCCGCCGCGCTGGACGCCGCGCTGCAGCGCGTGCTGCACGAGATCCTGCAGTGCGCGCCGGGCGCGCTCGCGGCCACCAAGGCCCTGGTGGCGAAGGCGCGTTTCCACTCGCCCGCCTCGCTGGTGCAGCACGCGGCCGAGGTGTTCTCGCGCGCCGCCCTGTCCGAAGAAGGCACCGAAGGCCAGGTCGCCTTCCTGCAGAAGCGCAAGGCGAAGTGGATGCCGCTGTGAGCTTCGGCAAGATCCTGGTCGCCAACCGCGGCGAGATCGCCTGCCGCGTGATGCGCACCGCGAAGCGGCTGGGCCATCGCACGGTGGCGGTGTTCAGCGACGCCGATGCCGCCGCACCGCACGTGCTGCTGGCCGACGAAGCGGTGCGCATCGGCGAGGCGCCTGCGTCGGCGTCCTACCTGAACATCGAATCGATCCTGGCCGCCGCGAAGGCCAGCGGTGCCGACGCCGTGCACCCGGGCTACGGCTTCCTATCGGAACGCGCCGACTTCGCCGAGGCCTGCGTGGGCGCCGGGCTGGTGTTCATCGGCCCGCCGGCCGAAGCGATCCGGGCCATGGGCGACAAGGCCGTCGCCAAGCGGCGCATGGCCGCCGCCGGCGTGCCCTGCGCGCCGGGTTACCTCGGCGACGACCAGGCCGACGAACGCCTGGCCGCCGAAGCCGCGAAGCTGGGCCTGCCGTTGCTGGTGAAGGCGGTGGCCGGCGGCGGTGGCCGCGGCATGCGCCTGGTGCGCCGCGCCGACGAACTGCCTGAAGCGCTGGCCGGCGCGCGCCGGGAAGCGCAGAGCGCCTTCGGCGACGGCACCTTGATGCTGGAGCGGCTGGTCGAGAACGGCCGCCACATCGAGATCCAGGTCTTCGCCGACGCCCACGGCGGCGCCATTCACCTGGGCGAACGCGACTGCACGGCGCAGCGTCGGCGTCAGAAGGTCGTCGAGGAGGCACCCTCGCCCGTCGTCAGCCGCGAGATGCGCGCCGCGATGGGCCGCGACGCGGTGGCCGCCGCGCTGGCGGTGGGCTACCGCGGCGCCGGCACGGTGGAGTTCATCGTCGACGCCGACGGGCGCCACTTCTTCCTGGAGATGAACACCCGGCTGCAGGTGGAGCACCCGGTCACCGAATGCATCACCGGTCTGGACCTGGTGGAGTGGCAGCTGCGCGTGGCCGCCGGCGAACCGCTGCCGCTGGCGCAGGACCAGGTGCGCTTCGAAGGCCATGCGATCGAGGCAAGGCTCTACGCCGAGGACCCGTACGAAGGCTGGAAGCCGCAGACCGGGCGCATCGCGGGCTGGCGGCCCGAACGAACCTCCATCCGCGTCGACCATGGCATTGCCGAAGGCGGCGAGGTCACGCCGTACTACGACGCGATGGTCGCCAAGTTCATCGCCCACGGCCGCGATCGCGAAGACGCCCTCCGCCGGCTCGCGCGGGCGCTGGAAGACTCGCCGCTGCTGGGCGTGGCGAACAACGGCCGCTTCCTTCGCGACCTGCTGCGCCACCCGCAGTTCGCCGCGGCGCAGATGACGACGACGCGGCTGGACGAATGGGCCGCCGCAGGCGAACCGCTGCTGCAGCGCCCCGCGCCGCCGGACGAAGCCTGGGACCTGGCCGCTGCGCTGCGCGCCGGGCGCGGCGGGCAGCGGCCGGCCAGCGTGGCCGCCTTCGACCTGAAGCTGCAGTGCCAGGGC
>JBGAKY010000121.1:0-3513 GCA_044224175.1 Rubrivivax sp. | reverse complement strand
CGGTGGCCTCGGCGGCTTCCGCGGCCTCGGGCGCCGCCGACGCGGCTTCGGCGGCCGTGGCCTCGGCTTCGGCGCCAGCACCGGCCGCTTCGCAGGCGACGCCTTCGGCCGTGCTGGCCGCATCGCATGCCAACGAAGCCATGGCCTGGCGCGAGCTGGCGGCGCAGTGGAAGGCCGAGCTGCCCGCCACGGGCGACCCCTGCGAAGCCGCGCCGCGCCTGCAGCTGGCCTGCTTCAAGGGCACCAGCGGCCTGGCCCAGCTGCGCCAGCTGGGCCGCCCGGCGGTGCTGACGCTGCGCGACGCGCAGGGCAAGCCCACCTGGATGACGCTGGTGGCGCTGGGCGAGCAGTCGGCCACGCTGGCCGCCGCCGGCACCCGTTACGAGGTGTCGCTGTGGACGCTGGCCGCGGTGTGGCGCGGCGAGTTCGCCACCTTCTGGCGCGTGCCGCCGGCCTTTCGCGAGACCGTGGCCGACAGGCCGCCGCCGGCCCTGAAGGCCTGGCTGTCCGACCGCCTGCCCGGCACCCCCGAGCAGCCGCTGCGGGCCCGCGTCGTGGCCTTCCAGACCGCCAACGGCGTGAAGCCCGACGGTCTGCTGGGGCCGGTCACGCTGATGCACATCAACCGCGCCAGCGGCGTCGAAGAGCCGCGTCTCACCCCCTGAACGAGCCAGGCCATGTCGTACATCCTCGATGCCCTTCGACGCGCCGACGCCGAACGCGGCCGCGGCAACGTGCCCGGCCTGAACGCGCAGCCGGTGCCGGCGCCCGACGCGGCGCCGACGGCCGCGCGCCCCGCGGTGCCCTGGCTGGCCGGCGCCGTGGTGGCGCTGGCCGGCGGCGCGATCGGCTGGTTCTTCTTCGGCCGCGCGCCCGAGCCGGCACCACCGCCGCCCCCGCTGGCGCCGCAAGCGGCCGTGCCGGGAACCGCGGCGCCGGTGCCGGCCCCCGCCCCGCCGCCCCCGGTGGCGATGGCGCCTGCACCTTCACCGCTGCCGCTGCCGCCGATGGCGGCGCAGACCGCGCCGCCGCCGGTGCCCATCGCCAGGCCGCAGCCGCCGGCCGAACCGGCGGCCGCGCCGCCCGAACCCGCGCCGCCGGTGGCGGAGAAGCCGGCCGCGAAGACCGCCGCGAAGGCCCCCGCCGCCGCTTCGGCGCCACCGCCCGCGGTGCCCTGGAACGACCTGCCCGACGAAGTGAAGCGCCAGCTGCCCGCGCTGGCGATGGGCGGCGCGATCTGGTCCGAGCTGCCTTCGGCGCGCATGCTCATCGTCAGCGGCCAGCTGGTTCGCGAAGGCGACACCGTGGCGCCGAACCTGAAGCTCGAGCAGATCAAGCAGCGTTCGGCCGTGCTGGCCTGGAAAGGCCTGCGCTACGAAGTGCCGTACTAGGCGGCGACGACCGAGACCCCGCGCGCACCCAGCGTGAGGCGGGCACGGTCGCCCGCCTGCCAGCGGCGCGCCACTTCGGGCACGACGACGAAGATCGAGCCCAGCTCGGTGGCCAGCGTCACTTCCAGGAAGCTTCCCAGGTAGGCGCACTTGCTCACCGTGGCTTCGATGCCGGGCGCGCCGGCGTCGGCCAGGAGCCAGGCTTCGGGGCGCACCGCCAGCTTCACGCGACCGGCGCTCACGCTGCGGCGCGGCTGCAGCACCAGCGGGCCCAGGCGCACGCTGCCGTCGGCGCGGGACTCGCCTTCGAACAGCATGGCCTCGCCCATGAAGCCGGCGACGAACTCGCTGGCCGGCTGCTCGTACAGCTGCTCGGGCGTGCCGGCCTGGGCGATGAAACCGGCGTCCATGACCACGATCTGGTCGCTCACCGCCAGCGCCTCGCTCTGGTCGTGCGTCACGTAGGCCACGGTGAGCTTCAGCCGCTGCTGCAGCGCGCGGATCTCCTCGCGCATGCTGCGGCGCAGGCGCGCGTCCAGGTTCGACAGCGGCTCGTCGAACAGCATCACGCTGGGTTCGAGCACCAGCGCGCGCGCCACCGCCACGCGCTGCTGCTGGCCGCCGGAGAGTTCGCTCGGCAGGCGTTCGTCGTAGCCCGTCAGGCCCACGGTTTCCAGCGCGGCGCGGGCGCGGCGCTGCGTCTCGTCCTTGCCGACGCCACTGACCGACAGGCCGTAGCCGACGTTGCCGATCACGTTCATGTGCGGGAACAGCGCGTAGCTCTGGAACACCATGCTCACGTTGCGTTCGGCCGCGCCCAGGTGCGTGACGTCCTGGCCGTCGATGAGGATGCGGCCGCCGCTGGGCGCGTCCAGGCCGGCGATCATGCGCAGCGTGGTCGTCTTGCCGCAGCCGCTGGGGCCGAGGATGGTGGTCAGCGTGCCCTTGGGCACCAGCAGGTCGATGCCCTTGACGACCAGCGGCGCGCTGGCGCCGCCGTAGCGCTTGGTGACGCCGCGAAATTCGATGCTCATGCGTTCTTTCTGCGGCCCAGCTGGCGCTCGCCGACGAGGAACTGGATCAGCGCGGTGGCCGCCGACATCAGCACGATCAGCACCGTGCAGTAGGCCAGGGCGACGCCGTAGTCGCCGTTGCCGACGCGGCCGATGATGTAGGTGGTGGCCAGTTCGTTCTCGGCCGTGACCAGGAAGATCACCGCCGACACCGTGGTCATGCTGCGCACGAAGCTGTAGACCAGCGCCGCCACCAGCGCCGGCTTCAGGAGCGGCAGCACCACGCGCCGCAGCGTGGTGGCGGTGCCGGCGCGCAGCATGGTGCTGGCTTCGTCGAGGCTGCGGTCCAGCTGCTTGAAGCTGGCGGTGCCCGCGCGCACGCCCACCGGCAGGTTGCGGAACACGAAGCACAGCACGATGATGAGCCCGGTGCCCGTCAGTTCGAAGGGCGGCACGTTGAAGGCGAGGATGTAGCTCACGCCCAGCACGGTGCCGGGAATGGCGAACGCCAGCAGCGCGCCGAACTCGAAGGCGCGCTGGCCGACGAACTGCGTGCGCGCCAGCAGCCAGCTGATGAGCAGGCCGATCGCCGCGCACAGCGGCGCCGCGATGGCCGCCAGCTTCACGGTGGTGAAGAGCGAGTTCCACGCCGTGCCCGCCCACACCAGGCCGTGCTGCCCCCATTGAAGGTCGAACGCGGTGACGAAGTGCTTGAAGGTGGGCGTGTAGTCGCGGCCCCAGGTCTGCACGAAGCCGCCGATGAAGGCGAACAGGTAGACCACCACGGTGAACAGCAGCCACGGGCCGGCGACACCCAGGCACAGCCGCCGCACGGCCAACGGCAGCGGCGTTGGCAGGCCCGCATCACCCTTGCCCGAGACGGTGGTATAGCTGGTCTTGCCCAGCATCCGCTGCTGGATGAAGAAGACCGCCAGCGCAAACGCAGTGAGGATCAGCGCCAGCGACGCCGCGCGGCCCTGGTCGTATTGCGCACCGACGATGGCGAAGAAGATGTCGGTCGACAGGACGGCGTACTGACCGCCGACGACCACCGGGTTGCCGAAGTCGGCGATGCTCTCGATGAAGCCGACCAGGAAGGCGTTCGCCAG
>JBGAKY010000071.1:0-30291 GCA_044224175.1 Rubrivivax sp. | reverse complement strand
GATGCGGCCCAGGCTGGGCTTCAGCCCCGCGACGCCGCACCAGCCCGCCGGCAGCCGCACCGAGCCGCCGATGTCGGTGCCCACGTGAAGAGGTCCGTAGCCGGCGGCCGCGGCGGCGCCGGCGCCGGCGCTGCTGCCGCCGGGGGTCTTCGTCGTGTCCCAGGGGTTGCGCGACAGCTCGTGGAAGCTCGACAGGCCCGAAGAGAGCATGCCGTAGTCGGGCATCGTGGTCTTGCCCAGGAACACGGCGCCGGCTTCGCGCAGGCGCGCCGCGGGCGGCGCGTCCTCCGGCGCCGGCACCAGTTCGGTCGCGGCGGTGCCCAGCGGCAGCGGCACGCCCTTCGTCGCGATGTTCTCCTTGATGGTGACGGGCACGCCGTCCAGCATCGACAGCGGCTCGCCCTTCGCGAAGCGCGCTTCGGAGGCAGCCGCCATCGCGAGCGCGGTCCCGGGGTCGAAGGCCCACATCGCGTGCAGCTTCGGCTCTGCCGCCTCGATGCGCGCGATGACGTCGCGCGCCGCCTCCACCGGCGAGAGCTCGCGCTTGCGGAAGGCCGAGGCCATCTCGGCCGCGGAAAGGTCTCGGGCTCCCGTCATGCCTTCACCCAGGCCACCGACGCCATGTCGTTGGCGAAGATGGGCGAGCTGGCCCACAAGCCGGTGAGGCCCTTGCGCGCCACCGCCACCTGCGCCGGGTTCCAGATCCAGGCGTTGACGCAGTCCTCGGCCAGCTGGCGCTGCACCGCCTGCCACAGGCGGGCGCGGCTCGCCTTGTCGGTGCTGGCGGCGAGCTCGGCCACCAGCTTCCTGAACTTGTCGCTGTCGTAGCCGAAGTAGTACTTCGGGTCGGCGTAGGCGGTGGCGTAGTCCAGCGGTTCGACGTGGTTGATGATGGTGAGGTCGAAGTTGCCCTTGAACGGGCCGCTCAGCCACTGCGCCCACTCGACGTTCTCGATCTTCGCGTTCACGCCCACCTTGGCCAGCATGGCGGCGACGATCTCGCCGCCCTTGCGCGCGTAGGGCGGCGGCGGCAGCGTCAGCACCACGTCCAGCGGCGTCTTCACGCCGGCTTCCTTCAGCAGCGCCTTCGCCTTCTCGGGGTCGTAGGGGTACAGGCCGGTCAGGTCCAGGTAGCCGGCGTCGGTGGGCGCGAAGTGGCTGCCGATGGGCCGGCCCAGCCCTTCCTGCGCGCCGTCGATGAAGGCCTTGCGGTCGATCGCGTGCATCAGCGCGCGCCGCACGCGCACGTCGTCGAAGGGCTTCCTGCGGTTGTTGATGGCCATCAGACCCTTGCCGGCGGTGCTGCCGATCTGCACCGTGAAGCGCTTGTCGCCCTGGAACTGCTTCAGGGACTGGAAGGCGGCGAAGCGCGGCATGCCGTCGATGTCGCCCGCCAGAAGCGCCGCCACCTGGGCCGAGGGATCGTTGATGAAGCGGAAGCTCACCTTGTCCAGCTTGACCTTGGCGGCGTCGCGGAAGCGCGGGTTGCGCGAAAGCGTCACCGCCGAGCCCTTGGCCCAGCTGTCCAGCACGAAGGCGCCGGTGCCGACGGGCCGGGTCGCCGTGCCGGCGGCCGTGTTCGGGTGCAGGATGACCGCGGTGTTCTCGCCCAGCCGGAAGGGCATCGTCGCATCGGCGTTGTTGAGCGTGAGGATGACCGTGTGGGCGTCGTAGGGGCTGACGCTGGAGATGTTGTCGAACACCGCCTTCCTGGCCTTGTTGGTGCTGCCTTCGGCCTTGGCGCGTTCGAAGCTGAACTTGACGGCCGCGCTGTCGAAGGTGGCGCCGTCGGAATAGACCACGCCCTTCTTCAACTTGAAGGTGTAGCTCTTGCCGTCGGGCGCGACCTCCCAGCTTTCCGCCAGCAGCGGCGTCACGCTGCCGTCGACGTTGATCTTGGTGAGCCCTTCGAGGATGTTGTAGTGCACGATCTCGCCGATCGCCGCCGCCGGCGCCGTGGTGGGGTCCAGGCCGGGCGGTTCCAGCACCATGCCCAGGACCACGGTCTTCTTGTTCGCCTGCGCGAAGGCGGGGCCGACGGCCAGCGGCAGCCCGGCAATGAGCGCGTTGACGGTGCGGCGTTGCAGCTTCATGGTGATGACGCTCCTGGAGAAGTGGGTCGATCATTCTGCGGCAGCCCCGGCACCGCGGCCAGCAGGCGCTGCGTATAGGGATGCTCGGGGGCCGTGAACAGGCGGTCAGGGTGGCCGCGCTCGACGACGCGGCCGTGCTGCAGCACGACGACTTCGTCGCACACCAGGTCCACCACCGCGAGGTCGTGGCTGATGAACAGGTAGGTGACGCCGAAGCGGTCCTGCAGGTCCTGCATGAGGTTCAGCACCTGGGCCTGCACACTGACGTCGAGCGCGCTCACCGGTTCGTCGGCGACGATGAGCTTGGGCCGCGTGATGAGCGCGCGCGCGATGGCGATGCGCTGCCGCTGGCCGCCTGAGAACTCATGCGGGTACTTGGCCAGGTCGGCGGCGCGCAGGCCCACCGCGTCCAGCGCCTCGGCGGCGCGCTCGCGCTGCTCGGCGGGCGCCACGCCCAGCAGCACGGCCAGCGGCTCGGCCACCGTCTGGCCCACGGTGCGTCGCGGGTCCAGCGAGCCGTAGGGGTCCTGGAACACCATCTGGAACTTGGCGCGCGCGCTGCGCAGCTTGTCCGGTGGCAGCCGGTGCAGGTCTTCGCCGTCGAGCAGCACTCGCCCTTCGGTGGGCGCCTCGAGCGCCATCACCAGCCGCGCCAGCGTGCTCTTGCCGGAGCCCGACTCGCCCACCACGCCCAGGCTGCGGCCGGCTTCGAGCGTGAAGCTCACGCCGTCCAGCGCCTGCAGTTCGGGCGCGGGCGCGAACAGGTGCTCGCGCGGCAGGCGGTAGCGCTTGGCCAGGTTCTCGACGACGAGCAGTTGCTGGCTCATGCCCCCACCCGGATGCAGCGCGCCAGGTGGCCCGGCGCCACCGCGAAGGGCTGCGGAGGCGCGCGCCGGCAGTCGTCGACCACGAGCGGGCAGCGGTCGGCGAAGGCGCAGCCGGCCGGCAGGTCGATCAGTTCGGGCACGCGGCCCGGAATGGTGGCCAGCCGGGTGCCGCGCGCCAGCCCCAGCCGCGGCCGGGCGGCGAACAGGCCGCGCGTGTACGGGTGGGCCAGGCGCTCGAAGACGGCGGCGGTGGGGCCGCTCTCGACCACCGTGCCGCCGTACATCACCATCAGCCGCTGCACGCGGTCGGCCATCACGCCCAGGTCGTGGCTGATCAGCAGCAGGCCCATGCCGTCGGCCGCCACCAGGCCGCCGACGAGGTCCAGCACTTCGCGCTGGATGGTCACGTCCAGCGCGGTGGTGGGTTCGTCGGCCACCAGCAGGTCGGGGCCGCAGGCCAGCGCAATGGCGATCACCACGCGCTGGCGCTGGCCGCCGGACAGCTGGTGCGGATAGGCGTCGAGCCGCGCCTTGGCCTGCGGCAGCTGCACCTTTTCAAGCAGGCGCAGCGCCTCGGCGCGCGCGGCCGTTCCGGACAGGCCCATGTGCAGGCGCAGCGGCTCGGCGATCTGGCGGCCCACGGTGTGCAGCGGATTGAGCGCCGTCATCGGCTCCTGGAACACCATGCCGATGCGGTTGCCGCGCAGGCCGCACAGCGTGGCCTCGTCCAGTCCCACCAGTTCGCGGCCCTGCAGGCGGATCGAGCCCGAGACCAAGGCGCCTTCGGGCAGCAGGCCCATCAGCGCCAGCGCGGTGATCGACTTGCCGGAGCCCGATTCGCCGATCAGGCCCACCGCCTCGCCGCGCGCGAGCCCGAATCCGACGCCCCGCAACGCGTCGGCGGGGCCGCGCGAAGTGGCCAGGGTGACGCGAAGGTTCTCGACTTCCAGTAGCGGCGCACTCACGCTGCGGACGATAGCGCCCTTTCATGGCCGGCCTGGCGGCCGCCGAGACCCAGGTCGCGCAGCGACTGCGCCAGCGCTTCGGCGATGGGCGTGGCCGGCAGCGGCCCCACCGCGGCTTCGAGCGCGCGCCCGTCCAGCGCATGCGGCACGCGCCAGAGGTAGCTCATGCGCGCCAGTTCGCGCCCCATCGGCCACACCAGGCCGGCGGCGCGGATCAGCGGCCAGGGAAAGCCGCCGACCTTCCAGCCGCTGGCGGGTTCGAGACCCAGGCCGGCCGCGGCCGCCTGCAGCGCGGCGATGAATTCGCGCCCGGTGAGTGCGTGGCCACCGAAGTGCAGGCGCTGCACACGCGGGCCTTCGCCCCGGGCGGCGACGGCGACGAAGGCGCGCGCCAGGTCGGGCAGGTAGGCCCAGGCGTGCAGCAGGTCCGGCGGACCCGGGTAGACCAGGCGGCCGCGCGCGATGTCCTTGGCGATCATCAGGTCCAGCCAGGAGCCGGTGCCGCCGCCGAAGAAGTCGCCGGCGCGGATCACGGTGCTGCGCAGGCCGGCGCGGGCCGCGATCTCGGCTTCCATGGCCACCCGCTGGCGGCCCTTGGGGGTGGTGGGTCGCTCGGGCGTGCGCTCGTCCAGCAGGGGCGGCATGCCTTCGCCGTGGTTGTAGACGTTGCCGGGCAGCATGAAGTGCGCGCGCAGACGTTCGGCCAGGTCCAGCCCGCAGCGCAGCATCGGCATCGCCTCTTCGTCCCAGCGCGTGTACAGCGGGTTGACGGCGTGGACGACGACGCTCGCGCGGCTGGCGGCCAGCCCGGCGGTGTCGGCCAGCGGCATCGCCAGCGTGGCGACGTCCATCGGGAAGGGTGTCGAAGGCGCGCGCCGCACCTGGGCAAAGACGCGCCAGCCCGCGGCGGCGAAGGCGTTCACCGCCGCGCGGCCGAAGCGGCCGTTGGCGCCGAGGACGAGGACAGTCTTGTTCATGGCCGGGTTTCCGCTTGGGGGTGTCGATGGGATGAAGTCTGGGCGCCCGGAACCCATTCCGCAATCGACGATGCCTGCAATCCAGCTATACATTTCCGCATGATCAACGAGAGCTTCGACTGGTCGCTCGTCAAGAGCTTCCTCGCCGTGCTGGACGCCGGCAGCCTGATGGGCGCGGCGCGCCGGCTGGGCGCGCAGCAGCCCACGCTGTCGCGCCAGGTGGCGCTGCTGGAAGCGCAGCTGGGCGCGCCGCTGTTCGAACGCACCGGCCGCGGTGTCACACCCACCGCGCTGGCGCTGGCGCTGGCCGAAGGCGCGCGCCGCATGGCCGAAGGCGCCGACCAGGTGGCGCAGGCGCTGGCCGGCCGGCGCGGGCTGGCGCAGGGCAGCGTGCGCATCACGACCAGCGACGTGGCCGCCTGCTGGCTGCTGCCGCCGCTGCTGGCCGAGCTTCAGCGGGCCGAGCCGCGGATCCAGGTCGAGCTGGTGGCTTCGAACGCCATCACCAACCTGCTGCGGCGCGAGGCCGACATCGCGGTGCGCATGCTGCGGCCGGCGCAGGGCTCGCTGGTGGCCAGGAAGCTCGGCGAGATCGAACTCGTCGTCGCCGCCCACGAAAGCTACCTGGCGCGCGCCGGCACGCCGCGCACGCCGGCCGAACTGCTGCGCCACCGGCTGATCGGCTTCGACCGCGACGAAGGCATCCTGCGCGGCTTCGCGGCCGTGGGCTACGAGGTCACGCGCGAAGCCTTCGCGCTGCGCACCGACGACCAGGTGGCCTATGGCCGGCTCGTCGCCGAAGGCGCTGGCATCGGTTTCGTGGCGCGCTACTGCGTGGCCGCCTGGCCGGGCGTGAAGGCGATCCTGCCGGCGCTGAAGGTGCCGCCGCTGCCCTGCTGGCTGGCGGTGCACCGCGAGATCCGCGGCAACCCGCTGGTGCGGCGGGTCTACGACTTCCTGGCCGAAGCGGTGCCGCCGGTGCTGGCGGCCGCCAGGTCCAGGTAGGCGCCGGCCAGGCGTTCGGCGCCTTCGAGGCCCAGTTCGCGCATCAGCGCTTCGGCGATGCGCACGCCTTCGGCTTCGGGCTGGCCTTCGCGCAGCACCACTTCCAGCTCCATGAAGTCGCCCAGGCCTTCGACGCGGTCCAGGTGGATGCGCGTCTGGCCCGCCAGCAGCAGCCAGCGCCGCTTGCGCACGCGGCCCCGCAGGCCGCAACCGCGCGCCAGCGCCTCGCGCAGCGCGGCGGGGTCGGGCACCGGCACGCGCACGTAGTCGCTCGCCTTCGCCTCCGGCGTGTCGTCGCGGTGGTAGTGGATCAGCTCCGCGCTGCCGTCCGCGAACTGGCGCAGCTTCAGGCGGCCATGCGGCACGGCGAAGAAGCTGTCGTCCTGTTCGATCAGCGTTGCGGGCGCGCCTGCCACCGCGCGGGCGCGGGGCAGCAGGGCTTCGACCGATCCGATGCGGGCCTTGATCTCGATGTTGCGCGGCATGGACTCAGCGCCGGCGCGCCAGTTTCGGGTCCATCAGGTCGCGCAGGCCGTCGCCCAGCAGGTTGAGCCCGAGCACGCTGATCACGATGGCGATGCCCGGCCAGACCGCCAGCATCGGCGCCTGGAACATCAGCGACTGCGCTTCGTTCAGCATGCGGCCCCAGCTGGGGCGCGGCGGCTGCGTGCCCAGGCCCAGGTAGGACAGCGCCGCCTCGGCCAGGATGGCGGTGGCGAACAGGATGGTGGCCTGCACGATGAGCGGGCTGGCGATGTTGGGCAGCACGTGGTCGAGCGTGATGCGCCAGCCGCCCTTGCCGGCGCTGCGTGCGGCGAGCACGAACTCGCGCGCCCACACCACCTGCGCCGCGCCGCGCGTGATGCGCGCGAACACCGGCACGTTGAAGATGCCGATGGCGACGATGCTGGTCACCAGCCCGGGCCCGTAGATCGCGGTGAGCATGATGGCCGACAGCAGCGCCGGGAAGGCGAAGGTGAAGTCGGCGCTGCGCATCACCAGCTCTTCCACCCAGCCGCGGCGCGCCGCCGCCAGGCAGCCCAGCGCCACGCCCAGCGCCAGCCCGATGCCGACCGCGATGACCCCCACCGCGATGCTGTTCTGCGCGCCGACGAGCAGCTGCGAGGCGATGTCGCGTCCCAGGCTGTCGGTGCCCAGCCAGTGGGCCGCGCTCGGGCCCTTGAGCTTCATCGGGATGTCGATCTCGGTCGGCGGGTGCGGCGTCCACACCAGCGACAGCGCGGCGGCCAGCACCATCAGCGCGGTGAGCGCGGCGCCGAGCACGAAGCTCGGGTGGCGGCGCGCGCGGACCGCGAAGCCGCTCATCGGGCCAGGCGCAGGCGCGGGTCGATCAGCGCGTACAGCACGTCGACCACGAAGTTCACCGCCACCACCACCGCGGCCAGCAGCATGACGACGTCGCGCACCACCACCAGGTCGCGGTTGGAGATGGCCTGGAACACCAGGCGCCCGATGCCCGGCAGCACGAACACGTTCTCCACCACCACGGTGCCGGTCACCAGGTTGGCGAACTGCAGGCCGGCCACCGTGAGCACCGGGATCATCGCGTTGCGCAGCACGTGGCGGCGCATGGCCTGCGCGCGCGTCAGCCCCTTGGCGCGGGCGGTGCGCACGAAGTCCTCGCGCATCACCTCCAGCACGGCCGAACGGGTGACGCGCGCCAGGATGGCCGACTGCACCACCGCCAGCGCGATGGCCGGCAGCAGCAGCGCCTTCAGCGCTTCGGCAGGGCCGCCGCCGTCGTCTTCGGTCCAGCCGGGAAAGCCGCCGGCGCTGAACCACTGCAGCTTCACCGCGAAGACCAGGATCAGCACGATCGCGAACCAGAAGTTGGGAATGGCGATGCCCACCTGGCTGGCCGCCATCACGCCCACGTCACCCGGCCCGTTGTGGCGCGAGGCGGCGTAGACGCCGAGCGACAGCGCCAGCAGCACGGTGAGCGTCATCGCCATCAGCGCCAGCGGCAGCGTCACCTGCAGCCGCTCGGCCACCAGTTCGGCGGTGGGCGTGTCGTAGCTGATGCTGTTGGCGGTGCGGCCCTGCAGCAGACCGCCCACCCAGGCGAGGTAGCGCTCGGCGGCCGGGCGGTCCAGGCCGAGCTTGGTGTTCAGCGCCGCGATCGATTCCGGCGTGGCGGTGTCGCCGAGGATGACCTCGGCGGCGCTGCCGGGCAGCAGTTCCAGCACCGCGAACACGACCAGCGAGGCGACGGCGAGGGTCGCGATCAGCGTGGCCAGGCGGCGCAGGAGGAAGAGGCCCATCGCGGACGATGATGCCTCAAGACCGGGGCGCGGCCGGCCGGGGGCCGCGCCCGGGTCGCAGCGGGATCAGTCGTCCAGCGACTCGTGGCGCGCGGCGGCGGCGAACAGGTCGGCCGCGAAGCCGGGATCGGTGTTCTGCAGGTGGTAGGCCATCTCGCGCACCTCGGCGGCTTCCTCGCCGCGGCTGCGGTGCTGCGGCACGTTGCGGAAGAAGGTGGCCAGCTGGGTGAACGCGGCGGCGGCCAGGGCCGAGCCGCGCGGCATGACGGGCGGGTGGACGTGCAGGACGTCGACGTTGGAGGTGGTGCTCATCTTGGGCTTTCAGGAGGCGGGCCTCCAGGGAGGCCTGATGCTTCGCATCCTAGTACTAACCCTTAGTCCTCAGTCTGAAAGATGCGCATGTAAGATATAGACAATGCGAATTTCTGGACGACACCCTCCGTGGGCGTGAACTTCCGCACGCTGGACCTGAACCTGCTGCGGGTTTTCGACCAGCTGATGTCCGAAGGCAGCCTCACGCGGGCTGCCGAGACGCTGTCCATCACCCAGCCGGCGGCCAGCCACGCGCTCAAGCGGCTGCATGACGCGGTGGGCGAGTCGCTCTTCACGCGCAGCGCGCACGGCATGGTGCCCACCGCGCGCGCGCAGGCGCTGTGGCCGCAGGTGCGCGCCGCGCTGGACGGCCTGCGCCACGCGCTGGCCCCCGAGGCCTTCGACCCCCGGCTGGACGAGGCCACCTTCCGCATCGCCACCGCCGACGCCACCGCCACCCTGGTGGCGCCGGCGCTGGTGGCCGCCATCGAGAAGGAGCAGGCGCGCGTGTCGCTGCGCGTGATGCCGCTCACCACGCGCGACCCGCGCCGGCTGCTGCGCGAAGGCGAGGCCGACCTCGCGATCGGCCACTTCCCGGAGGCCATCGCCGCCATCGTGGCCGACGGCGCCCATGCGCGCGAACGCCATTCGCTGCTGCACCAGACGCACTACGTGTGCGTGATGCGGCGCCACCACCCGCTGGCCGACCAGCCGCTGACGCTGGACGCCTACTGCGAGGCGCACCACCTGCTGGTCAGCTTCTCGGGCCGGCCGCACGGGCTGGCCGACCAGGCGCTGGCGGCGATGGGGCGGCAGCGCCGCATCGTGCTGACGGTGAACCAGTTCTACACCGCGGGCCAGGTGGTCACGCGCTCGGACCTGCTGACGGTGCTGCCGCTGTCGTTCATCGCCGCCACCGGCACGCGCGACCGGGTGGTGACGCGGCCGCTGCCGTTTCCGCTGTCGCCGGTGTCGGTTCAGATGCTGTGGCCGGTGCGGCAGGACGCCGACCCGGCGCACCGCTGGCTGCGCGCGCTGGTGCAGCGCGCCACCAGCAGCGGCTGATCAGACCACCGCGGCCATCGCGCTGGCCGCGCGTTCCACGTTGCCGGTGTTGAGCCCGGCGATGCAGATTCGGCCGGAGCGGATGAGGTAGACGCCGAACTCCTCGCGCAGCCGGTCCACCTGCGCCGCGCTCAGCCCGGTGTAGCTGAACATGCCGCGCTGGCTGAGGAAGTAGCCGAAGTCGCGCCCCGGCTTCTTGGCCGACAGCACCGCGTGCAGCTGGCGTCGCATGGCCAGGATGCGTTCGCGCATCGCCGCCACGTCCTGCTCCCAGGAAGCGCGCAGCTTCGGGTCGGTGAGCACGCGGCTGACGATGCCGGCGGCGTGGATCGCCGGGCTGGAATAGTTGCGCCGCACCGTGGCCTTGAGCTGGCCCAGCACCAGGTCGGCCTCGTACGAATCGGCGCACACCACGCTCAGCGCGCCGGCGCGTTCGCCGTAGACGCTCATGCTCTTGGAGAACGAGTTGGCGACGAAGAACGCGGTGCCCGAAGAGGCGAGCGCGCGCACCGCCCAGGCGTCTTCCTCGATGCCGTCGCCGTAGCCCTGGTAGGCCAGGTCCAGGTAGGGCAGCAGGCGCTTCTCGTTGAGCAGCGGGATCAGTTCTTCCCACTGCGCACGCGAGAGGTCCACGCCGGTCGGGTTGTGGCAGCAGGCGTGCAGCAGCACCACGCTGCCGGCCGGCAGCTTCGCCAGCGCGTCCTTCATGGCGGGGAAGTTCACGCCGCCTGTCGCCGGGTCGTAGTAGGGGTAGGTGTTCACCGTGACGCCGGCGCCTTCGAACATCGCGCGGTGGTTGTCCCAGGTGGGGTCGCTCACCCACACCGCGGCGCGCGGGAACCAGCGCTTGATGAAGTCGGCCCCCACCTTCAGCCCGCCCGAGGAACCGATGGTCTGCAGCGTGGCCACGCGCTTGCCCGTGACGGCCTCGTGCCCGGGGCCGAACAGCAGCGCCTGCACCGCGCTGCGCGCCGCCGCCGAGCCTTCGATCGGCAGGTAGGGCTTGGGGCCGGCCTCGGCCAGCATCTGCGCTTCGGCCTGGCGCACGCAGTCCAGCACCGGGATGCGGCCGGCGTCGTCGAAGTAGATGCCGATCGACAGGTTCACCTTGTCCGGCCGCGGGTCGTGGCCGAAGGCCTCGTTCAGGCTGAGGATGGGGTCGCCGGCGTACGGCTCCAGGTGGTTGAAGGTGATCATGCGGTTAGGGCCTTGTCGATGTCCTTGGCGATCGATTCCGGAGTGTCGGTGGGGGCGTAGCGCTTCAGGACCTGGCCGTCGCGGCCGACCAGGAACTTGGTGAAGTTCCACTTCACGGCCTGGGTGCCCAGGATGCCCCTGGCTTCGGAGGTGAGCCACTTCCACAAGGGGTGCGCCTCGGTGCCGTTGACCTTCACCTTGGACATCATCGGGAAGCTGACACCGTAGTTCAGCTGGCAGAACGACGAGATCTCGTCGTTCGTGCCGGGGTCCTGGCCGCCGAACTCGTTGCTCGGGAAGCCCAGCACCACCAGGCCGCGGTCGCGGTAGGTCTCCCACAGCTTTTCCAGCCCTGCGAACTGCGGCGTGAAGCCGCAGGCGCTGGCGGTGTTCACGATCAGCAGCACCTTGCCGCGCTGGCTGGCCAGCTGGGCGGGCTTGCCGTCGATGGACAGGGCCTCGAAGTCGTACACGCTGCTCGCGGCCATCGGGCGGCCCTCCGGGTGATGCTCTTGGGAGATTCGAGGGGCGATGTTAGCTTCCCCCCTGTCTGGTCGTTGACAGGGGCAAGGCCGGTTTTGCACCATGCAGGCCGTCATGTCCGCCGCCTACCGCGTCCTGCTGCAGGGCTTCAGTCCGTTCGAGCGCAGTGCGCTTGCTTCGTACTTCCGCCTCGCGGCGCGGCGTTCGCCGGCCTATGACCTGGTCGGCACGCCGGCCGACGCGCACTTCATCGTCGCCGACGCCGACCACCCCGGCGCCTTCGGCCTGGTGTCCGACCTGGGCCGCGTGGCCGACACCGTGTTCGTCGGCGCCCAGGCGCCGCAGGTGGCCACCGCGTGGCTGATGCGTCCGATCGACCCGCTGCACGTGCTGCGCGAACTGGATGCGCTGGTCGCGCTGCGCGACCGACCGGACCGTACCTCGCCGCCGTCGTCCCATGGCGACCTGCCCCCTTCGCAACGCACGGTGATCCTGCCTTCGCGCCCGGGCAGCGCACCGGCGCGCCGCGCCAGCGACGAACGCCGCCCGCTGGCGGACGTGCCGCCCACGGTGGCCGCGCGCCGCGGCGGCCGTGCGCTGCTGGTGGACGGCAACGAAACCGCCATGCGCTTCCTGGCGAACAAGCTGCAGCGCTACGGCCTCAGCGGCGAAGCCGTGGCCAACAGCGAACAGGCGCTGGCGCTGCTGAAGCGGCAGCCCTTCGACTTCGTCTTCGTCGAACTCGATCTGGGCAGCGGCAGCACCCTGGACGGCTATGGCCTGTGCCAGGAGATCCGCCGCCTGCACCGCCACCAGCCGGCCCTGCGCGCCCCGGTGCTGGCCATCGTCTCGGCCCAGGCGAGCGAGGTCGAACGTGTGCGCGGCGCGCTGGCCGGCGCCGACGGCTTCCTGGGCAAGCCGGTGGCCGACGAGGCGCTCGAGCCGCTGATGGCCCTGCACGGCTTCACGCTGCGGCACGAAGCCGAACTGCACTGACCCTGGCTCAGGCTTCGCGCGTGAAATCGCGCTCGGGCCTTCACCGGCCGCAGGACACCTTCCGGAGTCCTGCGCGCGGGTTCAGTCCTGCCGCGCCGCCAGCAGCGAAGCGGCGACGATGAGCGCGCCACCCGCCAGCACCTGCGCGTCCAGCCTGCCGGCCCCCAGCAGCCAGGCCGAGACGCTGGCGAACAGCACTTCCGAGACCATGATCACCGCGGTGGCATTGGCCGGCAAACGCGCCGCACCGTACTGAAGCGCCAGGTTGCCGGCCAGGAACACCCCGCCCAGCGCCGCCGCGCCCAGCAGCCAGGGACCGGCCGGCGGCGGCGCCGGCGCGGCGACGGCCAGCGCCAGCACGGCGGAGACGAGCACGCCGCCCAGGAACATGGCCAGCCCGCGCGCGCTGTTCGGTCGTTCGGCCTCGCGCCGCAGCATCACGTTGTTGAGCGCGAAGCTGAAGCCGCCCGCCACCGCCAGCACCTCGGCGCCGCTGCGCGGCAGCGGCCAGCCGCCTTCGGCCGGCCACAGCACCACCGCCGCGCCCGCCAGGGCCAGCGCCACGCGCAGTGCGGCGGCGGCGCTGAGCCGCTCGCCCAGCAGCGCGCGCGCCAGCAGCACCGCCCACAGCGGCATCAGGTAGAACAGCAGCACCACGCGCACGACGTCGCCGATCGTCATCGCCCAGTTGAAGGTGGCGTTGGTGGCGCCCGAGGCGGCCACCAGCACCCACAGCGCCGGGGTGCGCAGCAGGTGGCCCCAGGCCGCCGGGCGCGCCACGGTGATGACCGCCACCGCCAGCGCGTAGATCAGCACCGTGGCCCACAGCGGGTGCAGGCCGCGCGCTTCGAGCGCCCGGAAGGGCCACCAGGAGACGCCCCAGGTGAAGGCGTTGAGCGTCAGCGGCCGCCGCCAGCGCGGCGCCGGGCCTACTCGCCATCGATCGGGGCGCGTCGCCAGCAGGTGTTCCACCTCGTCCTTGTAGAGGCGGCAGTTGCGCAGGTGCCAGCGCCGGATCACCTCCATGATGGCGGCGACGACGAGGCCGAAGACGGCGATGGCGCCGAAGGCCGACATGCCCATCTTCGTCATGCCGGCGTAGAACGCGCCCAGGCCCAGGATGCAGGCCTGTTCATTGAAGTTCTGCACCGCGATCGAACGCCCGGCGCCCATCAGGTTGTGGCCGCGGTGCTGCAGCAGCGCGTTCATCGGCACCACCAGGTAGCCGCCCAGCGCGCCCAGCAGCACCAGGAAGGGCGCGGCCACCCAGACGTTGTTGATGAACACCATCAGCACCACCAGCAGCCCCATGCCCACGCCCAGCGGGATCACGGTGGTGGCGCGGTCCAGCCGGCACATGGCCGAAGCCACCACCGCACCGGCGGCGGTGCCGATGGTGACCACGCCCATCAGCGAACTGGCCTGCGTGGTGGCGTAGCCCAGCGCGGCGGCGGCCCAGGCCAGCACGATGTAGCGCAGGTTGGCGCCGGCGCCCCAGAACAGCGTGGTGGTGGCCAGCGAGATCTGGCCCAGGCGGTCGTTCCACAGGCGCGCGTTGCACTCGGAGAAGTCGCGCACCAGGAACAGCAGGCTGCCCTTGAAGGGCTGCAGCGGCGCGTCGGTGCGCGGCACCTTCAGGTTGAAGGCCGCGGCGACCACGTAGAGGATGATGAGGGACGCGATCGCCGCTTCGGGCGGCGTGTCGACGCCGGTGTCGAACAGCGGCAGGTCCCAGCCCAGCAGCATGCCGGCCACGCGCGGCCCTACCAGCTGGCCGCCCAGCACCACGCCCAGGATGATGCTGCCGATGGTGAGCCCTTCGATCCAGCCGTTGGCCTTCACCAGCTGCGAAGGCGGCAGCAGCTCCGTGAGGATGCCGTACTTGGCCGGCGAGTAGGCCGCCGCGCCCAGGCCCACCACGGCATACGCCACCAGCGGGTGGGCGCCGAACAGCATCATCACGCAGCCCACCACCTTGATGGCGTTGCTGATGAACATGACACGCCCCTTGGGCAGGGCGTCGGCATAGGCGCCGACGAAGGGCGCCAGCAGCACGTAGAACAGCGCGAACATCGGCACCAGGGCCGCACGCTGCCATTCGGCGGAGCCGTTCTCGCGCAGCATCTCGACGGCGGCGACGAACAAGGCATTGTCGGCCAGCGAGCTGAAGAACTGCGCCGACATGATGGTCGAGAAACCTTTTTTCATCCGTGCCGTGCGCCTCGGCCTGCCGCCTGGGTGCGACGGCCGCGCCCGTTTGTCTCCGTGCTGTTGCGGTGGGCGCGCGGTTTATAGCATGCGGCCATGGCGGGTTCCGAGTCGTGAAATTGGCGCTGCTTGGGCTGGCAGAATCGTCGCGCCATGCCCCGCCCCATCGAAGCCCTGATCCACACCGGCGCGCTGGCGCACAATCTGGCGCGCGCACGCGCCAGCGCCGGCGACGCGCGCGTGTTCGCCGTGGTCAAGGCCAACGCCTACGGCCACGGCATCGAACGCGCCTACGCGGGCCTGCGCGGTGCCGACGGCTTCGCGCTGCTGGACCTGGCCGAGGCCGAGCGCGTGCGCGCGCTCGGCTGGCGCGGACCGGTGCTGCTGCTGGAAGGCTGCTTCGAACCGCGCGACCTGGAGCTGTGCTCGCGCCTGGACCTGTGGCACGCCGTGCACTGCAGCGAGCAGATCGACTGGCTGGCGGCGCACAAGACGCACCAGCCGCACCGCGTGTTCCTGAAGATGAACAGCGGCATGAACCGCCTGGGCTTCGCGCCGGCCGCTTTCCGCGCCGCCTGGACGCGCCTGTCGGCACTGCCGCAGGTCGACGAGATCACGCTGATGACGCACTTCTCCGACGCCGACGGCGCGCGCGGCGTCGCCCACCAGCTGGCGGCCTTCGAATCGGCCACCGCCGACCTCGCGGGCGAGCGCAGCGTCTCCAACAGCGCCGCGATCCTGCGCCACGGACCCGCCGCAGGCGGGGCCCTGGTGGCCCCGCTGCGCAACGACTGGGTGCGCGCGGGCATCCTGACCTATGGCAGTGCGCCCGACTTCCCCGAACACGACATCCGCCACTGGGACCTGCGTCCGACGATGACGCTGCGCTCGCGCCTGATCGGCGTGCAGCGGCTGCAGCCGGGCGACACGGTGGGCTACGGCAGCAGCTTCACGGCGCGCGAACCCATGCGCATCGGCATCGTCGCCTGCGGCTATGCCGACGGCTACCCGCGCCACGCCGGCACCGACACCCCGGTGCTGGTGGACGGCGTGCGCACCGGCACCGTGGGCCGGGTCTCGATGGACATGCTGGCGGTGGACCTGACGCCGGTGCCGGCCGCCGCGATCGGCAGCGAAGTGACGCTGTGGGGCCTGGGGCCGGACGGATCGATGCTCGCCATCGACGACGTGGCGCGCGCCGCGGGCACCATCGGCTACGAGCTGATGTGCGCGCTGGCGCCGCGCGTGCCCGTGCACGCGCGCGAAGACTGACGCCGTCGTATCTTCGCGCGCATGAAGCTGCCCACCTTCGCCGAGTTCGACGCCGCCGCACGCGGGCGCGGCTTCACCGAGGTGCTGGAACGGCGCTGGGACCCGAACGTCGTGATCGAGGAGCACACGCACCCGTTCGCGGTGGACGCGCTGGTGGTGCAGGGCGAGATGTGGCTGCGCTGCGGCAGCGAGGCGCAGCACCTGAAGCCGGGCGACCGGTTCACGCTCGAACGCGAGGTGCCGCACGACGAGCGCTACGGCCCCGAGGGCGCCACCTACTGGGTGGCGCGCCGGACTTGACCGCGCGGCCCCAGGTCGACCCGGCCGAAGTGGAATGGACCGCGATCCGCGCCCAGGGCGCGGGCGGCCAGAACGTCAACAAGGTCTCGAGCGCGGTGCACCTGCGCTTCGACGTCGCCGCTTCTTCCTTGCCTGAAGCCGTGAAGGCGCGCCTGCTGGCGCGCGCCGACCAGCGCCTGAACGAGGCCGGCGTCATCGTCATCAAGGCGCAGGGCGAACGCAGCCAGGTGCGCAACCGCGAAGAGGCGCTGGCGCGGCTGCAGGCGCTGGTGGACGAGGCTTCGGCGCCGCTGCCGCCGAAGCGCAAGGCGACGAAACCCACGCGCGGTTCGAAGATGCGCCGGCTGGAAGGCAAGGCCGTGCGTTCGAAGGTGAAGGCCGGACGGGGCAAGGTCCACGAAGGCGGCTGACCCACAATCGCCTCGTGGCCACCAAGACCGTCTACACCTGCCGCGAATGCGGCGGCACCAGCCCCAAGTGGCTGGGCAAGTGCCCTCATTGCGAGGCCTGGAACACGCTGGAGGAAGGCCTGGCCGAGCCGGTCGCCGGCGCTTCGAAGAACCGCTTCCAGGCGCTGGCGAAGAGCCAGCCCGTCGCCACGCTGTCGGAGATCGAGGCCGCCGAGGTCGAGCGCACGCCCACCGGCCAGGAGGAACTCGACCGCGTGCTGGGCGGCGGCATCGTCGAGGGCGCGGTGGTGCTGATCGGCGGCGACCCCGGCATCGGCAAGAGCACGCTGCTGCTGCAGGCGCTGGACGCGCTGTCGTCGCAGATGAAGGTGCTCTACGTCACCGGCGAAGAGAGCGGTGCCCAGGTGGCGCTGCGGGCGCGCCGGCTGGGCCTGTCGGGCAAGTCGGTGCGCGTGCTGGCCGAGATCAACCTGGAGAAGATCGTCGCCACGCTGGCTTCGGAAGCGCCGGCCTTCTGCGTCGTCGACTCGATCCAGACCGTCTACTCCGACCAGCTGAGCTCGGCCCCCGGCTCGGTGGCGCAGGTGCGCGAATGCGCGGCGCAGCTCACGCGGGTGGCCAAGACCAGCAGCTGCTCGATGGTGCTGGTGGGCCACGTGACCAAGGAAGGCGCGATCGCCGGCCCGCGCGTGCTGGAGCACATCGTCGACACGGTGCTCTACTTCGAAGGCGACACGCATTCCAGCTTCCGGCTGGTGCGCGCCATCAAGAACCGCTTCGGCGCCGTCAACGAGATCGGCGTCTTCGCGATGACCGAGAAGGGGCTCAAGGGCGTTTCCAACCCGAGCGCGATCTTCCTGTCGACGCATGGCGAGCCGGTGCCAGGCTCCTGCGTGCTGGTCACGCTGGAAGGCACGCGGCCGCTGCTGGTGGAGGTGCAGGCCCTGGTGGACAGCGGCGGCCCGAGCCCGCGCCGCCTGTCGGTGGGCCTGGACCGCGACCGCCTGGCCATGCTGCTGGCGGTGCTGCACCGCCACGCCGGCGTGGCCTGCCTGGACCAGGACGTGTTCGTCAACGCGGTGGGCGGCGTGCGCATCGCCGAGCCGGCGGCCGACCTGGCGGTGTTGCTGGCCATCCAGGGCAGCCTGCGCGGGCGGGCCCTGCCGCGCGGCTTCGTCGCCTTCGGCGAAGTGGGGCTGGCCGGCGAGGTGCGGCCGGCCCCGCGTGGGCAGGAACGCCTGCGCGAAGCGGCCAAGCTGGGCTTTTCCGTCGCCGTGGTGCCGAAGGCGAACGCGCCGAAGAAGGCGATCGAAGGCCTCACGATCCATCCGGTTGAACGTGTCGAGGAGGCCATCGCCCTGGTACGTTCGCTGGCATGAAGCGCTGGGCGGTCGTCTCGGACATCCACGGCAACCTGCCGGCCCTGGAAGCCGTGCTGGCCGACGCGCTGGGCGTCGACGGCTGGCTGAACCTGGGCGACATCGTCAGCGGCCCTCTGTGGCCGCGCGAGACGGCGGCGCTGCTGATGAGCCTGGACTGGCCCACGATCGCCGGCAACCATGAACGGCAGCTGCTCACGCTGGCGCGCGGCCGCATGGGCCCTTCCGACGCCTATGCGGCGCAGGCGCTGACGGCGCCGCAGAAGCGCTGGCTCGCCACGCTGCCGGCCACGCTGGACCCGGCGCCGGGGCTGCACTGCACGCACGGTTCGCCCGGCAACGACCTGCAGTACCTGCTGCAGACGGTCACCGCCGCGGGCCTGCGCGAGGCGACCGACGACGAGGTCGCCGCCCGCCTGGGCGACAAGCGGCCGGCCCTGCTGCTGTGCGGCCACACCCACCTGCCCGGCGACCGCCTCGTGCGCGGCGCGCGTGTCGCCAACCCCGGCAGCGTGGGCCTGCAGGCCTACGACGACGGCCATCCCTTCGCCCACGTGGTGGAGAACGGCTCTCCGGCGGCGCGCTACGCCCTCGTCGAAGACGGGCCGCAGGGCTGGCGGGTGACGCTGCGCGAGGTGGACTACGACTGCGAGACCGCCGCGCGCCGCGCCGAAGCCAACGGCCGCGGCGACTGGGCCGACGCGCTGCGCAGCGGCCGCGTCGGCCGCACCGAAGCCGACATCACGCCCGGCGCTCGCGCATGAGCTGCGTCAGCCCGTAGGCCACGCGCCGCGCTTCCTTGCGCAGCCGCCAGGCGTAGGTTGGCAGGCGCCGGGTCCAGTGGAACTTGCGCGACGCCGTTGGGGCGACGATGGTGGTGGGCACCTGCTCGTCGTGCTGGCAGGGCGTGGGCACGACCACGCGCACCTTCAGGCCGAAGTGCCAGCCCTGGTCGAACACGTGGTCGTAGGGCAGGCGCATGGGCAGCAGGCCCTGCAGGTAGGCTTCGGCGGCGCGCCGGTTCATCAGGTAGGCGCTGCTGCCGGTGCACTGGCTCAGCATCACCGCCAGCTTGTGGCCGGGCGCCACCTCGGCCACGCCCACCGGCGTGCCCGAATGCACCGCCGAGAGCTTGACCATGTCCCAGCGGCCGGGCTGCGACGCCAGCCCGCGCAGCACGGCGGGCAGCGTGTCGTGCACGATGACGTCGTCTTCCAGCACCAGTGCGAAGCGCGCCGGCGTGGCCAGGAAGCGGCGCATCACCTCCACGTGCGACAGGTAACATCCCAGCTCGCCGAGCACGGGCTCCTTGCCGTGCAGGCGGCGGTAGCCGGCATCGTCCAGTTCGGCCCGCTGCGCCGGCGTCAGCGCCCGCGCGTCCACCGCCGCCAGGCGCTGCCAGGGCAGGCCCACCCGGTCCAGCTGCGAAGCGATTCGCTGCAACCGCTCGGGCGCGCGGTCCAGGTTGATCACCCATGTCTGCAGCTCTTCCACGGGGTCTATTCTCGCCATGAACTCCAACGTGCTGGGCTGGGGTCTTGCCTGTATGGCGGTGGGGGTGGGCTGGTTCGCCTGGGGCTGGCGCGGCGTGGCGCTGGCGGTGTCGGCCACCGTGTTCTGGATGCTGCTGCAGTTCAGCCGCGCGCTGCGGGCCATGCGCCAGGCCGCCGGCCGGCCGGTGGGCAGCACGCCCAATGCCGTGATGCTGCATGCGAAGCTGACCCCCGGCATGCGGCTGCTGGACATCCTGCCGCTGGCCGGCAGCCTGGGCCGCCAGGTGGCCGACGACCCCGAGACCTTCGTCTGGCAGGACGAAGGCGGCGACACGGTGCGCGTCGAACTTCGCGCCGGCCGGCTGCAGGCCTGGAAGCTGGAACGCGCCGGCTCGTAAAATCGGCCTCCCTACTCCAAATTCCACCCGAGGCACACCCCATGTCGATGGCTGACCGCGACGGCAAGATCTGGATCGACGGCGAGCTGGTCGACTGGCGCGACGCGAAGATCCACGTCCTCACCCACACGCTGCACTACGGCTGCGGCGCCTTCGAAGGCGTGCGCGCCTACAACACGAGCAAGGGCACGGCGATCTTCAGGCTGCGCGAGCACACGGAGCGCCTGTTCAACAGCGCCAAGATCCTGCGCATGAAGATTCCGTACACCTTCGAACAGGTGATGGAAGCGCAGAAGCAGGTGGTGAAGGCCAACAAGCTGGAAAGCTGCTACCTGCGCCCGCTGACCTGGATCGGCAGCGAGAAGCTCGGCGTCAGCCCCAAGGGCAACACGATCCACCTGATGATCGCCGCCTGGGCCTGGGGCGCCTACCTGGGCGAAGAAGGCCTGAAGAAGGGCATCCGCGTCAAGACCAGCAGCTACACGCGCCATCACGTGAACATCACGATGACGCAGGCCAAGGCGGTGAGCAACTACACCAACTCCATCCTCGCCAACATGGAGGTCACCGACGAAGGCTACGACGAGGCGCTGCTGCTCGATTCGGCCGGCTTCGTCTCCGAAGGCGCGGGCGAGAACATCTTCGTCGTCAAGGGCGGCAAGGTCTACACGCCGGATCTGTCCGCCGGCGCGCTCAACGGCATCACGCGCAACACGATCTTCGCGATCTGCCAGGACCTGGGGCTGGAGCTGATCGAGAAGCGCATCACCCGCGACGAGGTCTACATCTGCGACGAGGCCTTCTTCACCGGCACCGCCGCCGAGGTGACGCCGATCCGCGAACTCGACCGCATCCCGCTGGGCGCGGGCAGCCGCGGCCCGGTGACCGAGAAGATCCAGGCCGCGTTCTTCGACATCGTCAACGGCCGCAACCCCAAGTACGCCGAATGGCTGAGCCCCGTCTGATGAACACCAAACAAAACCAGCCCGCCGTGGAACTGGCGGCCGCCGACCTGCAGGGCCCCGGCGTCACCTTCTGCCCGAACCCGAAGATGCCTCTGTGGAACCACCATCCCAAGGTGTTCATCGACGTCGCCACCACCGGCGAAGGGCGCTGCCCCTACTGCGGCACGCTGTACCGGCTGAAGGCGGGCGAGAAGGCGCACGCCGGCCACTGAGCACCGCGGCCGGCAGCGCCGGCCTTCGAAGCCGGCGCAGAACCTGACTCAGATCTGCAGCTTGCCGGCGTAGACCACCGGCCCGGTGGGCACTCCAGTGGGGGACCCGCCGGGAGGTTCCACGCTCACCGCCAGCGCCGCCGTGCCCCCCTTCAGAAGCGACAGCGGCAGCTTGCCTCGGGCCACCACCGTGCTGCCGTTGGCCTTGATGAGGCCCAGCGAAGTGGGCGCCCCCTGCGGCGGCACCGACCAGAGTTCCAGCACGCGGTCGACCGAAAGTGCCACCGGCTGCACCGGCTGCGTGACGAGCGCGCCGCCGTCGGCGGAGACGCTGGCCACGAAGGGGCTCGCGAACTGGCCTTCGGCCCCGGTGCTCTGCAGCACCACCACGATGGGCGCGCGCGCCGGCGGCGGGCTGGCCAGCAGCACGCCGAAGGCGACGGCGGCCACCGCGGCCAGTCCCGAGACGGTGCGCCACAGCGCCAGCCGCTGCCACCAGCGTGCCGCCGCGGCTGCCGGCCACAGCCGCTGTTCGATGGCGCGCCACACCCGGGGTGGCGGCGCCTGCGGCGGCACGGCGCCGGCCAGCGGCATCAGGCGGTCCTGCCAGGCCTGCAAGGCGGCGCGCAGCGCCGGGTGGCCGGGCAGCAGCGCCTCGTAGCGCCGGCGCGCCGGACCGCGCAGGGTGCCGGCGGCGTACTCGGCGGCCAGCGCGTCGGCGAGTTCGCGTCTTCCGTAGTCCATGGCCTTCAGCCTTGTGCCGCGGCGTCGCGCACCACGGCCCGTTCCAGGCAGCCCTTCAGGCTGATGAGCGCGCGCCGCACCCAGCTCTTCACGGTGCCCAGCGGCTGGTGCAGCTGTTCGGCCACCTCGGCATGCGACAGGCCGTCGAAGAAGGCCAGCGCCACGCTCTGCCGCTGCGCGGCGCTGAGGCCCTGCATGCACTGCTGCAGCCGGCGCGCTTCGCCGGCGGCGGCCAGCATCTCCAGCGGGCCGGGGTCGTCGGAAGGGGCGCGTTCCACCGCGTCGGGGCGGTCGTCGTCGTCGCTCTCGTCCCGGGTGGTGCTTTCCAGCTGCGGCTGCGCCTGCGCACGGCGCAGGCTGTCGATGGCGCGGTTGCGCGCGATGCTGGTCAGCCAGGTCAGCGGCTGCGCGCGCGCGGCGTCGAAGGACGCGGCGGCCTTCCAGACCGAGACGTAGATCTCCTGCAGCAGGTCTTCGGCCAGGGCGCGGTCGCGCTGGATGCGCAGCACCACGCCGAAGATCTGCGCGCTGGTGCGTTCGTACAGTTGCGCGAAGGCGGCCCGGTCGCCCAGGCCGGCGCGGGCCAGCAGCTGGGAGAGTTCGCGGCTCTTCTCGGGCCAGTCTTCCGAAGGGGTCGCGCTCATCATGGAGTCTCCGCGCTTTCGCGCTCCGACATGAGCGCTCTGGAACGGCCATGCGCGCTCATCGTCGGTCCTTAGAATGTCGGTCCATGGCCCATGACCGTGAATTCGTGCTGACCCTCTCGTGCCGCGACACCAAGGGCATCGTCTACGCCGTGTCCGGGCTGCTGTACCAGGCCGGCTGCAACATCATCGATTCGCAGCAGTTCGGCGACCTGGACGGCGAAGGCGCCACCGGCCTGTTCTTCATGCGCGTGCACTTCGAGGCGCCGCCCCACCTGGCCGAAGCCGGCACGCTGGACAAGCTGTTCGAGCACACGCGCGCGCAGTTCGCGATGGACGTGCACTTCCATTCGCTGGCACGCCGGCCGCGCCTGCTGCTGATGGTCAGCCAGCACGGCCACTGCCTGAACGACCTGCTGTTCCGCTGGAAGAGCGGCCAGCTGGCGGTGGTCATCCCGGCCATCGTGAGCAACCACCGCAGCTTCGACGAGCTGGCGGCCAGCTACAACATCCCCTTCCACTACCTGCCCATCACGCGCCCCGACGCCAAGGCCGAACAGGAAGCGGCCGTGGGCGCGCTGATCGAGAAGGAGCGCATCGACCTGGTGGTGCTGGCGCGCTACATGCAGATCCTGAGCCCCGAGTTCTGCGGCGTGCTGCGCGGCCGCGCGATCAACATCCACCACAGCTTCCTGCCCAGCTTCAAGGGCGCACGGCCCTACTACCAGGCGCACGCGCGCGGCGTGAAGCTGATCGGCGCCACCGCCCACTACGTGACCGCCGATCTGGACGAAGGTCCCATCATCGAGCAGGACGTCGAGCGCGTGGACCACTCGATGTCGGCCGACGACTACACCGCCGTCGGCCGCGACATCGAATGCCGCGTGCTGGCGCGCGCGGTGCGCTGGCACGTGGAACACCGCGTGCTGCTGAACGGCCACAAGAGCGTGATCTTTCGCTGACCACCCGCCGCTGAAGTGCGCCGCCCCGTCAAGCCCCCCGCCGCCGCGCTGCATGCGTCGCCCGACGACGTGGAAGCGCAGTTCTACGAAGCGCTGCAGCGCGGCGACGTCGCCCTGCTCATGCAGGCCTGGGCCGACGACGACGAGATCGTCTGCGTGCACCCCGGCGGCGGGCGCGTGGTGGGGCCGGCGGCCATCCGGGCCAGCTTCGAGGCCATCTTCGCCAACGGCGGCGTGCCGGCGCAGCCCGAGCAGATCCACCGCCTGCAGTCGCTGGGCTGCGCCGTGCACCACCTGGTGGAACGCATCACGGTCGAATCGCCCGAAGGGCGCCAGCACGGCTGGGTGATGGCCACCAACGTCTACGTGAAGACGGCGCAGGGCTGGCGCATGGCCGCCCACCACGCCAGCCCGGCGGGCCCCGACGAGCCGACCGAGGCCGACACCGCGCCTTCCACCCTGCATTGAAGGACTACCGCGCGCCCGCCTGGCTGCCGGGCGGCAACCTGCAGACCATCTGGCCGGCACTGTTCTCAAGGCCGTTCCTTTCCGAAGCGCCGCCCTACGAACGCGAACGCTGGACCAGCCCCGACGCCGACTTCATCGAGGTCGATCACCTGCAGGGCCGCCCCGGCGCCCCGGCGCTGGTGCTGTTCCACGGCCTGGAAGGCAGTTCGAGCAGCCACTACGCGGTAGCCTTCGCGCTGGCGGCGCGCGCGCGCGGCTGGCACTTCAGCGTGCCGCACTTCCGCGGCTGTTCGGGCGAGCTGAACCTGGCACCGCGCGCCTACCACTCGGGCGACCACGAGGAGGTGGGCTGGATCCTGGCCCGGCTGCGCGAACGCCACGGCGCGCCGCTGCTGGCCTGCGGCGTCTCGCTGGGCGGCAACGCGCTGCTGCGCTGGGCCGAGGAAGCCGGCGAGAGCGCCGCGCGCACGGCGCGCGCGGTGGTGGCCGTCTCGGCACCGCTGGACCTGGCCGCCGCCGGCGCCGCCATCGACCGCGGCTTCAACCGCCATGTCTACGCGCGCATGTTCCTGAAGACCATGAAGCCGCGCGCGCTGGCCAAGTGGCACCAGCACCCGGGCCTGTTCGACAGGGACCGCATGCTGGCCGCGCGCACGCTGTACGAGTTCGACGACGTCTTCACCGCGCCGCTGCACGGCTACCTCGACACGCCCGACTACTGGCGGCGCGCCTCGGCCAAGCCGCACCTGCGCGACATCCGCGTGCCGGCGCTGGTGCTGAACGCGCGCAACGACCCCTTCGTGCCTGGCGCTTCGCTGCCCGGCGCGGCCGAGGCCGGCCCTGGCGTGACGCTCTGGCAGCCCGAACATGGCGGCCACGTGGGGTTTGCGCGCGGGCCTTTCCCCGGGCACGTGGACGCGCTGCCCGAAGGCGTGCTGGGCTGGCTGCAGGCCAGCGTGCTTTAGGCCAAGATCGGCGCCATGGACGAGATCGTCAAGGCGGCGCTGAAGAAGTGGCCCAACGTACCGCACTGCTACGGCTGGCTGGCGCTGGACGCGCGCGGCGACTGGTACATGCGCGACGAACGCATCCAGGCCGCCGGTCCCTTTCCCACGCCGAAGGGCAGCCGCATCGCGCACGAGAAGCTGCTCGAGTTCATCTTCCGCAACTACGGCGCCGACGAAGCCGGCTGCTGGTGCTTCCAGAACGGCCCTCAGCGCGTCTACGTGGAACTGGAAGCCGCGCCCTGGGTGTGGCGGGTGGGCGATGACCTCGCGGTCGTTTCGCACACCCGGCGGCCGGCCAGCGTGCGCAGCGCCTGGCTGGACGAGCAGGGGCGCCTGTTCCTGGACACCGACCTGGGCTTCGGCCTCGTGCACACGCTGGACATGCAGCATGCCGCCGACGCGGTGGAACGCGGCCTGTGGCAGCCGGCGGAACTGCCTTTCGCGCAGATGCCGCGGCGCTTCGGCTACGTGCGCAAGCCGGAAGGCGGGGGCTGAAGGCGGCGGGGTCGGCATGGCGGCGGTCCGACAGGGGATACGCAGCCGGTGCCGGCCCGGATGCATGCCGCACGAAAGCAGAACGGCCGCCCGAAGGCGGCCGTGTGCGCGGGGCGACGGCCTCCGCTCAGTTCGGCGCGCTGGCGGCGCTGGCCGCGGCGGCCGGGGCCTTGGGCTCTTCGAACTTGGCACCGGCCTGGTTGGCCATGTAGACGACGGCGCGCGCGATTTCCGCGTCGGCCACGTCGCCGCCACTCTGCGCCGGCATCGCGTTCTTGCCCTTCATGGCGGAATTCAGCAGCGCTTCGTAGCCGGTCTTGATGCGCGGGCCCCAGGCCGCAGCGTCGCCCACCTTCGGGGCGCCGGCGGCGCCGGTGTTGTGGCAGGCGCCGCAGACGGCCTGCACGACCTGTTCGCCACTGCGCAGCACGGCGGGGCCGCTGGCGCTGCGGAGCTCGACACGGCCCACCGGCTGCAGGCGCTGCGCGATGGCCTCTTCCGAAAGGCCGTCGCTGCCGGCCGCCGACTTGTTGCCGAAAGCCACGAAATTGGCCATGAGGATGATGATGATGATCGGCACCACGAAGGAAGCCACCACCACGGCCACCAACTGCTTGGGCGTCTTGATCAGGCCTTCGTGATCGCCTTCGTCTGCTGCGTGCTCTGCGTGGGCTGCGCTCATGGGTTCCTCGGGGAAGGTCTCTTTGTCCGGCAAAGCCGGCGATTATAGGGTTGGCACCCCGCTAGAATGCGGCCTCGCCCGGCGACCGTGGTGAAGTGGATATCATGCGGCCCTCCGAAGGCCGCGTCGCAAGTTCGATTCTTGCCGGTCGCGCCAGTGCCCTCACGGGGCTTTTCGCCTCAGGCCATGGCCCGGGTTCGCCGACCCGCCGCGCCGGGCCCCTGGTCGCCGGCCACGCAGCCGCCGACATGTGCGATGTCACTCGATCAGTTCGTCGGCGCGCAGCAGCAACGCCCGCGGGATCGTGAGGCCGAGCGCCTTCGCCGTGCGCAGGTTGATGACCAGCTCGAACTTCGTCGGCTGCAAGATCGGCAAGTCCGCCGGCTTGGCGCCGCCGAGGATCCTGCCGACATAGGCCCCCGCCTGGACATGCGCCTCGTCGATGCTGGGGCCATAGCTCATCAGTCCGCCAGCCGCAACGGACTCGCGGCCTTCGTAGATCGTGGGCAAGGCTTGGCGCGCGGCCTGGGCTATGAACTGCTCACGGCGGGTCGCAAAGAACGCATCGGTCCCGACCATCAGTGCATCCGGCCGAAGGCCGGCAAGAACCGAGAAGGCCGCGTCGATCTCCTTGGCCGTGCCTGCATAGGCGACGTGGAGATTCCGGCCCAGCGTGCGCGCCGCCTCCTGGGTCGCCTTGACCTGGGCCGCAGAACTGGGTGTGTTGGGGTTCACGATCAGGGCCACCAGCCGGGCCTTGGGGATCAACTCCAGCGCCAGGCCGAAGCGCTTTGGCACCAGGTCCAGGGTGAGGAAGCTGATCCCGGTGACGTTGCCACCCGGGCGGCTCAGGCTGCGCACGATCCCCAATGTGACCGGATCGATGCCCATGGTGAAGACGATCGGCAGCGTGGCCGTAGCCGCCTTCGCCGCCAGTGCCGCGCGCGGCCCGCCCGTGGCCATCATCACCACCACGGGCTTGCGAACCAGTTCATCGGCCAGTCTGGGCAGCCGGGCATAGTCGCCATCGGCCCATCGATATTCGATGACCAGATCCCGGCCGTCGACAAGGCCCGCTTGCTCCAGGCCGCGTCTGAAGCCAGCGACACGGCCCGCTGATTCTTCGCGCGAGGCGCCGCTCAGGTAGCCGACCACCGGCAATGAAGGCCCCTGGGCGCGCCCGGCCGATGGCCACGCAGCCGCCGCACTGCCGGCCATGGCGACGAATTCGCGCCGCTTCACCGGCCGACCTTGTCCGCTTGCGGCAACGACGACCGCGGAACGGCAATGCCGAGGGCATTCGCAGTCCTCATGCAGAGGGTCGATTCGCACCTTGCCGGTTGCTCGCCCGGCAGACCGGCCGCCTTCGAACCCTGGAAGCTTCGATCCACGCTGCGATTCCCCTGCAGGAAGCACTGCGCCAGGTCCGGCCCTTCGCTCATCGGGCCTCCCTGCGCCCATCATCGGGAGTGTCGAACATGCCCGGCCATCCGCCCTTCAAGGCGAGCATCGAGAGGCCGCGCCTGCAGCCCATCCACGGCTGATTCGCCGCGAAGATGGCAGCCCCGAAGCATCGCAGCCGAGCGCCTGCGAACGCCCGCGTGACTTCTTCGAGATTGCGCTCATCGATCACGTCGATAGCGGCCCCCACTTGTGCACCCCGCCCTCCGAGCACCCAGACTGGCCAGTGTAATGAACAGGCCGACCTGATCGATGCCGTCTGCCCGCACACGGTGTGCGCGCCCGGAGAGCCCAGGTACGCCAGATCCGGCGATCCGGCCAGCACCTCGAATGTGTCCTCAAGCTGTGCCCAGCCGGGTCGATAGAGCAGGCTACCGCGTGCGGACGTCGTCGCGCGATTCAACGAGGGACTCGCGATGCTCACGCGCCTGATCTACGCCAGCGAGATTGCCATCCCGCTGACCCCGAAAGCGGTGCAAGACATTGTCGACACGGCGCGCGCAGCGAATCAGCGCAACCAGCTCACTGGGATGCTGGTCTTTGACAGTCAGAACTTCCTGCAAGTGCTCGAAGGCCGACGCGAAGCAGTGAGTGAAGTGTTCTGCAAGATCGCAGGGGACCCGCGACATCGACGTTTGCAGCTGCTGGAATCGGTCCCTGTGGACGAGCGCCAGTTCGCGAACTGGTCCATGGGCTTTGCCGCAGCCGATGCCCACGGCCGCGAGACATTCCTGCGCTTTTCAAGCGGCGCGCAGTTCGAGCCTTCCAAGATGACCGCGAGGAGTGCGTTGGGCCTGCTGTGTTCAATGGCTTCGCGCTGAACCCACGGGTGACCGTCGGGTCGGTCCGTTGAATTCGCCTGAGGCAGAAGCGGTCGCCACACGCCTTGCCCCGGCGGCTCGAGAACGTCACTTTCAAGGTCCCGTGTCGGTGGCCGCGTACGCCTGCTCCGCCGAGGCGTCGGCGCGGCCTTGCGCCGAGCAGCACGCGTCCTGGCCGGTGTCGTACGTGCAGGCTGGCGGCTTCGGCTGCCAGTGCCGCGGCAGGCGATTCGAGCTCATGCCGGATTCGGTCCTGGCTGCTGACGGGCATGCGTCGCCCGCGATGCATGAGACGGCCGTCGGACCGGCGGCGCGCGGACGAGCAGGCAACGGCCTGACGCGGGGGCCTGAACATGGCCAGCATCCGCACCGAGACGATCATCGCGGCACACGCCGATGCGGTACGGGACGCCGTCCGCGACGTGGGCCGGGTGCACCAGCGCCTGGTGCCCGGAGTGCTGACCGACGCGCGCCTGGAAGAAGGCGCCCGCGTGGTGACCTTTGCCAACGACATGGTGGTGCGGGAACTCATCGTCGACCTGGACGATGAGCAGCGCCGCCGGGCCCATGCCGCCACCGGCGGCCGCGCCACGCACCACCATGCATCGATCCAGGTCATGCCCGCCTCGGCGAAGGGCGCGCACATCGCCGCTGTCTTTCCCATCGACCCGGTGGGCCCGGGCGCGCGGCGCACCATCGGCGTCGTCGCCTGGATGTACATTGGCACGCGGCGCACCGGGCCTTTCCGCTCCGGGCCGTCGACGGCCTGCGAGCCCGCTGGCCCGTGCCGCGCAAGCGGGACTCCGCAACGCACGAGCGTCCGCACAACCCCAGGGAGAAGCCGTGACCGAGCCAGGCGTTGCGTTCGACTACGCCGAGACGGGCTCGGGCCCGGCGCTGCTGTTCCTGCCCGGCAGCTTCGGCGCGGGCACGGGCTGGAAAGGGGTCATGGCGTCGCTCGGCGACGGCTACCGCATGGTCACGACCAGCCTGCTGGGCTACGGCGGCACGCCGGAAGTCCGGCCGGACGGCAACACCACGATGGCGCAGCAGGTCGACCTCATCGACCGGATCATCGACCGGATCGGCACCTCCCCCCACGTCGTGGGGCACTCGTACGGCGGGCTTTCCGCCATCGTGCATGCGTTGACCGGCCGCCACAGGCCCGCGAGCCTGCTGCTCGTGGAAGCGAACCCGCTGGGCCTGCTGCGCGCGTCGGGAGAGCTTGAACACTACGCGATGTTCGAGTCGATGACGGGCCCGTACTTCGCCGACTTCGCCCGCGGCGACGCCGAAGCGGCCCGGCACGTCATCGACTTCTACGGCGGTCCGGGCACTTTCGATTCGATGCCTCCGAAGGTGCGCGGCTACGTCGTCGCGACCACCGCGGTGAACATCCGCGACTGGACTTCGGGAACCCCTTTCGAACCCAGCAAGGACACGCTGCAGTCGATCGGCATGCCGACGACGGTGGTTCGCGGAGGCAGCAGCCACCCCGCCATGCGCCGGATCGCCGAGCTGCTGCACGCTTCGATTCCTGCGTCGCAGCTCGTCACGATCGAAGGCGGGAGCCATTTCCTCCCCAGCAGCCATCCGGCGGAGATCGCCGCCCTCGTGCGCAGGCAGGTCGGTGGAACGCCGGTGGCTTGAGGCCGGACGCGTTCGCGCGCGGCGCCAGGAGGGCGTGTCGCGCTCCTGAAGCGCGGGCTCGCCCAGCCCGCCCCGGTGGGCATCGTCGGCGGAACGGACCCCGGCAGCCGCCTCAGGGTTTCGCGGCCGGCGTCGGCAGCAGCACCCCCGGTGGCGCCGACGCCGAGACCACCAGCACCCGGACTGCACGGTCGAAGGCGGCGCTGTTCGCCCGCAGCGCCGCCAGCAGCCCGGCGTCCTGCGCCGCGTCGGCTTCGCGCACCAGCAGCAGCGTGGCGCGGCGCGGCCTGAAGGCCTGGGCGGCCGCCAGCGCGCCGCTGCGCCACCAGCCGCAGTCCCAGGGGTCCGTGGCCTGCGCACCGCGCCCGGGCAGCCGTTCCTGCAGCAGCAGCTGCGCGCGCCAGGCCAGGCCGCGCAGGCGCCCCAGGCGGGCCAGTTCGTGGCTGCCGTCCAGCGCACAGGCCAGGCCGTCCAGCCCCGCCTGCGGCGCGATGCTGGCGGCGGCCAGCGGCAGCATC
>JBGAKY010000070.1:0-30635 GCA_044224175.1 Rubrivivax sp. | reverse complement strand
CGACGCTCGACCCCGGCCACCCGGCGCTGGCACAGGTCCGCGCCTGGCGCTGAGCGCCACGCAGCGGCGGGATCACGCGGCGCAGCGCCGGCATCCGGGTTCCAGCGCCTCGACCGTGCAGCGCGCGTCGAACTCGTCCTCTTCGCGAGTGAGGGTCATCTGCGCGCACTCGAAGATGCGCCGCATCGGCAGATTGCGCGCCGCGCACTGGCCAACGACGACGGCGCCGCCTTCGGCCGCGGCGCGCAGCAGCAGCGCTTCCATCAGCCGGCGGCCGAGGCCGCGGCCGCGCCATTCGGCGTCGACGCTGAAGGCGGCTTCCACGTGGCGCCGGCCGCGCAGGTCGAACACGCAGCCGTGCACGAAGCCGATCACCAGGCCGCGCTTGCTGACCAGGCCCATCACGAGGTCGCGGCCGAAGTCGATCGAAGCGGCGTAGCGGCGCACCGTCTCGTCGGTGACGAGACCGGCGGCGAAGCGCAGCGAGCGGTCTTCGGCCGACAGGCGCAGCAGGTGCGCTTCGATGCGGGCGCGGTCGGCGGGCTGCAGGGCGACGATGGCGGCAAACATGGGGCGTCCTCCGGTGCTGAGGGCGTTGTGCCCTTGCCTGGAAGTACGCACGCCGGCACCGCAATCGGCCATGGCGGGCCGTGCACCCGCGCTTCGTGGGGGGTTGGCCGCTTCGGTGCTCCGCATCCGTACTGCAAGGCGTGGACGCCGCAGCTTGCCGCCGCCGGCGGCCCGTCGGATCATTCCCGCCACCGATGAACCCTGCATCGATCGCCCGCCTGTCGACCCTCTTCGACGAAGTGGTCGACCTGCCCGCGTCCGCGCTCGAGATGCGCCTGGCCGCGCTGGCGGGCGAGGACGCCGCGCTGGTGCCGGCGCTGCGCCGCATGCTGGCGGGGCGCGCCGCGCCCGAGACCGCCGACCTGCTGAAGCGCGGCCCGGCCTTCACGGCCCCCGCCGACGCCACCGCGGCCGCCTTCGAAGCCGGCGACGCCGTCGGTCCCTGGCGGCTGCTGCATCGCCTGGGCGAAGGCGGCATGGGCGAGGTCTGGCTGGCCGAGCGGCAGGACGGCCAGCTCCGGCGCCCGGTGGCGCTGAAGCTGCCGATGCTGGGCCTGCGCCGCGGCGTGCTGGTGCAGCGCTTCGCGCGCGAGCGCGACATCCTGGGCGCGCTGGTGCACCCGCACATCGCGCGCCTGTACGACGCCGGCGTGGCCGAAGACGGCCAGCCCTGGCTGGCGCTGGAGTACGTGGAAGGCGTGCCGATCACCGAGCACGTGCGCGCCCGGGGACCGGAAACGCGCGCCGTGGTGCGGCTGGCGCTGCAGGTGCTGGAAGCGGTGCAGCACGCGCACGCCAACCTGGTGGTCCACCGCGACCTGAAGCCGGGCAACGTGCTCGTCACCGCCGACGGCCGGGCGATGCTGCTGGACTTCGGCATCGCCAAGCTGCTGCAGGACGAGCGGGCCGAGGCCGGCGCGACCGAGCTCACGCGCGTGGGTGGCCACGCGATGACGCCGGCCTACGCGGCGCCCGAACAGCTGAGCGGTGCGCCGGTGAGCATCGCCACCGACGTGTGGGCGCTCGGTGTGCTGCTGTACGAACTGCTGGCCGGCGAGCGCCCGTTCGCGGGCGAGCGCCAGGCGCTGGAGCGCGCCATCCTGGAAGCCGACCCGAAGCCGCCGCGCGGCGTGCCGGCCGAACTGGGCACGATCGTGCTGAAGGCGCTGAAGAAGGCGCCGGTCGAACGGTACGCCACCGTGGCCGCCTTCGGCGACGACCTGCAACGCTGGCTCGACGGCCGGCCGGTGCGCGCGCAGCCGGACAGCCGCTGGTACCGCACGCGCAAGTTCGTCGCGCGCAACCGGCTGCCGGTGGCCGCCGCTTCGCTGGCTGCGGCGGCACTGCTGGCGTCGAG
The DNA here is from genome assembly GCA_044224175.1 of Rubrivivax sp. Lineage (GTDB taxonomy): Bacteria > Pseudomonadota > Gammaproteobacteria > Burkholderiales > Burkholderiaceae_C > Rubrivivax. Next base: position 28,708 of record JBGAKY010000070.1, on the reverse strand, counting down.
TCTGGTGGCCTGGCGGCAGGCGGAAGAGGCGCGCCGCCAGGCGGAGTCTGCCGAGCGCCAGGCCACGCTGGCACGCCAGGAGGCGCGGCGAGCGCAGGCGGTGCAGGGCTTTCTCACCGACCTCTTCAACGCCAGTTCCAGTGGCCAGTCCGACCCGCAGCAGGCGCAACGCGCCACCGCGCGCGAACTGCTGGACCGTGGGACCGAGCGCGTCGACGAGGCGCTGGCCGATGCGCCTCTGAGCCGGATCGAGGTCATGCGCACGCTGGCGGGCATCTACCAGGAACTGGGCCTCGGCACGCAGGCAACGACGCTCGCCCTGCGTGCCGTGGAGGTGGCACGCAAGACCTACGGCGCGCGCGACGCGCAGCTGGCCGGGGCCCTTCTGGACGCCGTGGCACAGCTGCAGGAAGGCCCCGAACGCGAGCGCATTCCGGGCCTGCTGGACGAAGCCATCGGGGTGCTCGACGCCGCCGGCGAGGGGGCCTCGGCGCTGCGCGGCATGGCGCTTCGGCAGCGCGCCCACTATTGGCGTTATGTGTCCCTGCGCCGGTTCATCGAGAGCGCCGACGCGGCGGCGGAATTCGTGGAGCGGCGCGACCCTGCCGCGCCGACGACCCCGGGCACGCACCTTCTGGCCGGTCGCGCCCGGATGGCCGCATTCGACTTTGACGCCGCGCTGCCACGGCTGCAGGCGGCCCTGGTCGCTGCGGGCCGCCTGGGCCCGGCGGCGGGGGCGCGCTCGGTGCGTCCGATCGGGGCGCTGGCCAGCGCGCTCGAACAGCAGGCCCGCTACGCCGAGGCCGAACAGCACTACCGCGCCGCACTCGCCCTGGGCCGCTACCTGGACGGCGACGACCACCCGGAGACCTTGATCATCAAGGCGCAGTTCGCCAACCTGCTGCTGGTGCTGGGGCGCGACGCCGAGGGCGACGCGCTTCAGCGGGCGGTGCGCGAGCGCCTGGCGACGCAGGATCCGCGGCTCGACCCGCAGATGCGAAGCACCCTCGAAGGACTGCTCGGCCGCACGCTGCTGGCGCGTGGCCGACCCGACCTGGCGCTGCCGCTGCTGAGCGCCGACATCGAAGACATGCGCAAGACCCTGCCCGGGTCGGGCGGGCTGGCACTGCGGGAGCTGTCGATGGCCGAAGCGCTGGCCGCGCTCGGCGACAGCGCCGGCGCGCGGCGCTTCATCGACAGCGCTGAAGCCGATTGGCGCCGATTCACCGACGGACTTTCCGCACCCCGCGTCGAGACCAGCCTTGCGATCGGCCGTGCCGCCGTGCTGCTGGCCGGCGGGGCCCCAGCCGATGCGTTGGCGCTGGTGGCGCCTGATCGCGCATCGATCCTGCTGGACCGCTTCCGCTTGCTGGCCCTGCGGTCGCAGGCGCTGCGACTCACTGGCCGTGCCGCCGAAGCACTGGCTGCCGCCGAATCCTTGCAGGCCGAACTCGGCGCGGCACCCGAGGGACAGCGGCCGGTGCACCTGGAGGCACTGGCACTGCAGCGCCAGGCCGAGGCGCTTCACGACCTGAAGGCGCCCGGTGCCGAGCTGCACGTGACCCGAGCGCTTGCGCTTCGAAGGCAGCACGACCTGCCGGGCAGCCTTTGGCTGCGGCAACTGGAAGGCCTGCACGGCCGCTAGGGAGCGTCCGCGACCCGGACAGACAGGCCGGGTGCGGCGTCTGACATCCGGACAGTTTTCAGCCTTGAAGGCAGGTTGATCGGTCGGCAGACCGGTTGAGACGCGGCGAACTCAGGGTTTGCACGGAGATGGTGCGGCGGGCATACGACTTGCGACCGAGTCGGCCATCCAAAGCAGGAGACAAGCCGCATGCAACGCCGCACCCTCACCCTGGCCCTGGGCGCCCTCGCCCTGGCCGCCGGACCCGCCTTCGCCCAGGCCGGCAAGGACTTCAAGATCGCCCTGCTGGCCGGCAAGACCGGTCCGCTGGAGGCCTACGCCAAGCAGACCATCACCGGCTTCAACATGGGCCTGGAATACGCCACCGGCGGCACGATGACGGTGGCCGGCCGCAAGCTGGTGGTGATCGAGAAGGACGACCAGGGCAAGCCCGACCTGGGCAAGAGCCTGCTCGCCGCCGCCTACGGCGACGACAAGGTCGACATCGCGGTGGGCACCACCGGTTCGGGCGTCGCGCTGGCCATGCTGCCGGTGGCCGAGGAGTACAAGAAGATCCTGCTCGTCGAGCCCGCGGTCGCCGATTCGATCACCGGCGACAAGTGGAACAAGTACATCTTCCGCACCGGCCGCAATAGCAGCCAGGACGCGATCAGCAACGCGGTGGCGCTGGACAAGCCCGGCGTCACCATCGCCACGCTGGCGCAGGACTACGCCTTCGGGCGCGACGGCGTGAAGGCCTTCAAGGACGCGCTGAAGACCGCCAAGATCGTGCACGAGGAATACCTGCCGGTCAGCACCACCGACTTCACCGCCGGCGCGCAGCGCCTGATCGACGCGCTGAAGGACAAGCCGGGCCGCAAGGTCATCTTCATCATCTGGGCCGGCGCCGGCAACCCGTTCAAGATCGCCGACCTGGACCTGAAGCGCTACGGCATCGAGATCGCCACCGGCGGCAACATCCTGCCGGCGATGGCCGCCTACAAGCAGTTCCCGGGCATGGAAGGCGCCACCTACTACTACTTCGGCATCCCGAAGAACCCGGTCAACGAATGGCTGGTGGCCAACCACTACAGCAAGTTCAAGGCGCCGCCCGACTTCTTCACCGCCGGCGGCATGAGCGCGGCAATAGCGGTGGTCGAAGCGCTGAAGAAGACCAAGGGCGAGAGCGCCACCGACAAGCTGATGGCGGCGATGGAAGGCATCAGCTTCGACACGCCCAAGGGCAAGATGACCTTCCGCAAGGAAGACCATCAGGCGATGCAGTCGATGTACCACTTCAAGATCAAGGACGACCCGGCGTTCGCCTGGGGCGTGCCGGAGCTGATCCGCGAGATCAAGCCTGAGGAAATGCAGGTGCCGATCAGGAACAAGAAGTAGACCGACAAGCCGGCGCCCGCGGCCGGCCACGAGGAGACAGCCATGGACATCGTGCGTGCGGTTGCGCGCGCCGCGGTTGCGGCGTGCCTGGTTCTCTCGGGCGGCGCGGCGCCGGCGGCGGTGGCGCTGCCGCAGCTGAACATCGAAGCCGGCAGCATCACCGTGAGCGGCCTGTCGGCGGGCGGCTTCATGGCCAACCAGATGGGCTGGGCCTTCTCGTCGACCTTCAAGGGCGTGGGCGTGTTCGCGGGCGGGCCCTACATGTGCGCCGGGCACAGCAACTACACGGCGTGCATGTACAACGCCAGCATCTCCAGTTCGATGCTGTCGACGATGCAGGGCGACATCAACAACTGGAGCGGCTCGCTCATCGACGCCAAGGCCAACGTGGCGTCGCAGAAGATCTTCATGTTCGTCGGCACGAGCGACTTCACGGTCGGCCCGAACCCGATGAACGCGCTGCAGACGCAGTACCAGAACAACGGCGTGCCGGCGGCCAGCCTGCAGTACGTGCAGCGGGCGAGCACGGCGCACGTGTTCCCGACCGACTTCGATTCCAGCGGCAATAACGCCTGCGGCAGCACCGCGTCGCCCTTCATCGCCAACTGCGGCTACGACGGCGCGAAGGCGGTGCTGTCGGCCTTCTACGGCACGCTCGCCGCGCGCAACGACGCGCCGGCGGCCGCCAACTACATCGAGTTCGACCAGACCGCGTTCACCACCAACGCCGGCATGGCCGCCACCGGCTGGATCTACGTGCCCGCCACCTGCGCCGCCGGCAACCCCTGCCGGCTGCACCTGGCGCTGCACGGCTGCAAGCAGGACACGGGCGAGATCGGCACCGCCTACGTGAAGAACACCGGCTACACGCGCTGGGCCGATACCAACCGCATCGTCGTGCTGTTCCCGCAGACGAAGGTGGACAACACCACGCACGCCACCGCGGCGAGCGGGACGCTGTCGAACCCCAACGCCTGCTTCGACTGGGTGGGCTGGTACGGCAGCAGCTTCGCGCAGAAAGGCGGCACGCAGGTGGCGGCGCTGAAGGCGATGGTGGACCGGGTGGCTTCCGGCACCGGCGGCGGGGGCGGCGGCGGCACGCTGCCGGCGCCGACCGGCGTGGCGACCTCGGGCGCGACCAACACCTCGATGACCATCGCCTGGGGCGCGGTGAGCGGCGCGGCGGGCTACAACGTGTTCCGCGGCGGCACGAAGGTCAACACCTCGCTCGTCACCGGCACCAGCTACGTCGACAGCGGCCTGAACGCCACGACCACCTACTCGTGGACCGTCGCCGCGGTGGACGGCAACGGCGCCCAGGGCGCGATGTCCACTGCCGCCACCGGCACCACCACCGGCACCACGGCCACCTGCTTCACAGCCAGCAACTACGCGCACACCACCGCCGGCCGTGCCCACCAGAGCCTGGGCATCACCTACGCCAACGGCTCGAACCAGAACATGGGCCTGTGGAACGTCTTCGTCACGACGACGCTGAAGCAGACCGGCCCGAACTACTACGTCATCGGGACGTGCCCCTGATGCTGGAAACGAAGGACCTCACCATCCGCTTCGGCGGCCACGTGGCGGTGGACCACGTGAGCTGCCGCTTCGCGCCCGGCACGCTGACGGCCATCGTGGGGCCGAACGGCGCCGGCAAGACGACCTATTTCAACTTGATCAGCGGCCAGCTGCCGGCCAGTGAGGGCACGGTCTCGCTCGACGGCGAGGACCTCACCGCGCTGCCGGCGCCGCTGCGCACGCGCAAGGGGCTGGGGCGCGCCTTCCAGCTGACGCAGCTGTTCCCCAACCTCACGGTGCAGGAGAACGTGCGCCTGGCGGTGCAGGCGCGCGAGCAGGGGCGCGGCCAGGCCGGGCTGGACCTGCTGCGCGTGTGGCTGGATCGCAAGGCCTGGATCGAAGAAGCCCGTTCGCTGCTGGCCAGCGTGCGCCTGGACGACAAGCGCGACGCCCACGCGGCCGCGCTGCCGCACGGCGACCAGCGCAAGCTGGAAGTGGCGCTGCTGATGGCGCTGGACCCCAAGGTCTACATGTTCGACGAGCCCACCGCCGGCATGAGCGTCGACGAGGTGCCGGTGGTGCTGGACCTGATCCGCCAATTGAAGAGTCGCCAGGACCGCACGATCCTGCTCGTCGAGCACAAGATGGACGTGGTGCGCGAGCTGTCGGACCGCATCGTCGTGCTGCACAACGGCGCCATGGTGGCCGACGGCGAACCGGAGAAGGTGATCGCGATGCCGGTCGTCCAGCAGGCCTACCTCGGCATGGCCGCGGAAGAACCCGCATGAGCAACGTGCTCGAACTCAAGGCCGTGCAGACGCACATCGGCGCGTACCACATCCTGCACGGCGTCGACCTCGAGGTGCCCGAAGGCGAGGTGACGATGCTGCTGGGTCGCAACGGCGCCGGCAAGACCACCACGCTGCGCACGATCATGGGCCTGTGGGCGGCCTCGCAAGGCAGCATCACGTTCAAGGGCCAGCGCATCGAAGGCCGGCCCACGCCCGACATCGCGCACGCCGGCATCGCCTACGTGCCCGAGAGCATGGGCATCTTCGGCGACCTCACGGTGCAGGAAAACCTGGTGCTGGCGGCGCGCCACGCGCGCCGTGCCGCCGAGCTGGACACTGGTCGCCTGGAGTGGATCTTCACGCTCTTCCCGGCGCTGAAGAAGTTCTGGCTCTACCCGGCAGGCAAGCTCTCCGGCGGCCAGAAGCAGATGCTGGCGGTGGCACGCGCCATTCTCGAGCCGCGCGCCCTGATCCTGATCGACGAGCCCAGCAAGGGGCTGGCGCCTTCGATCATCAACAACCTTATCGGCTGCCTGCGCGAACTGAAGTCGCAGCGCACCACCATCCTGCTCGTCGAGCAGAACTTCAGCATGGCCAAGGCCTTGGGCGATTCGGTCGCTGTGATGGACAACGGCCGCGTCGTGCACCACGGCCGCATGGCCGAGCTGGCGGCCGACGAAGGATTGCAGCAGCGCCTGCTGGGCCTGTCGCTGGGAGCGCACCAATGAGCGGCGAGAACGCGATCCCGAAAGCCCAGTTCGACTGGCGCCCGCTCGCCATCGCGGTCGCGATTGCCGCCGTGGCGCTGCCGCTGGTCGGCTCGCCTTCCACCTGGCTCACGCTCACCGTCGCCGGACTGGCGATGGGGCTCATCGTCTTCGTCATCGCCAGCGGGCTGACGCTCGTGTTCGGGCTGATGGACGTGCTGAACTTCGGCCACGGCGTCTTCATCGCCTTCGGCGCCTTCGTCGCCACCAGCGTCATGGGTGGCATGGCCGGCTGGGCCAACGCGTCTTCGCTGGCGCTGAACCTGGGCGCCATCTTCACCGCCATGCTGGCGGCGATGGCGGTGGCCGGCGCCATCGGCTGGGCCTTCGAGCGCGTGATCGTGCGGCCGGTCTATGGCCAGCACCTCAAGCAGATCCTCATCACGATGGGCGGCATGATCGTCGGCGAGGAGATCATCAAGGTGGTCTGGGGCCCGCAGCAGGTGCCGCTGCCGCTGCCGCAGGCGCTGCGCGGGTCCGTGCTCGTCGGCGACGCGGCGATCGAGAAGTACCGCATCCTGGCCGTGCTGGTCGGGCTGGCGGTGTTCGCGGCGCTGCTGTGGGCGCTGAACCGCACCAAGGTCGGCCTGCTGATCCGCGCCGGCGTGCAGGACCGCGAGATGGTCGAGTCGCTCGGCTACCGCATCAGGCGCCTGTTCGTCGGCGTCTTCGTCGCCGGCAGCGCGCTTGCCGGCCTGGGCGGCGTGCTCTGGGGCCTGTACCAGCAGAACGTGGTGCCGCAGATCGGCGCGCAGGTGAACGTGCTGATCTTCATCGTCATCATCATCGGCGGGCTGGGCAGCACGCTGGGCTGTTTCGTCGGCGCGCTGCTGGTGGGGCTGATGGCCAACTACACCGGCTTCCTGGCGCCCAAGGTGGCGCTGTTCTCGAACATCGGCCTCATGGTCGCCGTGCTGCTGTGGCGGCCGCGCGGGCTCTACCCCGTGACCAACCGGTGACCAACCGATGATCAACCGCCTGCTCTCCTACGACCTGCCGCGCAGCCGCCTGCTGGCGGCGGTGCTGGTCGTCATGCTCGTCGCGCTCGCCGCGGCGCCCTTCCTCTTCCCCGGCAGCAAGGCGCTGGGCGTGGCGGCGAAGATGCTGGTCTTCGTGCTGCTGGTGGCCAGCTACGACCTGCTGCTGGGCTACACCGGCATCGTCAGCTTCGCGCACACCATGTTCTTCGGCATCGGCGCGTACGGGGTGGCGGTGGCCAGCACGCGCATGGGCGCTGGCTTCGGCGCGGTGCTGGTGGGGCTGGCGGCGGCGCTGGTCGTCTCGCTGGCGCTGTCGCTCGTGATCGGCCTCTTCAGCCTGCGCGTGAAGGCGATCTTCTTCGCGATGATCACGCTCGCGGTGGCCTCGGCGTTCCAGACGCTGGCGTCGCAGCTCTCCGACCTGACCGGTGGCGAGGACGGGCTCACCTTCAAGAACCCGGAAGTGCTGTCGCCTTCGTTCGAGTTCGGGAACTACGATGGCCGGCTGCTCACCTACTACGTGCTGTTCGCCGTCGTGCTGGTGCTCTTCCTGGCCTTGCTGCGGGTCGTCAACTCGCCCTTCGGCCGCGTGCTGCAGGCCATCCGCGAGAACGACTTCCGCGCCGAGGCCATCGGCTTCCGCACCGTGGTCTACCGCACCTTGAGCAACGTGCTCGGCGCCGGCTTCGCCACCGTGGCCGGCGCACTGCTGGCGCTGTGGCTGCGCTACACCGGCCCCGACACCACGCTCAGCTTCGAGGTGATGCTGGACATCCTGCTCATCGTCGTCATCGGCGGCATGGGCACGCTGTACGGCGCGGTGGTCGGCTCGGTGCTGTTCGTGTTCGCGCAGAACTACCTGCAGGACGGCCTGAAGCTCGCCGCCGGCGCGCTGGAAGGCGTGCCGGTGGCCAGCGCGGTGTTCACGCCCGACCGCTGGCTGCTCTGGCTGGGCGTGCTGTTCGTGCTCTCGGTCTACCACTTCCCCACCGGCGTCGTCGGCCGGTTGCGCGCGCTGGCGCTGAAGGTGCGTTGATGTCCGCTTCCAAGTACCGCGTCTGCGAAGGGCGCGAGATCCACTACACCGAATGGGGTGCCGGCCACGCCGAGACGGTGGTCGCGTGGCACGGCCTGGCGCGCACCGGGCGCGACATGGACGCCATCGCGGCGCATCTGGCACAGCGCTGGCGCGTGATCTGCCCCGACACGATCGGCCGCGGCCTCAGCCAGTGGAGCCCCGAGCCGGCCACCGAGTACAGCCTCGCCTTCTACGAGAAGCTGGCGGTCTCGCTGCTGGACCAGCTGGGCGTCGAGCAGTGCCTGTGGCTCGGCACCTCGATGGGCGGCGCGATCGGCCTGAAGGCGGCGGCCGGCGCGCTGCGCGGCCGCATCCGCCGCCTGGTGCTCAACGACATCGGTCCGCAACTCGCCGAACCGGCGGTGGAACGCATCCGCGCCTATGCCGGCAACCCGCCGGCCTTCGCGACGATGGGCGAGCTGGAGGCCTTCTTCCGCACCGTCTACGCGCCCTACGGCTGGCTGCCCGACGAGCAGTGGCGCCAGCTCGCCGAGACCTCGATGCGCCGCCTGCCCGACGGCCGCGTGACGCCGCACTACGACCCGGCGATGGTGCAGCAGTTCATCCACCACCCGCAGGACTACCTGCAGTGGGACGCATGGGACTCGCTCACGCTGCCGGTGCTGTGCCTGCGCGGCGAGAGTTCCGACCTGCTGCTGCCCGAGACCGCCGAGGCCATGCGCCGCCGCGGGCCGCGTGCGGTGGTCGTCACCATCCCCGGCTGCGGCCATGCGCCGGCGTTGAACACGCCGGAGCAGTTCGCGCTGGTCGAACGTTTTCTCGCTGCCTGACCCCTGACGACGACGCCAAGAGGAGACCCCACCGATGAACCGTTTCACCCGCCCCGCCGCCGCCCTGGCCGCGCTGGCCTTCGCCGCCCTGGCCCAGGCCGCCGGCACGGTCAGCAACACGCTGCCCGCCGACTTCCCCGCCATCGAGGACGCTTCGCTCACCAATGTGAAGCTCATCGGCTTCGGCGCCGCCGGCACCGTGTCGCGGACGCCGGTGGTCTTCGTGCACGGCAACAACGACACGCCCTTCGCCACCGCCTGCAACGTGTACGGCCGCATCCAGGCGCTGGCGCAGAGCCTGGCCGACAAGGGCTACGCGACGAGCGAACTCTGGGGCCTGGGCTACGAAGGCGACCAGTGCGACCTCACCGACCCGCCGCGCCGCAGCAGCATCGCCCACAGCAACGCCGCCAACGTGCCCGACCTGCGCCGTTTCGTCCGCGCGGTGCTGGCCTACACCGGCGCGAAGCAGGTGGACATCGTCGCCCACAGCCTGGGCGTGACGATCGCGCGCGAGTGGATGCGCCAGGACAACGCCTACAAGACGGTGCGCCGGCTGGTCGCCATCGACGGCCCCAACCACGGCATCATCAACTGCTCGCCCGACCCGGCCAACTACTGGCAGGCCGCTTCGGCCGGCGGCTTCACCCCTTCGAGCGAGGTGTGCCAGGAACTGGGCTCGCCGAACACGCCCTTCCTGAAGCTGCTCAACGGCGAAGGCGGCAGCCGCGAAAGCCAGGGCCCGACGAAGACGCTGGTCATCCGCAATGGCGACACCAGCTTCGTCTACTTCGCGCTGCAGGACGGCGCGATCTTCCCGGTGCCGGCGGTCGACTCCTTCGGCAAGCCCAACGACTTCAGCCGCAGCGCCAGCCTGAAGGGCGCGAAGGAGATCTCGCTCACCGGCCAGGGCGCCTACGACCCCTTCCTGGGCACCGGGCACCTGGGCATCCTGAACTCGCCGCAGACTTGGCAGGCCACCTTCGACTTCCTGAGCGCGAAGTCGCACGACGAGGATTGAAACGGGCGCGCCGGCGGCGCCGTGCTACCGTCTCGGCATGACCGAGGTTCCCGACTCCGCTGCCCGGCCGCGCCCCGTCCTGGAGATGCCGGCACTGGCGGCGCGGGCGGCCGAGATGCTGCGCATGCCCGAGACGCTGCTGCCGCTGAACGCCGAAGAGGCGGCGCACGTGGTGGCGCGCATGGTGACGATCGGCTTCCGGCCCGGCGCCACCGTGTTGCGCGAAGGCGACGGCCGCCGTTCCGACTACATGCTGCTGCTGCTGGAAGGCGAGGTGCAGGTGGACACCCGCGCCGGCCTGGAGCGCGACGCGCTGGCGATCGCGGTCGACGGCCCCGGCAGCATCATCGGCGAGATGTCGCTGCTCGACGGCGCGCCGCGTTCGGCCACCTGCACCGCCATGGGCGCGGTGCTGGCCGCCGGACTGTCGCGCAAGGGGCTGGAAGCGCTCATCGCCGAGCAGCCGCGCACCGCCGCCAAGCTGATGATGGGGGTGGCGCAGCGCATCGCCGACCGGCTGCGCGCCCTGGGCCAGCAGCTGCACATGGTGGCCGAGATCAACGGCGTCCCGCCGCGCCGCGGCCCGCAGGCTTGAAGCGGCGCGCTCTGCTGCTGGCGCTGGCCGCCTGCGGCGCGCAGGCGCAGGTGGCGCCTTCGGCGCTGGAAGTGGAACGCTACGGCCCGCTGCACGCGGCCGCGCAGCGCGGCGACCTGGCGGCGCTGAAGGCGGCCCTCGCGGCCGGCGCCGACCCCAACGCGCGTGAAGCCCATGGCCGCACGCCGCTGCACGTGGCCACCTTCGCGCGCCAGCGCGACGCCGTGCGCGCGCTGATGGCCGCGGGCGCGAATCCCGCCCTGCTGGAGAACGACCGCTACGACGCCGTCACCATCGCCGCCGTGGCCGACGACGAGGAGACGCTGGCCCTGCTGCTGCAACTGGGAGCGAGCGCGAAGCTCGTCACCAGCCGCTACGACGGGACTGCGCTCATCGCGGCCGCCCACCTGGGCCACGACGGCGTGGTGCGCCAGCTCATCGCCGCCGGCGCACCGCTGGACCACGTGAACAACCTGCACTGGACGGCGGTGATCGAAAGCATCGTGCTGGGCGACGGCGGCGCCCGCCACCAGGCGACCTTGAAGGCACTGCTGGAGGCCGGTGCCAGCACGAAGCTGGCCGACCGCGGCGGGCGCACGCCGCTGCAGCTGGCGCGCGAACGCGGCTACGCGGCGATGGTGAAGCTGCTCGAAGCGGCGCGCAACTAGCGCACGAAGCGCCCGTCGGCGCCGATGATCGACAGCTCGGCGTAGTTCAGACCGGTGTGGTTGGCCGGCGAATAGCCCAGCTTCAGGCCGCCGAGGTCGACCGACGACAGGTTGTTGAGCGCCGCCGTCAGGCTTTCGCGCGTGGGCTTCGCGCCGGCGCGCTGCAGCGCTTCCACCAGCACCTTGGCGGCGGCGTAGCCTTCCATCATCGAAGGGGTCACGCCCGCCATGCCCTTGGCACGCGCCAGCTCGGTGGCTTCCTTCACCACCGGGATCGACATCGTGCGTTCGTTGGGAAAGACCTGCGAGACGATGACGCCGCGCGCGTTGTCGCCCAGCTGCTTCACGAAGCCGCCCGAAGCGTTGTTCGACAGGGTCACGATCTGCGCCTTGGAACCCGCGCCGCGGATCGCCTTCACGCCGTCGGCCACGGTCTGGCCGGTGCCGAAGAACAGCACCGCCTGCGCGTCCTTCTGGCTGGCCTGCTCGGCGATGATGCGGAAGTCGGGCTTGCTGCGGTCGTACTTGCTCACGAACAGCGGCTGCTGGTTGAGGGCGGCGAAACCCTTCATCGCGCCGGCGGCGGCGTCGCTGCCGAAGGAGTCGTCCACGTGCACGAGCGCGATGCGCTGCACGCCGATGGTGGCCAGGTGCTGCACCGCGCGTTCGGCTTCGCGCTGGTAGGTGGCGCGCACGTTGAAGATGAACGGGTGCACCGGCTTGTGGAACACCATCGCGCCGGTGGAAGGCGCGATCAGCGGGATGCGGTATTCGTCCAGCAGCGGGCGGATCGCCTCGGTGTGCGGCGTGCCGCGGTTGAGGAACAGCGCCACCACGTTGCGTTCGGTGATCAGCTTCTTCGCGTTGGCCGCGGCCAGCGGCGGCTCGAACTTGTCGTCCAGCGAGATCAGCTCCACGCGCTGACCGTTGACGCCGCCGCGCGCGTTCACATGGTCCAGCCAGAGCTTGGCGCCTTCGGTCGTCTCCTTGACGCCGGCGGCGGCGATGCCGCTGAAGCCCGAGGTCTGGCCGATCAGGATCTGAGCGTGGGCGCCGGCGGCGGCGATGAAAGCGGCGCCGCACAGGGCCATGCGCGCCAGCAGCGCGCCGGGGTTCGGCCAACGGAAGGGCATCGATGCTCCTGCCCCGGGCGCATGCGCCTGGGAAACCGCCAGTCTGCCGCGCGCCCCGGCCGAAGCCGCGGCGCGCGGGCCGCCATCCCGGCCCGCGCAGTGGGTCACGAAAAGGGGCACCGGTATCGACCGCGCCGCGCGCGGAGCGCGGCCTTCTAGAATGAAAGATTCCCCTCCGCCCGCACCCCTGCTGTAGCCCATGTCTTCCGGCGTCATTCGCATCCGTGGTGCCCGCCAGCACAACCTGAAGAACCTGGACCTGGACATCCGCACCGGAGAACTGACGGTCGTGACCGGGCCCAGCGGATCGGGCAAGTCCAGCCTGGTCTTCGACACGCTCTATGCCGAAGGGCAGCGGCGCTACGTGGAGACCTTCAGCGCCTACGCGCGCCAGTTCCTGGACCGCATGGACCGGCCGGCGGTGGACCGGGTGGACGGCGTGCCGCCGGCCATTGCCATCGACCAGACCAACCCGGTGCGCACCAGCCGCAGCACGGTCGGCACGATGACCGAGCTGAACGACCACCTGAAGCTGCTGTTCGCGCGCGCGGCGCAGCTGTTCGACAAGGCGACCGCGCTGCCGGTGCGGCACGACACGCCGGAGACCATCCACGCCGACGTCGCGGCGCGTGCCGCGGCGGCGGGCGACCCGCGCCTGGTGTTCACCTTTCCGGTGGAGCTGCCCGCCGACACCACGGCCGAGCAGCAGGAACAGTGGCTGGCCGCCAGCGGCTTCACGCGCGTGCAGGCCGAGCGCGTCGACGGCCAGCGCAAGATCCTGGACGTGGTGGCCGACCGCTTCCGCTTCGCCGGCGCCGAGAAGGTGCGCGTGATGGAAGCCATCGAGCTGGCCTTGAAGCGCGGCAGCGGGCGCCTGAACGTCCACGTGGGCGACGATGGCACGCAGTGGCGCTACAGCACCGGCCTGCACTGCCCGGAAAGCGACCTGCGTTATGCCGACCCGCAGCCGGCGCTGTTCAGCTTCAACAGCGCCTGGGGCGCCTGCGACACCTGCCGCGGCTTCGGCCGCGTGATCGGCGTCGACTGGGGGCTGGTGATCCCGGATGGCCGCAAGACGCTGCGCAACGGCGCCATCAAGCCGCTGCAGACGCCGGCCTGGGCCGAATGCCAGGACGACCTGATCCGCCACGCCGGCGAAGCCGGCATCCCGCGCGACACGGCCTGGAACCAGTTGACGAAGGCGCAGCGCGACTGGGTGATCGAAGGCTCTCCGAACTGGAAGGGGCAGTGGAACAAGCAGTGGTACGGCATCCGCCGCTTCTTCGGCTACCTGGAGAGCAAGGCGTACAAGATGCACATCCGCGTGCTCTTGTCGAAGTACCGCAGCTACACGCCCTGCACCGTGTGCAACGGCGCGCGGCTGAAGCTGGAAGCGCTGCTGTGGCGCATCGGCTCGAAGCCGGATGCCGACGCGGTGCTGCCGCCGGCGCAGCGTTTCCTGCCCGCCGGAGCCACCTGGTCGCGCGAACAGCTCGAAGCGCTGCCCGGGCTGGCGCTGCACGACCTGATGCAGCTGTCGATCGAACGCCTGAAGCGCTTCTTCGACGGCCTGACCCTGCCTTCGACGCTGCTGGACGAAGCGCTCAAGCTGCTGCTGGACGAGGTGCGCACGCGCCTGAAGTACCTGTGCGACGTCGGCCTGGGCTACCTGACGCTGGACCGCCAGAGCCGCACGCTCAGCGGCGGCGAGGTGCAGCGCATCAACCTGACCACCGCGCTGGGCACCAGCCTGGTCAACACGATGTTCGTGCTGGACGAGCCTTCGATCGGCCTGCACCCGCGCGACATGGGCCGCATCGTCGAAGCCATGCAGCGCCTGCGCGACGCCGGCAACACGCTGGTGGTGGTGGAACACGACCCTGCGGTGATGCTGGCCGCCGACCGCCTGATCGACATGGGCCCCGGTCCGGGCGAAAAGGGCGGCCGCATCGTCTTCGACGGCACGCCCGAAGCGGCGCGCAGCGCCGACACCCTGACCGGCGCCTACCTGGGCGGCCGCAAGCAGGTGTCGATCGGCTTCCGCCGCCTGGTGGACGCGGCGACGCCGAAGCTGCTGCTGGAAGGCGCGCGCGAACACAACCTGCAGGGCGTGACCGTGGAACTGCCGCTGCAGCGGCTGGTGGTGGTCACCGGCGTTTCCGGCAGCGGCAAGAGCACGCTCGTGCAGGACGTGCTGTACCCGGCGCTGGCGCGCCACTTCGGCAAGCCCACCGAGACGCCGGGTGCGCACGAACGCCTGCTGGGCATGGACTGGATCGCCGACGCGGTGTTCGTGGACCAGAGCCCGATCGGCAAGACCGCGCGCAGCAACCCGGCCAGCTACGTGGGCGCCTTCGACGAGATCCGCAAGATCTTCGCCGACGCCGGCCTGGCGCGCGAGCGCAGCTACACCGCCGGCATGTTCAGCTTCAACGCCGGCGACGGACGCTGCCCGACCTGCGGCGGCAGCGGCTTCGAGCACGTGGAGATGCAGTTCCTCTCCGACGTCTACCTGCGCTGCCCCGACTGCGACGGCCGCCGCTACCGCCCCGAGATCCTGGACGTGAAGGTGGTGCGCGGCCCGCGCCAGCTGTCGGTGGCCGACGTGCTGGACCTCACCGTCAGCGAAGCGGTGCAGCTGTTCGCCGCCGACCGCGAGGTGGTGGCGCGGCTGCAGCCCATCGTCGACGTCGGCCTGGACTACGTGCGCCTGGGCCAGCCGGTGCCCACGCTGTCGGGCGGCGAGGCGCAGCGCCTGAAGCTGGCCGGCTTCCTGGCCGAGGCGGCCGCGGGGCCGAGGCAGCCGGCGGCCAAGCGTGGCACGCTGTTCCTGTTCGACGAGCCGACCACCGGGCTGCACTTCGACGACATCGCCAAGCTGATGCGCGCCTTGCGAAAGCTGCTGGATGCGGGGCATTCGCTGCTGGTGATCGAGCACAACCTGGACGTGATCCGCGCGGCGGACTGGATCGTCGACCTCGGACCCGAAGGCGGCGAAGCGGGCGGCCACCTGGTGTGCACCGGCACGCCCGACGACGTGAAGGCGCACCCGACTTCGCACACCGGCGCCGCGCTGCGCGACTACGAGCAGG
This sequence comes from Rubrivivax sp., assembly GCA_044224175.1. Classification (GTDB taxonomy): domain Bacteria; phylum Pseudomonadota; class Gammaproteobacteria; order Burkholderiales; family Burkholderiaceae_C; genus Rubrivivax. The sequence goes on along the minus strand of JBGAKY010000070.1, from coordinate 13,249 downwards.
CGCTGGGCTTCGGCACGCCCAAGGCCGAGGAAGGCCGCGCACTGCAGAGCGTGCTGCGCGCGGTGCGCCAGGCGCGGCAGGTGGTGGACGAGGCGATCCGCATCGTCAACGCCAGGGAACACAACCTCAAGAGCCTGAGCGTGGACATTCCGCGCGGCAGGTTCAACGTGGTCACCGGCGTCAGCGGCAGCGGCAAGAGCACGCTCGCCTTCGACATCCTGTTCAACGAAGGGCAGCGGCGCTACCTGGAGAGCTTGAACGCCTACGCGCGCAGCATCGTGCAGCCGGCCGGGCGGCCCGAGGTGGACGCGGTCTACGGCATTCCGCCCACGGTGGCGATCGAGCAGCGCCTTTCGCGCGGCGGCCGCAAGAGCACGGTGGCCACCACCACCGAGGTCTGGCACTTCCTGCGCCTGCTGTGGGTGAAGCTGGGCCTGCAGCACTGCACGAAGGACGGCGCGCCGGTGCGCGCGCAGAGCGCCGAGAGCATCGCCGCCCAGCTGCTGCGCGACCACCGGGGCCAGCACGTGGGGCTGCTGGCGCCGCTGGTCGTCAACCGCAAGGGCGTCTACACCGACCTCGCCAAGTGGGCGAAGGCACGCGGCCACACCCACCTGCGGGTGGACGGCGAGTTCCTGCCGCTGGACCCGTTCCCGCGCATCGACCGCTTCAAGGAGCACACGCTGGAACTGCCGGTGGGCGACCTCGTGGTCGCGCCCGAGAACGAAGCCGAACTGCGCGAGCTGCTGGCGAAGACGCTGGACCTGGGCAAGGGGGTGCTGCACCTGCTGCACCCGCTGGACGGCCTGGCCGAAGCCATGGCCGACGGCGGCGACACGCATATCGGCCAGGTGAAGGTGTTCTCCACCAAGCGCGCCTGCCCGGTGTGCGGCACCAGCTACCCCGAGCTGGACCCTCGCATGTTCAGCTACAACAGCAAGCATGGCTGGTGCACCACCTGCGTCGGCACCGGCCTGGCGCTGACGCGCGAGCAGCGCAAGGCCTACGACGACTCGGTGCGCGCCGAAGACGTTCAGGGCCGCGAACAGAGCTTTCCTTCGGAGGAGCCCGAAGTCGAAGGCGTGGTCGACCAGCCCTGCCCCGACTGCAGCGGCGCGCGGCTGAACCCGGCGTCGCGTTCGGTCACCTTCGAGGCCAAGGCGATCGACGCCATCGCGCGCCTGTCGGTGGGCGACACGCGGCGCTGGATCGAAGGGCTGGAACTCACCGGCCGCGACGCCGACATCGCGCGCGACGTGGTGGTGGAGATCCGAAGCCGGCTCGAATTCCTGGAAGAGGTCGGCCTGGGCTACCTGACGCTGGACCGCGCCGCGCCCACGCTTTCCGGCGGCGAGGCGCAGCGCATCCGCCTGGCGGCGCAGCTGGGCAGCAACCTGCAGGGCGTGTGCTACGTGCTCGACGAGCCCACCATCGGCCTGCACCCGCGCGACAACGGCATCCTGCTGGACGCGCTGCACAAGCTGGGCGACAAGGGCAACACGCTGGTGGTGGTGGAGCACGACGAGGACACCATCCGCCGCGCCGACCACATCATCGACATCGGCCCCAGCGCGGGCAAGCGCGGCGGCCGGCTCATCGCGCAAGGCTCGGTGGCCGAGCTCTCGCGCCACGAGGACTCCGTCACCGGCCGCCTCCTGGCGCGGCCGCTGGTGCACCCGCTGCAGCCGCGGCGCCCGGTGGCGGCCGACGCGCCGGCGCTGCGCCTGAAGGGCGCCTCGATGCACAACCTGCAGCGCATCGACGTGGCCGTGCCGCTGAAGCGGCTGGTCGCCGTCACCGGCGTCAGCGGCAGCGGCAAGAGCACGCTGGCGCGCGACGTGCTGCTGGCCAACGTGCAGGCGGCGCTGGGCGGCAAACGCCAGTGGGGCGGCTGCGAAGGCCTGGAAGGTTTCGAGCAGGTGGACCGCGTGCTGGAAGTGGACCAGACGCCGATCGGCAAGACGCCGCGCTCCTGTCCCGCCACCTACATCGGCTTCTGGGACGCCATCCGCAAGCTCTTCACCGAGACGCTGGAAGCGAAGGCGCGCGGCTACGGCGCGGCGCGCTTCTCGTTCAACACCGGCGAAGGGCGCTGCCCGGGCTGCGAGGGCCAGGGCCTGCGCACCATCGAGATGAGCTTCCTGCCCGACGTGAAGGTGCCCTGCGACCTGTGCCACGGCGCGCGCTTCAACCCCGAGACGCTGGCCGTCAGCTGGCGCGGCAAGAGCATCGGCGACGTGCTGCAGATGGAAGTGGACGAGGCGGTCGGCTTCTTCGCCAACATGCCGGTGGTGGCGCACCCGCTGCAGCTGCTGAAGGACGTGGGCCTGGGCTACCTGACGCTGGGCCAGCCCAGCCCCACGCTGAGCGGCGGCGAGGCGCAGCGCATCAAGCTCGTCACCGAGCTCAGCAAGGTGCGCGACGACGTCACCCGGCGCGGCAACAAGCCGCCGCACACGCTGTACGTGCTGGACGAGCCCACCGTCGGCCTGCACATGGCCGACGTCGAGAAGCTGGTGCGCGTGCTGCACCGCCTGGTGGACGGCGGCCACAGCGTGGTCGTCATCGAACACGACCTGGACGTGGTGGCCGAGGCCGACTGGGTGATCGACCTCGGCCCCGAAGGCGGCGCGCAGGGCGGCCGCGTGGTGGTGGCCGGTACGCCGGAGCAGGTGGTGGCGGCGGGCTCGCACACCGGGCGGGCGCTGGCACCGGTGCTGAAACGACGCTGAGGACAAGCATGAGTCACCTTTTCTCCCCCTGGTCGCTGGGTTCGCTGACGCTGGACAACCGCATCGTCGTCGCCCCCATGTGCCAGTACTCGGCCGGCGACGGCAGCGCACTCGACTGGCACGTCATGCACCTGGGCCAGATGGCGGTGTCGGGCGCCGGGCTGCTGGTCATCGAGGCCACCGCGGTGGAAGACGTGGGTCGCATCACGGCGGGCTGCCTGGGCCTGTACTCCGACGCCAACGAAGGCGCCCTCGCGCGCGCGCTGGCGGCGGTGCGCACGCATTCGCCCATCAAGGTGGCGATCCAGCTGGCGCATGCCGGACGCAAGGCTTCCAGCCGCGAGCCCTGGCACGGCGGCCAGCAGGTGCCGAAGAGCGACCCGCGCGGCTGGCAGGCGCAGGGCCCTTCGGCGCTGCCGCACCTGGAAGGCGAAGAGCCCCCGCTGGCGCTGGACGAGGCCGGCCTGGCGCGCGTGCGCGACGCCTTCGTGCAGGCGGCGAAGCGGGCGGTCCGGCTGGGCATCGAAGGCATCGAGCTGCACGCCGCGCACGGCTACCTGCTGCACCAGTTCCTGTCGCCGCTGGCCAACCAACGCACCGACGCCTGGGGCGGCAGCCTGGAGAACCGCCTGCGCTTCCCGCTGGAGGTGTTCGACGCCGTGCGGGCCGCGGTGCCTGCTTCGGTGCCGGTGTGGGTGCGCGTCTCGGCCACCGACTGGGTGGAAGGCGGCTGGGACCTGGACGGCACCATCGCCTTCGGCCAGGCCTTGAAGGCGCGCGGCTGCGCGGCGATGCACGTGTCTTCCGGGGGCGTCTCGCCGAAGCAGAAGATCGTGCTCGGCCCCGGCTACCAGGTGCCGTTCGCCGAAGCGGTGAAGAAGGCGGTGGGCCTGCCCACCATCGCCGTCGGCCTGATCACCGAAGCCGAGCAGGCCGAGGCCGTGATCGCAGGCGGCCAGGCCGACGCGGTGGCGCTGGCGCGCGCCATGCTCTACGACCCGCGCTGGCCCTGGCATGCTGCGGCGAAGCTGGGCGCCAGCGTGAAGGTACCGCCGCAGTACTGGCGTTCGCAGCCGCGCGAACTGAAGGACCTCTTCACCGGCCAGCGCTTCGGCGCGCGCTGAGCTTCAGGCCATCCGGTCGGCGAAGGCGGCCATCACGTCGCGCACATGGGCGCGGCGCTCGCGCGTAGCGGCCAGTTGCTGGCCGATCGGGCCGTCGACGATCAGGCAGGCCAGGCCGTGCACCTGGGCCCAGTAGACGCTGGCCAGCACCGGGCCGGCGGCTTCGCCGTGCAGGCGCAGCACCATGCGCTGCAATTCGCCGTGCGCACGCGCGCCCGCTGCCTGCGCGGCGGGAAAACGCGCCGCGTCGCAGACCTCGGGCCTGAACATGATGCGGAAGATGCCCGGGTGGTCGAGCGCGAAGCCCACGTAGGCCAGGCCTGACTCGAAGACGGCGCTGCGGCGGTCGCCTTCGCGGTCGTTGGCGCGCGCCAGCCGGCGCGCGAGTTCGTCGAAGCCGCGCGTCACCAGCTCGGCCAGGATGGCCTCGCGGTCGGCGAAGTGGTGGTACGGCGCCTGGTGCGTGACGCCGGCGCGGCGTGCCACCTCGCGCAGGCTCAGCGCGCCCAGGCCTTCGGCTTCCAGCAGCGCCTCGGCGCCGTCGAGGATGCGCTGGCGCAGGTCGGCGGGGTCGGCGGCGGGCTTGCGGGTGGGCATGGGGCGTGGACTTGACAGTGTCTAGTCTACCACCTAGAGTCCGGATCGACTTGACACTGTCTAGTAAACGGAGACCGGCGATGCCTTCACCCGAGTTCGTGTTCCGTGCCGCCAGCACGCTGGCCCTGCTGGGATGGGTGCTGCTGCTGCTGTCGCCGCCGGGTGCGCGCTGGAGCGGCACCACGCGCCGCCTGGCGGGGCGCGCGCTGCCGCTCGCGATGAGCGTGGTCTACGTCGCGATGCTGGCCGCGGCCTGGCCCTGGCCGGGCGGCTTCGGCTCGCTGGCCGAAGTGCAGCTGCTGTTCGGCCAGCCGCAGGCGCTGGTGGCCGGCTGGGTGCATTACCTGGCCTTCGACCTCTTCGTCGGCAGCTGGATCGCCGAACGCGGCGCCTTGCTCGGCCTGTCGCACTGGCAGCTGGTGCCGCTGCTGGGGCTGACCTTCCTGTTCGGCCCCGCCGGCCTGCTGGGTTTCGTGCTGCTGCGCGCGCTGTGCCGGCCGCAATCGCTCTCGCTCCGGACCGGAGTGCCCGCATGAACACGCTCACCCTTCCGGCCCGCGACCACGGCCCGGCCGGCCTGCTGCAGGAAGCGCTGGCGCGCGACCGCCGCCTCACCGTCTTCGCCATGCTGCTGCTGGCGGCCATGATGCCCGCGTTGCTGGCACTGGGCCTGGACGACCGTGTTCTGCGCGGCGTGAGCGTGTGGGTGAAGCCGCTCAAGTTCATGGCCTCGATCGCCTTGTTCTCGCTGTCCACCGCCTGGTTCGCCGGCCTGCTGCCGAAGGCGGTGCGCGAAGGGCGCGTCATGAGCGCCATCGCCTGGACGATCATCGGCGCCGGAAGCTTCGAAGCCGCCTACATCACGCTGCAGGCTGCGCTGGGACAGGCGTCGCACTACAACCTGTCGGACCTGCCGCACCAGCTGCTGTACCAGGCGATGGGCGCGGGCGCGCTGGCGATGACGGCGACCCAACCCGTGCTGGCATGGCTGATCGTGCGCCACGCGCCGGAGCGCGGCCTGTGGCGCGAAGGCGTGGTGCTGGCGCTGGTGCTCACTTTCGTGCTGGGCGCCGGTGCCGGTGGCCTGCTGGGCGGCCTGCCGCCGCCACCGACCGCTGGCATTCCGCTCTTCGGCTGGCACTTCGGCGCCGACCTGCGGCCGGCGCACTTCATCGGGATGCACGTTCAGCAGCTGCTGCCGCTGGCGGCCTGGGCGTGGCGCAAGGCACCGCCCGCGGTAGGGCGGCGGCGCCTGTGGGCGCTGGCGGCGCTGTCCGCGCTGGCCTGGGCGGCTGCGGTGGCCCTGGGCCTGCAGGGCGCGACGCCGCTGGTCTGGATGCCGCGCTGAGGCAGCGCGGCGGCGTCGCGCCTCAGGCCGCGCCGCGTGTCGACATCGTCGCGATGTCGGGTGCCGCCGGTGCCTTGCCGTTGCGCAACGCGCGCACGCGGCGCAGCAGCGACTGCGCGTCGACGCGGTCGCCGCAGCGTTCGAGCACGCTGCACACGCGCATCAGCGCGGTGGCCTCGAAGCCGGTGTCGCTGGCGGCGGCGGCGGCGGAAGCCGCGCTGAAGGCATGGTCGCGCGCGCGCTCGCGGGCGGTGCGCTGGGCGGCCGGGTCGTCTTCCTCCTCGGCACAGTCGGCCATGTCGGCGGCCACCTCGGCCAGGTCGCACAGCAGGTCGGCGGTCATGTCGCCGCCGCCGGTGACGCGACTCCAGCGCAGGGCCTGCGCGAAGGCGGCTTCGGCGGCGCTCAGTGCGCCCAGCCCGCGGTAGCAACGGCCCACCTGGGCCAGCGCCTCGCTCATCGCGAAGGGCTGGCCGGTGAGTTCGGCGATGTCCAGAACGGCCGAGGCCTGGCGCAGCGCGTCGCGGGCGGGGCCGTCTTCCAGAAGTCGCGGGGTGGCGGAGGGCATGAACCCAATGTACGCCGCGACCCCTTCGGCGCGCTTCCCCCGAACCTGGGGTGCGGGCCGCGCCGGCGCGTGCGGCAGTTCACGCGCCGGCACTCCTGGCGCGGGGGCTACTTGGCCAGCGTCCAGGCGCCGTCCTTGATCTGCACCATCTCGCGGGCGCGCTGGTCGAAGCCCATGTGGTCGGTCTTGCTGGTGTTCATCACGCCGTGCGTGGTGACCAGTTCCTTGATGTTCTCCAGCGCGTCGCGCAGCGCGCCGCGGAAGGCTTCGGTGCCGGGCTTGGCGCCGGTCTTCAATGCCACCGGCACGGTGCGCTCCAGCATCAGGTAGGCGTTCCAGGCGTGGGCCGCGAAGGAGTTCATCGAGCCCTTGCCGTAGGCGTCCTCGTAGCGCTTGGAGAAGTCGAGCGCGACCTTCTTGATGGGATTGCTGTCGGGCAGGTCCTTGGCGACCACCACCGGGCCGGCAGGCAGGTACGCGCCTTCGATGGCCTTTCCGCCGACGCGCAGGAAGTCGTTGTTGACGACCCCGTCGGTGAAGTAGATCTGGCCCTTGTAGCCGCGTTCGCGCAGCGTGAACGCGGGCAGCACGGCCGGCGTGCCGGAAGCGGCGATCAGCACCGCGTCGGGGTTGGCGGCCATCAGCTTGACGATCTGCGCGGTGACGCTGGTGTCGGTACGCGCGTAGCGTTCGCTGGCCACGATCTCGAGCCTGCGCACGCCGGCGATCTTGCCGAATTCGGTGATCACGCCTTCGCCATAGGCGTCGTTGAAACCGACGATGCCGATCCTGCGGTAGCCGTGGTCGCCCATGTGCTGCGACATCGCGGTCATCATGTGGGCGTCGTTCTGCGGCGTCTTGAAGACCCAGGCGCGCTTGGCGTCCACCGGGTCCACGATGCGAAGGGAAGAGGCGATGGCGATCATCGGCGTCTTCGCTTCGGCGACCGGATCCACCATGGCCAGGCTGTTGGGCGTGATCGACGAGCCGAAGACGACATCGACCTTGTCCTCGACGAGGAACTTGCGCACGTTGGCCACCGCCTTGGTGGTGTCGGAGGCGTCGTCCAGCACGATGTATTCCACCGTCTGGCCGGCGATGGTCTTGGGCATCAGCGCGACGGTGTTGCGCTCGGGGATGCCCAGCGAGGCGGCCGGGCCGCTGATGGACAGCGTGACGCCGACCTTGATCTGGGCGAAGGCGGTGCCGGCGGCCAGCGCCAGTGCGGCGGCGGCCAGGGGGCGGAGCAGGGCGGTGAAGACGGTCATGGTGGGTTCGGATCCTTCTGGCGAGGGGAATTCCGAAAGTTACACCAAGACCGGCGGCTGCCGGATCAGCGTCTACGCGGTGGGCCGGCGCGCCGACACCCCCACGGGCGCGGGGCGGGGCGCGAGGCGCTTCCACGCACGCCAGCCCAGCAGCAGCGCCACGATGACCGCGTAGACCGCCCACTCGCCGAAGTTGTTCTTCGCCGCGCGCATCCAGAAGAAGTGCAGCAGGCCCAGCAGCACGATGGCGTAGACCGCCTTGTGCAGTGCCTGCCAGCGCGCTGCGCCCAGCGCCTTGATGGCGCGGTTGAACGAGGTGGCGGCCAGCGGCAGCATCAGCAGCAGCGCCGTCGAGCCGACCAGGATGAAAGGTCGCTTCGCGATGTCCTTCAGGATGTCGGCGAGTTCGAAGCCCATGTCCAGCCAGGCGTAGGACAGGAAGTGCAGGCAGCCGTAGAAGAAGGTGAACAGTCCCAGCATGCGGCGCAGCCGCGCCAGCGCGTTCCAACCCGTCAGCTGGCGCAGCGGGGTCACCGCCAGCGTCAGGCACAGGGCGCGCAGGGTCCAGTCGCCGGTTGAGCGGATCAGTGCCTCGGCCGGGTTGGGCCCCAGCTGGTTCGCGAACGCGCCGTACAGCAGCCAGGCGAAGGGCAGCAGCGCCAGCACGAAGACCACCGGCTTGGCGGCCGGCTTCAGCAACAGCCGGTTCACGATGCTCAGAAGTACTTGCGCAGGTCCATGCCGGCGTAGAGCTGACCGACCTGGGGTTCGTAGCCGTTGAACATCAGCGTCGGGCGGCGCTTGGCGAACAGGCCGTCCTCGCCGATGCGGCGTTCGCTGGCCTGGCTCCAGCGCGGGTGGTCGACCTGCGGGTTCACGTTCGAATAGAAGCCGTACTCGCTGGCGTTGGCCAGTTCCCAGCTGGTCTTGGGCTGCTTCTCGACGAAGCGGATCTTGACGATGCTCTTGGCCGACTTGAAGCCGTACTTCCAGGGCAGCACCATGCGCACCGGGGCGCCGTTCTGGTTGGGCAGCACCTCGCCGTACATGCCGAAGGTCAGCAGCGCCAGCGGGTGCATCGCCTCGTCCAGGCGCAGGCCCTCGACGTAGGGCCATTCGAGCACCGAAGAACGGATGCCCGGCATCTGCGCGCGGTCGGCCAGGGTCACGAACTGCACGAACTTCGCGTTGCCGGTGGGTTCGACACGCTTGATCAGTTCCGCGAGCGAAAAGCCGATCCACGGCACGACCATCGACCAGCCTTCCACGCAGCGCAGGCGGTAGGTGCGCTCCTCCAGCGGCGCCAGCTTCATGAGCGACTCGAGGTCGAAGGTGGCGGGCTTCTTCACCTCGCCTTCGATCGCCACCGACCAGGGGCGCGGCTTCAGGGTGCCCGCGTTGCGCGCCGGGTCGGCCTTGTCGGTCCCGAATTCGTAGTAGTTGTTGTAGGTGGTCGCGTCGTTGTAGGCGGTGGGCTTTTCCATCGTCACTGCGCCGGCGAGCGCGCTCTTGGCGGCGGCCAGCGGCGCACCCTTGCGCGGCGGCTCGTTGGCCAGCGCCGGCAGCGCGGCGACGGCGGCCCCGGCGGCCGCGCCCTGCAGCCAGGTGCGGCGCGCCTCGTAGACGGCGCGCGGGGTGATCTCCGAAGAACGGGGGTGCTGGAAGCCGCGGTCCTTGAGCAAGCGCATGCGATGACTTTCCGTGGTTGACGGGGGTCTGTCGCCCCGGGTGGTCCCCAGCTTACACAGGCGCGCCGCACCAAGAAGAACGGCCGGTGCAAGACCGGCCGTCGGGTGCAGGATTGGTGCCGTTCAGCGCAAGCCGGCCATGTAGTCGGCAACGGCCTTGATCTCGGCGTCGTTCAGCTTGGCGGCGATGGCGGTCATCTGCGCGCTGTTGGTCCGCACGCCGCCGCGGAAGGCGGTGAGCTGCGCCTCGGTGTATTCGGCGTGCTGGCCGGCCAGGCGCGGGTACTGGGCCGGAATGCCGGCGCCGTTCGGGCCGTGGCAGCCGGCGCAGGCGGGCACCTGACGGGCGGCGATGCCGCCGCGGTAGATCTGCTCGCCCAGCAGCACCGTGTCCTTGTTCTTAGCGAAGCCGGGCTTGGCCTGCTTGCTGGCGTAGAACGCGGCGATGTTGGCGATCTGGTCGTCGGGCACCGTGGCGGCCATGCCGGACATGACGGCGTTCTTGCGCTTGCCGGCCTTGAACTCCGTCAGCTGCTTGACGATGTACTCGGGGTGCTGGCCCTGCAGGATGGGGTTGGCCGGCAGGCCGCGGCTGCCGTCGGCCACGTGACAGGCCTGACAGGTGGCCGACGCGGCTTGCCCCTTCGCGGGGTCGGGTTTTGCGGCAGCGGCGGCCGGCTCGTTGGCCAGCGCCGGGCCGGCCAGCGACAGCGTCAACGAGAGGGCGAACAAGAGGGCAGCAGGCTTCATGCGTCGGCGCCTTGTGTCTTTTCGAGGGGCAAAGCCTCAGATTTTACAATGCCCCATGACAAAGGTCTTTCAGGCCCCCCCCGCCGCGAAAGCGGCCCTGGCGTGGACCCACACGGCGCGCTTCCTCACCACCGCCAGCCAGCTGGACCAGCTGCCGGTGGGCGAGCTGCCCGAGATCGCCTTCGTCGGCCGCAGCAATGCAGGCAAGTCGACCGCCATCAACACGCTGGCGCAGCAGAAGCGGCTGGCCTTCGCGTCGCGAACGCCCGGCCGCACGCAGCACATCAACCTGTTCGCGCTGGGCCCGAAGGACGCGCCCGACTCGCTCTTCGCCGACCTGCCCGGCTACGGCTACGCCGCGGTGGAGCGCGCCGCCAAACTGCGCTGGCAGGAGGTGATGGCCGAGTACCTGCGCGTGCGGCGCAACCTGCACGGCGTGGTGCTGATGGTCGACTCGCGCCTGGGCTTCACCGACCTGGACCGCCAGCTGCTGGACCTGCTGGCCCCGCGCCTGGCCAATGGCCAGGTGCGCCTGCTGGTGCTGCTGACCAAGGCCGACAAGCTGAACCGGCGCGATGCCGACGCCGCGCTGGCGGCCGCGCAGGAGGTGCTGGGCGCGCTGGCGACCGAGAACGCCGACATCGGCGTCACGCTGTTCTCGGCACTGTCGCGCCAGGGCCTGGCCGACGCTGCCGAGACGCTGCGCAGCTGGACGCAGCCTTGAGCCCCACCGAGACCTTCCATCTGGCGCTCCCGGGTGGCGTCACGCTCGCCTGCCGCGCCGCCGGCGCCAACGGAGGCGCGCGCGTGATGCTGCTGCACGGCTTCCCCGAGGCGGCCTTCGTCTGGGACGGGCTGATGGGCCTGCTCGCCGGCCGGGCGCGCTGCGTGGCGCCCAACCTGCGCGGCTACGCGGGTTCCTCGGCACCCGAAGGCGTGGCGGCCTACAAGCCGCGGCTGCTGGTGGCCGACGTCGTGGCCGCGATCGAAGCGCTGGGTGCGCCGCTGGACCTGCTGGTGGCGCACGACTGGGGCGGTGCGCTGGCCTGGAACCTGGCGGCCCAGCGGCCCGACCTGCTGAAGCGGCTGTTCATCATCAACTCGCCGCACCCGGCCGCCTTCCAGCGCGAACTGCTGGGCAACCCGGCCCAGCAGAAGGCCAGCGAGTACATGAACTGGTTCTGCCGTCCGGACGCCGCGGCCCGGCTGGCCGAGAACGACTTCGCGCGCCTGTTCCGCATGCTGGGCGACGCGGCCTGGCTGACGCCGGCCGTGCGGGCGCAGTACCGCGAAGCCTGGTCGCAGGGGCTGGAAGGCCCGCTCAACTACTACCGGGCTTCGCCGCTGCGGCCGCCCACCGGGCCGGGCGACGCGATCCACTCGTTGCAGATGCCCGCCGATCTGGTTCACGTCTCGGTGCCGACCACCGTGCTCTGGGGCGAGCGCGACCATGCGCTGCTGCCCGGCCTGCTGGACGGACTGGAGGTCTGGGTGCCGAGTCTGCGCGTGGTGCGCGTGCCCGAAGCCACCCACTGGGTGGTGCACGAACAGCCGCTGCGGGTGGCCGAAGAGATCGGGCGCGCGCTGGGCGGATGAGCCTCAGCGCACGGCCTGCCGCATCACGCGGCGGGCCGCCACCCGCACCAGCGACTGCGGCTGCAGCGAGCCCAGCAGGCGTTCGTTCCACAGCGTGAGCAGGGCGCGCCGGCGCACCGCCCAGGTGGCGGCGTCGGCGCCGCTGCCGAACAGGTAGACCTCGCCCTGCTCGCCCGGCCACATCAGCTGGGCGTAGACCCAGTGGCCTTCCATGAACATGCGCACCCAGTCGCCGGTGCGCTGCTGCTCCAGCCACTGGCGCGCTTCGGCGGCCGGGCGGCGCTTCTCGGGTTCGGCACCGATCAGTTCGGCCGGCACCGTGTCCATCTGCGAAAGGTCGATCGCGCCGGTGGTGAGGACCTCGTCGCCCTGCGCGCTGGCCGCCAGCCGCAGGTCCAGGGCCTGCAACTGGGCGATCTGCGCCGCCGAAGCGCTGCAGCGACGTTCCAGACGCTGTGCCTCGAAGCGCTGCAGGCGCTCCAGCGCCCACTGGTAGAGCGCGGCGGTCTGCTCCTCCTCGGCCACCAGGTGGTCGACCAGGCCCTGCGCGAAGCCCAGCGCGTCGGCGCGGCCCTCGCGGCCGGCGGGCGGCAGGATCTCGCTGTAGAAGGCCAGCCGGTCGGCGAACAGCCACACCGGGTGCACTTCCTTGTCGAGGGTCTTCGGGTCGCGCAGCGCCACGCGCAGCGCGGGCGCCTGCAGGCGCGACAGCAGGAAGCGGATGTCGGCGGTGATCGAGCGGTCGGAGAGGATGGCGTCGAACAGGCGGCTCATCAGCTCGACCACCTGCTGGTCCACCGGCGTGGGCTTGGCGCTGCCGGCCAGCGACTGGCGCTGCTGTTCGCGCAGGCGGTCGAAGTCGGCCGACTCGGTGTCCGGCGGCAAAGCGCGCAGTTCCTCGGCCTGCTGCTTGAGCACCTGCTCGATGGGGGGCGCCGCGGGCGGCGCCTCGCGCACCGGCATGGTCTCGCGGATGCGTTCCAGGTCGGGGCTGAAGGTGGTTTCGGGCGACACGCGCGAGCGGCGCGAACCCGAAGGCAGGATCAGCGTGCGGTGCGAAGCCGGCTCCACCCCGGCCGCTTCCAGCCGCGACGAGGCGGCCGCATAGGCCTTGCGCAGCACCTGCGCCAGCGCGGCCGACGCGTGCCGCATGAACATCAGCTGGTAGCCGCGCGACAGGGGCAGCGCCTGCGCCGCCGACCACAGCGCGCGCGCGTGGCTTTCGGGGCGGAACGGGTTGTGGTCGCGCGTGACGTCCATGTCGCCCACCAGGGCGGCGGTGAAGGTCTGCAGCTCGCGCAGCTCGTATTCGGCCACGCTCTTGATGGTCTCGATGGTGTGCGAGATCTCCACGTCCACCGCAACCTCGTCCTCGTCGACGAGCGACAGCGAGAGCTTGAACGCAGGACCGGCCATGGCCGGCGCCGGCCGGCTGGCGTCGTCGGCGATCAGGTCGCCCAGCGTGCGCACGTAGTAGTCCACCACGTGCTGCCGGTGCCCCCGGGACTTGGACATCAGTTCGCCGGCGACCGCGCGGTCGTGCGGCGTCATGCCGGGCATGCCGGCCTGGATGTGCTC
>JBGAKY010000069.1:0-30861 GCA_044224175.1 Rubrivivax sp. | reverse complement strand
CCGTCGGCGCCGTGGCCACCTTGGCGCGCGGCGCCGTGGCCGGCGTGGCGCAGGCGCCCAGCAGCAGGGCGGCTGTGGCAGCGGCAAGGGACGGGCGCAGACGGGTCATCGCGGCGGAGGCAGGGTGACGAAACATTCTGCGCCAACTGGCGCCAGAGTGTCAGTCGAGGGTCTGCCGATACCGCAACATCGCCACGCTACCGGCCGCCACGATGAAGGCGCCGATGGCGGCGGCCTCCGGCAGCAGGTCGGGCAGCGTGCTGCCCTTGAGCATGATGGCGCGCACGATGCGCAGGAAGTGCGTCAGCGGCAGCACCTCCCCGATCGCCTGCGCCCATTCGGGCATGCCGCGGAAGGGGAACATGAAGCCCGACAGCAGCATGTTGGGCAGGAAGTAGAACAAGGTCATCTGCATGCTCTGCATCTGCGACCGCGCGATGGTGGAGAACGTGAAACCCACCGCCAGCGTGGCGACGATGAAGAGCAGCACCATGCCCGACAGCAGCACGAAGCTGCCCGCCATCGGCACCGCGAACAGCACGCGCGAGGCGCCGAACACCACCAGCACCTGCGTGTAGCCGATCAGCACGTAGGGCAGGATCTTGCCCACCATCATCTCGAACGGGCGCACCGGGGTGGCGAGCAGGTTCTCCAGCGTGCCGCGCTCGCGTTCGCGCGTCATCGCCATCGAGGTCATCATCACCAGCGTCATCGTCAGGATCACGCCCATCAGCCCCGGCACCACGTTGTACGCGGTAAGCCCTTCGGGGTTGTAGCGGCGGTGGATGCGCACCTCGAAGGGGGCCCCGCGTGCCGCCAGCGAGGCCAGCGGACCCTTCAGGTCGTGCGCCAGCGCCGTGTGCGGCAGCTGCTGCAGCACCGAGACCGCCTGGCCGGTGGCGGCCGGGTCGGTGGCATCGGCGTAGACCGCCAGCGCAGGCTGCTCGCCGCGCAGCAGGCGGCGCGAGAAATCGGCCGGGATCACCAGCGCGAATTGCACCCGCCCCTGGGCGATCAGGCGTTCGGCCTCGCCGTCGGTCGGCGTCTCGACGATGTCGAAGTAGCCGCTGTGGCGTGCCGCCTGCACGATGCTGCGCGCGAACGGGCCCTGGTCCAGCGCGACCACCGCGGTGGGCAAATGCTTGGGGTCGCCGTTGATCGCGTAGCCGAAAAGCACCAGCTGCATGATGGGCACCATCAGCAGCATCGCGAAGGTCATGCGGTCGCGGCGGAGCTGGATGAACTCCTTCTTCAGCACCGCCACCACGCGCCCCCAGCTACGCATAGTTGTCCTGCGCGTGCTGGGTGAGCGAGATGAAGACGTCTTCCAGCCCGGTGGCGATGGGCTGCACGGCCCAGTTCGCCCCCGGTGCGCGTTCGGCCAGCCAGCCGGGCAGGTCTTCGCCAACGGCCGCGCTCACGTGCACCACGCTGCCGAAGGGCACCACCATCCAGCGTGGGTCGCGCGCCAGCAGGGCCCCGGCGGCGGCGAGGTCTTCGCCGCGCAGCGCCCAGGTGGCCAGGCGCGCATGGGCGACCACCTCTTCGGCGGTGCCGGCGGCCAGCAGCCTGCCGTAGGAGATGTAGGCCAGCCGGTGGCAGCGCTCGGCCTCGTCCATGTAGTGGGTGGAGACCAGCACCGTCAGCCCTTCGGCCGCGAGGGCGTGGATCTGCTGCCAGAAGTCGCGCCGCGCCTTCGGGTCGACGCCGGCGGTGGGTTCGTCCAGCAGCAGCAGGTCGGGTTGGTGCAGCATGCAGGCCGCCAGCGCCAGCCGCTGTTTCCAGCCACCCGAAAGCGAACCCGCCAGCTGCCGCCGCCGTTCCACCAGGCCCAGCCGCTGCAGCGCGCCGGTCACCATTTGCGGCCGCTGCGCCATGCCGTAGGCACGGGCGACGAAGTCCAGGTTCTCCTCGATCGAGAGGTCGTCGTAGAGGCCGAACTTCTGCGTCATGTAGCCGACGCGCAGCTTGATCCGGCGGGACTCGGTGCGGATGTCGTGGCCCAGGCAGTGGCCTTCGCCGGCATCGGGCACCAGCAGACCGCACAGCATGCGGATGGTCGTTGTCTTGCCGCTGCCGTTGGGCCCCAGGAAGCCGCAGATCTCGCCCTTGCGCACGCGGATGGCGACGTCGTCGACGACCGCGCGGCCGTCGAAGCGCTTCGTCAGCCCGCGCACGTCGATCGCGAGTTCGCCGTTCACGGGGCGGGCTGGAAGCGCACGTCCAGCGGCTGGCCGGGCTTGAGCGCCTTGGTGTCGGTGGGCTCGGCCTCGACCATGAAGACCAGCTTGCTGCGGCTGCCGTTGCTGTAGATGATGGGCGGCGTGAACTCGGCCTGCGGCGAGACGTAGCGGATGCGCGCCGACAGCCCGGCCGGGCAGCCGTCGCAGGACAGCGCCACCTCGCGGCCGGGCGCCGCCTGCGGCAGCTGCGGTTCGGGCACGAAGAAGCGCACCTTCAGCGCACCTGGCGGCAGCAGCGCCACCACCGGCGCGCCGGCGGGCACCCATTCGCCTTCGCGGTACAGCGTGTCGTAGACCAGCGCGTCGGCCGGCGCCGTGCGTTCCTTCTGGCCTTCGCGCCAGCGCGCGAGGGCCAGGTCGGCCTGGGCGCCGCGCGCGCCGGCGGTGGCGGCGGCCACCGCGTCGCTGCGGCCGGCGGACTGCACGGCGAAAGCGCGCTGGGTTTCCAGTTCCTTCACGCGCGCGGCGTCGCGGTCGCGCGCCGCGGCCAGGCTTTCGAGCGTGAGCGCGGAGACGAACCCGTCGGCCACCAGCTTCTGGTTGCGCGCCAGCGTCGACGCGGAGGCTTCGAGCGCGGCGCGCGCCTGCGCGACCTGCTCGTCCAGCGCCTTCAGCTCCAGCGGCCGGCGGCCCTTGCGCAGATCGGCCGCCTGCGCGGCGGCCTGCTCGCTGCGTGCCTGGGCGGCGTCGCGGCCAAGCGCTTCGGCGTCCTTGTCGAGCGCGAACAGGGGCTGGCCACGCTTCACGCGGTCGCCGCGCTTCACCGCCAGCGACTGCAAGGTGCCGGCGGCCGAAGGCGCCAGGTAGACGAGCTCGGCCTCGGCGTAGCCGCTCATCGGCGGTGCGGCGGCGGGGCCGCCGCAGGCGGCCAGCGCGAGAGGCAGCACGAAGGCGGGCAGGGCGGTTCTCACGCAGTCTCCTTCGGGGTCTCGGGCGCCAGGCCGCGCAGCGCCCAGTCCAGGCGCTTTTCCACCAGCGCCGGTTCGACCGTGAAGCGGGCCAGCGCCTGTGCCAGCGCCGCCGGCGCCATGGCGCGCTGGCCGACCAGCTGGAACAGCAGCACGGGCGCGGCCAGCGTGGTCATCAGAAACAGCATCTGGTGCAGAGGGTCGTCGCGGCACAGTTCGCGTGCCTGCTGCGCTTCGCCGATGAGGGCCAGGATGATGGCCGGGTGGCGCTGGTCCATGGACTGCAGGAAGCCGCGCGCCGCCGCTTCGCCGGCACTGGCGTCCAGCACCAGGTGGGCGAGGAACTCTCGTTGTTCGACGAGCCAGCCCACCAGCTGCAGCATCACGCTGCGCAGGCGCTGCAGCGGGCTGGCGGCGCCGGCGGCGTCGAGCCGCAGGCGTTCGAACAGCGGCGCGTACAGGCGCTCGATCAGCGCCTGCAGGAAGGCTTCGCGCGAACCGAAGTGGTAGACGAAGCTGCCCAGGTTGGCCCCCGCCTCGGCCGCCACGGCGCGCACGGTGGTGGCGCGCAAGCCCTTCTGCCGCGCGAGCGCCAGACCGGCGCGAAGCAGTCGTTCGCGGGTGTCGGCCGTGGCGGCGGTGGCAGCCATGGCCGCATGTTATACGGTTGTATAAATGAAGGCAAGCTCCGCCAGCAGGGGCCGGCCGGGACCGGCGCGGCTACATGCCGGCGTAGTTGGGTCCGCCGCCGCCTTCGGGCGTGACCCAGACGATGTTCTGGGTCGGGTCCTTGATGTCGCAGGTCTTGCAGTGCACGCAGTTCTGCGCGTTGATCACCAGCCGGTCGCTGCCGTCGTCGGCCTTCACGAACTCGTAGACGCCGGCCGGGCAGTAGCGGCCTTCGGGCCCGGCGTAGAGCTCCAGGTTCACCGCCACCGGCACCGAGGCGTCCTTCAGCGTCAGGTGCGCGGGCTGGTTCTCTTCGTGGTTGGTGGCGCTGATGAAGACCGAGCTCAGGCGGTCGAAGGTGAGCACGTTGTCCGGCTTGGGGTAGCGGATGGGCGCCACCTGCGACGCGGCGTGCAGGCGGCCGTGGTCGGGGGCGTGGCGGTGGACCGTCCACGGCGGGCTCTTCAGGCCCAGCTTGGGCAGCAGCCACTGCTCGATGCCGGTCATCAGCGCACCGACGGTGTTGCCCTGCTTGAACCATTGCTTGAAGTTGCGGCTGCCTTCCAGTTCCTCGCGCAGCCAGCTCTTGTCGAACGCCTCGGGGTAGGCCGTGAGTTCGTCGCCGCTGCGGCCGGCCTTCAGCGCGGCGGCGGCGGCCTCGGCGGCCAGCATGCCGGTCTTGATGGCGGCATGGCTGCCCTTGATGCGCGCCGCATTCAGCGTGCCGGCGTCGCAGCCCACCAGCGCGCCGCCCGGGAACACCAGCTTGGGCAGGCTGAGGATGCCGCCGGCGGTGATGGCGCGCGCGCCGTAGCCGATGCGCTTGCCGCCTTCGATGTGCGCGCGCACCGCGGGGTGCGTCTTCCAGCGCTGCATCTCCTCGAAGGGGCTGATCCAGGGGTTCTGGTAGTCCAGCCCGGTGACGAAGCCCAGCGTGACGCGGTTGCCTTCCAGGTGGTAGAGGAAGCCGCCGCCGTAGGTGTGCTCGTCCATCGGCCAGCCGGCGGTGTGCACCACGCGGCCGGGTTGGGCCTTCTCAGGCGGCACTTCCCAGAGTTCCTTCACGCCGATGGCGTAGCTCTGCGGGTCGCGGCCCTCGTCGAGCCTGTAGCGCGCGATGATCTGCTTGCCCAGGTGGCCGCGCGCGCCTTCGGCGAACACGGTGTACTTGCCGACGAGTTCCATGCCGAGCTGGAAGCCTTCGTGCGGCTGGCCGTCCTTGCCGATGCCCATGTTGCCGGTGGCGACGCCGCGAACGGCACCGCCTTCGGTATACAGCACTTCGGCGGCGGCGAAGCCGGGGAAGATCTCGACGCCCAGCGCCTCGGCCTGTTCGCCCATCCACTTCACCAGTGCACCGAGCGCGACGACGTAGCAGCCTTCGTTGTGGAAGCAGGACGGCACCAGGAAGTCCGGCGTGCGGCGTGAGTCGCCGGCGCAGGAAGAGGATGTCGTCGTGCGTGACCGGCTGGTTCAGCGGCGCGCCGCGTTCCTTCCAGTCAGGGAACAGCTCGGTGATCGCCCGCGGGTCCATCACCGCGCCGGAGAGGATGTGCGCGCCGGGCTCGCTGCCCTTTTCCAGCACCACCACCGAGAGATTGGCGTCGATCTGCTTGAGGCGGATCGCGGTGGCCAGGCCGGCCGGGCCGGCACCGACCACCACCACGTCGTACTCCATCGACTCCCGCGGCCCGTATTGTTCGAGGATTTCCTGCGAGGTCATCTGCTTGTCGTCCTGTGTTGTCCGCTACTCACGGCATTCTAAGGACGCGTGCTGACACTTCCTCGGCGATGGCAAGCGAAGACGTGAGGCCGGGCGATTCGATGCCGAAGCAGTGCACCACGCCCGCCACGCCGTGCTCGGCGGGGCCCGCGATCGCGAAGTCGGCGGCCGGTGCGCCGGGGCCGCTGAGCTTGGGCCGCACGCCGCTGTAGGCCGGCTGCAGCGCGCCCGCCGGCAGGCCCGGCCAGTAGCGCCGGATCTCGGTTTCGAAGGCAGGGGCGCGAGCGGGGTCGACCGCGTAGTCGATGGGACCTTCGGCGGCGATCCATTCGACATCGGGTCCGAAGCGCGCCTGACCGGCCAGGTCCAGCGTCAGGTGCACCCCGAGGCCGCCGTCCACCGGCGTGGGGTAGATCAGGCGCGAGAACGGTGCCCGGTTGGCGACCGAGAAGTAGTGCCCCTTGGCGCGCCAGGCCGGCGGCACGGCGGCGGCGGGAAATCCTTGCATCGCGCGCGCGCTGGACTGCGCCTGAAGCCCGGCCGCGTTGACGATCCAGCGGCAGGCCAGCTCGAAGGGCTCGGCGCCGCCGGTGGCCACCGCCCAGCGGCCGGCGTCGGTGCGCCAGGCGTGTTCGAACGGCGTCTGCAGCACCAGCTGCGCGCCCGCGTTCTGCGCGTCGCCCAGCAGCGCCGTCATCAGGCCGTGGCTGTCGACGATGCCGGTGGAAGGCGAGAGCAGGGCGCCGGTGCAGTGCAGCGCCGGTTCCAGCGCCATCGCGCGCCCGGCATCGAGGCGTTCGATGTCGTCCACGCCGTTGGCGCGCGCGTGCGCCGCGATGCCGTCCAGCTTCGCCAGCCCGGCGGCGTCGGTGGCCACCACCAGCTTGCCGCAGCGCCGGTGCGCCACGCCGCGCTCTTCGCAGTAGCGGTACAGCATCGCCCGGCCCTGCACGCACAGCCGTGCCTTCAGGCTGCCGGCGGGGTAGTACAGGCCGGCGTGGATGACTTCGCTGTTGCGCGAGGAGATGCCGCTGCCGAAGTCGGACTCGCGTTCCAGCACCAGCGTTTCGAGGCCCGCCAGCGCCAGCCGGCGCGCCGCCGCCAGGCCCACCACGCCGGCTCCGACGACGATGACGTCCACCTGTTCCATGGCGCGATTCTGGCGCAGGCCCGCGTGCTATCGTGAAAGGCGCAAGAGGAGCAAAGAACCCATGTCCTACCAGATCGACCTATCCGGCCGCGTGGCGCTGGTCACCGGCGCTTCCAGCGGGCTGGGCGAACAGTTCGCGCGCACGCTGGCCAAGGCCGGTGCCGGCGTCGTGCTGGCGGCGCGCCGCATGGACCGCCTGAAGTCGCTGCGCGCCGAGATCGAAGCCGAAGGCGGCGACGCCCACGTGGTGGACCTGGACGTGACCGACGTCGACAGCATCCGCGCCGCGGTGGCCCATGCCGAGACCGAGATGGGCGCGATCGACATCCTGGTCAACAACTCGGGTGTCAGCACGACGCAGAAGCTGGTCGACGTGCAGCCCGAGGACTACGACTACGTGATGGGCGTCAACACGCGCGGCGCCTTCTTCGTGGCGCAGGAAGTGGCCAAGCGCATGATCGCTCGCAGCAAGGGCCAGGCGCCGGGCACCTTCACCGGCGGGCGCATCGTCAACGTGGCCTCGATGGCGGGGCTGCGGGTGCTGGGACAGATCGGCGTCTACGCGATGAGCAAGGCCGCCGTGGTGCACATGACGAAGGCGATGGCGCTGGAATGGGGCCGCTTCGGCATCAACGTCAACGCGCTCTGCCCGGGCTACATCGACACCGAGATCAACCACCACCACTGGCAGACCGAAGCCGGCCAGAAGCTCGTCGCCATGCTGCCGCGCAAGCGCGTGGGCAAGCCGCAGGACCTGGACGCGGCGCTCATGATGCTGTGCGCCAACGAAAGCCATTTCGTCAACGGCGCCGTCATCGCGGCGGACGACGGCTTCGGCGTGTGAGGCACCTGAGCCCCCTCGAAGCCCGTGTGCTGGGCGTGCTGGTCGAGAAGCAGCACACGGTTCCCGACACCTATCCGCTGAGCCTGAACGCGCTGGTGGCGGGCTGCAACCAGAAGACCGCGCGCTCGCCCGTGATCGAGGCGACGGATGCCGAGGTGCTGACCGCCATCGACGGCCTGAAGAGCCTGTCGCTGGTGTTCGAGGGCCCGAGCAGCCGCGTCGTCAAGTTCGAGCACAACATGGGCCGCATGCTGGGCGTGCCCAGCCAGAGCGTGGCGCTGCTCACGGTGCTGATGCTGCGCGGTCCGCAGACCGCGGCCGAGCTGCGGCTGAACTGCGAGCGGCTGCACCGCTTCGCCGACATCTCGTCGGTCGAGGCCTTCCTGGACGAACTGGCCGCCAAGGACCCGCCCAAGGTGGTGAAGCTGGCGCGCGCGCCGGGTGAGCGCGAGGCACGCTGGGCCCACCTGCTGTGCGGCGAAGTGCTGCAGGCCGCGCCCGCGGCCCATGCCACGTCGGCGGCCGAAGGCGTGAGCGCCGGCGAACTGTCTGCGCTGAAGGCCGAGCAGACCCGGATGGCCGCCGAACTGGACGACCTGCGCGCGCTGGTGCTGCGCATGGCGGCCGAACTGGGCATCGACACCACCCGCAAGCCATGAAGTTCGAGATCCCCGCCGAGAAGAAGCTCGTCCACGAGATGGTCATGCCCGTCCGCTGGGGCGACATGGACGCCATGGGCCATGTCAACAACACGATCTACTTCCGCTATTTCGAGACCATCCGCCTGGACTGGTTCTTCTCGAAGACCGGCACCCGTTCGCTGGTGGGCGAAGGCGTCATCATCGTCAACGCCTTCTGCAACTTCGTGCGCCAGCTCGAATTCCCGGGCGACGTGCGCGCGAAGCTCTACGTCAGCCACCTGGGCCGCAGCAGCTTCGACACCTGGCTCACGCTGGAGCGCACCGACGAACCCGGCGTGGAATACGCCAACGGCGGCGCCACCACGGTGTGGACCGACTACGCGGCGAAGAAGAGCAAGCCGATGCCGGACTGGTTCCGCGCGCTGCTGGTCTGATCAGCCCAGGATCCTGTAGGGTCCGCCCTTCTGCAGCGCCCGCTGGTAGGCGGGCCGGCCGTGGATGCGTTCCAGCCAGTCCTGCAGCTTCGGGTAGCGCGTGTCCAGGCCGCCGCGCGCGGCGGCGGCTTCGAGCGGGAAGCTCATCTGCACGTCGGCGCCGCTGAACTCGGCGCCGACGAACCAGGGTCGCGTGGACAGTTCGGCTTCCATGAAGGCCAGCTGCGACTCGATGTTGGGCTTCAGGAAGCTGCGGCCCACCTGGTCGGCAATGCCCTTGGCGATGGGCCGCACCAGCAGCGGGGCCTTGGACTTGATCTGGTCGAAGACCAGCGTCATCAGCAGCGGCGGCATGGCGCTGCCTTCGGCGAAGTGCAGCCAGTAGGTGTAGCGGCGACCCTCTTCGGTGCCGCGCGCAGGACGCAGGCGGCCGCCGCCGTGGGTGTCGATCAGGTATTCGACGATGGCGCCGGACTCGGCCACCGTGATGCTGCCGTCGGTGATCACCGGGCTCTTGCCCAGCGGGTGCACGCTGCGAAGCTCTGGCGGCGCCAGCATCGTCTTGCGGTCGCGCTTGTAGTGCTTCACCTCGTAGGGCAGGCCCAGTTCCTCCAAGAGCCACAGCACGCGCTGCGAACGCGAATTCTCGAGATGGTGGACGACGATCATGGGGCAGGGATTCCTTCAGCCGCTGAGCAGCTTGTTCACCAGTTCGGGCGTGGTGGCGGCGCCGGTCTTTCGCATGAGGCGCGCGCGGTACACATCCACCGTGCGCGGGCTGATGTTCAATCGCTTGCCGATGAGCTTGCTGGTCAGCCCCTCGATCAGCAGCGCCGCGATCTCGCGTTCGCGCGCGGTGAATTCCACCTTCAGCGCGCGCCGCGAGGACAGGTCCTCGAAGGCCCAGATGCCGGCGGCGTGCGGCGCCTTGGGGTCGAGCGCGCGGCCGGAGACGTGGCACCAGAACAGCTCGCCCGAAAGCCGCCGCATCACGCGTTCGTCGGCGTAGCGGCCGCGCGCGTCCAGGCTGGCGACGATGCGCTCGCCGGTGCGCTGGAACTCGGCGCTGCTGGGGTACAGCACCTCGAAGCTCTGGCCCAGCAGCTGTTCGCGGGTGGCGGCGAACATCGCCAGCAGCTCGCGGTTGCAGTCGATCATGAGCCGCTGGCGCGACAGCGCCAGGCCGATGGGGGCCTGGTCGAACGCGACGCGGTAGTCGGGCTCCGCGCCGGTCACAGCAGCGCGTAGGTCGTGGTGGCGTGCGCCGCGAGCTCGTCGTCGGCATTGACCACCTGGATCTCGCCGAAGACCAGGTTCTTGCCCATGCGCAGCACGCGGGCGATCACGCGCGCCGCGCCGCTGGAACCCGAGATCGGGCGCAGGAAGCTGGTCTGCAGCTGCACCGTGGTCATGGGCTTGAAGCCGCCCAGGCGCGTCATGATGGCCAGCACCATGGCGGTGTCGCAGGCGGCCATCATGGTCTGGCCGCAGAGCACGCCGCCTTCGTGCACGTGCTTGCGCGTCACCGGCAGGGCCAGCGTCACTTCGCCGGCGCGCGCTTCCAGCACGCGCAGGTCGAGTTCCTGCACCCATTCGGCAAACACGCGGCCGAGCGCGGCCTGCAGGGTCTGGACGTCGACGAAGGACTGGGTCTCCATGGCAGCTCGCTCCCTTGGCCCGTGGTGGACCCTACTCAATTCTACGTAACGCCTACCTAAGGCGTTACGTAGTACGCTTTGCGGCTTCAGATGGAGGCGCAACGCCCATGAAGAAGATCTACCCCAGTGCGAAGGCCGCGCTCGAAGGCCTGGTGGCCAGCGGGCAGCTGCTGGCCGTCGGCGGCTTCGGCCTCTGCGGCATTCCCGAAGCGCTGATCGCGGCCCTGCGCGACAGCGGCGTGAAGGACCTCACCGTGGTCTCCAACAACGCCGGTGTCGACGGCTTCGGCCTCGGCCAGCTGCTGGAGACGCGGCAGATCCGCAAGATGATCAGCAGCTACGTCGGCGAGAACAAGGAGTTCGAGCGCCAGTACCTGGCCGGCGAGCTGGAGCTGGAGTTCACGCCCCAGGGCACGCTGGCCGAGCGCCTGCGCGCCGGCGGCGCCGGCATCCCGGCCTTCTTCACGCGCACCGGCGTCGGCACGCTGGTGGCCGAAGGCAAGGAGACGCGCGAATTCGACGGCCACGCCTACGTGATGGAACGCGCGCTGGTGCCCGACGTGGCGCTGGGCAAGGCCTGGAAGGCCGACGAGTCGGGCAACCTGATCTTCCGCCGCACGGCGCGCAACTTCAACCCGGCGGTCATCATGGCCGGCAAGGTGAGCGTGGTGGAAGTGGAAGAGATCGTGCCCACCGGCAGCTTCGACCCCGATGCGGTGCACCTGCCCGGCATCTACGTGAACCGGCTGGTGCTGAACGCCAAGCCTGAGAAGCGCATCGAGAAGCGCACGACCAAGCAGAACCCGAAGGGAGCCTGACATGCCCTGGACCCACGACGAGATGGCCGCGCGCGCGGCCAAGGAACTGCAGGACGGCTTCTACGTGAACCTGGGCATCGGCCTGCCCACGCTGGTGGCCAACTTCGTCGACCCGAAGATCGAGGTCTGGTTGCAGAGCGAGAACGGCATGATGGGCATCGGCCCCTTCCCCGACGAGGCCGAGGTCGACGCCGACCTCATCAACGCCGGCAAGCAGACCGTGACCACGCTGCCGGGCAGCAGCATCTTCGGCAGCCACGAAAGCTTCGCGATGATCCGCGGCGGCAAGATCAACCTCAGCATCCTGGGTGCCATGCAGGTCAGCGAGAAGGGCGACCTGGCCAACTGGATGATCCCCGGCAAGATGGTCAAGGGCATGGGCGGCGCCATGGACCTGGTCGCCGGCGTGAAGAGCGTCGTCGTGCTGATGGAGCACGTGGCGCGCCGCAAGGACGGCGGCTTCGACCTCAAGATCCTGCCCCACTGCACGCTGCCGCTCACCGGCGTGGGCGTCGTCGACCGCATCATCACCGACCTGGCGGTGCTCGACGTCACGCCTCACGGCCTGAAGGTGGTGGAAATGGCGCCCGGCATCACGCGCGAGGAACTGCAGACCAGGACCGGCGTGCCGCTGCAGTAGCGGCGCCGCTTCAGAAGAGGCGGCTGCAGTCCGCGGCCGCCGGCAGCGCGGCATTGCGCGCCCGCAGCGGGTGCGCGGCGGGCACCGCGCCGGCCCACAACGCCGCGGCTTCGGCATGGCGTTTCGCGGCCGCATCGGCCTGCCCGGTGCGGGCCAGGGCACAGCCCAGCGCGTCCAGGACGCGGGCGGTCTCGATCGCGTCGGCGCGCTTCGCGGCCGCCAGCGGTTCCAGTTCGGCCACCGCCTCGGCGTTCGAGCCCTGGCGCAGAAGCGCCTCGGCGCGGAAGCGGTGCGCGCGCTGCACGGGCGAAGCCTGGGCCGGCAGTCCGGCGGCCAGCAGCCCGGCGATCGCCTCGTCGAAGGCGGCGCGCGCTTCGGCATGGCGGCCCAGCGTCGAGGCGGCCACGGCCCAGGCCTGGCGTGCCGCCCAGGTCTCGATGTCGGGTGGCCCCGGCGGGTGGCTGGCGGCCGCCTGGGTGGCGGCTTCCAGCGCCGCGCGCGCGTCGCCCGCCAGCAGTTCGGCGCTGGACAGCAGCCGCCACTGCACCGGACGCTCGGTGGCGTCGGCCGGCCGCTGCGTCAGCGCGCGCAACCGTTCGCGCGCCGGCGAATAGCGTCCCATGTCGAGGTCGATCACCGCCTGCAGCAGGTCGAGCCGGTTGCGGTTGGCGGCGCGCATGACGCGCTCGCGCGCGATCGCCTGCGCGCGTTCGACCGCTTCGGTGGCTTCGTCCAGGCGGCCGGTGTTGCGCGCCGTGGTGGCCAGCGTCTCGTAGGCCGCCGCCATCGCCAGCGAGGTGGCGCCTTCGGACCTGCGCGTCTCCTCGACCAGCGCGCGCGAATGTTCCAGCGCGGCGGCGTTGTCGCCGCGCCAGCTGGCCAGGGCCGCCAGCGCATAGTGGCCCGCGGCACGGGCGTCGGCGCAGCCGGGGTCCTGGCGCGTGCAGGCGGCCACGGCCTGCTGCGCCAGCGTGGCGGCACGCTCGCCGTCGCGGTTCAGCAGCGTGCGCGCCAGCACGGCGCGCGCGCGGTTGAGCGCCGGGTCGTCGGGGCGCGCCAGCGGCGCCATCAGCGCGATCGCCTCTTCCAGCGTGGCGGCCGAGGCGTCGGCCATCTGCAGCTTGAAGTACACGCGCCCCAGCTCGCCCAGCAGTTCGCCGCGCAGGTGCGGGTCCTGCACGTCGCGCCGGGCGCGTGCGGCCGCCGCGTCCACCATCTCGCGGCCGCTCACGTCGGCGCGGCCTTCGGCCGGTTCGGCGTCGGCGACCATCGAGAACACGAAGTTGCGCACCGCGTCGGCGCGCACACGCTGTGCCGCCGATTCGCGCGCCTGCTGCCAGGCGGTGCCGGCGAACACCGCCAGCAGCAGGGCCGCCACCGCGGCGGCCGCGCTGGCCTTGCGGTGGCGTGCCACCAGCAGCGCCAGGCGGCGCCACCAGGGCACGCGGCGCGCCAGGATGGGGCGGTTCTCCAGCAGGCGGCGCAGGTCCTCGGCGAAGCGCTCGACCGAGGCGTAGCGCGCCGCCGGGTCCTTGGCCAGCGCCTTCAGCAGCACGGTGTCGATGTCGGTGGAGACACGCGGCTGGCGCGGTTCGGTCTGCGTCACCGCCTGCAACTGCTGCAGGCTGGTGGTCTCGGGCGAACCGTAGGGCATGCGGCCGGTGAGCAGTTCGTAGAGCACCACGCCGGCCGAGTAGATGTCGGTGGCCGCCGTCACCGGCTGGCCCAGCACCTGTTCCGGCGCCGCGTAGCGCGGCGTCAGCACGGCGGCGGCGTCGATCGTGAGCGCCGGCGCGCCTTCGGGCAGGGCCAGCAGCTTGGCGATGCCGAAGTCCAGCAGCTTCACCTGGCCCTGCGTGTTGACGAGGATGTTGCTGGGCTTCAGGTCGCGGTGCACCACCATGCGCGCGTGCGCATGCTCCACCGCCGAGAGCACCTGAAGGAAGAGCGCCAGCCGCTCGCGCGTGCCCAGGCCCTGCGCCGTGGCGTGGTCGGTCAGCGGCTGGCCTTCCACCAGTTCCAGCACGATGAAGGGCCGGCCGTTGGCCGCCACGCCGGCGTCGAACAGGCGCGCGATGTTCGGGTGGTCCAGCGCCGCCAGCACGTCGCGTTCGCGCGCGAAGCGTTCGGCCAGCACGCCCGACAGGTGCGGTGCCAGCGGCAGCTTGAGCGCGACCTCGCGCTGGAAGCCGGTGTCCACCGTCTCGGCGCGCCAGACGGTGGACATGCCGCCGCGGCCCAGTTCGCGCAGCAGCCGGTAGCCGGCGATGCGGTCGCCGGCCAGCAACTGGCCGCCGACGGCCGCCAGCGCCGCGGCCAGCGGCGCCGCGACGGCGGTGCTGGAGAGGGCCTGCGTGCGCGTCTGCAGCAGTTCGAGCACGCGCGCGTGCAGCTTGGGGTCGGTCTGCGAGAGTTCGCCCAGTTCGGCGGCCGTGGCGGCCGGGTCGGACGCCAGCAGCCGGTCCAGCACCACAAGTGCGCGGCGGTCGAGCTCGATCGTGTCCGGGGTTCCCTCGTTCATGCCTGCCGCAGTGCGCGCGCGGCCTCGGCCACCAGCGCCGGCCCGCGGTAGATGAGTCCGCTGTACACCTGCACCAGGTTGGCCCCGGCCTCGATCTTGGCGCGTGCGTCGGCGCCCGAGAACACGCCACCGACGCCGATGATCGGGTAGGTCGGCCCCAGCGCGCCGCGCAGCAGGCGGATCACCTGGTTGCTGGGCTCCAGCAGCGGCCGGCCCGACAGGCCGCCGGCCTCTTCGCCATGCGGCAGGCCCCGCACCGCGTCGCGCGCCACCGTGGTGTTGGTGGCGATGACGCCGTCGATGCCGTTCTTCAGCAGCGTGGCGGCGATCACGCCCACCTGCGCCAGGTCGAGGTCGGGGGCGATCTTGACGAACACCGGCACGCGCCGGCCCTGCGCCTGCGCCAGCGACTCGCGGCGCAGCGCCAGCGCGTCCAGCAGCGCGTCCAGCGCGTCATCGCTTTGCAGCGCGCGCAGGTTCTTGGTGTTCGGGCTGGATATGTTCACCGTCACGTAGTCGGCATGCGGGTACACGCCTTCCAGCCCGGCGAGGTAGTCGTCGGCCGCGCGTTCGATCGGCGTCGCCGCGTTCTTGCCGATGTTCAGGCCCAGAACCCCGCCGCCGGCGCGGAAGCTGTGCGCCCGGCGCACGTTGGCCACGAAGGCGGCCAGGCCCTCGTTGTTGAAGCCGAAGCGGTTGATCAGCGCTTCGGCCCGTGGCAGGCGAAACAGGCGCGGCTTCGGGTTGCCCGGCTGGGGTTTCGGCGTGACGGTCCCCACTTCGATGAAGCCGAAGCCCAGCGCGCCCAGACCGTCGATGCAGCGGCCGTTCTTGTCCAGGCCCGCGGCCAGGCCCAGCCGGTTCGGGAAACGCAGGCCCGCCACCTGCACCGGGTCTTCGACGCGCGGCGCCGCCCACAGGCGCATCGCCGCGGTGTTCTGCAGCCGCGCGAGCGTGGCCAGGGTGAGGTCGTGGGCGCGTTCGGGATCGAGCGCGAAGAGGGCCGGCCGCGCCAGGCCGAAGGGAACGAAGGACATGGGCCGCGATTGTCGCAGCCCGATAATCGGGTCCCATGACGCAAGACGAACTCAAGGCCCTCGTCGGGCAGGCGGCCCTGGCCCACGTGGTCCCCGGCCAGCTGGTGGGCGTGGGCACGGGCTCGACCGTGAACCACTTCATCGACGCGCTGGCGGCGCTGAAGGACCGCATCGCCGGTGCGGTGTCGAGCTCCCGACAGAGCAGCGAACGGCTGGCCGCGCGCGGCATCCGGGTGGTGGACGCCGAAGCCGCCGAACGGCTGCCGGTCTACATAGACGGCGCCGACGAGATCGACCACGCCGGCAACATGATCAAGGGCGGCGGCGCCGCGCTCACGCGCGAGAAGATCGTGGCCGACCTGGCCGAACGTTTCGTCTGCATCGCCGACGCTTCGAAGCTGGTGCAGCGTCTGGGTGCCTTTCCGCTGCCGGTGGAAGTGATCGCGATGGCCGCGCCGCAGGTGGCGCGCCGATTCGCCGAGATGGGCGGCCAGGCGACGCTGCGGCCGGGCGTGCTGACCGACAACGGCCACCCGCTGCTGGACGTGCGCGGGCTGGACATCGTGGACCCGGCGCGCATGGAAGCCGAGATCAACCAGTGGCCGGGCGTGGTGACGGTGGGCATCTTCGCCCGCCACCGGGCCAGCCTGTGCCTGCTGGGCACGCCCGAAGGCGTGAAGACGCTCAGCTTCGGCAGCTGACCGCTCAGGTCTCCGGGCCGATCTGCACCTTCTGGTGCGCGGCCTGTGCCAGCCGCGGCTGGGTGCAGGTCATGAGCACGCAGCAGCCGTGGGTGGAGGCGGCGGCCAGCAGCGCCACCCGCAGGTTGGTCAGGTCGTCGGGGCCCAGGCCCAGGTCGGGGCGTTCCAGCACCAGCAGGCGCGGCCGGCACACCAGTGCGCGCGCGCTGATGGCCAGCCGCTGGGTGGCCAGCCCCACCGCGGTGGGCGGCATCGACTGCCCCTCGACGATGCCCAGCGCGTCCAGCTCGACCGATGCGCGGTGCAAGGCCAGGTGCGCCGGCACGCCGCGCGCCAGCGCCAGTCGCGCCACGTTGGCCAGCAGCGGCAGTTCGGGGTCCAGGGTGTCGGAGACCAGCGCGCGTGCCACCTGGCTGGTGCGCAGCGATTCGCGCTGCGCCGGGCCCAGCGTCATGGTGTCCAGGCCGGCGATCTCGCAGCGGCCCGGGCCGCCGAAGCCGTGGCCGCTGGCCACCGCCAGCACGCGCAGTTGCGCGATGGTGCTGCCGCCGGCCAGGTGCACGATCTCGCCCGCATGGGCGTCGAAGCTGACCGCGCCGCCGGGCACCGCGATGCGGTCGAAACGCAGCACGGGCCAGGGGCGCTCGTTCGCGGCGGAAGAAGGTCGAAGCCGGGGCTGCGTGGTCACGGGCGTTCCTTGGTAGAAGTCCTGATCACACTGTAGGAAGCCCGGTGTTGCCCAGCCAGCAACTGGCGGTGAAGCTTTGCGAAGCGCTGCAACCGAAGGTGCGGGAAGGGCGTCCGGCGGGCCGATAATCGATCGCATTTCCCCTTCCAAAGGAACCGTCCGTGGCCAAACCCAACTACGCTTTCGAGAAGCGCCAGCGCGAGCTGGCGAAGAAGCGCAAGAAGGAGGAAAAGGCCGGCGAGAAGGCCGCCCGCAAGGGCAGTGGCGACGCGCCCGACGCACCGGCCGAAGAAGAGGCCGCGCCCGTGGCGCCGCCGCCGGCCGGCAGCGGTCAGCCCTGAACGGCCGGGGCGCGGCGACGCGCCCGCACCCGCCAGCGCGCCGGGTCCACGGCGTCAACCAGGCTTTGTTCCACCGGCAGCGGCGCGCCGGCCAATTGCGCCGCCAGCAGGCGCCCCAGCAGCGGCGCCAGCGTGATGCCGCGGCCGCCCAGCGCCGTGCACAAGTAGAGACCTTCGACACGCGGCCAGCGCCGGGCCTGGTCGGTGTCGCCCGTGGGTGCCGGCACCGGACCTGCCAGCGGCAGGCGGTCTTCGGACTGAAGGCGCCAGCCCACGCGGCCATCCCAGGGGACACCCCGGTCGCGCAGAAGGCCGGTCAGGCGCTGCAGTCTTTCGACATTGGTTTCATGGTCCGCCACGCGCAGGGCGGCTTCCTCGTCGCCCGGGGCATCGGTGGCGCCGAACAGCAGGCCGCCGGGGTGCTGAAGGGCGTAGCCGTCGCCGGCCAGCGGCAGCGCCAGCGAGGAAGCGAACCCGGGCCACCAGCTGACCTGGCCGCGGCGGCGCGCGAACGGCACGGTGAAGCCCAGCGGGGCCAGCAGGCGCAGCGCGTCCGACGCGTTCGCCAGCACCACGGCTTCGGCCTGCGCGAGGGTGCGGCCGGCAGCGTCGCGCAGGGTCCAGCCGCCGTCTTGGCGCGCCAGGCTCGCCACCGCGCTGTTCAACCGCAGCGACACGGCGGCCTCTTCCAGCAGCGCGTGCACCAGTCCGGCGGGCGACACCCAGCCGCCGCCGGGGAAGAACCAGGCCGCTTCGCGCAACGGTACGCCCGCCAGGCTGGAAGCTTCGTCGGCTTCGAGCGCGCGCACCCAGTCCGGCGGCAGGCGCTGGGCCGCGATGCGTTCACGCAGGGTCTCCAGCCCGGTGCCGGCCAGGCGCAGGAATCCACTCGTTTGGCCGGCCAGTCCCCGGGCCACGCGGGGCGCGATGGTGCGCTGCGCCAGCAGCGCGGCGGCACGCAGCCAGCGCGCGTGCGGGCCGTCGTCGGGGTGCACGATGCCGTGGAACAGCCCGCCCGGGTTGCCCGAGGTCTGCGCTGCGGCCCGCGTGCCCGCTTCCAGCACCTGGACGGCCAGGCCCTCGGCCGCCAGCGCGTGGGCCACGCTCGCACCGGCCAGGCCGGCGCCCACCACCGCCACCGAAGCCGGTGCGGAGCGCGGCGCGCCGGGCCCCGGGCCGCGCGGCGCGAAGCGCGCGCGCGTGATCTCGCGCTTGCCGCCGATGCCGGGTGCCCGCTCCACC
Source organism: Rubrivivax sp. (assembly GCA_044224175.1). Lineage (GTDB taxonomy): Bacteria > Pseudomonadota > Gammaproteobacteria > Burkholderiales > Burkholderiaceae_C > Rubrivivax. The sequence continues at coordinate 12,603 of JBGAKY010000069.1, read as the reverse complement.
TCGAAGCCCGCGGCCTTCAGTCCGGCGCGCAGCGCCCCCGTGGCGCACCAGGTGGCGGCGGTGGCGCCGGGCGCGGCGCGCCGGCCCACGGCCTTCAGCACGAAAGGGTCCCACATGGCCGGATTGCGATCGGGCGCGAAACCGTCCAGGTAGATCGCGTCGGCCGCCAGCGCCAGTTCGGGCAGCCAGTCGGCCACGTCGCCGAAGGCCAGCAGCAGGCGCACGCGGCCGCCTTCGAAATCCAGCAGATGCAGGCCCGGCACCAGTGGCGGCCAGGCATCGACCAGTGCAGCGGCCTGCGCGGGCAGCGGCTGGCCCCGGTGGGCCTGGATCAGGTCGGCACGTGTCGGCGGGTGGCGTTCGACACTGGCGAACACCAGCTGCCGGCAGCGGGCCGGATCCTGCCGCCAGGCGTCCCAGGTGGCGATGAAGTTGTTGCCCAGGCCGAAGCCGGTCTCCAGCACGACGAAGCGTTCACGGCCCTGCCAGCGCTGCGGCAGTCCGTTGCCGGCCAGGAAGACGTGGCGCGCCTGCGCGGGCGCGCCCACCTGCGGGTGGTAGACGTCGCCGAAGTCGGGCGCGAAAGGCGTGGGGCCGTGCTCGATGCGCGCCGCCTCGACGGGGCGCGATTTCACCGCCGTGCCGCCAGCCAGGCCAGCAGGTCGCCGCGCACCGGCGCCAGGCCGCGGTAGGCCAGCACCGCGTCGCTCATCGTCGCCACGGCGTCGTGCAGGCGTGCCGATCGCGGCCCCGGCGGCACCGCCTCGGCCAGCGGCGCGAGGTTCACCTGGATCGTGAACACCGCCTGGCGCGCGCCTTCCACCGGAATGAAGGTCTGCCGTTCGGTGCGCCAGTACGCGCGGTCCACGCCACCCAGCGCCCAGCGCCGCGGGTCGATGCGCGCCGGGTGCGCATGCAGCCGGGTCTGCGGCGTCACGTTCCAGACGAAGCGCTCCCAGCGGTCGGGCCCGCTGACCATGCGCGCCAGCGCGTCGGCGGCCTTCACGATGAGCGTGTTGTCGGCCACCGGCGCGTGCACTTCGGCGAAGTGGCGGCCGATCTTCTCTTCGGGCGCCCAGCTCGACGGCAGCGCCACCGCCAGCCAGGGGATGTGCCCGTCGTTGCCGTCGATGACGGCCAGGTCCTCGGCGAAGGCCAGGGCCAGCAGGCCGGCCAGACGCCATTCGGACCCCAGCCCGCGCAGGCAGCGCGCCAGTTCGTCGCCCAGGCCGAAGCTGCCGGCCTGCAGGTGCAGCACCTCGCCGTCTTCGACCGCGGTGCCCAGCCGGTGCGCAGTGGCGCGCCGGCCGTTCCACCCGAAGTCCTGCGGGTGTTCCTGCGCCGCCTGGCGGCACAGGGTGTCCAGCGCGGGTGCGGGGTCGAAGCCGGGGCGCTGCAGCAGCGCCTGCGGCGCGAAGGCCGAGAGCACCGCCAGCTTCTCGCGCTGGTGGCGCGAGCCGGGCGCCAGCGGCGTGAGCTGCGGCGTGCCCGGGGTCAGCCGGCGCAGGCCCGGCTGCATGCGGAAAGGCGCCTGGACGGCGGCTTCGAAGTCGAACATCGCGCGATCATGCCCACAAAAGCAAGGGGCACCCAGCGGGTGCCCCGGAGCGCAGCGGCAACGCCGGCGTCAGACGCGCTTGCGGTACTCGTGCGTGCGGGTGTCGATCTCGATCTTGTCGCCGCTCTCCACGAACAGCGGCACCGCGACTTCGAAGCCCGTGCCCACCAGCTTGGCCGGCTTCATGACCTTGCCCGAGGTGTCGCCCTTCACGGCCGGCTCGGTGATGATCTCGCGCACCACCGTGGTGGGCATTTCCACCGAGATGGCCTTGCCGTCGTAGAAGGTGACTTCCACCGACATCGAGTCTTCCAGGTACTGGATCGCGTCGCCCATGTTCTCGGCTTCGACCTCGTACTGGTTGTATTCGGTGTCCATGAACACGTACATCGGGTCGGCGAAGTAGGAGTAGGTGCACTCCTTCTTGTCCAGCACGATCTGGTCCATCTTGTCGTCGGCCTTGAACACCAGTTCGGCGCCTGCGTTGTTCAGCAGGTTCTTCATCTTGATGCGAACGGTGGCGGCGCCGCGGCCGCCGCGGCTGTATTCGGTCTTCAGCACCACCATGGGGTCCTTGCCCTGCATGATGACGTTGCCGGCGCGGATTTCCTGGGCGAGTTTCATGATCGGATCCGTTCGAAGACGGTGTGAGGTCGAGTGGGGGATGCGCTGTTGCGCAAAGCCCGCAATTCTAGCAGGCAGCCGCCTTTTCGGAGACGAACCCCAGCAGTGCGCTCGCCAGGTCCGGCTGCAACGCCAGCCCGGCGCGGAAGGCGGTGCAGGCGGCGCCCCAGGCGGCCGTGTCGGGCCAGGCCGCCGGCCAGGGCACCAGGCCGTTCCAGCCGCGCCACAGCTCTGCCAGCCCGGGCACCGGCGGCATGCGCGCCAGCAGGGCGCCGATCTTGGCGGCATGCACGCTGTCTTCCTGCGGGTAGGCCTGCCAGACGAACGGGGCGCCGGCCCAGACCGCGCGCACCAGCGAATCCTCGCCGCGCACGAAGTTGAGGTCTGCCGACCAGAGCAGGCGGTCGAAGTCGGGCTGCGGCACGGACGGCAGCGCGATGGTGCGAACGCCCGGCGGCACCGCCTGGACCTGCGCCTGGGCCGGCCCGGGAGCCAGCAGCAGCAGGGTCGGCTGCCGCGCCAATGCTTCCAGCAGCGCCGGCACCTGCGGGTTGGCGTAGCAGAACAGCAGCACCACGCGTTCATCCGCGTGCGGCGCCCAGCCGCGTGCGGCCAGCCAGGCGCGGCCGTCGAAGGCGGCACGTTCTGCCAGCAGCCCGGGTTCGCGCAGCAGGCCGCCAGTGCGGGGAGTGAAGCCGGGGAAGAAGAACCATTTCGTCAGCCCGCCGGGCTGCGGCGAGGGTAGCGCGTGCGAACGCTCGACCCAGTCCTCGGCGCTCAGGTACTCCAGGTTGATCCACACCGGGGGCCGGGCGTGCAGGCGCTGCACGAAGGCCGGCGGCGGGTCGCAGCCGAAGGCTTCCACCACCACGTCGCCCGGTTCGCCGGCGGCTTCGAAGGTGCCCACGCTCACGCCCGGCGCGCCGCCCGGTGCCATCCAGGCCAGTGCCGAGGCGTCGTCGGTCCACAGGCGCACGGCCTGGCCGCGTCCGGCGAGGTTGCGCGCCAGGCGCCAGCAGACGCCGATGTCGCCCCAGTTGTCGATGACACGGCAGAAGACGTCCCAGAGCATCAGGCCTCGCTCGGCCGCCCGGAGAGGCCTGATCCCCCAAGGGGGGGACCACGCCGAAGGCGTGAAAGGGGTCGTCATGGCGGGGATTATCGAAGCCACAATCCGGCTCCCGATGACCGAACCGACCGACCGCGACAAGCTCCTGGCCGAGGTGGCCGCGCTGCCCGGCCTGCCCGGCGTGTACCGCTACTTCGACGCCGCGGGCGGCGTGCTCTACGTGGGCAAGGCGCGCAACCTGAAGAAGCGCGTCTCCAGCTACTTCCACAAGGACCATGGCGGCACGCGCATCGGCGCCATGGTCACGCGCATCGCGCGGCTGGAGACCACGGTGGTGCGCACCGAGGCCGAGGCGCTGCTGCTCGAGAACAACCTGATCAAGGCGCTGGACCCCAAGTTCAACATCCTGTTCAGGGACGACAAGAGCTACCCCTACCTGAAGCTGGTCTCGCACCCGTTCCCGCGCGTGGCCTACTTCCGCGGCACGGTGGACCGCAAGCACCGCTACTTCGGGCCCTACCCCAACGCCTGGGCGGTGAAGCAGACGATCCAGCTGATCCAGAAGGTGTTCAGGCTGCGCACCTGCGAGGACACGGTCTACAACCACCGCACCCGGCCCTGCCTGCTGTACCAGATCCAGCGCTGCTCGGGCCCGTGCGTGGGCCTGGTCAGCCCGCAGGACTACGCGCGCGACGTGCGCGACGCCGAGCGTTTCCTGCTCGGCGACGAGCAGGCCGTGGTCGACGACCTGCAGGCGGAGATGATGACCTGCGCCGAGGCGCTGGAGTTCGAGAAGGCGGCCGCCATCCGCGACCGCATCGGATCGCTGTCGCGGGTGCTGCACCAGCAGTCGGTGGAAGCGAGCAGCCTGTCGGCCGGCGACCGCGACGTCGACATCCTGGCGGTGCGCGTGGCCGGTGGCCGCGCCTGCGTGAACCTGGCCATGGTGCGCGGCAGCCGCCACCTGGGCGACCGCGCCTACTTCCCGAGCCACGTGGACGACGGCGCCGCGATGTCGGCCGACGAAGCCGACGAACGCGCCGGCAGCGTGAGCCCCGAGGTCGCGATCCTGGAGGCCTTCATCGCCCAGCACTACATCGGCCAGGCGGTGCCTTCGCAGCTGGTCACCAGCCACCCGGTGGACCCGGCGCTGATCGAGGCGCTGGCCGAGGCCGCGAACGCGCGCGTGCGCGCCGTCCACCAGCCGCGCGAGCAGAAGCGCATCTGGCTGGAGATGGCGGAGAAGGGCGCCGAACTGGCGCTGGCGCGCCTGCTGGCCGAGGAGGGCTCGCAGAAGGAGCGCACGCGCGCGCTGGTCGAGGCGCTGGACCTGGACTGCGCCGACCCCGACGTGCTGCGCATCGAGTGCTTCGACGTCAGCCACACCGCGGGCGAGGCGACGCAGGCCTCCTGCGTGGTCTACGAGAACCACGCCATGCAGAGCGGGCAGTACCGGCGCTTCAATGTCGAAGGCGTCACGCCCGGTGACGATTACGCGGCCATGCGCCAGGTTCTGGCGCGTCGCTATGCCAAACTCGCCGAGGCATCTGCCGAAGGGGCCGAGGCGGCGCCGAAGAAGGGCGCCGCGCGGCTGCCCGACCTGGTGCTGGTGGACGGCGGGCGCGGGCAGGTCTCGGTGGCGCGCGAGGTGTTCGAGGAACTGGGCCTGGACCTGTCGCTCATCGTCGGCGTCGAGAAAGGCGAGGGGCGCAAGGTGGGCCTGGAGGAACTGGTGTTCGCCGACGGGCGGCCGAAGGTGTGGCTGGGCCACGACTCGGCGGCGCTGATGCTGGTGGCGCAGATCCGCGACGAGGCGCACCGGTTCGCCATCACCGGCATGCGGGCGCGCCGCGAGCGCGTTCGCACCGGGGGCAGCAAGCTGGAGGACATTCCGGGCGTCGGCCCGCGCAAGAGGGCGCGGCTGCTGCAACGATTCGGAGGCGTTCGCGGGGTGGCCGCCGCGGGCGTGGAGGACCTGGCCACCGTGGAGGGAATATCGCGTGAACTTGCCGAAGAGATCTACCGTGCCTTGCATTGAAGGCCGCGGCGCGGCCGCGCTGGCGGCGCTGCTGCTGGCGGCCTGCGCCGGCCAGGCGCCGGCGCCGGCCCCGGTGCCCGCGCCGGCCCCCGCGCCCGCGCGGGCACCGGCCCCCGCCCCGGCAGCGCCGCCGGCCGCCGCGCCGGCCCCGGCGCCCGCCCCCTCGGCGCGCAACAACCTGCCGCCGCCCAGGGTGTCGCGCAACTGGGACGAGTTCAAGCGCCAGGCCGCCGAACGCATGGTGGCCGCCACGCCGGACGGCAGCTACAAGGGCAAGCCGCAGCAGATGCTGCTGGCGGTGCCGGTGCTGCAGGTGCAGCTGAACGCCGACGGCAGCGTCAAGGCGGTGAAGGTGCTGCGCGAACCCAGCCAGGCCAGGGAGACCACGCAGATGGCGATCGACGCCGTGAACCGTGCCGCGCCCTACGGCGACGTCTCCAGGCTGCCCAAACCCTGGGAATTCAGCGAAGCCTTCCTCTTCAACGACGACAAGCGCTTCAAGCCCCGCACGCTGGACAACTGATCCGCATGCCGCGGCGGCCCCCCGCCCGGCGTCCGGCAGAATGGGGCCGATGTTCTTCACCATCCCCACGCTGCTGACCTGGGCGCGCATCGTCGCCATCCCGCTCATCATCGGCGCGTACTACCTGCCGCTGGTGGAGCCCACGCGCAACCTGCTGGCGACGGTGCTGTTCGTCGGCTTCGCGCTCACCGACTGGCTGGACGGCTGGCTGGCGCGCAAGCTCAACCAGACCTCGGCCTTCGGCGCCTTCCTCGACCCGGTGGCCGACAAGTTCCTGGTCTGCGCCTCGCTGCTGGTGCTGGTGCACCTGCAGCGCGCGGAGACGCTGATCGCGCTGGTCATCATCGGGCGCGAGATCGCGATCTCGGCGCTGCGCGAATGGATGGCGCAGATCGGTGCCTCGCGCAGCGTGGCGGTGCACATGCTGGGCAAGCTGAAGACCGTGTCGCAGATGGTGGCCATCCCCTTCCTGCTCTACGACGGCCGCCTGTTCGGCTTCATCGACACCCACCTGTGGGGCACCTGGCTGCTCGTCGCGGCCGCCGTGCTGACCGTGTGGTCGATGGTCTACTACCTGCGCAAGGCGATCCCCGAGATCCGCGCCAAGGTGCGATGAGCGGCACCGCCCCCGGCGCGCAGCCGCTGGCGCTGCGCTCGATGCCGGCCGTCTTCGTGCTGATCTGGAGCACCGGCTTCGTGGTGGCGCGCTACGGCATGCCGCACTCTCCGCCGTTCACCTTCCTGGCCTGGCGCTACACGTTCTCCATCCTCGCCTTCGGCGCCTGGATCCTGTTTGTGCGTGCGGCCTGGCCGCGCGGGCGCACGCAATGGCTGCACCTGGCGGCCACCGGCACGCTCATGCATGCCGGCTACCTGGGCGGCGTGTGGTCGGCGGTGAAGGGCGGGCTGGGCGCCGGGACCGCCGCGCTCATCGTCGGCCTGCAGCCGGTGCTCACGGCGCTGTGGCAGAGCCTGGCCAGCGAGCGGCACCACGTCGACCGCCGCCAGTGGCTGGGCCTGCTGCTGGGCCTGGCGGGCCTGGTGATGGTGGTGTGGCAGAAGGTGGGCCTGGGCGAGGTGAACGCCGCCAACCTGGCGCTGGCGGTGATGGCGCTGCTGGCCATCACCAGCGGCACGCTGTACCAGAAGCGCTTCGTCGCACCCTGCGACGTGCGCACCGCCAACACCGTGCAGCTGCTGGGCGCGCTGGCCGTGAGCCTGCCGCTGGCCTGGCTGGAAGGCGGCCATCTCGAATGGCACCCGCACCTGGTGGGCGCCATGGCCTGGTCGGTGCTGGTGCTCACGCTGGGCGGCAGTTCGCTGCTGTACCTGCTGATCCAGCGCGGCGCGGCCACGCGCGTGACCAGCCTCATGTACCTGGTGCCGCCCTGTACCGCGGTGCTGGCCTGGGCGCTGTTCGGCGAAGCGCTGGGACCGCTGGTGCTGGCCGGCATCGCCCTCACGGCGCTCGGCGTGGGCATCGTGGTCAGGCCGCGCTGAAGCGCCATCCATCCTCTTTCGAAAGGAGAACCGCATGAGCATCCCCCGCATCGCCGTCATCGCCGGCGACGGCATCGGCAAGGAAGTGATGCCCGAGGGCCTGCGCGCGCTGGACGCGGCGGCGCGCCGCTTCGGCATCGCGCTGCAGGTCGACGAGTTCGACTTCGCCAATTGCGACTACTTCGCCCAGCACGGCAAGATGATGCCGGACGACTGGAAGGACCGCATCGGCGGCCACGACGCCATCCTCTTCGGCGCCGTGGGCTGGCCGGCCACGGTGCCGGACCACATCTCGCTGTGGGGTTCGCTCTTGAAGTTCAGGCGCGAGTTCGACCAGTACATCAACCTGCGGCCGGCGCGGCTGATGCCCGGCATCCGCTCGCCGCTGGTGGACCGCCAGGGCCAGCCGCTGGCGCCGGGCGCGATCGACATGTGGATCGTGCGCGAGAACACCGAAGGCGAGTACAGCAACGTCGGCGGCCGGCTCTACGAGGGGACCGACCGCGAAGTCGTCATGCAGACCACCGTGATGTCGCGCACCGGCGTCGACCGGGTGCTGAAGTTCGCCTTCGAACTGGCGCAGGGCAGGCCGCGCCGCAAGCTCACCTCGGCCACCAAGAGCAACGGCATCTCGATCACGATGCCCTACTGGGACGAGCGCGTGGCCGCGATGTCAAAGGCGTATCCGGAGGTGTCGGTGGACAAGTACCACATCGACATCCTCACCGCGTTCTTCGTGCAGCGGCCGCACCTGTTCGACGTGGTAGTGGCGAGCAACCTGTTCGGCGACATCCTCTCCGACCTGGGGCCGGCTTGCACCGGCACCATCGGCATCGCGCCTTCGGCCAACCTGAACCCCACGCGTCAATGGCCGTCGCTCTTCGAGCCCGTGCACGGCTCGGCGCCCGACATCGCGGGACGCTTCGTCGCCAACCCGATCGGGCAGGTGTGGTCGGTGGCGATGATGCTGGACTTCCTGGGACACCGCGAAGCGCACGACGCGGTGGTGGCCGCCATCGAACGCGTGCTCGGCGACCCCGCCGCGCCGCGCACGCCTGACCTGGGCGGCGATGCCGGCACACGCGAACTGGGGGCCGCACTGGCGTCGGCAATCGCTGCCGCTTGATCGACGGCAAGGCGTTCGGGTAGGCCGCCGCCGCATCGTTGTCAAGCGTGTATTCACGGCAGGTGCAGCGTGACCCTGGGCGCGCCATCCTGCGCAACGCGACGCATAGAATGGTGATCAGCCCTTGACACTGCGATAGGCGGCGGATGTAATGTTTTTCCTCCGCGGCACCTGCATCGCGGCGCGCGACAGCAGCATCTGCACCAGCATCCGGGTAGCACCCAGACAGCCCACACACACGACCCAAGAGGGGGTAAGCACGTGAACAAGACGGAACTGATCGAACACATTGCCAAGCAGGCCGACATCTCCAAGGCCGCCGCCACGCGCGCCCTGGAGGCCTTGATCGGCGGCGTGAAAACCACGCTCAAGAAGAAGGGCAGCGTCTCGATCGTCGGCTTCGGTACTTTTGCCGTTACCAAGCGCGCCGGGCGCACCGGCCGCAACCCGCGCACCGGCGCGGCCATCAAGATCAAGTCCGCCAACGTGCCCAAGTTCCGTCCGGGCAAGGCGCTCAAGGACCACCTCAACTGAATTGGCATCGGCCCGCGGGCCGCGGGTGCTTAGCTCAGCTGGTAGAGCGGCGCCCTTACAAGGCGTAGGTCGGCGGTTCGAACCCGTCAGCACCCACCACCGGAAGTCCCCGGGCGCCGCCGCCGTTAGAATCGGCGTCACCCACACCGCAGAAGGCGAACGCAGCACGTTCGCCTTTTTTCGCTTCTCCGATGTTCGACTTCGTCCGCAACCACTCGCGCCTGGTGCTCGGCATCATGGTGCTGCTGATCTTCCCGTCGTTCGTCTTCTTCGGGATCCAGGGCTATTCGCGCTTCACCGACCCCGGCAACGACACCGTCGCCAAGGTCGACGGGCACGGCATCACGCGCACCGAATGGGAACAGGCGCACCAGCGCCAGATCGAACAGATGCGCCGCCAGATGCCCACCATCGACAGCCGTCTGCTCGAGACGCCCGAGATGAAGCGCGAGACGCTCGACATGCTGGTGCGCGAGCGCGTGCTGATGGCCGCGGCGAACCAGCAGCACCTGTACCCCGACATGGAAAGGCTGGACCGGCTGTTCAAGTCCGACCCGCAGTACGCGCAGCTGCGCAACCCCGACGGCAGCGTCAACAAGGACCTGCTGGCGTCGCAGGGCATGAGCAGCGAGATGTTCGCCGCCCAGCTGCGCCAGAGTTACGGCGTGCAGCAGGTGTTGGCCGGCCCGTCGCAGAGCGCATTCGCCCCGCCTTCGGCCGCCGCCCCTTCGCTGGACGCGATGCTGCAGCGCCGTGAAGTGCAGATCCAGCGCTTCGAGACCACGGCCTACCAGGCGAAGGTGAACCCGACCGATGCCGACCTGGAAGCGTTCTACAAGAAGCACGAGGCCGACTTCCGAGCGCCCGAGCAGGCCAGCATCGAGTTCGTGACGCTCACGCTCGACAGCCTGATGAAGGGCATCAGTGTTCCCGAAGGCGAGCTGCGCAAGTACTACGAGGAAAACGCCAGCCGCTACGCGGTGGCCGAGGAACGGCGTGCCAGCCACATCCTGCTGAAGGTGGATCCCGACGCGAAGTCGGCGGACCGTGAAGCCGCGAAGCAGAAGGCCGAGGAACTGGTCGCCCAGCTGCGCAAGAACCCGGGCCAGTTCGCCGAACTGGCGAAGAAGAACTCGCAGGACCCGGGCTCGGCGGCCAAGGGTGGCGACCTCGACTTCTTCGGCCGCGGCATGATGGTCAAGCCCTTCGAGGACGCCGTCTTCGCGATGAAGCCGGGCGAGATCAGCAACCCGGTGCTCAGCGATTTCGGCTACCACATCATCACGCTCACCGGGGTGCGTGGTGGCGACAAGAAGCCCTTCGAGAGCGTGCGCGCCGAGATCGAGAACGAGGTCAAGCGTTCGATGGCGCAGAAGAAGTACGCCGAAGCGGCCGAGCAGTTCACCAACACCGTCTACGAACAGTCCGACAGCCTGCAGCCGGTGATCGACAAGCTCAAGCTCGAGAAGATGACCGCCACCGTGACGCGCAGCCCGGCGCCCGGCGCCACCGGCGCGCTGGGATCGGCCAAGTTCCTGGAAGCGCTGTTCGGCAACGACTCGGTGAAGAACAAGCGCAACACCGACGCGGTGGAGATCGCCCCCAACCAGCTGGTCTCGGGTCGCATCGTCAAGTACGAGCCGGCGCGCACGCGGCCGCTGGCCGAGGTGAAGGACGGCGTGCGCGAGCGCGTCGTCGCCGAACAGGCGGCCGAGCTGGCACGCAAGGAAGGCCAGGCGCGCCTGGCCGAACTGCAGAAGAAGCCCACCGAGACCCTGCCCACCACGCTGACCGTCTCGCGCATGCAGCCGCAGGGCCTGCCGCGCGAAGTGCTGGAAGCGGTGCTGCGCGCCGACGCCGCCAAGCTGCCGGCCGTGCTGGGGCAGGACATCGGCGCCGCCGGCTACGTGGTGCTGCGCGTCACGCAGGTGCTGGCGCGCGAGACGCCGCCCGGCGGCGACGCGCCGCTGCTGCAGCAGTACAACCAGGCCTGGGCGGCCGCCGAATCGCAGGCCTACCTGGCTTCACTGAAGAAGCGCTTCAAGGCCGAGGTGAAGTCGTCGGCGCTGGTGACCGCCGCCGCTTCCGCCGCGGCACCCTGAAGGCGACTGGCTATAATCTCGCTCTGCTCTCCGCGGTGGCTGTAGCTCAGTTGGTAGAGTCCCAGATTGTGATTCTGGTCGTCGTGGGTTCGAGTCCCATCAGCCACCCCATCCCAGCGTTTCATCAGGTCCCATGCCGGACCGAACTTCCCGCTAAATCAACGACTTAGACAGTCGCTTGAGTCAGGAAGGCTCCTGCCGTCCCACGGCAGCGCAGCGAAGTTGGGGGAACATCTGGGGGAACAAATGGCGTGTTCGCAGCCATTTGACGTTTTGTTCCCCCATGCTCACCGACAAGCAATGCAAGAACGCGAGTTGCGACGCGGGTAGGCCCCGCGTGCGCCTGGCCGATTCCGGCGGTCTGTACCTGGAGGTCTCGCCCTCTGGGTCCAAGCGCTGGTTCTGGAAGTACCGCTTCGACGGGAAGGAGAAGCGCCTTGCCCTCGGGGGCTATCCAGATCTGGGTCTGAAGGAGGCCAGGGTCGCACGTGATGATGCGCGCAAGCAACATCAGTCGGGCGCAGATCCGGTGCTCACGCGGCAGGTGGAGCGCCTCAGTTCCCGGTTCGACGCCAACGCCAGCTTCGAGGTGACCGCGCGCGAGTTCCACGCGACCAAGAAGGTCGGCTGGAGCGATCACTACGCCAAGCGCTGGATGGAGCGCCTCGAGAAGGACATCTTCCCCTGGCTGGGCAAGCTTCCGCTCTCCCAGATCGGCGCACCGATGCTGCTGCAGACGCTGCGGCGCGTCGAGGCACGTGGCACGCGCGAACTGCCTCACTCTCTGCTGGAAGCCTGCGGGCAGGTGTTTCGATACGGCGTTGCCACCGGACGTTGTGAGCGCAGCCCCGCTTCGGATCTGCGCGGCGCACTGAAGCCGGTGCTGACCAGACACGTCTCGGCGATCGTCGAACCGGATCAGGTCGGCGACTTGATGCGCGCGATCGACGGCTACCACGGTCACCCCGTCACCCGGGCGGCACTGCTTCTGTCGGCACTGCTCTTCCAGCGGCCAGGGAACATCCGGCAGATGGAGTGGGCCGAGCTGGATCTCGAGGCAAGGATGTGGGCGATACCCTCCGCCAAGATGAAGAGGACAAAGCGGGAGAAGATCAACGGAAGGCCGCATCTGGTTCCGCTCGCCACCCAGGCTGTTGACGCTCTGAAGGACCTGATGCCGCTGACCGGCCGAGGGCGATACGTGTTTCCGTCCCTGATCAGTGCCAAGCGGCCGATGAGCGAAAACACGGTCCGCGTTGCCCTGCGCCGGCTAGGCTTCGACAACGAGACGATGACTCCCCATGGATTCCGGGCGATGGCCCGTACCGTGATGGTGGAGCGGCTCAACGTGGCGCCGGACGTGATCGAGGCCCAGCTGGCACATGGGAAGTCTGAACTGGCCCCCGAAAAATGGACGCCACGAGGTCTGGTATTTTGACCGTGTGGAGGTTCTATGAAGACAGTACCCAAGCGTGCTTACACGCCTGAGTTTCGGGATGCGGCGGTGAGGCAAGTGCTGGACGGAGGCC
>JBGAKY010000120.1:0-3729 GCA_044224175.1 Rubrivivax sp. | reverse complement strand
AGGTGCGGGCCGCCTGTTGTCGAGCGGTGCCGACGCGGCTGCGGGACCGGCCGCATGAGCGCCTCCCCCGCGGCCGTGGTGCAGGCGCAAGGCCTGGGCTTCCTGCGGGCCGGCGTCACCGTGCTGGCGGACCTGTCGTTCACCATCGGCCCCGGCCTCACCTGGGTGCGTGGCGCCGAAGGGCGTGGCAAGAGCAGCCTGCTGCGCCTGCTGGCAGGCGATGGGGCACCCACCGCGGGCACGCTGCGCCGGGAGGCCGCTTCGGTGTACTTCGAAGACTCCGCCGATCCGGCGGAAGACGCCACCGTGGCGCAGGCCTGGCTCGACGCCCGCCGCGCGCGCCACGCCGGCTGGAACCGCGCGGAAGAAAGGCGCCTCGTTGAAGCTCTCGGCCTGGCAGAACACCTCGGCAAGCCGCTGCACATGCTGTCCACCGGCAGCCGGCGCAAGGTGGGCCTGGTCGGCGCGTCTGCCAGCGGCGCGGCGCTCACGCTGGTCGACGCGCCCTTCGCGGCGCTGGACGCGCCTTCGGTGCGCGAGCTGATGGCGCTCTTCGACCGGGCGTCCCGGAACGCGCATCGCACCTGGGTCGTGGCCGACCACGAATGCCCGCCGGCGCTGGCCGGCGTGCCGCGGATCGACCTGGGCGACTGACGCCCCGGCGGGCTTTCAGTCCAGTGCCTTCACGGCGTCGCCGACCTGGATCGCTCCGCCTTCGACGACCCGGGCGGTCATGCCGCCATGGCCGCGCATCGCCGCGTAGCCACCCGGGCCGATGGTGTCTTCCATGCGCGAACAGGGCTGGCAGGGGCCGACGATCTCCAGCACCGCCGCGCCCACCTGCAGCCGGGCATTGCGCAGCGCCAGCAGGTTGATGCCCGAGACCACCAGGTTGCGGCGCAGGCCCACCGGGTCGACGCTGGCGACACGCGCCAGGCGCGCGATCACGTCCAGGTGTTCGGCCTGGATCAGCGTCACCTGCCGGGTGGACAGCTCGGCCTCACCGCGCCGGCCCAGCCGGTCGTCGGCAAGCCCGATGCCCGCAACGGCCATGGTGGCCGCGACCGAGCGCGCCACCTCGCGCGGCGAATCGCGCACGACGATGGCCTCGATGCGGCCCTGGACGTGGGGCGGCTTGTGCAGGTCGCGGATCGTCTTCATGGGGGCGGTGCAGGCGGCCCCCATTGTGCGGTGCGGCCCGCTGCCGCTAGGGCGCGCGCCAGCTCAGCTTCGCCTGCGCGAAGAGCCGCCCCAGTTCGCCGCTGGCCGCCAGCCCGTTCATCGCCGCCTGCAGCGCCTGCGCCAGGTCGGTGGCGTCCTTCTTCACCGCGCAGCCCACCGGCCAGCCGTCGCGCGCACGCGGCAGCGGCCAGGGCTCGATGGCGAAGCGCGCGTCGCCGGCCAGCACCGATTCCAGTTCCGACAAGGTGCCGGCGGCACCGGCGGCTTCGCCGCGCTGCAGCGCGCGTGCGGCCTCGGTGCCGTCCTTCCACTGCGTGAGCAGCTGTTCGCGCCAGCGCCCGTTCTCGGCGCCGATGAGCAGCCAGCCGGCGAGCGACTGCCCCGGCACCGCCACGCGCAGGCGACCGAAGTCGGCCAGCGACTCGAACCTGGGCACCTGCGCCAGGTCGCGCGCCACCGCCAGCCGTTCGCGGTAGTAGGGCGCGAAGATGGAAACGCGCGGGTTGTCCTGCATCAGCGGCCGGTCCACCGGCACGTGCAGCAGCACGTCGGCGGGACCGTAGCCCAGGTAGTGGCCCTTCCAGACCATGTTGCGCAGGTCGTCGCCCATGTTCTCGTCGGCCGGGAACGGCAGCGGCGAGAAGGCCACGCCCAGCGATTCGGCGAGCGCGCGGCCGAGCTCGACGTCGATGCCGGCGCCGTCGGCGTGGAAGGGCGGCATGTCCTTGTAGAGGCCGACCACCAGGCTGCCGCGGCTCTTCACCTTGGACAGCGGCGTGGCCGAGAGCAGGTCGGGCAGCGTCGCCGCCAGCGGCCCGGCCCCGAGGGCGCGCAGGATGCCGCGCCGGTTGATCACAGCGGCCTCTCGCGGCGGGTTTCCAGGTAGGCCTTGATCGACCACATCGCCTCCTGGTTGAGGATGCCCTCGAAGGGCGGCATGTAGACCGCGCCGTTGCGCGTCTTGCCGCGCCGCACGCTGCCGAGGAAGTAGTCGTCGATCTCCTTCACGCAGGCCGCTTTCTTCTTCTCGTCCTTCTGCGTGGCGCAATCGTTGTCGAGCTTGCGCAGGTCGGGCGCGATGCCGCCGGAGATCGCCTCCAGGCCGTGGCAGCGCGCGCAGTTCTGGTTGTAGGCCGAGGTGCCGATCTTGATGGCCGCATCGTTCTTGCGGAACGGGTTCTCGCCGCGCCAGTTGTCGCCCAGCTTGGGCAGCGTGCTGGTGTCGACCGCCTGCGGCGTGACGTCGCCATGCGCCCAGGCAGACACCTGGAATGCGGCGGCCACGAGGGCGGCGGCGAAGCGGACTCGGTGAAGTGAAGTGATGGCGGGCATGAGCTTGTCTCCTGATGGCTCGTCGTGAACTGCGACCGTCGTCTGCAAACGCCATGCCATTCAAAGGTGTTTCATTCCCGAACAATCGGGGCTCGATCGGGGCTCCGAAGTCGGGGCTGTCCCTTGGTGGACAATCATGCGCGCCGGCCCGACAGTGTCGGCAGAGGGACCGAAGTCATGCCCATCAGCAGGAATCCGCAGCCGCGCGGCTGGACCAGCGCCGACGCTGCCACGCCGCCGCCCAAGGGCAGCCACATCGACCTGATCCAGCAGTCGCACGAGCGCTGCACGGCGCTCGGCCTGACGCGCATCGAGCGGCCCGACTATTCGCCGCTGCTGCGCAGCGACCTGAACGTCGCCAAGGAGCGCAACCAGCGCCTGTTCACGCATGCCGCGCCGGTGATGGAGATGCTCTTCGAGCAGATCGTCGACACCGAAAGCATGATCGTGCTGACCGACGCGCAGGGCACCATCCTGCACGCCGTCGGCGACAACGACTTCCTCGACCGCGCCGGCAAGGTGGCGCTCTCGGCGGGCGTCAACTGGGCCGAGCAGAGCAAGGGCACCAACGCGATCGGCACCGCGCTGTTCGAGGAGCGGCCCACGCTCGTCCACGCCGACGAGCACTTCATGCACGCCAACCATTTCCTGACCTGCTCGGCCGCGCCCATCTTCGACCCGCGCGGCAACATGCTGGGCGTGCTCGACGTGTCGGGCGACCAGCGCAGCTACCACCAGCACACCATGGGGCTGGTGCGCATGTCGGCGCGCATGATCGAGAACCAGTGGCTCTCGGACGACTACAGCAACCGGCTGCGCCTGCACTTCCACAGCCGCGCCGAGTTCATCGGCACGCTGCTCGAGGGCATCATCGTGGTCGGCGCCGACGGCAAGATCCTCGGCGCCAACCGCAGCGCGCTCGACCAGCTCGCCATGACCGGCATCTCGCTGCGCGGCCACACGCTGACCACGCTGTTCGGCACCACCGTGGCCGCGGTGCACGACCACTCGCGCATGCCGCTGCCGGTGCCGATGAAGCTGAGCCTGCCCAACGGGCTGCAGTTCCACGCCAGCGCGCGCTTCGACTGGGGTTCGCGGCGCGTCTTCGGCGCCCTGCCCGAAGGCTTCGACGACAAGGCGCGGCGCGACGAGCCGCGCAGCGATGCCGCACCCGGAGACGCCGCCGCCGCCGCCGCCAGCACGCGCGCGCCGCAG